>JAZKIA010000024.1:0-77531 GCA_040385125.1 Pseudomonadota bacterium | reverse complement strand
ATGACCTTGAGCGCATCGCGAGCAAGCTCGCTCCTACAGTTGTCCTTAAGTGAACTACATTGCACCGAGACTGTATTCGATTCAGTCGCGCAAATCCGACTCATGAATCGGTTGGTCGCGGTGAGTGGCGCGCTGATATTGGGCAGGCCACGTGGCTTTTTTGCCCCCCAGGTCATCATCAGCGTGCAACGGCCAGTACGGATCACGCAACAACTCACGCGCCAACAGAATCAAATTAGCCTGGCCGGTGCGCAGAATATGCTCGGCCTGAGCAGGTTCGGTAATCATGCCTACCGTGCCCGTGGCGATGCCTGCCTCCTTGCGTACACGCTCGGCAAACCGCGTTTGATAACCCGGCCCGACCGGAATTTCGGCATTGGCCGCCGTACCGCCTGAAGACACATCTATCAGGTCGACCCCCAGCGCCTTGAGACGGCGCGCCAGCTCCACGGTTTCGTCCGGGTTCCAGCCATCTTCCACCCAGTCGGTAGCTGAGACCCGTACAAACAGCGGAAGCTCTTGCGGCCATACCTCACGCACCGCCTCGGTGACTTGCAACACCAGCCGAATGCGGTTTTCGAAGGAGCCGCCATAGTGGTCGCGGCGCTGATTGCTTAATGGTGAAAGGAATTGATGCAGCAAGTAACCATGAGCCGCGTGCACTTCAACCACCGAAAAACCTGCCTCCAACGCCCGCCTGGCGGCGCTGACAAAGGCTTGAATCACGTCATTGATCTGGGCTTCGTCCAGTTGCCTCGGTGCGGTGTGCTGAGGGTCGAAGGCAATGGAAGAAGGTCCAACCGGCACCCAACCGCCCTCCTCAACTTTGACGCTGCCATGCTTGCCCAACCACGGCCGGTAGGTACTGGCCTTGCGCCCGGCATGCGCCAGCTGAATACCGGCCACCGCGCCCTGAGCTCGGATAAAACGGGTGATACGTTGCAGGGGTTCGATTTGTTCATCGTTCCACAACCCAAGATCCTGGGCAGTGATACGCCCGTCAGGCGTGACTGCGGTGGCTTCGGTAAAAATCAAACCAGCGCCGCCAACCGCACGACTGCCCAAGTGCACCAGATGCCAATCATTGGCCAGCCCGTCGACGCTGGAGTACTGGCACATCGGCGAGACCGCGATGCGATTAAGTAGGGTCAGTTTTCGCAGGGTATAGGGTTCAAGCAGCAGACTCATGGGTCACCTCTAATTCCAGTGGGTAGGCTCCAGATACTTCTTAGAGACTAGTCGACAACACTGGACGAGGTGGGGTTCACATCCCGGAATTACCGCGGCTCGATATGAGCGATCATCAGTTGCACGGTTTCATTACCGCGAAACTCGTTGAGGTCGAGCTTGTAGGCCAGCTCCACCCAGCGAATGGTCGGGTTGGGCCACACTTCACGGTCAATCCCGAAGGCGATGCCGTCGAGTTTGACGCTGCCACATTCGGTTTTGAGCACCACTTTCAAATGCCGCTCGCCCACGATGCGCTGCTCCACCAACTGGAACACCCCGTGAAACAACGGCTCAGGAAAGTGCTGCCCCCAGGGCCCTGCGTTGCGCAAGGCGCGGGCCAGTTCCAGATTGAACTCTTCAACTGCCAGATTACCGTCAGACAGCATGCGCCCAGTCAGGTCTTCTTCACGCAACTGACGCCGCACTTCCTCATCAAATGCTTGGCTAAACAGCGCGAAGTTGGCCTCGGGCAAGGTCAAACCGGCGGCCATGGCATGGCCACCGTATTTGCTGATCAAGTCCGGGTGCTGGGCAGCCACGACGCTGAGCGCATCACGAATATGAAAGCCCGGCACCGAACGCCCGGACCCTTTGAGCATGCCGTCACCAGCATCGGCGAAGGCAAACGTTGGGCGGAAATAGCGCTCTTTGAGGCGCGAAGCCAGAATCCCGATCACCCCCTGGTGCCACTCAGGATCAAACAGGCACAGGCCAAACGGCATGTTATCGACCGCTAGATCCTTGAGCTGGGCCAGCGCTTCACGCTGCATGCCTTGCTCGATGGATTTGCGGTCCTGGTTCATTTCGTCGAGTTGCACGGCCATTTCTTGCGCTGCATTTGCGTCGTCGGTAAGCAAGCATTCGATGCCAAGGCTCATGTCGTCCAAACGCCCGGCGGCGTTCAGGCGCGGGCCGAGAATAAACCCCAGGTCGGTCGAGGTAATGCGTGAGTGATCACGCTTGGCCACTTCGAGAATGGCCTTGAGCCCCGGACGTGCTCGCCCGGCACGAATGCGTTCAAGCCCCTGATGCACCAGAATCCGGTTGTTGGCATCCAGCGGCACCACGTCGGCCACACTGCCCAGCGCTACCAGGTCCAGCAGCTCGGCAATATTTGGCGCCTTGCTGTCTTGATACCAACCCAGGTTGTTCAAACGTGCCCGCAATGCAATCAGCACGTAGAAAATAACGCCAACGCCTGCCAGCGCCTTGCTTGGGAATTCACAGCCAGGCTGGTTGGGATTGACGATGGCATCTGCCGCCGGCAGCTCGGTGCCTGGCAAGTGGTGGTCGGTCACCAGCACACTCAACCCGGCTTGTTTCGCTGCGGCCACGCCTTCAATACTGGAGATGCCGTTGTCGACCGTGATCAGCAGGTGTGGCGTGCGGGTCAAGGCGACTTCGACAATTTCCGGGGTCAGGCCGTAGCCGTACTCGAAACGATTGGGCACCAGATAATCGACATGGGCAGCCCCCAGCAACCGCAGACCGAGCATGCCCACGGTACTGGCCGTGGCTCCGTCCGCGTCAAAGTCGCCCACGATCAGGATGCGCTGGCGCTGTTCAAGCGCCACCACCAGCAAGTCCACTGCCGCATCAATACCCTTGAGTTGCTGATACGGAATCAACCGCGCCAGGCTCTTGTCCAGTTCAGCTTGCGACTGCACGCCACGCGCCGCGTACAGACGCGTCAGCAGGGTCGGCATTTCGCCCAAAAAAGGCAGGGTTTCAGGCAGTGGACGAGGTTCGATGCGCATAAGCGGGTGAGGAGCTCTTATTAAAAAATGTACGTGTACAGGTCGCGTCAATTAACCGCGTTCGCCTTGCAACCACTGCAACTGCACTTCGTGCTGGCCACGGTCATCTGTAACAAAAATCGTGCCTTCGCTGATCATCACATCCCACTTGATAACGCGCGGCATGTCTTTGGCGAGAACTTCCAGAATCTCTTGCGGGACGGCAGCAATGTTGACGTTTTTCAGATTTTTGATCGCTGGGATGACCTTGCCTTCCCACACGCGCAGGCTGCCATAGGCCAGCAAACTGGTGCGTTCAGTACGGCGCGAGCACCAGGTCAGGCGGTCGGCATCGGGCTGGCCGACTTCGATCCAGTGCAGTACACGGTCATCCAGGCTCTTTTCCCACAGGGCTGGCTCGTCTACATCTGACAGACCGCGACCAAAAGCCAGCTGTTCGTTGTACCAGAAGGCATAAGCCAGAAGGCGCACGGTCATGCGCTCTTCAGTTTCCGAAGGGTGACGGGCGATGGTCTGCTTGACGCTTTCATACACCCCGCGATCGAGATCGGTGAGGTTGAGTTCAAACTTGTAGGTCGTGGACGGCTGGGCCATGAACGGGCTTCTTGATACGGAGAAAGGCGCTAAGTCTAACCGATGCGCTGCTAACTGGGTTCAATCAACTGTAGGAGCGAGCTTGCTCGCGATGCGGGTCGTGCAAACTTTCTGTTATCTCGCAGTGACTTAATCGCGAGCAGGCTCGCTCCCACAGAGGCAGTGCGCGGTTAGTACCACGTATGTTAAAAGGCTGTACTCGCTCGCTCTGGACAAGGACAACTCATGCCGCTCGCAGCCAAACCCCTTTCGGGCCTCAAAGTCGTCGAACTGGGCACTCTGATCGCCGGGCCGTTTGCATCACGGATCTGTGCCGAATTTGGCGCGCAGGTGATCAAGGTCGAATCCCCGGATGGCGGCGACCCGCTGCGTAAATGGCGCAAGCTGTACGAAGGCACGTCGTTGTGGTGGTTTGTTCAGGCGCGCAACAAGAAATCCCTGACGCTAAACCTCAAGCACCCTGACGGCCTGAATATCCTCAAGGCGTTGCTGGCAGACGCCGATATTCTGATCGAAAACTTCCGCCCCGGTGTCCTGGAAAAACTCGGCCTGGGCTGGGATGTGCTGCACGCCTTGAACCCGAAGCTGGTGATGGTGCGCTTGTCCGGCTTTGGTCAAACCGGCCCGATGAAAGACCAACCGGGGTTTGGTGCCGTGGGCGAATCCATGGGCGGGCTGCGCTATATCACCGGTTTTGAAGACCGGCCACCGGTACGCACCGGTATCTCGATCGGCGACTCGATTGCCGCGCTGTGGGGAGTGATTGGCGCGCTGATGGCTTTACGTCATCGCGAGGTAAATGGCGGTCAGGGCCAAGTGGTTGACGTGGCGCTGTACGAAGCCATTTTCGCCATGATGGAAAGCATGGTGCCCGAGTTCGATGTATTCGGTTTTATTCGTGAGCGCACCGGCAACATCATGCCGGGCATTACCCCGTCCTCGATTCATACCAGCCTGGACGGCAAACACGTCCAGATTGGCGCCAATGGTGACGCCATTTTCAAGCGCTTCATGCAGATCATTGGGCGTGATGACTTGGCGAATGACCCGACACTGACCAGCAACGATGGCCGCGACGCTCGCCGTGATGAGTTGTACGGTGTGATTGACCGCTGGGTGGCCTCGCTGCCGCTTGAGACGGTGCTCGAACAACTGAGCACTGCACAAGTGCCCGCCAGTCGCATCTTCTCGGCGGAAGACATGTTCAGTGACCCGCAGTTTTTGGCCCGAGAGATGTTTCTTCAAGCCAAGTTGCCCGACGGCAAAGACTTCAAAATGCCCGGCATCGTGCCAAGGCTTTCCGATACCCCAGGCTCTGCAGATTGGGTAGGCCCAGAATTGGGTGCCCACAACCATGAAGTGTTGAATGCTTTAGGTTACGACGACGCAGCCATTGCCAACCTGAAGCTGGCGGGTGCTGTTTAACGAAGGAGATCAGCACAATGACTCATCGCTCGAAGTGGCGAAGCATTTGGGCAAGCCTGATCACATCGGCATTGTTTGTCTGGACGCCCGGTAGTCTGGCCGCAGAAAAGCTCATATGGCTACTGCGTGATCTGCCGCCATTGACGGTGTTTGATGGGCCGCTGAAAGGTCAGGGCATGATCGATCAACTGATGCCTGTGCTGATGACCAGCATGCCGCACTATCAGCACGTCATCTTGCGGGTTAACCGCGCCCGCGCCATACAGATGCTTGAAAGCCCGTCACTGACCTGCGACCCCTCTCTGGTATGGAACCCAACCCGTGCCAGCCGGATTGCCTACTCTACGCCGCTCATTGGCTTGCACAGCAACGGCATGGTAATTCGCCGCAAGGATCAATCACTGATCGCCCCCTTTGTTCATGATGAAAAAGTGGACTTGCCAGCACTGCTGGGCGCGCAAGCCTTGAAGCTTGGGGTCATTGCCAAACGCAGCTATGGCGAATGGATCGATGATCAACTGTCACAGAGCCCGGCGAGCCAAATCGTTATCCATTATGGCAATGACCCGCTGGACAGCCTGCTGCAAATGCAGCAGGCAGACCGCTTGCAAGCACTGCTGGGGTATTGGCCAGAGATTCAGGCAAAGGCCGGCCAACAAGGGCTGTCACCCGATAGCCTGATTTTTTACCGTATCCAGGGCGCCCCCACCTATCAACCCATACACATCGGATGTTCGGACACACCTGAAGGCCGCGAAGCCATTCGCAGTATCAACGCCATCCTGGCTAACCTTGGGCGCGATGCGCGGTTCAAGGCTGATACTCAGTGGTTGTCGTTAGACCCTGTTCAAGAGGCCAGTCCCCCCTGACTGTGGGAGCGAGCCTGCTCGCGAAGCGCTCAAGAGCATCGCGATTATCGGGCTAATACGCGGTGTCACTCACGACCTTCGCGAGCAGGCTCGCTCCCACGCAATCAGTTGGTATTTTCAACAGCGCATACGTCGAGTCGTTGGTATGAATCCAACAATCGCCCCAACCCACTGATTGTCACTGGCTTTGGCAGGCAGCCAAGCACCTTGAGACCGTCCTGGCGGGCGGTGTTCACGGCTTGCTCCAGGATATGCGGGGCTGCACAACTGAGAATAATCAACGCCGAGGCTTCACGTTTTACGGCCAACTCGCGGATCAACTCCATTCCGGACAAGCCGTCCACATAAAGGTCGCAGATAGCCACATCAATGGCTCCGCGCTTAGCCAGCGAGCGGCGGGCAGACTCAACGCTTTGCGCAACCAACACATCAAAGATGCGAAAAGTGTTCAGCATTTGATGCAGCACCATCAATTGAAAAGGGTTGTCTTCAAGAATCAATACTTTCAGAGGTCGCATCATGAGCCTTCAATACATGGGGACGTTCACCGCGAGGGCGTACTTTAGAAGGCTCGAACTGAATGAAACATAGGATTATTCCTAAATAAATGAAGCTTTTTCTACGACTCGCCCTCAGCACATCACACGACCTTATTGGTCATTGGGTTCCCACTTTTTTATATCAGAAATATCCAGCCATCCACCCACCAGCCCTTCTAACGTTCCTGAAGCCGAATAAAAGGGAACGGTCCACTGATAGATCTCCATGGCGCCCGATTTGATCTCCAGCGTACGTTTTTGATAATAGGGTTTTCGGCTATGTATCGATTGCATGATCTCGCGGTGAAACTGCTCGCCCAACTCCTGGGGGAAAGTGCCCATCTCAAAGCTGTTCAATCCGCAAACGTGCTCCAGCTTGATGAATAATCGCTCCTCATAACTTTGATTGCAGGTCAGCAACTCACCCTGAAGACCGACCACAAAAATCGGACTGGGAATGCCATCCAAAATGCAACGCTGCAGCTCCAGTTGTGCGCGTAAAACTTGCTCGCGCACGCCTCCCCAACCGATCTGCTTGCGCTGACGCCTGTTACATACAAGCAGCATGACTCCTACCGTCATCAGGATCGCCACCACCCAGTACAGCCATGCTGAAGAGGATAACCCGCTCTCGGTAGAAGGCGCTTTGCCAGCAGCCCCCAGCCACTTGGCTCTTAACGCCCTGATCTCGGTTATGGGTATGGCTTCCAGGGCCTTGTTCATAATGCCAAGCAGCTCTGGATACTGGACAGGCACCGCAAAATTGTCGCTGCTCCAGCGTCCTTCAACAGTGCGACCAACTTTGAGCCGCCCCGGAGGATACAAATAAGCCTGGGACTTATTCTGGATCGTTGCATCCGCCTCCCCCTGCTCAACAAGATGGCGAGCCTGCGCATAGGTATCAACCTGGCGCAAGGTAATTGCCGGGTACTCACTCCGGATCAACTCTTCAAGGCTGTGTTTGGCCGGAAGCACCAGTACTTTTCCAGATAGCTGATCCAGCGAACCCAGCCGGGAATCATGAACACGCACAACAAAAACCCAGGGTGCTCCGCCATAAGAATAAGTGAAGTTCAAGAAGGCCTTGCGCTCATGGCTTATGCTCAGCGTCGAGTTCATTTGCACCTCGCCACTCTTGAGCATGTCCAAGGTTTGCGCCGTTGAAAACACCTCTTTATGGACAAACTGCAACCCGGTCATGCGCGAAATGCGCTTCAGGATATCAATGCTCAACCCACTCCAGTCACCGTCGCCATTTTTAAAGGTATACAGCGGAAATTGCTGGCTCCCCAGCGTCACCTCCGGATGGCGCTTGATCCATTCCCGCTCGCTGGGCAGCAAGTTGATGTGTTGGTGGGCAATGCTGCCTTCAAGCCCGCTGGTCCAGCGTTCAAGCACCACGTGCGAGATAGGGTCATCAATACTGTCCAACGCTCGATTAATCAAAGAACCCATCAGCGGGTCGGCACGACGCGTCGCAAATGCAAACCCGGATTCGGGTAATGCGCTGTCACCGATAATGCGCAAGCCCGAATAAGGCCGAACACTTTTGAACGCTTGCACGATGACTTCATTACCCACAAACGCATCAATATCGCCTTCAATAAGCGCTTCCATTGCGCTATGCAACGTTGGGGTAATCACTATCTCGCTGTCAGGGTAAAAAGCATGGGCGGTGTGTACGTCGATGTAGCCATCGACAAAACCAATTTTTTTACCTGCCCATTTTTGGACGGACTCTGTATCACTTCCACGACCGACAATAACGGAACGATCGACCATGTAGTCCGTTGACAGCGCAATGCCCTCGACACCGCTCTCAAAACTACTGGCACTGGTCAAAATATCAATTTTACCCGCGAGCAACTCGGCGACTGCCTGGTCGCGCTTTCTGTAGCCAGACACTTCAACAGACACACCCAACTTGTCGCGGATAATACTCAAGTAATCTGCACTGATACCTTGATAGCGATTGCGGTCATGGGTGATATCAATGGGTTCGTAGTCAGCAATAGCGATCCCCACACTTAGCGTCCCGCGGTCTGCCAGCCACTGCTTCTCAGTGCTGTCCAATGGCAACGGTGTAAAGTCGGCAACGCTTTTCGAAAGCCGGAACGGCAATCCGTGTGCAGCAACGACCGGTTGCATGAAGCACCACAGGCCGATAGCGAGCAGTGTGTACATCCATGATTTCAGCTCGCTGAAAAAATCTGACATGGCCACATCCTTGACTGGATACTCGCCCGCATCCGCAGGCGAAAACACCGCAAGTCTGCCATGCACAAACAAAAAAGCCCGTCAGATGACGGGCCTTAAAATGCGTAAGACAAATACCTTTAAAGTGCCTTGCCTCGATTGCCATGCTGACTGACAAAGGCTTGCACCGCTTTCAGGTCATTGGCCAACACGGTGTAGCGCTCTTCTCGTTCAAACAAGTCAGAAAGATGGGCAGGTAGTTCTAGAGTTTTTCCTACGCCAGCTTTTTCAACTGCATCCGGAAACTTGACCGGGTGTGCAGTGCCCAGAATCACCATCGGGATATCCAGGCTGCGTCGGCACTCACGGGCAGCCTTGACTCCGATTGCGGTGTGCGGGTCCAGCACTTCGCCGGTTTCTGCAAACACCTGGGCAATGGTTTCACAGGTTTGTTCGTCGTCGACAGCCAGCGAGTCAAACAAGCGGCGTGCTTCGGTCCAGCGATCTTCCTCAACGCTGAAATTGCCGGTTTGCTTGAAGGTATCCATCAGACCGGCAACTGCCGCGCCGTTACGCCCATGCAAATCGAACAGCAGACGCTCGAAGTTCGAAGACACCATGATGTCCATCGACGGCGACAGGGTCGCGTGAAGGGTGTCCTTGGCGTACTGATTGCCGCTCATGAAGCGGTGCAGGATGTCGTTGCGGTTGGTGGCAACGATCAACTGGTTGATCGGCAAGCCCATGTTGCGTGCCAGGTAGCCGGCGAAGATATCGCCAAAGTTGCCGGTAGGCACCGAGAACGATACAGAACGCTGTGGGCCACCCAACTGCAGGGATGCGTGGAAGTAGTAAACGATCTGGGCCATGATCCGCGCCCAGTTGATCGAGTTCACAGCAACCAGACGCGTGCCCTTGAGGAAGCCCTGGTCAGCGAAGCTGGCCTTGACCATTTCCTGGCAGTCATCGAAATTGCCTTCGATGGCGATGTTGTGGATGTTGTCGCCGAACAGCGTGGTCATCTGCCGACGCTGTACTTCCGACACCCGGTTATTGGGGTGCAGAATAAAAATATCGACGTTTTCGCAATGCTTGCAGCCTTCAATCGCCGCAGAACCGGTGTCGCCGGAGGTGGCGCCAACAATTACCACGCGCTCGCCACGTTTTTCCAGCACATAGTCGAGCAAACGTCCGAGCAGTTGCAGGGCGAAATCCTTGAACGCCAGGGTCGGACCGTGGAACAGTTCAAGCACCCATTCGTTGCCGTTCAACTGGCGCAGTGGTGCCACAGCCGCGTGAGAAAACGCGCCGTAGGTCTCTTCCAGAATCTTTTTGAAGTCAGCGTCAGGGATGCTGCCAGTCACAAACGGGCGCATGACCCGAAAAGCCAGCTCGTGATACGGCAGGCCGGCCCAGGAAGCGATCTCTTCCTGGGTAAAGCGCGGCAGGTTTTCCGGTACATACAGACCGCCATCACTGGCCAGACCAGCCAGCAAAACATCTTCAAAATTCAGGGCCGGTGCCTGGCCACGGGTGCTGATATAGCGCATGTGTTTCAAACCTTCGGTTTGAGCCGCAAGCGGTTTAGCTACACGCTACAAGTAAAAGCGAATCAGCTTTAACTTGCAGCTTGCCGCTTGCCGCTTGCAGCTCTTAATTAATTAAGATGCTCTACGCGGATGCGAACTACCGGACCTACAACGCCTTGCAGCGCCTCAAGCGCGGCAATGGCATCGTTCATGTGCTGCTCAAGCACACGGTGGGTCAGCAGAATCATTGGCACCAGACCGTCGTGCTCTTCAACTTCTTTCTGCATGATCGATTCGATGTTGATACCGCGCTCGGACAAGATACTGGCTACCTGGGCCAGGACACCCGGGTGGTCTTTGGCCTGGATGCGTAAGTAGTAGGCACTTTCGCATGCATCAATCGGCAGGATCGGGTGCGCGGACAGCGAGTCCGGCTGGAAGGCCAGGTGCGGTACGCGGTTCTCTGGATCGGAGGTCATGGCACGCACCACGTCGACCAGGTCGGCCACTACAGACGAAGCCGTTGGCTCCATGCCGGCACCCGCGCCGTAGAACAGCGTCGAACCTGCCGCATCACCATTGACCATGACGGCGTTCATCACACCGTTAACGTTGGCCAGCAGACGATCAGCCGGGATCAGTGTCGGGTGAACCCGCAACTCGATACCGCTGGCCGTGCTGCGCGCCACACCCAAGTGCTTGATGCGATAGCCCAGCGCCTCTGCGTAGTTCACGTCAGCCGTGGTCAGCTTGGTGATGCCCTCGGTGTAGGCCTTGTCGAATTGCAACGGAATACCGAATGCAATCGACGCCAGAATAGTCAGTTTGTGTGCAGCGTCGATGCCTTCAACGTCGAAGGTCGGATCAGCTTCGGCGTAGCCCAACGCCTGGGCTTCGGCCAGCACGTCTTCAAAGGTACGGCCCTTTTCACGCATCTCAGTGAGGATGAAGTTGCCGGTGCCATTGATGATGCCCGCCACCCAGTTGATGCGGTTGGCAGACAGGCCTTCACGAATCGCTTTGATCACCGGAATACCACCAGCAACGGCGGCTTCGAACGCAACGATCACGCCCTTTTCCTGAGCCTTGGCGAAAATTTCGTTGCCATGCACGGCAATCAGCGCCTTGTTGGCGGTAACCACGTGCTTGCCGTTTTCGATGGCTTTGAGCACCAGATCGCGAGCGATGGTGTAGCCACCAATCAGCTCGATCACGATGTCGATTTCAGGGTTGGTCGCGACAGCGAATACATCGTTGGTAATGGGGGTACCGGTAATGTCGCACTGAGGGTTTGGCGTACGCATGGCAATTTGCGCAACCTGGATTCCACGCCCGGCACGGCGGGCAATCTCCTCGGCGTTACGCTTTAGTACGTTGAAGGTGCCGCCACCGACGGTCCCGAGCCCACAGATACCTACTTTGACCGGATTCACGCTGAACTCCCCATAAAACGGCCGACTCAAGGCCGGCCGTGAAAAACAACCGTGGATTGCCACAGTTCTCAATTAGTAACCAGGCAGTTGACCTGCCTGGCCATGATCGTCAAAGCCTTGCCCTGACGATGCAGAATTATTTGGCACTGAGTGCCAGCTTGCCAACCTGAGCCGCTGGCTGGTAGCCCGGAATCACTTGGCCATCGGCCAAAACAATGGCCGGCGTACCATTTACACCAATCGACTGACCCATCGCGAACTGCTTGGCAACCGGGTTGACGCATTTTGGCACCTCGACCGTTTTGCCATCCGTCATGTTGTCCATGGCGCTTTTCTTGTCCTTGGAACACCAGACCGCTTGCAGTTGCTGGTCACCCGGCGAGCCCAAGCCCTGACGCGGGAAAGCAACATAACGCACTTCGATCCCCATTTTGTTCAATTCAGGGACCTCGGCGTGCAATTTGTGGCAATACGGGCAAGTGGTGTCGGTAAAAACGGTGATATGCGACTTGGTTTCGCCAATTGCAGGGTAAACGACGGTTTCTGCTACCGGAATACCGTTGATCAATTTGGCTACGCCCACGCGCTCGGCTTTTTCAGTCAGATTGACCGGTTTACCGTCCTTGAGCTGAAACATATAGCCTTGCACGATGAATTGTCCATCAGCGCTGGCATACAGCACGCGGCTGCCCTTGAGTTTGACTTCATACAGACCGGCCATCGGGCTTGCACTAACGCTCTCGACCGGAACATCCAGTTGCAGCGCTTCAAGGCTTTTACGAATAGCTTGCTCGGCGCCAGTGTCGGCGAAAGAAAAGGTGCTGACCAACGCAATGGCTGCGGCGGCAAAAATTTGGGTCACGCGCATGAGAACTCCTGAAGGCGGACAAAACGGCCAACCCTGAACACCCTGCGATGAAAAAGGGTTTGAGGCGGCTCGCTTTCTAAAAAACGCCAAAGCCTACCACAGATGACTTGCATGGCCGACCCCGGTTGATGCTAGCCACGCGGGTGATGGCGGGCATGCAAGTCTTGCAGGCGGGCACGTGCTACGTGGGTGTAAATCTGAGTGGTGGACAGGTCACTGTGCCCCAGCAGCATTTGCACCACACGCAAGTCGGCACCGTGATTGAGTAAATGAGTGGCGAAGGCATGGCGCAAGGTATGAGGCGACAGTGACTTGTCGATGCCAGCGACTTTGGCCTGGTGCTTGATGCGGTGCCAGAAGGTCTGGCGGGTCATTTGTTCGCCGCGTTGGCTGGGGAACAACACATCACTGGGCCGCCCGTTGAGTAGCTCATGTCGGGCATCGCGCATGTAGCGCTCCACCCAGACGATGGCCTCCTCACCCATCGGCACCAACCGTTCTTTGCTGCCCTTGCCCATCACTCGCAGCACGCCCTGACGCAGGTTGACCTGCTCCAGGGTCAGGCTGATCAGTTCGGTTACCCGCAGTCCGCAGGCATACAGCACTTCGAGCATCGCCCGATCGCGCTGGCCGATGACCTCGCTCAGATCAGGTGCTGCAAGCAACGCCTCAACGTCGGCCTCAGACAATGACTTGGGCAACGGCCTGCCCAACTGCGGCATCTCAACCTGCAAGGTAGGGTCGACTGCAATCAATTTTTCGCGCAATAAATAGCGATAAAAGCCACGCACTCCGGACAGAAAGCGCGCCGTAGAACGTGGCTTGTAAGCCTGCTCAAGACGCCAGCCCAGATGATCCAGAATCAGATCACGCCCAGCATTGATCAACTCGATACCGCGCTCCTGCAACCAGCCATTGAATAGCGCCAAATCGCTGCGATAAGCGCCACGGGTGTTGTCTGACAGGCCTTTCTCAAGCCACAAGGCATCCAGAAAGCGGTCGATCAAGGGGTTGTCGATAGCAGGCATTGGCGCTCAAAGAGTGAACTGTAAAAGTGGGCGTCAGTCTTTCACGGCTGGCCATTGCGATAAACAAAAACCCGCAGGTGTCTGACCTGGCGATAGCATCACCGCGATTAATCAGGCACACCGCACTGCCTGGCATGCACCAATCAAGGCAACACCGGTACCGGGCGCTTGTCTTCGTCGATGGCGACAAAGCTGAACGCGCCCTGAATCGCCAACTCTCGGCTGTCGCAGGTCATGCTTTCGACATACACCTCAACTTCAACCTTGAGGCTGGTGTTGCCAACTTTCACCACACGACCAATCAACTCGACAATACAGCCAGCTGCAATGGGATGATTAAAGTCGATGCGATCAGTGGACACGGTCACCAGCGGCAAGCGGCAAAAACGGGTCGCTGCGATAAACGAGACTTCGTCCATCCAGGCCAGGGCGGTGCCGCCAAAGAGTGTGTTGTGGTGATTGGTGGTCGAGGGGAATACGGCTTTGGTGATGCGGGTGACTGACAATTCGGTACGGCGTTGAATCTCTTGCTCACGCGGAGTCATGCTTTTACTACCTACAACTGGACAAAGGTCTTACAAATTTCAGGCACAAAAAAGCAGCCCGAAGGCTGCTTCTTTCTGCATCGGGAAGCTGGACTTAAGCCAGTTTTTCCTTGATGCGAGCTGCTTTACCGGACAGGTCACGCAGGTAGTACAGCTTGGCTTTACGAACGTCACCGCGACGCTTAACGGCCATGCTGTCGATTTGCGGGCTGTAGGTCTGGAAAGTACGCTCTACGCCAACACCGTTGGAGATTTTACGAACAGTGAAAGCACTGTTCACACCACGGTTACGCTTGGCAATTACCACGCCTTCGAACGCTTGCAGACGCGAACGGTCGCCTTCCTTCACTTTCACCTGAACGACAATGGTGTCGCCCGGGGCAAAGGTAGGGATCTCTTTGGTCATCTGCTCTGCTTCGAGTGCAAGGATGATTTTGTTAGTCATGCTGTGCTCCTAAGGTAGATCGTCGGATCTACCATCGATACGTTGTTAACTATCGTCCCGCTCGAGGATGTATTCCTCGAGCAGCTTCTTCTCTTCTCCAGAAAGCGAGCGGCTTTCCAGAAGATCGGCGCGTCGTTCATAGGTCCGACCAAGGGACTGCTGTAAACGCCAACGCCGGATGTGTGCGTGATTGCCACTTAGCAATACGTCGGGAACACGCTGATCCGCATACACCTCCGGTCGGGTGTAGTGCGGGCAATCCAGCAAACCATCCGTAAAGGAATCTTCCTCGGCGGAGTCCGCATGCCCTAAAGCTCCAGGCAGCAGTCGTGTAACCGCATCAATCAGGACCATCGCCGGCAGCTCGCCACCAGAGAGTACATAGTCACCAATCGACCACTCTTCATCGACATAAGCGTCTATAAAACGCTCGTCAATGCCTTCATAACGACCTGCAATGAGGATTAATGCTTCCTCATTCGCCAGTTCGCGTACCGCCGACTGATTCAGTTGACGGCCTTGGGGCGACAGGTAAATAACCTTCGCCGCCTCTCCGGCTGCTTGTCTGGCCTGAACCAGTGCATCTTCCAGAGGCTTGATCTTCATCACCATGCCCGGACCACCGCCAAATGGGCGATCGTCCACAGTGTGATGTCGGTCCGTTGTGTAGTCTCGCGGATTCCAACAGGTGAGCTGCAAGAGCCCTTGTTTCACCGCGCGACTGGTGATGCCGTAGTCGCTGATGGCGGAAAACATTTCGGGAAACAAACTGATCACTTCTACGCGCAAATTAGCCACGCTTAGAAGTCCGCATCCCAATCCACCTTCATCTCGCCGGCTACCAGGTCGATGTTCAACACGCATTGCTCTGTATAGGGCAACAAGCGATCACGATCATCCAGGCTACCTGGGCAAGGTTTGACTTCCATGACATCGTTCGAGCCAGTTTCCATCAGATCAACAACCTTGCCGAGCAATTGCCCTTCGAGGTTGGTCACTTTTAGACCCTGCAGCTGGTACCAGTAGTACTCGCCGTCGGTCAGCTCAGGAAACAGGTTACGCGGCACGCAGATTTCGAATTCGCGAAGAAGACCAGCTTCATCACGGTCATCGAGACCCTTGAGCTTCACAACCAGAAACTTGCCGTTGTGTGAACGGCCACTGACCAGCTCTGCCTGTCGTACATCATTACCGCGCCGAAGCGTCAGCTTTTTGTAGTCCAACAGGTTATCAATTGGATCCGTAAAGGAATAAACCTTCACTTCGCCGCGTACGCCGTGAATCGAGTAGATTTTGCCGATAACGATCAAATCATCAGCAGTTTCAGGCGTCACGCTCATATTGCTCAGGCCGCAGCCTTAGCGTTTTCTTTAACCAGCTGAGCAACACGCTCAGACAGTTGTGCACCGACACCCAGCCAGTAGGCGAGACGGTCTTCTTTAACGGAGAAACGAACTTCTTGACCACGAGCAACCGGGTTGAAGAAGCCAATTTGTTCCTTGTGGGAACCGTCACGTGGGTTACGGCTATCGGTAACGGTCAAGTGGTAAAACGGGCGCTTTTTGGAGCCGCCAAGGGCAAGACGGATTGTTAGCATGTGAACATCGTTCCTGTAGTCGGTGCTGCAAATCTAAATGCACAGCGGGCATAGGTGCCCGAAAGGCCGCATATTCTAAGGAATATCCGGACTTTTGCAAATGTCTTTTTCTGGCGCCTATCGGCGTGCCATAAAGATTTGCTATAAGGCCGCCACGAATGACGGCAGGTCGGCTCCCGCACAGTGCGGGTTTACCGGGTGTCCCGCATAACTGCGGGGTGCGCAAACGCAAGCGCTTGCGCGGGTAAATTACATTTTTGGCATGCCGCCGCCGGGCATCATTGAGCCCATGCCGCGCATCATTTTCGCCATTCCGCCTTTGGCGGAGAACTTCTTCATCATCTTTTGCATCTGCTTGTGCTGCTTGATCAAGCGGCCGATGTCCTGCACCTGAGTGCCGGAACCCATGGCAATACGGCGTTTGCGCGAACCACTGATCAGGTCAGGGTCACGGCGCTCGGCCGGCGTCATGGAGTTGATGATGGCTTCCATTTGCTTGAACTGCTTTTCTGCTGCGCCCTGGGCATTGCCCATTTGCGCCAGATTCACGCCACCCATGTTCGGCAGCTTGTCCATGAGACCGCCAAGGCCGCCCATGTTTTTCATCTGTTGCAGTTGATCGCGGAAGTCTTCGAGATCGAAGCCTTTACCTTTCTTGAGCTTTTTCGCCAGTTTGTCGGCTTTGTCTTTATCGAGGGTCTGTTCGGCCTGTTCGATAAGGCTGAGCACGTCACCCATGCCCAGGATGCGCGAAGCGATACGATCCGGATGGAACGGCTCAAGCGCATCGCTCTTCTCGCCCATACCGATGAACTTGATCGGCTTGCCGGTAATCGAGCGCACAGACAATGCTGCACCGCCACGCGCATCACCGTCGACCTTGGTCAGGATCACACCGGTCAGTGGTAGCGCGTCGCCAAAGGCCTTGGCCGTGTTGGCGGCATCCTGACCGGTCATGGCGTCAACGACGAACAGGGTTTCTGCAGGCTTGACCGCCGCGTGCAGCTCCTGAATCTCCGTCATCATTTCGGCGTCGATGTGCAGACGACCCGCGGTATCGACAATCACCACGTCAATGAATTTCAGCTTGGCTTCATTGATGGCAGCCAGGGCAATGGCAACTGGCTTCTGGCTGATATCGGACGGGAAGAACGTAGCGCCCACTTCGCCCGCCAGGGTTTCCAGCTGCTTGATCGCGGCCGGACGGTAAACGTCGACCGACACCACCATCACGGTTTTCTTTTTGCGCTCTTTAAGGAAGCGCGCCAGCTTACCAGCAGTGGTGGTTTTACCCGCACCCTGCAAACCGGCCATCAACACTACAGCAGGCGGCGTGACATTGAGGACCAGATCCTCGTTGGCAACACCCATCAGGCTTTCGAGTTCAGCCTGAACGATTTTCACGAACGCCTGGCCCGGCGTCAGGCTGCGCGACACTTCGGTGCCCACAGCGCGCTCTTTGACCGCAGCGACGAAGTCCTTGACCACTGGCAAAGCCACGTCGGCTTCCAGCAACGCCATGCGCACTTCACGCAGGGTGTCTTTGATATTGTCCTCGGTCAGCTTGGCCTTGCCGGTGACATGGCGCAGCGTCTGCGAGAGACGATCGGTTAAATTTTCAAACATGCGCGATCCTTTCAGGCCCAAAGTAGACCGGGGTTATTGCGGCCCAGCCCGTGTAAAACTGATGCTCGGCGAGCCTGCGGCGTGGGCAGGTCGCGGATTATAGCGAAGACTGGCCCCGGCGGACACCTTGCCGTCGGCTTATGTGGTCTTTCGTGCGCAGGCGGTTGTATGCCAAACTCAGCCCTTTCGGGCTTGCCTAACAGGATTTATGCTCCCCTTGTCACCCAGCTTGCTACCCAGCCTCGCCGCCGCCTGCTTATATGCCGCTGCGACCTTCTACCAAGGCACTTGCCTGCGCCAAGGCGCAAAGGCAAACAAACGCCTGTTGGTGACGCTCGGCATTCTTGCCGTACTCACCCACGCCACCAGCCTGTTTACCCACCTGATGACCCCGGCCGGCCTTGAGCTGGACTTCTTCAGCGCGGCCAGCCTGATTGCCGTGGCGGTTATCAGCGTGACACTCGTCGCCTGCGCCCGTATTCCGGTCGAGAACCTGCTGCTGCTTTTATACCCGCTGGGAATGCTCACGGTGCTGCTGTCCGAATTCGCGCCACCCGGCACGGTTCAGGTTATTAATGAAGAGCCCGGCATCCTGGCTCATATTCTGCTGTCGATTCTGGCCTACGGCATGTTCACCATTGCGGTGTTCCAGGCCTTGTTGCTGTCGCTGCAAAACTATCAGCTCAAGCACAAGCACCCCAAGGGCCTGATCAAAAACTTCCCGCCTCTGCAAACCATGGAAAGCCTGCTGTTCGGTTTCCTGTGGGCCGGATGGTCGCTGCTGTCACTGTCGCTGATCTCGGGCTGGCTGTTTTTGGGCAACCTGTTCGCCCAGCATCTGGTACACAAAACCCTGCTGGCTTGCCTGGCCTGGATCGTGTTCAGCGTACTGTTATTGGGGCGCCACCATCTCGGCTGGCGCGGGCATAAAGCCATCCGCTGGACGTTTGCCGGTTTCTGCCTGTTGATGCTGGCCTACTTTGGCAGCAAGCTGGTTCGCGAATACATTCTGCATATCTGACGGGCGATAATTATGGACAGCTTGCCCCCCGGGCCGATGCTCGCAGTATTGGCACTTTTGATCGCTGGAGCCGGGATGCTTGTCGGCTTCTTTTTACGCCAGCGCGTCAACGTAGTTCATCGTGCCGACCCCCAACTGCCTCGCCAGCATGAAGACACCCAGCAGGACGATGAACAATCCAGCAGCCGCCCGCATCTGCTGTCAGGCATTCATGCGCTGGACAACATTACAGTCAACGACATCCTGATCCCGCGCAACGAGGTTGAAGGCTTGAACCTCGATGACGCCATCGAAGACCTGATCGAGCAACTGCGCCAGACCCAACGCACACGCCTGCCGGTGTTCCACAATGACATCAACCAGGTCGAGGCCATCCTCAATACTCGACATATTCAGCACCTGCTACCTGATGCAAGCCTGACCAAAGAGGCGTTGCTGGCTGTCTGCCACGAACCCTACTTCGTCCCGGAAAGCACCCCACTGCAATTGCAACTGCTGAACTTCCACAAGCAGCAGCGGCGCATGGGCGTGGTGGTCGACGAATACGGCGAAGTGCTCGGCATCGTTACACTTGAAGACATTCTCGAAGAGATCGTTGGCGAATTCGAAAACGAGCAAGACACCGACAACCCACACATTGATCCCCTGCCTGACGGACGCTTTGTGATTGACGGCGCAGCGTCCATCCGCGAACTGAATAAAAGCCTGGGCTGGCACCTGCCCTGCGACGGCCCGAAAACCCTCAACGGGCTTGTCACCGAAGCACTGGAAACCATTCCGGAAACCACGGTTTGCCTAAAAATCGGGGCTTATCGTCTGGAAATCCTCGAGACCGAAGATAACCGCGTCAGCCGCGTGCTGATCTGGCACAGCAGCGTCAAGCCCGCGGTTTAATCGCCGCGCAAGGTCTTGTTACATTCAAACAGGCCTCCCTATAATCATCCCCGCTTACCCAAGCTGCTGGGGCATAGCCAATTTGATCTGCGCCCCACTGGCTAAACAACCATAAAAAACGCTCTACCTTGTCCGCTGCAAAGGCTGACAACGGCTAAAGAGCTCATAATTGCCAGGGATATGCGCATGACCACCAGCACCACTTACAGCGAAGCTGCGTCCGATAAACCGGTCAACTCTGCAACCCGCGTAGCGACGGCCAGTTTTATTGGCACCGCCATCGAGTTCTACGACTTCTATGTGTATGCCACGGCGGCAGCGCTGGTCATCGGCCCAATATTTTTTCCCCAAGCGTCCGGCACAGCTCAAATGCTGTCGGCGTTTATGACCTTTGGCATCGCCTTTCTTGCCCGCCCGCTGGGCTCTTTCCTGTTCGGCCACTTTGGTGACCGGGTCGGACGAAAATCCACTCTGGTTGCCTCCTTGCTACTGATGGGTGTGTGTACCACCTTGATCGGCGTGCTGCCGGGCTACGCCACCATTGGCGCCTGGGCACCGATTCTGCTGTGCGTCCTGCGCTTCGGCCAAGGCCTGGGATTAGGTGGCGAATGGGGCGGTGCAGCGCTACTGGCCACCGAGAACGCCCCCAAGGGCAAGCGCGCCTGGTACGGCATGTTCCCGCAACTGGGGCCCTCGATTGGCTTTCTGGCGGCCAACGGCTTGTTTCTGATCCTGGCCATGAGCCTGACCGACGAACAGTTCCGTTCATGGGGCTGGAGGATTCCGTTCCTGCTCAGCGCAGCACTGGTGATGGTCGGCCTGTATGTACGCCTGAAGCTGGAAGAAACCCCGGTATTCGCCAAAGCGGTGGCGCAACACGAACGGGTGAAAATGCCGATCGTTGAGCTCTTCAGCCAATACTGGGCACCGATGCTGCTGGGTGCCGCCTCAATGGTGGTGTGCTATGCGCTGTTCTATATCTCAACGGTGTTCTCGCTGAGCTATGGCGTATCCACCTTGGGTTACACCCGCGAGACCTTCCTCGGCCTGCTGTGCTTTGCCGTGCTGTTCATGGCCGCCGCCACACCACTGTCGGCCTGGGCCAGTGATCGCTACGGGCGCAAACCGGTGCTGATTGTCGGTGGGGTACTGGCGATTTTGTCCGGCTTCCTTATGGAACCGCTGCTCACCCAAGGTTCGACCTGGGGTGTGGCGCTGTTCCTGTGCATTGAGCTGTTTTTGATGGGCGTGACCTTTGCTCCAATGGGCGCCCTGCTACCCGAACTGTTCCCGACCCGTGTGCGCTACACCGGCGCATCGGCAGCCTACAACCTGGGCGGCATCGTCGGTGCATCGGCTGCACCGTTCTTCGCCCAGAAGCTGGTGAGCATGGGCGGCTTGAGCTGGGTGGGCGGCTATGTGTCAGGCGCAGCAGTGCTCAGCTTGATCGCTGTGCTGTGCTTGAAGGAAACAAGGGAGACGGACCTGAACAAGGTCGCGTAAGAAGACATGACCTCTGTAGGAGCGAGCTTGCTCGCGATTGGATCAACACGGTCTGACTGAAAACCGTGTCACATGCATCGCGAGCAAGCTCGCTCCTACAGATAAATCATCCGATCGATATTTCGTTACAGCTCTACAACGACGGCTTTTGCTGCACGGGTCGCTTTGGCCCGCGCTGCTTCAATCGACTCATCTCGCGCCAGGGCAACGCCCATGCGGCGCTGGCCGTTGACTTCAGGCTTGCCAAACAGGCGCAACGCCGTATCTGGTTCGCTCAAGGCCGCTCCAAGGTTGGAGAAGGCGGTCTGGGTGGATTGACCCTCCACCAGAATCACTGCCGAAGCCGATGGAGCGAACTGACGAATCAGCGGAATCGGCAAACCCAAAATCGCCCGCGCATGCAGTGCGAACTGCGACAGGTCCTGAGAAATCAGGGTCACCAAACCGGTGTCATGCGGACGTGGCGAGACTTCGCTGAACCACACCTGATCACCCTTGATAAACAGCTCAACCCCAAACAGACCACGACCACCCAGCGCCTCAGTCACAGCCTTGGCAACTCGCTCGGACTCAGCCAGCGCCACCGGGCTCATGGCCTGCGGCTGCCAGGATTCCTGATAGTCGCCCTTCTCCTGACGGTGACCGACTGGCGCGCAGAACGTGGTGCCACCGATGTGACGCACAGTGAGTAAGGTGATCTCGTAGTCGAAGTCGATAAAGCCTTCGATGATGACCCGGCCTTTACCTGCCCGGCCACCTTCCTGGGCGTAGTCCCAGGCACTTTTCACATCATCAGCGCTGCGCAACAGGCTTTGGCCTTTGCCCGACGAACTCATCACCGGCTTGACCACACACGGGAAGCCCAGATCCAGCACCGCCTTGCTGTAGTCCTCAAAGGTGTCGGCGAAGTGATACGGCGACGTCGGCAGGTCCAGCTCTTCTGCCGCCAGGCGACGAATGCCCTCACGGTTCATGGTCAGCGCAGCTGCACGCGCAGTTGGAATCACGGTGAAGCCTTCTGCTTCCAGCTCAACCAGTGTCGCCGTGGCGATGGCTTCGATTTCCGGAACGATAAAATGCGGCTTTTCGGCCTCAATCACGGCGCGCAGAGCTGCGCCGTCGAGCATATTGATGACGTGGCTGCGGTGCGCAACCTGCATCGCCGGTGCGTTGGCGTAGCGATCGACAGCAATCACTTCGACGCCCAGGCGCTGCAACTCAATGACAACTTCTTTACCCAGCTCGCCGCAGCCACACAGCAATACGCGGGTCGCGGTCGGCGACAGTGGAGTTCCGATACGGGTCATTTCAGGTCCTCAAGGAAGCAAATCATCGAAGGCGCTCGCAAAGCTTGCGCCTGCTGGGAAGAAAGGCCGGCATTTTACATGATCCAAGGCCTCTGGCTTTACTGGGCAGCCGCTTTGCGCAAGCGCCAGGCCATCGCCAGCCACACACAGGTGACACCGGCAAATTTTGAGCCCATGGCGATGAGGATCACGCCAGGGGTAAAGGCGTCGATCATGCCGAAGAAGATAAAGGTATCAATAGGAATGCTCAGCGCCGAGCTGATCCACAGCCGATCATGCAACGGCCGCTTGGTGATGCTGAACACCAGCCAGTCAATGCATTCGGACACCGCGAAAGCCGTGGCGCTGGCCAGCGCAATCGAAGGATCAGAGGTGATATACGACAGCACCAGCGCTGCCAGCATGGCCAAAATGGCGCCATGCCCGAAGCGGGTTTGCACCATGTCACGCAGCACGAACACCAGCCCGCCCCAGGCCGACCAGATAATGTCCAGATGCGGCGCCGTGGAAAACGCGAAGTTGATCAGCACGACGCTGGCGATATAAGCGATTAGAAACAGCATGGGAACGGGCGACACCTCTAAATAAGGCGCACAGGGTACTTGAGTCATGCCTGTATTTGTAGGAGCGAGCTTACTCGCGATGCAAGCGACTCGGTGACTCCATCGCGAGCAAGCTCGCTCCTACAGGTTGCCCCAGATCATGCCGCTCGCCGTGGCCCGTTCATGGCACAACACCAGCACCTCACGACGCTCTGGGTTGGTCATGCGGCTCCAACGGGTGATTTCGGCAACGGTGCGCTGGCAGCCGGTACATACGTCATCGTCGTCCAGTGCGCAAATGTTCACACACGGTGAGCCGACCGGACGTTCTGCTTCGCTCATGACGCTTGCACCTGCAGGTCTCTGGCGTAGCGCTGGCCGTTTTCCACGTAGTGCGCCGCGCTGGCCTCAAGCTTTTGTTTCTGCTCGTCGGTCAAGTCTCGCACCACTTTGCCTGGTGAGCCCATGACCAATGAACCGTCAGGGATTACCTTGCCTTCGCCGATCAGCGAGTTCGCGCCGATGATGCAGTGCTTGCCAATTTTCGCGCCATTGAGAATCACCGCGTTGATCCCGATCAGGCTGTAATCGCCTACCGTACAGCCATGCAGCATGGCGTTATGACCAATGGTCACGCCTGTGCCCAAGGTCAACGGGTAGCCCATGTCGGTGTGCATCACCGCACCGTCCTGCACATTGCTGTGCTTGCCGATCAGGATCAGTTCGTTATCGCCACGCAACACAGCGTTGAACCAGACACTGGCACCCTCTTCGAGCCGCACCTTGCCGATCAGCGTGGCGTTGGGAGCAGCCCAACTGTCGGGATGGGTTTCGACGAGCGAATCGCCCAGGCGGTACTTCATGGGAATATCCTCAAGGCAGGCGCGACCATCTATAGATGGTTCTAGATGTTAATAAAGCGTTCTGGCGGGGCATGCAGGTTGATATTGACGTCATCGTAGAGCAGGTTCATCAGCTCTACGATCATGATCGCGGTCAGGCCCCAGATTTTGTAAACGCCAAAACGGTAGCTGGGCACATACCAACTGCGCCCCTGGTAGTCGATGCGATGGGTGTGTTCACGCGGGTCCTGACGGAAGAACTCCAGCGGGACGCTGAACACGGCAGCGATCTCCGCATCGTTGGCCAAATACTCAACGTAGTCCGGCACGACCCCTACGTAAGGCGTCACGCGAATACCGTGCAACGATATCAAGGGACTGAGCGGTCCGATCACCTCAACCAACCCCGGTGGCAGGCCGATTTCTTCTTCGGCTTCACGCAAGGCGGTAAACACCAGGTCAGGGTCTTCAGGATCACGCCGCCCGCCGGGGAAAGCCACTTCACCGCCGTGAGTCGACAACCCGCTGGCGCGCAGGGTCAAAATCAGTTCAGGTTTGGCACTGCGCGTTACCGGCAACAGCACCGCAGCCTCAGGGAAACTGCGTTCTGTTTCCAGCGTCCGAGGGGTGTAGCGGCTCACACGGCCAAGTAGCTCGTC
Source organism: Pseudomonadota bacterium (assembly GCA_040385125.1). Classification (GTDB taxonomy): domain Bacteria; phylum Pseudomonadota; class Gammaproteobacteria; order Pseudomonadales; family Pseudomonadaceae; genus Aquipseudomonas. The sequence goes on along the minus strand of JAZKIA010000024.1, from coordinate 53,082 downwards.
CAGCATAGGTCATCTCGATCCGTCACTTATCGGGCATCATGCACCAAATTACACGAGGCACCCAAGCCCCACACTGTCGCACCCAGCAATACGGGACTTGCCGCCAGCCTGTCTCAGCCCCCAAGATAGGCGCCAGACCAGAGAACACAGCATGAAATTTTGCAACCAGTGCGGCCATTCGGTCAGCCAACATATTCCGCAAGGCGACTCGCGCCTGCGTTATGTCTGCGATCATTGCCAGATCATTCATTATCAAAACCCCAACATTGTTGCCGGGTGCCTGGCCACCTGGGGTACGCAGGTGCTGCTGTGTCGGCGCGCCATCGAGCCGCGCAAAGGCTACTGGACACTGCCCGCAGGTTTTATGGAAAACGGCGAAACCGTTGAGCAGGCCGCTCGGCGCGAAACCCGGGAAGAAGCCTGTGCCGAGGTCGAGCACTTGGCCATCTACACCCTGATCGATGTGCCACATATCAATCAGGTGCATATTTTCTATCGCGCCGAGCTGCAAAGTCTCGACTTTGCCCCAGGTGTTGAGAGCCTTGAAGTGCAACTCTTCGACGAAGCTGATATCCCTTGGTCAGAGCTGGCTTTTCGCACGGTCAGTCGTACCCTAGAATGCTTTTTCGCTGACCGGCCGGGCAACACCTACCCCGTGCGCAGCGAGGCTGTACCGCCCCTGAGCAGCCTGACCAACTCCCAACAATAATGATGTTTGCTTCGTACCTTTAGGAATGCCCTTCTAATGCGCTGGTTGTTCGCCGCCCTTTGCCTGTCGTTTCCCCTTATTGGCCAAGCTGACGTGATCGTCACCATCAACGGTAAAACCGTCGATGAAAAGCAGCTGTTTAAACCTGCCCAGCCCTTGCAACAACCCAGTACCGGCATGGCTGTCGACAAGATTCTGGTGCTCAAGTCCGCTCGCAGGCTGCAACTGATCAGCGATGGCAAGCCGATCAAGACGTACCGCATTTCATTGGGCAAACAACCCAAGGGGCCGAAAATTCGCGAGGGCGACAAACGCACGCCCGAAGGGCTTTACTGGATCGACTGGCGCAAGAAGAGCGAGAAGTTCAACCTCTCGATGCATATTTCCTACCCCAACGTCAGCGATGCGGCCCTGGCCAGACGCGAAGGTTTTAGCCCAGGCTCAATGATCATGATCCACGGCACGCCCGACACAGCAGACAACCCCGAATCGCTGTTCCACACCCTGGACTGGACCGACGGTTGCATCGCGATGAAGAACTACGAAATGCGCGAAGTCTGGAACCTTACAAAAGATGGCACGATGATAGAAATTCGCCCTTAAGCAAAAATAAATATCAGCCGCTGCCCGTTACTCGCTCCCCTCCCCGCGTTTAATACCACTGAACATCGTCGGGCCCCACAGGGCCCGCAACTTCGTCACACCTACACACCACATCTAATACCACTTAAACACCAAACCAATAAGCCATCCGATAAAGCCCAGTATCTATTGGGCAAATCCGATTTTCGCGCATTGACTTGGTATTTAAGTGGTATTAGTTTCGGCGTATTACCGAGCGACAACACTCTAATAACCGCATCGGACACCCCGCCCATGAATGCCCTGCTATCTCTGCGCCCGGACGACACTCTGGCCACGCCGCTGTACCTGCAATTAGCCCGCAACCTTGAAAGTGCGATCCACGCTGGCGTCTGGAAAGCCGAGCAGGCGCTGCCCTCCGAACGCAGCCTTAGCGAGCTATTGGGCCTGTCCCGCGTTACCGCCCGCAAAGCGCTGGAAGTCTTGTTCGAGCAAGGGCTGATCCGCCGCAGCCAAGGCTCCGGCACCTTCATTACGCCGCGTCTGGAGCAGCCGTTGTCACGCCTTTCAAGTTTCAGCGAGATGCTGCGACTTAAAGGCTTTGTGCCGGGCTCACACTGGCTGGAACGTGAAATCACCCCGCCGACTCACGAAGAACTCATCCGTCTGGCGCTGTCGCCTGCGGACAAGGTCGCGCGCCTCAAACGCCTGCGCAAAGCTGATGACACGGTTATGGCCATCGAAATGAGCACCCTGCCCGCGTCGCTGATCCCGCAGCCGCACATGATCGGCGACTCGCTCTACGCGTTTCTGGACAGCATCGGCAAACCAGTGGTGCGCGCCCTGCAACACATTCAGGCGATCAACGCCTCGGCGGAGTTTGCCGCTTTGGTGGGCATTGAGCCGGGCACCGCCATGCTGCTGATGACCCGGGTCGGCTACCTCGAAGACAACACGCCGATCGAAGTCACCGACACCTATTGCCGCAACGATTACTACGACTTCGTAGCCGAACTGCGCCGCTAACCCTCACTCGACACCACGCTCAGAGAGCCGTTCATGTCCGAAGACAACATCCTCACTCCCCAAGGCTGGATTCGCGGTCGCCTGCTGCATCAGGACGGCAAAGTACTGGGTATTGAGGGAAGCCCCTGCGACCCCGAAGACAATGACCTGGCGTACGTATTGCCCGGCTTTATTGACCTGCATGTGCATGGCGGTGGCGGCAAAGACATCATGCAAGGCTACGACGCCTTCGAGACGATCACCCGTACCCATTTACGCTTCGGCACCACGGCGATGCTCGCCACCACCATGACAGCGCCGAACCACGACATCAGCCGCGTGCTCGGCGCCCTCGGCGACTTCTGCCCACAACGCCCCACGGGCTGCGCCCGCGTGCTCGGCGTGCACCTCGAAGGGCCGTTTATCAACCCCGGCAAACTCGGCGCCCAACCGAATTTCGCACACACCGCGCTGCTGTCCGAAGTCGAGGATTACCTGAGCCTGGCACCGATCAAGGTGATCACCATCGCCCCTGAAATTGCCGGCCATATCGAACTGATTGGCCAACTCAGCGCCCGTGGCATTCGCATGCAACTGGGCCACACCCTGGGCAGTTATGAGGAAGGCGTGGCGGCACTTGAAGCCGGTGCCACCAGCTTTACCCATTTGTATAACGCCATGAGCCCGCTGCATCACCGCGAGCCCGGAATTCTTGGTGCCGCCCTGGCCCATGCGCACTTTGCCGAGCTGATTCCCGACTTGATCCATGTGCATCCCGGCGCCATCCGCGCCGCCTTGCGCGCCATTCCTTGCCTGTACTGCGTCACCGACTCGACCGCCGCCACTGGCATGCCCGATGGCGAATACCAATTGGGCAGCCACACCGTCACCAAATGCCTGGGTGGAGTACGCCTGACCGACGGTACGTTGGCGGGCAGCACCCTGACCATGGATCAGGCCCTGCGCAATCTGGTGAAAATCGGCCTGCCGCTGGCCGAAGCCTCGCAACGCCTGTCCCAGTTCCCTGCCGACTACCTCGGCGTTACCGATCGTGGCCGCCTGCAACCCGGCAGTTGGGCCGATTGCGTGTATCTGGATCGCTCACTCAATCTCACGGCTGTGATGGTCGAAGGAGAAGCACTTGTCTTGCAAAATGCTTGAAGAGGCTCTGGCCTCACCTGAAGCCGTCGAACGTCAGTTGGCCGGTCTCGATCAGCGTTTGATTGACCTCGCCCGCGACCTTCGTGCCAACCCGCCAGACGTGGCCATGACCCTCGCCCGTGGCAGTTCGGACCATGCCGCGAGTTATTTTGCCTACCTGACCATGCAACATCTGGGACTGCCCGTGGCTTCGCTGCCGATGTCAGTCGTCACGCTGCGCCAGTCGCCTTTGCGGGTTAAGGGGCAGGCGGTGTTTGCCTTCTCCCAATCCGGCCAAAGCCCTGACCTGGTGGACAGCCAGCGCTTGCTGCGTGAGCGCGGCGCCTTGAGCGTGGCTCTGGTGAATGCCGAGCACTCACCGCTGGAAGCCGCCAGCGCCTATACCCTGCCCTTGTGTGCAGGTGCGGAACACAGTATTGCCGCGACCAAAAGTTTTATTGCCACCTTGAGCGCCAGCGTCCGCCTGATTGCTCACTGGACCCATGATCAAGCCTTGCTGCAAGCCGGTCATTTACTGCCCGCCGGCTTGCGCGACGCCTGCGAGCAGGACTGGAGCAAAGCCATCGACATCCTGCGCGATGCCGAACGGCTGCTGGTGATCGGCCGGGGCGTAGGCTTTGCCATCGCCCAAGAAGCCGCGCTCAAGTTCAAGGAGACCTCAAACCTGCAGGCTGAAGCCTTCAGCAGCGCTGAAGTACGCCACGGCCCCATGGCCTTGATTGACGAGCACTACCCGCTGCTGATCTTTGCCCCCCGCGGCGTGGAACAGGCTGGGTTGCTGACCCTGGCGAGCGATATGCGCCAGCGCGGTGCTCGCGTTTTGCTGGCGGCACCAGCAGATGTGGCCGAACGCGACCTGACCCTGAGCCAGGCGGCACACCCGGATCTGGACCCGATTCTAGCGATTCAGAGTTTCTACGTGATGGCCGCGGGCCTGGCTCAAGCCCGCGGACTGGACCCGGACCAGCCGCGCTTTCTAAGCAAAGTGACCCGTACCCACTGAGTTGTCTTCCACCGCAGATTTAATGAGTAGCGCGCCATGCACAATAATAAAAAACTCATCCTCAGCGCACCGCTTAGCGGGCCGATCATCACGCTGTCTAACGTCCCGGACGACGTGTTTTCCAGTGGCATGATGGGCGACGGTATTGGCATCGACCCGCTGAACGACTGTTTGTATGCGCCCTGTGACGGCGTGGTGGTACACGTTGCCAAGACCTCCCACGCCCTGACGATACGCGCCGAAAACGGTGCCGAATTGCTCTTGCACTTGGGGCTGGACACCTTTGAGCTGCAAGGCGAAGGCTTTGAGCTGCTGGTGGAGAATGGCGCACCGGTCAGTAACGGCCAGCCGCTGCTGCGCTTCAACCCCGATCAAGTCGCGCAAGGCTGTAAAAGCCTGATCAGCCTGTTGGTGCTGACCAATGGCGAGCACTTTGAACTGCACGCCCTTGAACCACACTCAGCCCGGGTCGGCGAACCGCTGCTGCATATCGTCCCGCGTCAGTTGCAGACTGCCGCGTCGACCGCTGACAGCACACCTCAACAAGCCCAAGGCAGCGTGCGCATCACCCACCACGGCGGGCTGCATGCCCGCCCGGCGGCGCTGGTACGCAAAACCGCGCTGAGTTTCCAAAGCACGTCACGTCTGCACATGGGCACCCGCTCGGCACCGTGCGACAGCCTGGTCAGCCTGATGGGGCTGGGTATCAATCAACACGATGAAGTGCTCGTCAGCTGCGAAGGTGACGACGCAGAGGCCACCCTCCAGGCGCTGTTGGCCGCACTCAGCCAAACGCAAACCGAACCCGCACCAACGTCTCATCTGCCCACGACAACACCGATTCGCCCCCCAGAAAAAGAAGGTCAATTAAACGGTGTATGCGCTGCGCCCGGTCAGGCGAGCGGTCCGCTGTTTTACTTAGGCACGGTCCAGTTGCCGCCCGACCTTGGCAATCACCTCCCGGATGAGCAACTGCAGGTGCTGAATACGGCACTGCAACAAGTGCGCGACGAGATCCAGCTCACGCTGGTCGCCGCACGGGCGCAACGCAACGTCGACGAAGAAGCGATTTTCGCCACGCATCTGGCCTTGCTGGAAGACAGCGCGCTTCTGGATGCCAGCCAGACCGCCATCGCCCTGGGCCGCGACGCCGCCCATGCCTGGAGCGATGCCATCGAGATGCAATGCGCCATTCTGCAAGCACTGGGCAGCACGTTGCTGGCTGAACGCTCCAACGATTTGCACGATTTACGGCAACGCGTGCTAAGGGCGCTGCTGGGTGAAAGCGCAACCTGCGATGTGCCGCCGGGCGCCATTGTTGCCGCCCACGAGCTGACCCCTTCAGACTTGTTGATGCTAAGCACACAAGGTGTCGCTGGCTTATGCATGGCCGCGGGTGGCGCCACTTCCCACGTGGCGATTCTGGCACGCGCCAAAGGCCTGCCGTGCCTGGTCGCCTTGGGACCAGAGGTCCTCAGATTGAGCCCTGGCCAACTGGTGGTGTTGGATGCCGACAATGCCCACCTGGAGCTGGCACCCAGCGCCGAGCGCATTGAACAGGTGTTGTGCACCGCATTTACCCGCCTGCAGCGTTATGCCAAGCAACTGTTACTCGCCCACGGACCAGCACTGACCTGTGACGGGATACAGATTGAAATTGGCGCCAACGTCGGCTCCAGCCACGATGCCGCCACCGCCCACACCAATGGTGCGGATGGCGTCGGTTTGTTGCGCACCGAGTTCCTGTTTGTCGAGCGCAGTACCGCACCCAATGAACAGGAACAACTCGACGCCTACCAGGCGGTACTGGATGCGATGGGCGACAAACCCGTGATCATCCGCACCATCGACGTCGGCGGTGACAAACAGCTGGACTACCTGCCACTGCCCGCCGAAGCCAACCCGGTGCTGGGCCTGCGCGGCATCCGGCTGGCGCAACGCCACCCCCAGGTGCTCGACCAGCAATTGCGTGCGCTGCTGCGGGTCACTCCGGTACAACGTTGTCGCATCCTGTTGCCAATGGTCAGTGAAGTCGACGAATTGCTGCAAATTCGCCAGCAACTGGATGCCTTGTGCATCGAAATGGGGATCAAGCAACGCCCGGAACTGGGGGTGATGATCGAAGTGCCAGCCGCCGCGTTGCTGGCTGAGCAATTGGCCGAGCACGCTGATTTTCTGTCCATCGGCACCAATGACTTGTCGCAATACACCCTGGCCATGGACCGAGACCATGCCGGATTGGCCGCACGCGTTGATGCATTACACCCGGCGCTGTTGCGTCTTATTGCTCAAACCTGCGCCGGCGCGGCCAAACATCAGCGCTGGGTTGGTGTCTGCGGGGCGCTGGCAAGTGATCCGCTGGCCACCCCGGTACTGATCGGCCTTGGGGTTCGCGAGCTGTCGGTAAGCCCGTTACAAATCGGTGAAATCAAGGCCCGTGTCCGGCTGTTGGATAGCGCTGCATGCCAGACGTTAAGCCAGTCCCTATTGAACCTGAGCAGTGCTGGCGCAGTGCGAGAAGCCTGTCGCCAGCACTGGCCACTGCCTGGCTCACACCGCTAAAAAAACAACAAGAAACCACGACGGAGAACCGCTCATGTATCAATACTTCATCGAAGGTCTGCAACGGTTGGGTCGGGCGCTGATGCTGCCGATTGCGATCCTGCCCATTGCCGGGTTGTTACTGCGCCTGGGCGACACCGACTTGCTGAACATCGCAATCATCCACGATGCTGGCAACACGATTTTCGCCAATCTGGCGCTGATCTTTGCCATCGGCATTGCCGTGGGATTTGCCCGCGACAACAACGGCACCGCCGGTTTGGCAGGCGCCATCGGCTATCTGGTACTGGTCTCAACCCTCAAAGCGTTAGATCCCAATATCAACATGGGCATGCTGGCCGGGATCGTCAGCGGCCTGATGGCCGGGGCGCTGTACAACCGCTTCAAAGACATCAAACTGCCGGAGTACCTGGCGTTTTTTGGCGGTCGGCGGTTTGTTCCGATCGTCACAGGCTTTGCGGCTGTGGCGCTAGGCGCCTTGTTTGGCCTGATCTGGCCGCCCATCCAGGAAGGCATCAACAGCCTGGGGGGATTACTGCTCGAAAGTGGCAGCCTGGGCGCATTCATTTTTGGCGTTCTTAATCGGCTGCTGATCATTACCGGGTTGCACCATATCCTCAACAACATGGCGTGGTTTGTGTTCGGCAGCTTTACCAACGAAGCCGGAGAAATCGTGACCGGCGACCTCAGCCGCTACTTTGCGGGCGACCCAAACGGTGGGCAATTCATGACCGGCATGTTCCCGGTCATGATGTTCGGCCTGCCTGCTGCCTGTCTGGCGATGTACCGCAACGCACGGCCTGAGCGACGCAAATTGATGGGCGGGATTTTCCTGTCACTGGCCCTGACGGCATTTTTGACTGGCGTTACCGAACCCATCGAATTTGCCTTTATGTTCCTCGCGCCCCTCCTTTACTTGCTGCATGCATTGCTGACCGGCTTATCGATGGCCATCACCAACCTGCTTGATATCCATCTGGGCTTCACCTTTTCTGGTGGCGCTATCGACATGCTGCTGGGCTGGGGCAAGTCCACCAACGGCTGGATGATCTTTCCCATCGGTCTGGCGTACTTCGCTGTTTATTACCTGGTGTTCGATTACTGCATCCGCCGCTTCAACCTCAAGACTCCGGGCCGCGAAGACAACCCGGTCACCGAAGTCGCAGCCCTTACCGAAAACCAGCGAGCCAACGCCTACATTCAGGCATTGGGCGGCCCGAACAACCTGATCACGGTAGGCGCCTGCACCACGCGCTTGCGCCTGGAACTGGTTGATCGCAACAAAGCCCAGGACAGTGAACTCAAGGTTTTGGGCGCTATGGGCGTGATGCGTCCCGGCCGTGCGGGTAGTCTGCAAGTGGTGGTGGGTCCGATGGCTGACAGCATTGCCGATGAGATACGCCTGGCGTTGGCACACGTCAGCGATACGCCAAAGGTCAATACGGCAAGCTCGGCCGATGAGCCGGCGCACAACATCACACCTGAAGACGCACAAAAATGGTTGGGGGCGTTTGGCGGGAGCAGCAATTTGCTACACGTAGAATGCGTGGCGCTCACCCGCTTGCGAATCAAGCTGGGAGACGAGCGTTCTTTGTCCGGGAGTCAGCTCAAGGCATTGGGCAGCCAAGGCATCAGCCAGCACGCCGATGGCGTTTGGCATGTATTGGTAGGGGAACAGGCGCAGGGATTGAGCGAGGTGTTGGGGCGGTTGATCAAGCCAGCATAACCAATGACCTGTAGGAGCGAGCAAGCTCGCTCCTACAAGACCATAGTTACAAATCCGCCAGGCGCCACACTTCATACGCTGGGGTTTCATACGGGTGGCTGAGCTTGAGCGCAGCCACCACGGCTTGAATCAGGTCATCAGAGACGACCAGCTCAACTTTCCATTCGCCAACGTATTCAACCTGACCGGTTTGCCCGATGAATGGCTGGCTGCCATCCAACGCGCGAAACTGGCCTTGGCCCAACGTCTGCCAGGCGCAGTGGTCATAGTTGCCGATACGTCCGCCACCGGCGGCGAATACAGCACTTTTGACCACTTCAACATGGCTCGGCGGAACGAAAAAGCTGAGCTTGTACATCGCTTAGTCGACCCACACGCGGGCGTTACGGAACATGCGCAACCATGGCGCATCTTCGTTCCACTCTTCTGGACGCCATGAGTTCTGCACCGCGCGGAATACACGCTCCGGGTGCGGCATCATGATCGTTACACGGCCGTCACGGCTGGTCAGACCGGTAATCCCGCGCGGCGAGCCGTTCGGGTTGGCCGGGTAGCTTTCAGTGACCTTGCCGTGGTTGTCGACGAAGCGCAGTGCGACGCAACCCGACAGATCAGCTTGCAGCAGCGCTTCTTCGCTGGCGAATTCAGCATGACCTTCGCCGTGAGCGATGGCGATTGGCATACGCGAACCGGCCATGCCCTGCAGGAAGATCGAGTTCGACTCCTGCACTTGAACCATCGCCACACGGGCTTCGAACTGCTCGGAACGGTTACGCACGAAGTGCGGCCAGAACTCGCTGCCCGGCACCAGCTCGCTAAGGTTGGACATCATCTGGCAACCGTTGCACACACCCAGGGTGAAGCTGTCGGTACGTTCGAAGAATCCCTGGAACGCATCACGTGCACGGCTGTTGAACAGAGCCGACTTGGCCCAGCCTTCACCGGCACCCAGTACGTCACCGTACGAGAAGCCACCGCAAGCAACCATGCCCTTGAAGTCGTTCAGGTCAACACGGCCTGCCAGAATGTCGCTCATGTGGACGTCGACTGCGTTGAAACCGGCACGGTCAAACGCCGCCGCCATTTCAACCTGGCCGTTGACGCCCTGCTCACGCAGTACGGCAACCTGAGGGCGAATGCCTTTCTTGATGTAAGGCGCGCTGATGTTCTGGTTGACATCAAAGCTCAGCTGAACGCTCAGACCTGGGTTGTCTTCTTCCAGCAGCACGTCGAACTCTTGCTGTGCACAGTCGGCGTTGTCACGCATACGCTGGATCTGGAAGCTGGTTTCAGCCCACTGACGTTGCAGCAGACGGCGCTGACCAGCAAACACGGTTTCGCCGTTGAATTCGATGCTCACGTCGTCGCAGTTGCGCGGCTGGCCAATGACGGCCACACAGTCGCCCAAACCGGCAGCGCTGAACTGCGCAAGGATGTCAGCCATCGAGTCCTGACGCACCTGAATTACCGCACCCAACTCTTCGTTGAACAGGATCGCAGGGATGTCAGCGGCAGTTTCTGCCAGACCGTCGAGTACCAGGTTTACACCGCAATGACCGGCAAAAGCCATTTCCATCACGCTGGTCAGCAAACCACCGTCAGAACGGTCGTGGTAAGCCAGCAGATGGCCGTCAGCATTCAGACCTTGAATAACCGCGAAGAAGGCCTTGAGGTCTTCTGCGTCATCCACGTCTGGGGCGTGTTTGCCCAGCTTGCCGTAGGTCTGGGCCAGGATCGAGGCGCCCATACGGTTTTGGCCACGGCCCAGGTCGATCAGAACCAGATCGGTCAGGCCCTTGTCCATGCGCAGCACAGGGGTCAGGGTCTGACGAATGTCCAGCACCGGAGCAAAGCCGGTCACCACCAGCGACAGCGGCGAGGTCACGGTCTTGTCGGTGCCGTCTTCGTTCCAGCGGGTTTGCATCGACATCGAGTCTTTGCCCACTGGAATGGTGATGCCCAGCTCAGGGCACAGTTCCATGCCGACAGCTTTTACGGTGTCGTACAAACGGGCGTCTTCGCCGGGGTGACCCGCCGCCGACATCCAGTTGGCCGACAGTTTGATGTCGGAAATTTTGCCAATACGCGAGGCCGCGATGTTGGTCAGGGTTTCGCCGATGGCCATACGGCCCGATGCCGGAGCATCCAGCAGTGCCAGCGGAGTACGCTCGCCCATCGCCATGGCTTCACCGGTGTAGACGTCGAAGCTGGTCGCGGTGACGGCAACGTCAGCCACAGGCACCTGCCACGGACCGACCATTTGATCCCGTGCAACCAGACCGGTAATGGAGCGGTCGCCGATGGTGATCAGGAAGCTTTTGCTGGCCACAGCCGGGTGATGCAGAACGCGTTCGATGCACTCGCCGACTTGCAGCGTTGCAGGATCGAAATCATCGCCGATTTCGCTTTCACGTACCGCCGAACGGTGCATGCGCGGTGCCTTGCCCAGCAACACTTCCAGTGGCATGTCCACCGGGTTGTTGCCGAAGTGGCTGTCGGTCACGGTCAGTTGCGGTTCAGCAGTCGCTTCGCCCACAACAGCAAACGGGCAACGCTCACGTTCGCAGATCGCTTTGAAGCGCTCGAAATCAGCAACGCCCACCGCCATCACATAGCGTTCCTGGGATTCGTTGCTCCAGATTTCGTGCGGGGCCATGCCCGGCTCGTCGTTTGGAATGTTGCGCAGTTCGAAACGACCGCCACGCTCACCATCGTTGACCAGCTCAGGGAAAGCATTGGACAGACCACCAGCACCCACGTCGTGGATGAAGCTGATCGGGTTTTTGTCACCCAACTGCCAGCAACGGTCGATCACTTCCTGGCAACGGCGTTCCATTTCCGGGTTTTCGCGCTGTACCGAAGCGAAGTCCAGGTCTGCCGAGCTTGCGCCGGTGGCCATGGAGGAAGCTGCGCCGCCGCCCAGACCGATCAACATCGCCGGGCCGCCCAGTACGATCAGCTTGGAGCCGACAGTGATCTCAGCTTTTTGTACGTGTTCGGCACGGATGTTACCCATGCCACCCGCCAACATGATTGGCTTGTGGTAACCGCGCACTTCTTCGCCACGCGGGGTGGTGATCGACTGCTCAAACGTACGGAAGTAACCGGTCAGTGCCGGACGACCGAATTCGTTGTTGAATGCTGCGCCGCCCAATGGGCCTTCAATCATGATGTCCAGCGCGGTAACGATGCGCTCAGGTTTGCCGTACGGCACTTCCCATGGCTGTTCAAAGCCAGGGATTTGCAGGTTGGACACGGTGAAACCGGTCAGGCCAGCCTTTGGCTTGGCGCCACGGCCAGTAGCGCCTTCGTCACGAATCTCGCCACCGGAACCGGTCGCTGCGCCCGGGAACGGGGCAATCGCGGTTGGGTGGTTGTGAGTCTCAACCTTCATCAGGATGTGCACCGGTTCCTGCACCGCACCGTACTGGCGGGTGTCAGGGTCCGGGAAGAAGCGGCCAGCAACGCTGCCAACGATAACCGAGGCGTTGTCCTTATAAGCAGACAGAACGCCTTCGCTGTGCATCACGTAGGTGTTCTTGATCATGCCAAACAGGCTTTTTTCCTGGCTTTGGCCATCAATATCCCAACTGGCGTTGAAGATCTTGTGGCGGCAATGCTCGGAGTTGGCCTGGGCAAACATCATCAGTTCGATGTCGTGCGGGTTGCGACCCAAGCCATTGAAGGCATTGATCAGGTAATCAATTTCGTCTTCTGCCAGCGCCAGGCCCAACTCAACGTTGGCCTTTTCGAGCGCGGCGCGACCGCCACCCAGCACGTCAATCGCGGTCAGCGGTTTCGGCTCGGCGTGACTGAACAGACCAGCAGCCTGTTCAAGGTTGCCCAACACGATTTGCGTCATGCGGTCATGCAAGGCAGCAGCAATCAGCTCGGCATCAGCGTCGCTGAATTGGCCGGCAACGTAGAACGCAATACCGCGTTCCAGGCGCTGGATTTTAGCCAGGCCACAGTTACGGGCAATGTCGCTGGCCTTACTCGACCAAGGGGAAATGGTGCCAAACCGCGGCAACACCAGAAACAGTCGGCCGCTCGGCTCTTGGACCGGCACGCTAGGGCCGTACTTCAGGAGACGAGCCAGTACCTGCTGTTCATCGCTGGTCAGCTCGCCGGCAACATCGGCAAAGTGGGCGAATTCAGCATACAAACCCGTGACAGCTGGAACCTTCAGGCTCAGTTGTGCAAGGAGTTTGCTGTGGCGAAAGGCAGAAAGGGCAGGAGCGCCGCGCAGGATCAACATCTTCGGGACAGCCTCGGGAGGGGTATGCTTTGAGGCCGGGCATTCTAGCCTAAACCGCTCGCCTCGGCACCCGAAACGGCACACCTGACACAGGTCAAACGTCACTTACCGACCAAACCCTTATTCTTTATAGCTATCAGCGGCCCTGACGATGAGCTTTTATCGTCTTTAAACATCAGCCAACCCCCCATTTCACAAGGGTTTGAGCTGTTTAGACGATTGTTATCAGAATGACCACACATTGTCGAGATATGGCACCCGCGCTGCTTTGCGTATACTGCGCACATGTTTTCTCTAACTGCTTTGCGCCCGAGGTGCGCCAAATGGCTCCTCGCAACCGGACTCTTCCTGATGCTCAGTGCCTGCGTTGAAAAACCCAGCACTCTGGAGCGCGTAAAGGAGGATGGGGTACTGCGGGTGATTACTCGTAACAGCCCGGCGACCTACTTTGAGGATCGCAATGGCGAAACCGGCTTTGAATACGAGCTGGTAAAGCGCTTTGCCGACGATTTGGGTGTAGAGCTTAAAATCGAAACAGCGGACAACCTGGACGACATTTTCAATCAGTTGGGCCAGAGTAACGGCCCGGTTTTAGCTGCTGCCGGCCTGGTCAGCAGCGAGCAACGCCTGCAACAAGCCAAGTTTTCCCATCCTTACCTCGAAGTCACGCCTCAGATCATCTACCGCAATGGCCAATCGCGCCCCACTACAGCGGCCGGTCTTGTAGGCAAACGCATCACCGTACTTAAAGGCAGCTCCCACGCAGAGCAACTGGCCGAACTGAAGAAGCAATACCCTGGGATCGAATACGAAGAGTCCGACGACGTTGAAGTCGTCGACTTGCTGCGCATGGTCGATGAAGGCCAGATTGACCTGACACTAGTCGACTCCAACGAAGTGGCCATGAACCAGGTGTACTTCCCCAATGTACGCGTAGCCTTCGACCTGGGCGATGCCCGCAGTCAGCGCTGGGCCGTCATGGCAGGCGAAGACAATACCCTGCTGAACGAAATCAACGCGTTCCTCGACAAGGTCGAAAAAAACGGCACGCTGCAACGCCTGAAAGACCGCTACTACGGGCATGTGGATGTACTGGGTTACGTGGGCGCTTACACCTTCGCTCAACACCTGCAACAGCGCCTGCCCAAATACGAAAAATTCTTCAAGGACGCGGGAAAAAAGGAACAGGTCGACTGGCGCTTGCTGGCAGCCATGGGCTACCAGGAGTCCTTGTGGCAGCCCACAGTCACCTCTAAAACGGGCGTTCGCGGCCTGATGATGCTGACCCAAAACACCGCGCAAGCAATGGGCGTGTCCAATCGGCTGGACGCAAAACAAAGCATCTTTGGCGGGGCCAAGTACCTGGCGCTGATCAAAAGCCAGCTCGACGATGACATCAAAGAACCTGATCGCACCTGGTTTGCCCTGGCAGCCTACAACGTCGGCGGCGGTCATTTGGATGACGCACGCAAACTGGCCAAAAAAGAAGGCCTGAATCCGAACAAGTGGCTGGATGTGAAGAAGATGCTGCCTCGCCTTGCGCAGAAGCAGTGGTACAGCAAAACCCGCTACGGCTATGCCCGGGGCGGCGAGCCGGTACACTTTGTGGCCAACATCCGCCGCTACTACGACATCCTGACCTGGGCCACACAGCCTCAGCTGGAAGGCGACCAGGCTGCTGACAGCAAACTGCACATCCCTGGCATCGACAAGACCAAGCCCAAGGAAGAGCCGCAGCTTTAAACCCCATCCAACTCTCTGTAGGAGCGAGCTTGCTCGCGATGCATACGACGCGGCTTCTCTGAATCTTGCGTCGATGCTATCGCGAGCAAGCTCGCTCCTACAGTAATTGGGAATTTAAGCCTTTGCCGCAGCCAGAATCAGCGCTTTCATCTCAGCCACTGCCGATTTGAAGCCGACGAACAACGCATGCGCCACCAGCGCATGGCCGATGTTCAGCTCGTTAATGCCCTTGATCGCCGCGACCGCTTCCACGTTGTGGTAGTGCAAGCCGTGGCCGGCATTAACAATCAGGCCTTGAGCCAAGCCAAACGCCACGCCATCCGCCACTCGCTGTAACTCTTCAGCCACTTCAGTTGGGGTTTGTGCATCGGCGTAACGCCCGGTGTGCAACTCGATGGCTGGCGCACCCACACGTTTCGACGCTTCAATCTGACGTTCATCGGCATCGATAAACAGCGACACTTCACAGCCGATTTTGGCCAATCGGTCGACCGCTGCCTTGATTCGGGCTTCTTGCCCAGCAACATCCAGGCCGCCTTCGGTGGTCAGTTCCTGACGGGTTTCAGGCACCAGACAGATGTGTGCCGGGCGGATTCGCTCAGCAAACACCATCATTTCTTCAGTCACGCCCATTTCGAAGTTCATGCGCGTTTGCAGTACATCCTTGAGCAACAGCACGTCGCGCTCTTGAATGTGGCGTCGGTCTTCGCGCAGGTGCACGGTGATGCCGTCGGCCCCCGCCTCTTCCGCGTCCAGCGCGGCCTTGACTGGGTCAGGGTAACGCGTGCCGCGAGCCTGACGCAGCGTGGCTACGTGGTCGATATTCACGCCGAGAAGAATGCGATTGCTTTGGGTCACGTGGGCTCTCCTGAAGAGTTGAAGATTCGGCGCACAGCATACCGGTCTATTCAGGGCTTGCGAAACAACTCACGGCTGGCCAGCGGCTTACCCGCCAAATGAACCGCCAATGCCTGACGCATCAAGCGTTTGGCTGCTGATAAAGCTCCCGGCGTGGACCAATCAGTCTCGGCCATCGCATGCAGCTCCGCGCCCTGGAACAGCCCCGGCTGCAGCAGCCACACCCGCTCAAGCCCTGCATCCACCTGCAAGCGGTACATGCCATCGCCAGCCACCGGTTCGCCATGAATGTCGACCGTCAGCGAAAAGCCGTAGCCCAAATCGTCCAGCAAGCGCCACTCGAACGCGCGCAGCAAAGGCTCCAGCGGCCGCCCTTCAGCCAGCGCCAACAGTGTCGCCGCGTAGTGATCGAATACCCCTGGATGGGGATCTTCAGCAGGTAGCAAGCGAATCAGCAATTCGTTGAGATAAAGACCACTGAACAACGCTTCACCGATGAGCCAGGTAGAGATACCCGCGCTTTCCATACGGCCAACATTTTTCAGCTCGCCACGACCACGGAACTCGATTTCAAGGGGAACAAAAGGCCGGGCCAAGGTGCCCGCCTTACCCCGCGCACTGCGCAATACCGCCCGCAAACGCCCTTGCGGCGTGAGGAAGTCGACCAACGCACTGGTTTCGCGGTAGGGGCGACTGTGCAGGACGTAGGCGAGTTGGGGGGGTGGGGTTTTACTGGACATGGCAATCAGGTGTCTCAGAGGACTAAAAACACCCTCACCCTAGCCCTCTCCCGGAGGGAGAGGGGACTGATCGTGTGGCTCCAGATAATCCTGCGACCTGAAATATCGGGTCGACTATGGATTCAAAACAACACTTTCAGGGTGAGACAAATTTCTAGCATCCCCCAATCAGCCCCCTCTCCCTCCGGGAGAGGGTTGGGGTGAGGGCTGCCTGTTACAAGTCGCCGTAGCCCAGGGAACGCAGAGCACGCTCGTCATCGGACCAGCCGCCCTTCACTTTAACCCACAGATTGAGCATGACTTTGGAGTCGAACAGCAACTCCATATCCTTGCGCGCCTCGGTGCCGATGCGCTTGATACGCTCGCCCTTGTCGCCAATGATGATTTTTTTCTGCCCGTCACGCTCAACCAGAATCAGCGCATGGATATGCAAGGTTTTGCCTTGCTGCTTGAATTCTTCGATCTCGACGGTGATCTGGTACGGCAGCTCTGCCCCCATTTGACGCATGATTTTTTCGCGCACCAGTTCAGCGGCCAGGAAGCGGCTGCTGCGGTCGGTGATCTGATCTTCCGGGAAGAAGTGCTCGTTCTCCGGCAGGTGATCAGCAATCACGCGCTCAAGCGCTTCAAGGTTGTGACCATGCTGAGCGGAGATCGGGATGATCTGTGCGTTCGGCAGTTGCTCCTGAAGCCAGCTCAGGTGCGGCATCAACTCAGCCTTGTCTTCGATGCGGTCAGTCTTGTTCAGCGCAACGATCAACGGGCCGGTCACGTACTGCACGCGCTCCAGAACCATTTGATCTTCATCGGTCCACTTGGTGCGGTCGACCACGAAGATCACCACGTCGACGTCTTTCAACGCCGCCGAAGCGGTCTTGTTCATGTAGCGGTTCAGGGCTTTCTCGCCGCCTTTGTGCATGCCCGGGGTGTCGACGTAGACCGCTTGCACGGTGCCTTCGGTCTTGATGCCCAGCATGTTGTGGCGAGTGGTCTGTGGCTTGCGCGAAGTGATCGCCAGCTTTTGACCCAGGATGTGGTTCAGCAGTGTGGATTTACCCACGTTTGGTCGACCAACAATGGCGACATAGCCACAGCGTGTTGCAGTTGAATCAGTCATGGCCGTTCTCCACGCCAAGGGCAATCAGTGCTGCGGCGGCCGCTACCTGTTCGGCAATGCGACGGCTCACGCCCTGTCCCCGGCTTTTTTCATTCAATAAGGCAATTTCGCACTCAACAAAGAAGGTGCGGCAATGCGGTTCGCCCTGGATATCGACCACCTCGTAACGTGGCAGGTCGCAGGCACGCGACTGCAAGAACTCTTGCAGACGGGTCTTTGGATCTTTATTGGTGTCGACCAGAGTCAGGGTTTCGAACTCGCTGGCGAGCCAGGCCAATACGCGGTCACGGGCGGCGTCCATGCCCGCATCCAGGTAAATGGCGCCAATCAGTGCTTCAAGGGCATCGGCCAAAATCGACTCACGGCGAAAGCCACCGCTCTTCAACTCGCCTGAGCCCAAGCGCAGGTACTCGCCAAGCTCAAAACCACGCGCCAGTACGGCCAGGGTTTCGCCCTTCACCAACCGGGCGCGCAAACGCGACAGTTGGCCTTCACGGGCCAACGGGAAGCGGTCAAACAACGCTTCGCCGGCAACAAAATTGAGAATGGCATCACCCAGGAATTCGAGGCGCTCGTTATTGCGCCCCGCGAAACTGCGGTGAGTCAGGGCCAGAATCATCAGCTCCTGGTCTTTGAAGGTATAGCCGAGCTGATGCTCTAGACGATTTAAGGAAAAACTCACGATTTACCCACGCTGAGTTCGTGGCCGAATGTCACCACCGGACCAAAATTAGGGATCAGTGATGCTCGTTTATCGCATAGCAAATGGACAGGGAACAGGCTGTTCGCCGCCGTCACACTTAACGCTTTGTTCAAATCCACATCCTGCATACTGTTGAGCGCCCTGCCTGACACGGCACAACGCTCGTAAGAACCGTCAGGTACCCGAATTATTCGGACGCCTGAAAAGCATTCGGCGCTGTTATTAACAGCGCCGTCTTGGCTACTTGATCAGACCTACCCGCGAGAAGTTCGGCAGGTTGCTGGTCTTGGGTTCCGGCCAGCTCATCCAAACAGCGAAGGCCTTGCCGACGATATTCTGGTCGGGAACCATGCCCAGCTCATTTTTGGGAATGTTCGGATCATCCCAGTAACGGCTGTCGTTTGAATTGTCACGGTTGTCGCCCATCATGAAGTAATGCCCGGCCGGAACCGTCCACTCCTTGTCAGGCGGCGCGCGATAGCGGCTCATTTCCTTGCGGATCATGTGCTCGACTTCGCCCAGTTTCTCTTTGTACAGTTGCGCGCTGCCCAGGGTGCCAGGCTCGGCACCAACCATTTGTTCAGCAACCAGTTGGTCGTTGACATACAAATGTTTGTCGCTGGTGTAGCGAATCTTGTCGCCCGGCAGGCCGACTACACGCTTGATGTAGTTGACCGCAGGGTCGCTTGGGTAGCGAAACACCATCACATCACCCCGCTTCGGATCACCCACTTCGATGATTTTCTTGTCGAGCACCGGCAAGCGGATCCCGTAAGAAAATTTATTCACCAAAATGAAGTCGCCCACATCCAGGGTCGGCTTCATCGAGCCGGACGGGATCTGGAACGGCTCAACCAGAAACGAACGCAGCACCAGCACGATGAACAACACAGGGAAGAACGACTTGCCGTATTCAACCAGCAACGGTTCTTTGTTGAGCTTTTCGATGACCTGCCCATCAGCCACAGGGACAGTGGCTTGATAGTTGGCAATGGCCTTGCGCCGGCGAGGCGCCAGGAAGACCAAATCGAGCAGCGCCAGCAAACCGCACACGGCAACAGCAATGACCAGCAACAGCGGGAAATTTAGTGACATAGGACCTAGCTATCCAACCTGAGCACCGCAAGGAAGGCTTCTTGTGGAATTTCCACGTTACCCACTTGCTTCATGCGTTTTTTACCGGCTTTCTGCTTTTCCAACAGCTTGCGCTTACGGCTAACGTCACCACCGTAGCATTTGGCCAGTACGTTTTTTCTGAGCGCTTTAACAGAAGAGCGCGCAATGATTTGGCCACCAATCGCAGCCTGAATTGCCACATCGAACATCTGACGCGGGATCAGCTCTTTCATTTTCTCGGTCAACGCACGCCCTTTGTAGTGAGCGTTGTCGCGGTGAACGATGAGTGCCAGCGCATCAACTTTCTCGCCGTTGATCAATACATCGAGCTTGACCAGATTAGCCGACTGGTAGCGATCGAAGTGGTAATCGAGCGAAGCATAGCCGCGACTGGTGGATTTGAGACGGTCGAAGAAGTCCAGAACCACTTCGTTCATCGGCAAATCGTAAGTCACTTGTACCTGAGTGCCGAGGAACAGCATGTCGTGTTGAACGCCACGTTTCTCGATACACAGGGTAATGACGTTGCCCAGGTGCTCTTGAGGCACAAGGATATTGGCGCGCACGATAGGCTCGCGAATATCTTCAATCGAAGAAACGTCAGGCAGCTTGGACGGGTTATCAACGTAAATCGTTTCACCGGTTTTGAGCAGCAGCTCAAAAATTACGGTCGGCGCCGTGGTGATCAGATCCAGGTCGTATTCGCGCTCAAGGCGCTCCTGAATGATCTCCATGTGCAGCATGCCGAGGAACCCGCAACGGAAGCCGAAGCCCAGTGCGTCGGAGCTTTCCGGGGTGTACTGCAACGATGAGTCGTTCAGCGTGAGCTTTTGCAGCGCTTCACGGAAGTCTTCGAAGTCGTCGGAGCTGACCGGGAACAAGCCTGCGTAGACCTGTGGCTGGATGCGTTTGAAACCCGGCAGCACGTCAACATCAGGTGTGGTACTCAAGGTCAGGGTGTCGCCTACTGGCGCGCCGTGAATGTCCTTGATGCCCGCAATGATGAAACCTACTTCGCCAGCTTTCAGATCGACGGTAGCCGTGTGCTTGGGGTTAAACACACCCACGCTGTCGACCAGGTGCATCTTGCCGGTGGACTTGACCAGAATCTTGTCGCCCTTTTTCACGCGGCCGTGGCGCACGCGAACCAGGGACACAACGCCCAGGTAGTTGTCGAACCAGGAGTCGATGATCAACGCTTGCAGCGGATCTTCGTAGTTGCCGGTAGGCGCAGGAATGGTCTGCACCAGACGCTCCAGAACCTCGTCAACACCCAGGCCAGTCTTGGCGCTGCACGTCACGGCGTCAGTGGCGTCGATACCGATGATTTTTTCGATTTCGTCTTTTACGCGATCAGGATCAGCCTGTGGCAAGTCGATCTTGTTCAAGACCGGCATCACCTCAAGGCCCTGCTCGATGGCGGTGTAGCAGTTGGCTACGGACTGGGCTTCTACGCCCTGCCCGGCATCTACCACCAGCAACGCACCTTCACAGGCCGCCAGAGACCGGCTGACTTCGTAGGTGAAGTCAACGTGGCCCGGGGTGTCAATGAAGTTCAGTTGATAGGTAATGCCGTCTTTGGCCGTGTAATACAAGGTGACGCTGTGGGCCTTGATGGTGATCCCGCGCTCACGCTCGAGATCCATGGAATCCAGGACCTGGGCTTCCATTTCGCGCTCGGCGAGGCCGCCGCACATCTGAATAAAACGATCGGCCAGCGTCGACTTGCCATGGTCAATGTGGGCGATGATGGAGAAATTGCGGATATGACTCAAATCACTCACGGGTCAACACTCAAAAAAAGTCGCAGGCAGACTGCCCGCCGAAAAATAGCCGGGAATTGTACCTGATCCGCGCGCCAAGCGTCACGTTCACAGGCCAATAGCCCCCTACAAAAAAGCCCCTATCGCGAGATAGAGGCTTTGGATTAACTCAAAAGACGGCTCATTAACCCGCCCGGCGCAGCAGCCAGACACCCGCCAGGGCACAGACACCCGCAGGCACCAGCACTGCAAACAGCGGCGAGAAGCCAAACACCAGGCTGGAAGGCCCCAGCAAGTCCTGGACAATACGGAAGGTAAAGCCCACCAGCACGCCGGTAAACACGCGCTGCCCCAGGGTAACCGAGCGCAATGGCCCGAAGATGAACGAAATAGCCATCAACACCAGCGCAGCAGTCACAAGTGGCTGCAACACCTTGACCCAAAAAGCCAGCCAGTAACGGCCATTGTTCAGGCCCTGATCTTTCAGGTAGTGGATATAGCTCCACAAGCCAGTGATCGACAGTGAGTCGGGCGCCATGACCACGGTACTGAGCAGCTGCGGGCTCAAGGCCACATCCCAGCGTTCTTCTGGCACTTTGATGACTTCAGTGCTGCGATCATGAAAAACCGTGGTACTGACGTCACTCAACAGCCAGTGATCCTGATCGAACCTGGCCTTTTTGGCGAAGCTCGACGACAACATATGGTGCTCTTTATCAAAACGGTAGCGGGTCACACCATAAAGCAGACCGCTCGGCTGAACGGCGTTGATGTGGATGAATTCATCACCCTGACGGTGCCACAAACCGTGCTTGGAGCTTTGCGCGTCGCCGCCACCTTGCGCCAAAGCACGATTGGCCTGAGCGATGGTTTCTGTGGCAGGCGCTACGTACTCGCCAACCAGCACACCCGCCAGCATCAGCACCAGCATCGGTTTCATCACGGCCCAGACGATACGCCCGATGGACACACCCGCCGCGCGCATGATGGTCAGTTCACTGTTGCTGGCCAGCGTACCCAGGCCAATCAAGCAGCCAATCAATGCGGCCATCGGCAACATTTCGTACATGCGACGCGGCGCGGTCAACAGTACAAAGCTGAATACGTCCATCACGGTGTAACTGTTGCTGATGCTGCTCATCTCATCGATGAAAGCAAACAACGTCGCCAGCCCAAGAATAATCCCCAATACCGCCAGGATCGCCAACAACACGCTGCTACCAATGTAGCGATCGAGCTTACCCACGGGCCATCTCCTTCACGCTACGGCGACTCGCCAACTTCAAGCGCAGCGGCTCCCAGTACAACAAACCAATACCAATGGCCAAGAACAGGATATGCACCCACCACAAGCCCAGCACGGGTGAAAGCTTGCCCTTTTCAAGGGCGCCACGAGCGGAAATCAGAATGGTCAGGTAGCCCATATAAAGAAGAATGGCTGGCAGCAGCTTGAGGAAGCGGCCCTGGCGCGGGTTAACCCGAGACAGCGGCACTGCAATCAGAGTCACGATAAACACCAGTATCGGCAGGGATATACGCCATTGCAGCTCCGCTACCGCACGCGGTGCAGGATTGCCGATCAAGTCGAGTGTCGGGATCGCATCGCGGTCCGTCACTTCATCACTGACATCAGGTTTGGGCAGCAGCACACCGTAGGTGTCGTATTTAATGACGCGGTAGTCGGCAAGCCCCGGATTACCGTCATAGCGGTAGCCGTTGTCCAAAATCAACCAGCGACTGCCGTCCGGGCGAACTTCCTGGCGACCTTTATCAGCCACCAACACTGAAATACCACGATCCTTGTCATCCTGACCCCGGCGCTTTTCAGAAATAAACACCCCGTTCAGGCTGGTTCGATCATTGGTCAGCTCTTCGGTATAGGTCACCCGCGAACCGTCGCTCAATGCCTGAAAACGGCCCGGTACCAAGGTGTCGAATTCGGTCAGAGCATCCTGCTTGTTGAGCAGCAACTGAAACTGATTGGCCCCTTGTGGCGCCAGACTCAGACTGAGCCAGGCCACCAGCAGCGCGACCAGCGCAGCTGGCACCATCGTCATGCCCAGCAAACGTTGCTGGCTCATGCCGGTGGCCGACAACACGGTCATCTCGCTTTCAAGATACAAGCGCCCGTAAGCCAGAAGAATGCCCAGAAACAGCCCAAGCGGCAAAATCAGCTGCAGGAAACCAGGCAGACGAAAGCCCATGATCAGGAACAACGAGCCTGGGTCCAGAGCGCCAGAGGCAGCTTGAGCCAGGTATTTGATGAAACGTCCACTCATGATGATGACCAGCAGCACAGCGCTGACAGCGCTCAATGTAAGCAGGACTTCGCGGGATAGATAACGGAAGACGATCAAACCAGACACTCCAGGGTCGTCAGGCTAAGGCGGCCAAACAAGCGGCATAACGAGTCAGCGCAACTCACGGAAATGAGCTGGGCCGATTAAAAAAGATGGCGCATTATCCTGCGAATGACCGCGCCTGTCACTGCGCATACTCACCCAAGGTTTTAAAGCATGACTCCAGCGGCAAACGAGGGTTGTCAGGCTCGACCGACGGGGTTCAAACTGCCCGCCTTGACGCTTGCCTGGATTACAGGTGAAGCGCTTCATCTATTAAGCAAACAAACAGCATCGTTTGTGCGCACGTTGACCATTTGATTCAGGGACCCGGACATGGAACTGGTTGTAAAAAGCGTTACCCCAGAAACGTTGAAAACGGCCACTCTGGTGGTCGCCATCGGTGAAGACCGCAAGCTCGGCCCCACCGCCAAAGCCATCGACGAACTCACCGGCGGCGCCATCAGCGCAGTGCTCAAGCGCGGCGATCTGGCAGGCAAACCGGGCCAAAGCCTGCTGCTGCACAGCTTGCCTAACATCAAGGCTGAGCGCGTGCTGTTGCTGGGCACCGGCAAAGATGAAGAACTGGGTGACCGCCCGTTCCGCAAAATCATCAGTGCAGCCTTGGGCGCCCTCAAAGGTCTGGGCGGGGCTGACGCTGTATTCGCACTCGACGAGCTGGTGGTCAAAGGCCGCGACAGCTACGGCAAAACCCGCTTGCTGGCAGAAACCCTGGTCGACGGCGAATATACCTTCGACCGTTTCAAAAGCCAGAAAGCCGAACCCCGCGCCCTGAAAAAAATCACCCTGCTGACCATCAAGGCTGCACAGGCTGAAGTTCAACTGGCTGTCACCCATGCCCAGGCAATTGCCGCCGGCATGTCCTTCACCCGCGACCTGGGCAACCTGCCGCCGAACATTTGCCACCCAAGTTTCCTGGCTGAACAGGCCAAGGAGCTGGGCAAGGAATTCAAGGGCCTGAAAGTCGAAATTCTTGACGAGAAGAAAATCAAGGATCTGGGCATGGGCGCGTTCTACGCCGTGGGCCAGGGTAGCGACCAGCCACCGCGGCTGATCGTGATGAACTACTCGGGCGGCAAAAAATCCGAGAAACCCTTCGTTCTGGTCGGTAAAGGCATCACCTTCGACACCGGCGGCATCAGCCTCAAGCCGGGCGCCGGCATGGATGAAATGAAGTACGACATGGGCGGTGCTGCCAGCGTATTTGGCACCCTGCGCGCCGTACTGGAGCTGAAACTGCCAATCAACCTGGTGTGCATTCTGGCCTGTGCCGAAAACATGCCAAGCGGCGGCGCTGCCCGCCCGGGTGACATCGTAACGACCATGAGCGGTCAAACCGTTGAAATCCTCAACACCGACGCCGAAGGCCGCTTGGTGCTGTGCGATGCCCTGACCTACGCCGAGCGTTTCAAGCCTCAGGCCGTGATCGACATCGCAACCCTGACGGGCGCCTGCATGGTCGCCCTGGGTGCACACACCTCGGGCCTGATGGGTAACAACGACGAACTGATTGGCCAACTGCTGGAAGCGGGCAAGCAAGCCGACGACCGCGCCTGGCAATTGCCGTTGTTCGACGAATACCAGGAGCAACTGGACAGCCCATTCGCCGACATGGCCAACATCGGCGGCCCTAAAGCGGGCGCCATCACCGCAGGTTGCTTCTTGGCTCGTTTTGCCAAGGCCTACCACTGGGCGCATCTGGACATCGCGGGCACCGCATGGGTCAGCGGCGGCAAGGACAAAGGCGCCAGCGGCCGCCCTGTCCCCCTGCTGACTCAGTACCTGCTGGATCGCGCCAACGCTTGAAGCTGACAATCGAAGGCTGCGCCGCTTAACGGCGGCGCAACCCAGATTCAGGAATCGCAATGACCTCAGAACCCAATAAAGAGCTGACCAAAGTCGACTTTTATATTCTTCCCAGCGCCGACCCTTCGGCCCGGCTGGATTTCGCCTGCAAACTCACCGAAAAGGCTTGGCGCCTTGGGCACAGGGTATACCTGCAGTGCAGCGATGCAACCCAACGCCAAGCGCTGGATGAACGCCTTTGGCGCTTCAAGGGCGAGAGCTTTATCCCCCACAGCAACGCCGAAGACGAGCCAGACGGCGTCATCGTAATGGGCATCGCCGACGCACCGGCCAGCCATCAGGACTTATTGATCAACCTGGACCTTAAGGTTCCCGAATTCTTCAAACGCTTCGCCCGAGTGGCTGAAGTGGTGGTCGAAGACCCCGCCGTCAGACTGGCCGCACGGGAGAGTTTCCGCTTCTACCGTGAACAGGGCTATCCTCTGCAAGACCACAAGCTACAACGACTCTGAGCACACGATGGACACCTCCAATACGCCGCAAAAAGCCGCACACCTGCTCGATGATCTTGAGTCTATTCGCAAGCTGCTGGACGATGAAGGCCTGCAACCACCGCTGCTGACGGACATGATTGGAGGAGAAGGCGCGCAGATTCCGTTGCTGTCTGACGTCATCAGCGAAGAGCCCGAGCCAGCCCAAATACCGCTGGTCGGTATTGCTCCGGCCCCCGTGGCAGAAAAAGCGCCGGATGCGCTGCTGGTGCATTTGGACAAAGAACTGCGCACAGCCGCGCAAGCGATCATGCAAGACGTGATCAACGACTTTGCCCCGCACATCGAAACCGAAATCAAACGCCGCCTCGATGCGCACATGGAGCGCCTGTTGGCTCAACATCAGAATTGAGGACGCCTCGGTGGGAGCGAGCCTGCTCGCGAAGGTCGTGAGTGATACCGCCTTGTGAGCGCTTCGCGAGCAGGCTCGCTCCCACAGTCAGGGGGCACTGATTTTACAGGCTCCTTGCCAGCTTATCCCCCGTACAACTCGCCCTATCCCTCCCGCCCCGCTATACTTGTCGGCTTTCCTGAATTAATGCCAATAGGGTCCCGCCGCGCATGGATAAGACCTACCAGCCGCACGCCATTGAAACTTCCTGGTACAAAACCTGGGAAGAAGAGAATTATTTTGCCCCGCAAGGCGCGGGCGACCCGTACACCATCATGATTCCGCCGCCGAACGTCACCGGCAGCCTGCACATGGGTCACGGCTTCAACAACGCGATCATGGACGCCCTGATCCGCTTCCGCCGCATGCAGGGTCGCAATACCCTGTGGCAGCCGGGCACCGACCACGCGGGTATCGCCACCCAAATGCTGGTTGAGCGTCAGATCGAAGCACAAGGTCTGAACCGCCACGATTTGGGCCGCGAGAAGTTCCTGGACAAGATCTGGGAATGGAAAGACCAGTCCGGCGGCAACATCAGCCGTCAGATCCGTCGCCTTGGCTCGTCTGTAGACTGGAGCCGCGAGCGTTTCACCATGGACGACGGCCTGTCCGAATCCGTGAAAGAAGCTTTCGTACGCCTGCACGAAGACGGCCTGATCTACCGCGGCAAGCGCCTGGTCAACTGGGACACCAAGCTGCACACGGCAATCTCCGACCTTGAAGTGGAAAACCACGACGAGAAGGGTTTCCTGTGGAACCTGCGTTACCCGCTGGCTGATGGTGCCAAGACCGCTGAAGGTCTGGACTACCTGGTGGTCGCAACCACCCGTCCAGAAACCATGCTCGGCGACGCCGCTGTTGCGGTAAACCCGGAAGACGAGCGCTACAAGGCCCTGATCGGCAAGTTCGTCGAACTGCCACTGGTTGGCCGTCGCATCCCGATCATCGCGGACGATTACTGCGATCCGGAATTCGGCACCGGCTGCGTGAAAATCACCCCGGCACACGATTTCAACGACTATGAAGTCGGCAAGCGCCATAACCTGCCGCTGCTGAACATCTTCGATAAAAACGCCAAGGTGCTGGCTGCTGCTCAGGTGTTCAACCTCGACGGCAAACTGAACGAAACCGTCGACGGCACCCTGCCGGCCAAATACGCCGGTCTGGATCGCTTCGAAGCGCGTAAACAAATCGTTGCTGATTTTGACGAAGCCGGCCTGCTGGTCAGCGTCGATGACCACGCTCTGAAAGTGCCAAAGGGCGACCGCTCCGGCACCATCATCGAGCCGTGGCTGACCGACCAGTGGTACGTATCGACCAAGCCTTTGGCTGAACCTGCAATTGCCGCCGTTGAAGATGGCCGCATTGCGTTCGTGCCCAAGCAATACGAAAACATGTACTTCTCGTGGATGCGCGACATCCAGGACTGGTGCATCAGCCGTCAGCTGTGGTGGGGCCATCGGATTCCTGCCTGGTACGACGAGTCGGGCAAGGTCTATGTAGGCCGCGACGAAGCCGAAGTACGCGCCAAGAACAACCTGGGGCCGGACGTTGCGCTGCAGCAAGACAACGACGTGCTCGACACCTGGTTCAGCTCGGGTCTGTGGACGTTCTCCACCCTTGGCTGGCCAGAAAAAACTGACGCCCTGAAAACCTTCCACTCGACTGACGTGCTGGTCACCGGCTTCGACATCATTTTCTTCTGGGTTGCCCGGATGATCATGCTCACCATGCACCTGGTGAAAAACGAAGACGGCACCCCGCAGGTTCCGTTCAAGACCGTGTATGTACACGGGCTGGTACGTGACGGTCAGGGCCAGAAGATGTCCAAGTCCAAGGGCAACGTCCTGGACCCGTTGGACATCATCGACGGTATCGAACTCGAAGACCTGGTGGCCAAACGTACCACCGGCCTGATGCAGCCAAAACTGCTGAAGAAAATCGAGAAGCAGACCCGCGACGAATTCGCCGACGGTATCGCCAGCTACGGCACCGACGCCCTGCGCTTCACCTTCTGCTCGCTGGCATCTACCGGTCGCGACATCAAGTTCGACATGGGCCGCGTTGAAGGCTATCGCAACTTCTGCAACAAGATCTGGAACGCCGCACGTTACGTGCTGGACAAGGGCGAAGACTGCGGCCAGAACGGCGAAGCCTACGAACTGTCGCTGGCCGACCGCTGGATCATTTCACAGCTTCAGCGCACCGAAGCCGAAGTGACCCGTCATCTCGACCAGTTTCGCTTCGACCTCGCGGCACAAGCCTTGTACGAGTTCATCTGGAACCAGTATTGCGACTGGTACCTGGAACTGTCCAAGCCTGTGCTGTGGGACGAAAACGCACCTGTCGAGCGTCAGCGTGGCACCCGCCGCACGCTGGTACGTGTTCTGGAAGTAGCCTTGCGCCTGGCGCATCCGTTCATGCCATTCATCACCGAAGAAATCTGGCAGCGCCTCGCGCCGCTGGCCGGTGTTGAAGGCAAGACCATCATGCTGCAACCGTGGCCAGTGGCAAACGAAGCGCGCATCGACCAGGCCGCCGAAGACGATATCGAATGGCTCAAGGGCCTGATGCTCGGCACACGCAACATCCGTGGCGAGATGAACATCGGCCCGGGCAAGCCTTTGCAGTTGTACCTGAAAAACGTCAGCAGCGAAGATCAGCGCCGTTTGACCGAGAATGACGCCTTGCTCAAAAAGCTGGCTAAACTCGAATCGATCACTGTGCTGCAAGACGGCGCCGAAGCACCACTGTCCGCCACCGCATTGGTGGGTGAGATGGAAGTGCTGGTGCCAATGGCCGGTCTGATCGACAAAGATGCAGAGTTGGCGCGCCTGGACAAGGAAATCCAGCGCCTGCACGGCGAAGTTGCGCGAGTGGGCGGCAAATTGTCGAATGCCGCGTTCGTTGACAAGGCTCCGGCCGAAGTCATCGAAAAAGAACGCGCCAAATTGGCCGAAGCCGAACAGGCCTTGAGCAAATTGGCAGAACAGCACGCGCGGATTTCCAGCCTGTAATAACGCTGCGCACCTGATCGCGGGCAAGGCCTACTACCCTCAGGGGTTTTAGGGCTTGCCCGCGATTGCTTTTGTGGAATGAATTGAATATGACAACCCCACGTACGTCCAAAGCCACACGCCACAAGCCCAAGGCTGCCAGCGATGCCAAACCGGTCGAGCCGCGCGTAAAGCCCAGCCTGCATCCGCGCAACCGCCACCAGGGCCGCTATGACTTCCCGCAGCTGATTTCGGTATGTCCGGAACTGGCTGAATTCGTGATCATCAACCCGTACGGCAAAGAGAGCATCGACTTCGCCAACCCGAGCGCCGTACGCGTGTTCAACCGTGCCCTGCTCAAAGCGTTCTACGGGATTGCGCACTGGGACATCCCGGCTGACTACCTGTGCCCACCGGTACCGGGTCGCGCCGACTACGTGCACTTTCTGGCTGACCTGCTGGCCACCATGAACGACGGCGAAATCCCTCGCGGTCAAAGCGTTCGCGTGCTGGACATCGGCATGGGCGCCAACTGCGTCTACCCATTGATCGGTCACAGCGAATACCGCTGGCAGTTCCTCGGCACTGAAGTTGATCCGACGGCAGTCAAGGCGGCCAAGGCGATCGTGCAGTCCAACGGCCTGAACAAAGCCATTAGCCTGCGCTTGCAGCCGAATCCGCAAAAGATCCTGCTGGACCTGCTGGAAAGCAGCGAACGCTTCGACCTGACCATGTGCAACCCGCCGTTCCACGCCTCGCTGGACGAAGCTACCCGCGGCAGCGAGCGCAAATGGCGAGCACTGGGCAAGGCCGATCCCAAGCGCAAGCTGCCGGTTCTGAACTTTGGTGGCCAAGCGGCCGAGTTGTGGTGCGAAGGTGGCGAGCAGCGCTTTGTCACGCAGCTAATCCGCGAAAGCATACAGGTGGGCCGTCAAATACTGTGGTTCAGCGTTTTGGTGTCCAAGGCCTCGAACCTGCCGGCCATCCAGACTGCACTGAAAAAAGCCGGTGCCCGTGAAAGCCAGGTGGTGGACATGTCTCAGGGCAACAAGCAAAGCCGCTTTGTGGCCTGGACCTTCCATGACAAAGAGCAGCAGCAAATGTGGCGCGAAAAGAATTGGAAGTAAGCAGCACGTAAACCTGTAGGAGCGAGCTTGCTCGCGATGCATACGCCGCCGTGCTTTCTGTTGCATGACGGCGATGCCATCGCGAGCAAGCTCGCTCCTACAAGTATTGCGCGCATAAAAAAGCCGCGCCCGGACACGTCCGGGCGCGGCTTTTTTAATACTTACTTGTTAACAGCGTCAGTCAGGCCTTTGGCCACAACGAGCTTGATAACTTTTTTGGCAGCGATTTCGATGGCAGCGCCAGTCGAAGGGTTACGGCCAGTACGGGCAGGACGCTCGGTCACTTTCAGTTTGCCAATACCTGGCAGAGTGATTTCGCCGCCATTTTCCAATTGATCAGCAACGATCTGAGCCAGTTGGTCCAGAGCGTTACGCGCGGTAGTTTTTGGCGCGTCGATAGCTTCAGCGATATCAGCGATCAGTTGGTCTTTAGTAATAGCCATTGAGATGTTCCTTCCCTATCAAATTCATTTGGTTTGCAGAGTGCAATGTCAGCCATCGAGCCAGATCTCAAGGGTCTGGCACGCCCGCCAGCTTTCACGACGAATCGCGGATGTAGATAGCAAAAACGGGGTTTGGTTCGACCTGACACATGCTGAATGCACGCTTTACGCCAATACAGAGCGCAAGACCGGGCAAAACTAGCACAGAGACGGCTAAATATCCGCCTCTACCTAGCCATTTGCTCAGCTTTATGGACTTAAAACCGTAAAAAAGCACTTCTGCACCGTCTCATCCCCCCTAAACCCCGGCACAAGGGCTGACCCCGCGCTCATGTGCGGTACACTTAGCGCCTTTGCGGGACATGCTCCCTGCCCTCTCATTCCACGCCGAGAAGCCCATGCCGATCCGTCATTGCATCGTTCATTTGATTGAGAAAAAGCCCGACGGTACGCCCGCTGTTCTCCACGCCCGCGACTCCGAGTTGGCCGAGTCGATGGCCATCGAGAACATGCTCGCTGACCTCAACGAAAGCTATAACGCCAAGCAAGGCAAAGCCTGGGGCTTTTTCCATGCCGAGTCGGGTGCGCATCCGTTCAGCGGCTGGCTCAAGGAGTACCTGGACGGCGGCAAGGACTTCACCGCATTTAGTCGTGTGGCGGTCGAGCATCTGCAAAAGCTGATGGAAGAATCCAACCTGTCGGTAGGCGGTCACGTACTGTTCGCGCATTACCAGCAAGGCATGACCGATTACCTGGCCATCGCCCTGCTGCACCACAGCGATGGCGTGGCGGTGAATGCCGAACTGGACGTGACCCCTTCACGCCATCTGGACCTTGGCCAGTTGCATCTGGCAGCACGAATCAATGTGTCCGAGTGGCAGAACAACAAGCAGTCCAAACAATACATATCGTTTATCAAAGGCAAGAATGGCAAAAAAGTTTCGGAGTACTTCCGCGACTTTATTGGCTGCCAGGAAGGCGTCGACGGTCCGGGCGAAACCCGCACCCTGCTCAAGGCCTTCAGCGACTTCGTTGAAAGCGAAGACCTGCCGGAAGAGTCCGCCCGCGAAAAAACCAAGACTCTGGTCGATTACGCCAGCAGCCAGGCCAAAATCGGCGAGCCGATGGGCCTTGTGGAATTGTCCGAGCTGATTGATGAAGAGCGCCCGAAGGCCTTCTACGACCATATCCGCAACAAGGATTACGGCCTCTCGCCCGAGATCCCGGCCGACAAACGCACCCTGAACCAGTTCCGTCGCTTCACCGGGCGCGCTGAAGGCCTGTCTATCAGCTTTGAAGCGCACCTGCTGGGCTCCAAGGTCGAGTTCGACGAAGAAGCCGGCACGCTGGTCATCAAAGGCCTGCCGACTCAGCTGCTCGACCAGCTCAAGCGCAACAAGTAATGCTCAACGGGGTCCTGAAGAAAGTCCTGTTTGTTCTGGTAGTGGTCGTGGTGTTTCAGAACTGGGGCAAGATCGAGCGCTTTATAAACCCCTCGGGCGCGGTATCCGAACAAACTCGGAGCAGCGCACGGGTGGTGCTGTATGCCACCGACTGGTGCGGCTACTGCAAGGCCACAAGGCGTTTTCTGGACCAGAAAGGCATCCCGTTCAAAGAGTTTGATATCGAAAATGATGCTGCCGCCCGCCAGGCCTATGAAGCCTTGGGGGGACGCGGGATACCGATACTGGACGTGAATGGCACGCTGATCAGGGACTTCAACCCGGATGCAATTCTGGCGGCGTTGAAATAGCCGGCGACTGGCTTTGCACCAAACACTCCTTGGCGCTTTTCCTGAGCTTTTTGATCAGCCGTTCCTGGCGTAGGGCTTCGCCTTTATCTGGCCAGGATTCGATGTACACCAGGGCCACGGCCGGGCTTGAGGCAAAAAACCTCGCGCCCTTGCCGCTCTGATGCTTGGCAAAGCGGCGCTCCGGGTCATCGCTGATCCCGCAGTAAAGCGCACCATTGGCCGCCCGCACCAAATACACAAACCAGGGCTTAGCCGCTACAACTGAAACTTCTGTCACGCGTGTTCCTTAGCGACTGGCCTGAAAGGCTTTAAGGCCCTTGTACGCCTGAGCCCTGATCGCGTTTTTCACCAGCGGTGTCCAGCCCAGCAGCAAGCCCTTGACTCCCAGCGCCTGCCGCGACCAGCGCCAGAGATCGAAGTGATCGTGGTGCTCGCAGATTTTGCCGTCGCGAAATACAAACCGGGCCTGAATATCGTTGATCACAATCGCCCCGGTTTGGCTGAACACGTAGGTCGCCACCCAATGCGCGCTGCCGCGTTGCGTATCGGCCTGAACCTGATCGAAGGTCAGGCTGAAATCCTTGGCCCGCGAGGTCAGCATGCGCCACATATCGGTGGCGCTATGGCCACGCAGCTCGCCAAACACCGGGTCACTGAACAGCACATCATCGGTGTAACAAGCCCCCATTGCCTCTGCATCGAGCCGCTGAAAAGCCTGGTAGAAGCGAGTGATCAACGCGTGATGGTCTTGGCTCATGGCAGTGTCCGGGCAATTCAGGAATCTGAGCACAATAATCTGCAATGCACCGAAACACTATGACCTTCAGACCCTCTCGCTGTGCACATTCACATAGCGCGCACGTCCAGCCCCCAGCCCAGCCACAATGGCGCCGATACCGATAACGCCGAAAATCCAGCCCAGCGCACTCCAGCCACCGGTCATTTCATGCACGACACCCACCGCAAATGGCCCCATCGCTGCCACCGTGTAGCCAATGCCCTGAGCCATGCCTGACAGGTTGGCAGCCACATGCGAGTCACGTGAGCGCAGCACAATCATGGTCAACGCCAGACTGAACGTCCCGCCCTGCCCCAGTCCCAGCACTATCGCCCAGCCCCATAAGCCATCGAGCGGTGCATACAAACAGCCGAACAGGCCGGCCAGGGTCATGCCCATCACCACTACTATCGCCAGTCGCTGGTCCTTGCCACGCGTGGCCAGCCATGGGGCACTCAGCGCCGTGATCAATTGCACGATAACCGAACCCGACATCACCAGCCCAGCCTGGGTCGGCGTCAGGCCACGGCCGATCAAAATCGAAGGCAACCATCCAAAAACGATGTAAGACAACGAGGACTGCAAGCCCATGTAGAGCGTCACTTGCCAGGCCAGCGGGTCGCGCAACAAGCCACGCACTCGGTAAGCCACGTTATGCGCACCTTGGCGCTTGCCCGATTGCGGTAGCCAGAAAACCGCTGCAATCACCGCAGGCAGCGCCCAAAACCCCAGGCCCAGCGCCCAGCTGTTATCAAAATAATCACTCAACGGTACTGTCGCACCCGCTGCCAGCGCAGCGCCCAGGCACAAGGCCATGGTGTAGACCCCGGTCATTGTCCCCGCATGCCCCGCGAAATCTCGCTTGATGATGCCCGGCAGCAACACCCCGATCACACCAATGCTGGCGCCGGCCAGAATGCTCCCGGCAAACAACCCCATTTCGCCGAAACAACTGCGCAGAACAATACCTGCGCCCAGCACCAGCAGAATCCCCAGCACCACTCGCTCAGTACCAAAGCGCCGGGCCAGAATCGGCGCCAAGGGAGCAAACAGTCCCAGACAAAGCACCGGCAATGTGGTCAACAACCCCGCCTCTGCGGCCGACAACCCCACACTCTCAGAAACAGCACTCAGCAACGGCGCCAAGCTCGACAGTGCCGGACGCAGGTTCAGCGCCACCAGTACCAAACCAAAGAGCAATAACCATGGACGCAAAACGATCGCAGGCGCCTGCTGCACTGTCTCATCGTCAGCTTCTGCGTCAATCAGCAACGCCTCCAGTTCATCCTGATGACGAACAGGTTCGCTGCTGACAGTTGAGAGTGACGGTGGGCAAGTCATGGTGTGTTCCATTTCAAGGTTCATTAAGTAGACGTCGTAACCCGTTGCAGGTTTTTTACCTTATTACTGGATGAGTTTTCTTACATGCTAGTCAGACCCACTCAGAGCAGCAATCGACTAGAGATTAATAGGTCGTAAAAAGACTTTATTAACCATTGAACAAAAAACCCTTTGAGGGTAATTTTAAGCAGGTCGAGGCTGCCTCTTATGGAAAAGAAAAAACCTCATTACAACCTCCAGTGCATTCAGGCCGATGTACAGCGACTCGGCGCTGTGGCGTTCACCAAAAGCTCACTGGATGGCGGACGAACCATGGGGCTTACACTCAGGCAAATGCAGCGGGTGATTGCTTCGCTTGAACGCCGGGCGCTGTACAAGTCAATGTCGACCCACGCCGACCACAAGGTGTGGCAGGACGTTTACCACGTCCGCGTCTACGGTTTACTGATCTACATCAAGGTTACCTACCACCCCAGTGGAGGGCCGCCAGTAATCGCCTTCAAGGAAAAACACCGATGAGCAAACGTGATTGCTACACCTGTGGCGCACCCGGTGCCATGCAAGCGTTCAAGGGGCGCAGTTTCAGTGTGAGCTTCAAACAATTAACCCGGACTGTACACAGCCTGGCGGGTCACGAATGTACCGAATGTGCAGAAATCGAGTTCGATGCCCCCAGCGCAGAGCGTTATGCCCAGGCGGGTGATGAACTGATCGAGGATGCCAAACGGGTGATGGCAGATGAGATGAAACGTATCCGGCGCAAGCTTCATTTCACCCAAAAAAGCGCGGTGCAATTGCTGTCAGGCGGCGGCCACAATGCATTCAGCCGCTATGAACGGGCCGAGGTGGAGCCCCCCAAACCCTTGTTTGTGCTGATGCGCTTGCTCGACCGCCATCCAGAGCTGGTTCAGGAGCTCCAGATGATCAACGAATGTGCCGACATCAATGCCCTGCTACAGCAAAAAGAACAGCAGCGTCATGGCGAAAGATAACTTACAACTCTGTAACCGCTACCGCAGGCTGCGATAAAAGACACGACCGCTTCGCGCTCGATCGCAGCCTTCGGCTGCGGCTACAGGGTGTAATCAATGCAGAATCTGATTCAAAAACAACTTGGTCCGGTCATTTTGCGGATTGTCGAAGAAGTCATTCGGGGCGGCCTGCTCAACGATTTCACCCTTGTCCATAAAGATCACCCGATTCGCCACGGTACGGGCAAAGCCCATTTCGTGGGTCACACAGAGCATGGTCATACCGTCTTCGGCCAAACCGATCATGGTGTCGAGCACCTCCTTCACCATCTCAGGGTCGAGGGCTGAGGTAGGTTCATCGAACAGCATGATTTTTGGCTTCATGCACAGCGCCCGGGCAATCGCCACACGCTGCTGCTGACCACCCGACAATTGCCCTGGAAACTTGTGCGCCTGCTCGGGGATGCGTACCCGCTCCAGGTAATGCATGGCAATTTCTTCGGCTTGGCGCTTGGGCATCTTGCGCACCCACATCGGCGCCAACGTGCAGTTTTGCAGGATAGTCAGGTGCGGGAACAGGTTGAAGTGTTGAAACACCATGCCTACTTCACGGCGTACCGTTTCGATCTGCTTGATATCATTGGTCAGCTCAACGCCATCGACCACGATGCGCCCTTGCTGGTGCTCTTCGAGGCAATTGAGGCAGCGAATAGTCGTCGACTTGCCCGACCCAGAAGGCCCGCACAACACAATCCGCTCGCCTGGCTGAACATTAAGGTTGATGTCCTTGAGCACATGGAACTGGCCGTACCACTTGTTGACGCCCTGCATCTGAATAATGCCTTCAGGGCTCGCAGGTTTTTTGATTGCTTCACTCATGTCGCACTCCTACCTAACGCTTGTGGCCAGTGTCCAGCTTGTGCTCCAAATGCATGGAGTAGCGAGACATACCAAAACAGAAAATCCAGAAGACCAACGCCGCGAACACATAACCTTCTGTCGCCATGCCCAGCCACTTGGGGTCGGCAGCCGCTTGCTTGACGCTGTTGAGCAGGTCAAACAGGCCGATGATGATCACCAGGCTGGTGTCTTTGAACAGGGCAATAAAGGTGTTCACGATGCCTGGGATCACCAATTTCAAGGCCTGCGGCAATATCACCAGGCCCATGCTGCGCCAGTAACCCAAGCCCATCGCCGCAGCTGCTTCGTACTGGCCTTTGGGAATCGCCTGCAAGCCACCGCGCACCACTTCAGCGACATACGCCGACTGGAACAGAATCACCCCGATCAAGGCCCGCAGCAGCTTGTCGAAGTTCATGCCTTCAGGCAGAAACAGCGGCAGCATCACCGACGACATAAACAGCACAGTGATCAGAGGTACACCGCGCCAGAACTCAATAAACGTCACGCACACCACGCGAATCGCCGGCATGTCTGAACGCCGTCCCAGCGCCAGTAAAATCCCCAGCGGCAAGGCGCCCGCAATGCCCACCGTCGCGATAACCAGGGTCAGCATCAGGCCACCCCATTGGCTGGTCGCCACGTTGCTCAGCCCCCAATAACCGCCATGCAGCAAGCTGTAGGCCAAAATCGGGTACACCACCAGAAAGCCCAGCCCGTAGATGGCCTTGTGCTTGAAGCGCGAGATAAACAGCGGCGCAGCACCGACCACTGCCAACCACACCGTCAAGTCCACGCGCCAGCGCAGTTCGTGGGGGTAATAGCCGT
Organism: Pseudomonadota bacterium; assembly: GCA_040385125.1. Classification (GTDB taxonomy): domain Bacteria; phylum Pseudomonadota; class Gammaproteobacteria; order Pseudomonadales; family Pseudomonadaceae; genus Aquipseudomonas. Next base: position 15,791 of record JAZKIA010000024.1, on the reverse strand, counting down.
ACATGAACTGACCGAAACGCTGCTGAATGAACACCCAGCAGGCACCATCCTTGGTGCAATCCGCTTGGGTAGTGCCGACCCAATTGGCGTCAATTATCGTCCAGCTCAACAACGGCGGCACGATCAGCCAGATCAGGTAGAAGGCAAACAGGGTGAGCAAGGTGTTGAGCCAACTGGAAAACAGATTGGCCCGCGCCCAGGCGACAATGCCAATGCGGTTGCCCGGTGGCGGCATGTCGGGTTTGAACACATGAGTCGTCATAGTCCCGTCCTCATCGCTCAATCAGCGCGATACGCGTGTTGTACCAATTCATCAGCAACGAAATGCTGATGCTGATGGCCAGGTACACGCTCATGGTGATGGCGATAACTTCAATCGCTTGTCCGGTCTGGTTAAGCACCGTGCCGGCAAACAGTGAAACCATTTCCGGATAGCCGATGCCCGCCGCCAGCGACGAGTTTTTCACCAGGTTCAAGTATTGGCTGGTCAGCGGTGGAATGATCACCCGCAACGCTTGCGGGATGATGACCTTGCGCAACGTTGGCCCCGGGCGCAGCCCCAGCGAACGTGCTGCTTCGGTCTGGCCATGGCTGACCGACTTGATCCCTGAACGGACGATTTCAGCAATAAACGCGGCGGTATAGACGGTCAAGGCAATGGTCAGCGCCAGCAGTTCCGGGATCAGCACCCAGCCACCGACAAAGTTGAAGCCCTTGAGCTCTGGCATTTCCCAATGCACTGGCGCGCCGAACAGCACGCTGCACAGGCTCGGAATCGCCAGTAAAAGCCCCAACCCGACCCAGAATTTGTGAAACGGCTGGCCAGTTTCTTCGAAGCGCTTGTTGGCCCAGCGCACCATCAGCACCACCGCCACAACCGCCAGTACCACGCTGCCCACAAACGGCCAGAACGCCTCGGTACCAATGGCCGCAGGCATGTTGAGGCCGCGGCTGCTCATATAGAAAACATCAGCAAAATTATGGCTGTTACGCGGCCCCGGCATGGTCAAGAAGACCGCGAAGTACCAAAACAGGATTTGCAACAAGGGTGGAATATTACGAAACACCTCGACGTACACCGTCGCCAGTTTGCTAATCATCCAGTTCGGCGATAACCGCGCGATCCCGATGATAAAACCCAGAATTGTCGCCAGTACCACACCGATTACCGACACCAGCAACGTGTTGAGCAAACCGATCAAAAAGACCCGGGCGTAGCTATCAGACTCGGTGTAATCAATTAAATGCTGCGCAATGCCAAACCCGGCACTGCGTTCCAGAAAGCTGAAACCGGAGGTAATCCCTCGGTGTTCAAGGTTGGTCTGGGTGTTGTGAAACAAGTACCAACCCAACGAGACCACCAGCGCAACGGTGATGATCTGAAATAACCACGCACGCACACGTGGATCGCTGAGGCTGAGCCCCGGCTTGGGTGCGCCGACTTTAGTCTGCATGAAGTGCCCCTGAAAAAATGGATCAGAACATCACCCGCAGGTTGACCCTGCGGGTGACAGGTCCATCAGCGCACAGGTGGTGCGTATTGGATGCCGCCGTTGTTCCACAGGGCGTTCAGCCCGCGATCGATGGCCAGAGGGGTGCTTTTACCGAGGTTTTTCTCGAACACTTCGCCGTAGTTGCCGACCTGGCTGACGATCTGCACCACCCAGTCTTTGGGCAGTTTCAGGTCTTTGCCGTACTCACCGTCAGCACCCAGCAAGCGAGCGACATCCGGGTTCTTGGTCGACTTGGCTTCAGCCACGACGTTTTTGGAGGTCACACCCGCTTCTTCAGCGTTGAGCATGGCGAACAAGGTCCACTTGACGATGCTGAACCAGTCTTCATCGCCCTTGCGTACCACTGGGCCCAAAGGCTCCTTGGAGATGGTTTCTGGCAACACCACGTAGTCGTTTGGATTGGCCAGTTTGCTGCGCTGTGCGTAGAGCTGCGATTTGTCTGAGGTCAGGACGTCGCAACGGCCACTCTCAAGCGACTTGGCGCTTTCGTCCGAGGTGTCGAAAGTGATCGGGGTGTACTTGAGGTTGTTGGCGCGAAAGTAATCCGACACGTTGAGTTCGGTGGTGGTCCCGGCCTGGATACAGATGGTGGCACCGTCCAGTTCCTTGGCGCTTTTTACACCCAGCTTGTTGTTGACCAAAAAGCCAACGCCGTCGTAATAGGTCACGCCCGCAAACACCATGCCCATACCGGCGTCACGAGAACTGGTCCAGGTGGTGTTACGCGACAGCACGTCAACTTCGCCCGATTGCAGCGCGGTAAAACGCTCTTTGGCGTTCAGTTGGCTGAACTTGACCTTGGTCGCATCGCCAAACACGGCGGCGGCAACTGCTCGGCAAATGTCAGCGTCAATCCCGAGAATCTTGCCCGAAGCATCCGGCACCGAAAAGCCCGGCAAGCCATCACTCACACCGCACTGCACAAAACCCTTCTTCTTAACGCCATCCAGTGTTGCACCGGCGTGAGCAAAACCACTCACACTCAATACGATCGCTGCGGTGGCCAAGGCCAGGGTGGATTTCAGCTGCTTCATTCAAACCTCCGGTGTTGCTCTTGTTGTATTTAACAAGACCCGCCGCCCCCTTGTGAGGCGCTGTTGACCCGTGTTGGCTTTTTGTTGGGTCACGCGGCATAAGCCTTGAGCGATGGATGTATCGCACAAACCCTCAAACTGAAGTGCTCACTTGAGCAACTGAACTCCCTGTCTAACTTCACCTGTCAGGCTTTTTGCTATCCCCCCTCCGGCAGTTGCCTGTTAGTGTTACCGCTGAGGGTGAGCGAACTAACGTCCCAGAACACATAGCAAAGCGCGTACCACTCTGGTGGCTTAAGCGTCGGCACCTGTTTTTAGGGACCATTCGCTCGAACACACAACCTCTTCTTATACGACTAAACCGACCACGCACCTTTGCCGCGCACCCAAGCAGCGCGCACGCACAACGATGGAGCAGCCATGAGCAAGCCTTTGATTATCGAACCCCAAAAGACCGCAGATGCCTGTGTTATCTGGCTTCACGGCTTGGGTGCCGACCGTTATGACTTCCTGCCGGTGGCCGAAGCACTGCAAGAGTCCTTGTTGAGCACACGCTTTGTCTTGCCACAGGCCCCAACTCGCCCGGTGACGATTAATGGCGGATATGCCATGCCCAGCTGGTACGACATCAAGGCCATGAGCCCTGCGCGCTCGATCAGCGAAGAAGAACTGAACGAATCGGCAGACATGGTCAGCAACCTGATCGAAGCCCAGCGCCAGAGCGGTATCGATGCCAACCGAATCTTCTTGGCCGGCTTTTCACAAGGCGGTGCCGTGGTGCTGCACACCGCTTATTTGAAATGGCAGGGCCCCCTGGGTGGCGTACTTGCCCTCTCCACCTACGCCCCCACCTTCAGCAATGAACTGCAATTGTCCGCCAGCCAGCAACGAGTCCCTACCTTGTGCCTGCATGGTCAGTACGACGAAGTCGTCCAAAACGCCATGGGCCGTACGGCTTATGAGCATTTGAAACGTTTGGGTGTGACCGTGGCATGGCAGGAATACCCAATGGGCCACGAAGTGTTACCTGAAGAAATTCGCGACATCGGTACTTGGCTGACAAAGCACTTGGGTTAAAACCGAAACATCCTGCCGTTCGCTACGCCGAGCCCCCGACTTGCATTACACTGCCCGGCGTACACTCCTTAACCAACTGATGAGATGACCGTGCTCAAAGCACTCAAAAAAATATTCGGTAAAAGCGAGGCTGAGCCGCTCGCGCCAGCTTCCATGACACCTTCGAGCACTCCCAGCCCGCGTACCGACGCGCAACAGCCTGGTCGTTCTGCTCCTGAGCAAGCCTCGGTGACCACTCCCGATGCCCAGCCCGCTCCTGAACCGGCGCATATCGAAAAACCAAAAGCTGCAAAACCACAGCGTGTAGTGGCACCCAAGCCACCTGTCATTCCCTGGAAACTTGAAGATTTCGCGGTCGAGCCGCAAGAAGGCAAAACCCGCTTTCACGACTTCAAGCTCACCCCAGAGCTGATGCACGCCATTCAAGACCTCGGGTTCCCGTACTGCACGCCGATTCAGGCCGAAGTCCTGGGCTACACCCTGAGCGGACGCGACGCCATTGGCCGCGCCCAAACCGGCACCGGCAAAACCGCTGCATTCCTGATTTCAATCATCAGCCAACTGACCCAAACCCCGCCGCCCAAAGAACGCTACATGGGTGAGCCACGCGCGCTGATCATTGCGCCGACCCGCGAACTGGTAGTCCAAATCGCCAAAGACGCGGCCGACCTTACCAAGTACACCGACCTCAACGTCATGACATTTGTCGGCGGCATGAACTTCGACAAGCAGCTCAAGCAGCTTGAAGCCCGTCATTGCGACATTCTGGTAGCCACACCGGGCCGTCTGCTGGACTTCAACCAGCGCGGCGAAGTGCATTTGGACATGGTCGAAGTGATGGTGCTCGACGAAGCCGACCGCATGCTCGACATGGGTTTCATCCCACAAGTGCGCCAGATCATTCGTCAGACTCCGCCTAAAGCCGAGCGTCAGACGCTGCTGTTCTCCGCGACCTTCACCGAAGACGTGATGAACCTGGCCAAGCAATGGACCACCGACCCTGCCATCGTTGAAATCGAAGCGCAAAACGTCGCCAACGAACTGGTCGAGCAACACGTCTATGCCGTGGCCGGTGCTGACAAATACAAATTGTTGTTCAACCTGGTCAACGACAACGGTTGGGAACGCGTCATCGTGTTTGCCAACCGTAAAGACGAAGTGCGCCGCATCGAAGAGCGTCTGGTACGTGATGGCATTAATGCCGCCCAACTGTCGGGTGACGTGCCGCAGCATAAACGGATCAAGACGCTTGAAGGCTTTCGCGAAGGCAAAGTGCGCGTGCTGGTGGCCACTGACGTGGCTGGCCGCGGGATCCACATCGACGGCATCAGCCACGTGATCAACTTCACCCTGCCTGAAGTGCCGGACGACTACGTGCACCGTATCGGGCGTACCGGTCGTGCGGGTGCCAGCGGCGTTTCCATCAGCTTTGCCGGTGAAGACGACTCGTACCAGCTGCCATCGATCGAAGCCCTGCTCGGTCGCAAGATCAGTTGCGAAACTCCGCCGACCGAACTGCTGCGTCCCGTCGTACGCGCCGTACGCAAACCGTTTGATTCGACTGAAACGGCCTGATAGCTGTAGCTTGTCTTGCTCACTGCAACTCGGTATTCCAGATACTTCAGTGAATACCGGCTTTGCGAGGACTTCGTCCCCGGACGTAGCCTCGCTGAGCTCGTCAACTGCTACGAATTGACTAACCTGTGTACGGCTGCCCCCCTGTAGGAGCGAGTGAGCTCGCGATTCAGACGACGCTGTATGTCAGCAAAAACGCGTTGATCCGATCGCGAGCAAGCTCGCTCCTACGCACGTGAGGCGCGTTTTACATTTGACGAACCTTTGTAGCCGCGGCCTATTTCCAACGCTCTGCCGCCGCATGGTCGCTGGCACGACCTTCGACCCAACGCGGGCCGTCGGTGGTCTGTTCTTTCTTCCAGAACGGGGCGCGGGTTTTCAGGTAGTCCATGACAAATTCGCAAGCCTGGAATGCGGCTTGGCGATGTGCGCTGGCGACGCCGACAAATACGATGGGCTCGCCCGGTTCCAGCGCTCCCACGCGGTGCAGCACTTCCAGCTTGAGTAATGGCCAACGCTGTTCGGCCTCCAGCAGGATCTTGCTCAGGGCTTTTTCGGTCATGCCCGGATAATGCTCCAGAAACATGCCCGCCACGTCGCGCCCGTCATTGAAGTCGCGCACGTAGCCGACAAAACTCACCACCGCGCCCACGCCCGTATGGGCAGAGTGCAGTGCGTTAACTTCGGTTCCTGGGTCAAAGGCCGCTGTTTGTACCCTGATCGCCATGCTCAGCCTCCGGTCACAGGCGGGAAAAATGCTACTTCATCGCCATCAGCCAAGGGTTCACCCAGCTTGCACAGCTCTTCATTGCGCGCACACATCAGATTGGACTCAGCCAGAACCTGCCAAGCCCCACCCCGTTGTACAAGGTGCAGGCGCAGCTGTTCGATGCTGCTGAAATCACCTTCGACACGTTCACCGTCTCGCCCCAAGGCTTCGCGGTAGCGGGCAAAGAACAGCACGTTAAGTTTCATGACGCATCGGCCTGAAAGTGCCCGCTTTTACCACCGAGCTTTTCAAGTACACGCACACTCTCGATGGTCATGCCACGGTCAACCGCCTTGCACATGTCATAAATGGTCAGGGCCGCAACACTGGCGGCGGTCAGGGCTTCCATCTCGACGCCGGTTTGGCCAGCCAGCTTGCAGCGCGCCACGATCAGTACCGCGTCAGCACCTTGGGCGCTGAGTTCAAGCTTGACGCTGGTGAGCATCAGCGGATGGCACAGCGGTATCAGGTCAGAGGTTTTCTTGGCCGCCTGAATCCCGGCAATCCGTGCGACCGCGAACACATCACCTTTGGGGTGACCGCCACTGACGATCATGTCCAGGGTTTCAGGGCGCATACGCACTACCGCTTGTGCCACCGCCTCACGGGACGTTACCGCTTTATCGGTGACATCAACCATGTTGGCGCGGCCTTGAGAATCTAAATGAGTCAGCACAGGGTTACTCCAGACAGGAGCGCCGATTGTAAACCCGAGCCGTCACTTTGCCCACGCGCGTTCACCCGGCCCGTTCTGTAGGAGCGAGCTTGCTCGCGATGATTTCACAACCGCTGCGGTTATCCAGCAAACACACGCGTTATCGTTAACGACCATCGCGAGCAAGCTCGCTCCTACAGAGACCTTTTTCGTAATAAAATCGGGCGGCTCCAGGCCGCCCGATTCAGGGTTAAACAATCAGTCTCAGAGATGGGACTCTGCGTACTCAGCCAGAATCGAACGAGGCACGCCTTGCAAGGCGATGTGAACTCCGTTGGGGAAGTCTTTGAAACGCTCCGTCAGGTAAGTCAGCCCCGAGCTGGTGGCCGACAGGTAAGGCGTATCGATCTGTGCCAGGTTGCCCAGACACACCACTTTAGAGCCTGCGCCCGCACGGGTGATGATGGTTTTCATCTGGTGCGGTGTCAGGTTTTGGCACTCGTCAATCAGGATCAGGCTTTGCTGGAAGCTGCGGCCGCGGATGTAGTTCAGGGATTTGAACTGCAACGGCACCTTGCTCAGAATGTAATCGACGCTGCCATGGGTGTTTTCGTCATCCATGTGCAGGGCTTCAAGGTTATCGGTAATGGCACCGAGCCAAGGCTCCATCTTCTCGGCTTCAGTACCCGGCAAGAAGCCAATTTCCTGATCCAGCCCTTGCACGCTACGCGTACAGATAATCCGCCGGTAGCGTCTGCTGACCATGGTTTGCTCAATCGCCGCCGCCAGTGCCAGGATGGTTTTACCCGAACCCGCCGCACCCGACAGGTTGACCAGGTGAATATCCGGATCGAGCAAGGCAAACAGCGCCAACCCCTGGTAAATGTCACGCGGTTTCAGGCCCCAGGCTTCCTGATGCAGTAACGGCTCCTGGTGCATGTCGAGAATCAGCAGGTGATCCTTGCGCACCTCTTTGATCCAGCCGACAAAACCCTGTTCATCAATAATGAATTCGTTGATATGCACCGCTGGCAGGTTGTCGATCATCTGCACCTGATGCCAGGTGCGGCCATGGCCCTGACGAGTTTCGACCTTGCTGACGCGGTCCCAGAACGAGCCGGTCATGGTGTGATAGCCACGTGACAGCATCGACACGTCGTCGACCAACTGGTCGGTACTGTAATCCTCGGACTCAATCCCGCAGGCACGGGCCTTGAGGCGCATATTGATGTCTTTGGTCACCAGCACCACATGCAGTTTTGGCTGGCGCGTGTGCAAATCAATCAGCTGATTGATGATGATGTTGTCGTTGAGGTTTTCCGGTAGCAGCGCGTTGGGTTCGCGACGCTTGTTCATCATGATCGAAAGAAAGCCCTTGGGCCCGCTTTTGCCGCGCTGGATCGGCACACCCTTTTCAACGTCTTCTGGCGAGGCTACGCCCAGGGTCTGATCAATCAAACGAATGGCCTGACGGCACTCTGCTGCCACCAGAAGCTTGCCGGCCTTGAGTTTGTCGAGTTCTTCGAGCACCGTCATCGGGATCGCGACGTGGTGTTCCTCGAAGTTAAGCAATGCGTTTGGATCGTGAATCAAAACGTTGGTATCGAGTACATAAAGGATTGGCTGGTTGGCAGAAGGAGTGCGTCCGTGATCATCCATACTCGGTCACCTTTGTGGGAGCCATTCGACGCAATACCGCAACAGTGCTGCGCCTCGAAGTGACTGCCGAACTCATCTGTGCGTATCAGATGAATGCCCTGCCCGATGGGTCCTTGAAAGACGCCACCTGTGTTGCAGGTTTCGGCGGTCTGTCTTCGTAATACTCCTAAACGTGTGACAACAAAAAGTTTTTTTACCGTTTTGAGAGTTTATTTTCCCGACTGACGAATAGCCTTGGCGGATGCCCGAAGCGGGGCTAAAGTCAGGAGTCTACCTGAAACAGTTTTGTACCGACTCACACCTCCCGGCACGTCCTGCGTCATTGACCAAACGCCGCACACTCCTCCCAGCCCAACCCGCTCTGCGACGTTGCCTTGAGCAACCACGGCAACGCAGTGCGCACTTTGTCCTGGGTATCGTGAAACGTAATCACGCCATGGCGCCACAGCAACATCAGGCTCAATACCCGTTGTGCTGATTGCTCGGCACTCAGGCTGGCTGCCATGTCTTGCGAGTCGATGTCCCACAGTGCGACACGCAGTCCCTGTGACTGAAAAAACGCCCCGCTGTCTGCCCGTCGTTGGCCATAAGGCGGGCGAAACAGTGGTACATAACGCTGTGGCACGACCTGTTTGACCTGTGCGGTACTGCGCAAGATGGAGTCTTGCCAGTCTTGCCAGTGGCTGTGCGAGCGATACTCCCAGCCTTGCACGCCCACGCACTGCCCCTTGTAGAGCGCCTGCACCGCCTGAGCGCTGCCTTTATCGAGCCGCGCTTGCAGGCTGTTGCCCAATACAAAGAACGTAGCACTCATGGATTGCTTGCGCAGGTAATCGGTCAGCCAATCGGTGGTGCCCGGCAATTGGCTCGGGCCGCTGTCGAAGGTCAGCATAAACAGCCGATCGTTCATCGTCTCGCCGTTAAGCTCCTGCTCACCGAACAGCTCGACTTCGCTGCTGATTTGCGGAAATAAAGCCGCCAACCGCAGCTGCTCGTCGAGATAGCGCCGATGAAACTCGCGGCTTGGCTCAGCCCACTTCACATAAAATGAGTCGTCAGCGATTTCAAACTTGCCAGCCTGTTCACGCAAGCTGCCCATGTCGTCCACGTAATAGCAAAACGAAGCGTCTTGATCACAGCTTTGCTGGGCCAGGTTGTAGTTGACCAACAACCGCCGCCACATCCGCTTGCGCAGCGCGTCTAGCGCATCAAGGTTGATGGTTTTCAGGCCCAGCCGCTGCTTGAGGGCCGTTTCGTCCAGCGCTTCACTGGCCAGCAGGGCGCGGGAAAAGGTGAGGATTTCGGCGCGTGAGGCCACGTCGAACAAGGCTGGGCTGCTCAGTTGCTCGGGCCACGTGCTGCGCTCCAGGGTCGCGGGCTCAACAGGTGCTGCGCCGACGCCCAGACACACCAGCCAGGCCGATAAGAAAACAGCAATGCGCACGAATCCATCTCCTTGTAAAAACTGGCTGCACTATAACCGCTTACTAAAATCCCGTAGCAGCTGCCAGAGGCTGCGTCCGATTGCGCAGCGATCGTAAATCCAGAGCATGCAGTTCAACTGAAATGATGAGGTGTCCGATTTTACGACGGCTGCGCCGCCGGACGTAGCCTTCGGCAACTGCTACAAGTTTTCTATCACCACCATAGGTGGAGTCAAATCGCTCAACCCCCTAGAATCCCCCGACGCAAAACGGAGACGACCTCATGCTGATGGTGATTTCACCCGCTAAAACCCTCGATTACACAACGCCACCGGCCACTGCACGGTTCACCCAGCCGCAATACCTGGACCACTCCCAGGAACTGATCGAGCAATTACGCGAACTGAGCCCACAGCAGATTGGCGAGCTGATGCACCTGTCCGACAAGCTCTCAGGGTTGAATGCCGCACGCTTCGGTAGCTGGACCCCAGCCTTCACCCCCGAAAACGCCAAGCAGGCACTGCTGGCGTTCAAGGGCGACGTGTACACCGGCCTGAACGCCGAGGACTTCAACGAAACCGACTTTGATTACGCGCAAACCCATCTGCGCATGCTCTCCGGCCTGTATGGCTTGTTACGCCCGCTGGACCTGATGATGCCGTATCGCCTGGAGATGGGCACCAAGCTGGCCAATGCCCGTGGCAAGGATCTCTACGCGTTCTGGGGCACGCGCCTCAGCGAATGGCTCAATGAAGCGCTGATCGAGCAAGGCGACGACGTGCTGCTCAACCTGGCGTCCAATGAGTACTTCTCGGCGGTTAAAAAGTCGGCCTTGAACGCGCGCATCATCAATACCGAATTCAAAGACCTGAAAAACGGCCAGCACAAAATCATCAGTTTTTATGCGAAAAAAGCCCGAGGCATGATGAGTCGGTTCGTGATCAAGGAGCGCATCAACAACCCGGAGCACCTCAAACAGTTCGACGATCAGGGCTATCGCTTCAGCGCCGAACAATCCAAACCTGACCTGTTGGTATTTTTACGCGACCACGCCCCCGAGTAAGCCCTCACCTTGATGACGCACCTGTGCCTGACCGAGCGTGCGTCGCGCTGTCTACTCCCCTCCCGCCGAGTGCCGAAACAATCGCTCATCGGGTGTTCTACGCCGGAGGTACAAGGCGTGTTGCTCAAAATTCGGCAGGGCGAGCTTCCTTGCGATGTCGTTAACGCGAAACACTGCGTTCTTGAAACCATCGCAAGTGGCTAAACGGCGCCGCAAGCTTATGCGTCCAGAATCAGTTCCAGTCCATTGCCTCTGTCGAGCTCGATCGACGCCGCATTAATGGGGCTGGAGCTGGAACTCGGACTGGAGTTGCGCTTGTCTGAAGCTCCTTGGCTTTAAATACGTGCTTCCCGGAAGTACCCAATAGCTTGACTCCCACAGGATTGGGGTTAGCCCATGACTGCATTACTTTTTTATTTATGTCCTTCCACCCATGCACTACGCTGACTTCCCCAAACCTGGCAGTTACCTCAACACGCGCCACCCCGCTTAGACGCTCATGCAGTAATTGGGCAAAACCATAGTAAGGCGTGTTCATCTCGCTATAGTTGTGTGGATCAATAACATTGCATGCCACGATGCCAATCCTGCCAAGATCTTTGGTTTTGCCTTTTTCATATCCCAAAGCACTGAGTAGTTTTGTCCTTTTGAGCGCATCAAAAAATGGAGCAATTATTTGCCCAGTCGGATACGGAATATTCCCTCCCCCTCCATGAAACCCTACTACAGCATGTTGAGAATCATAGTCCACAAAGTTAAACCGCAAGTTAGGCGGATACATTTCAAACGCTGCACTACCTGGGCTATACATCCCATGCATGACCAAATACAAGCGTGTCCTGGCGCCCAAGACATAGCCGTGATGTTCTTCTCCCGCCATTAGTGTAAGCGCCGAACTACCAGCATCACTTCCACTTTCATGCCTCGGGTTCCAATGATATAAAGCTGATCGCCCTCTGTTTTTTGGTTTATCAAACAAGTTCCCTGCATAACTTTTCGCAGACACGTCGGAACCGGTATATACAATAAAATTAAAGTCGAATCCGGTTAACCCGTTCTTGTCCCGCAAGGTAAGCGGATTATTTTTCACCATGGCATATCTATTCAACCCATCCACACTCCCTGACGGATCCGGATTAATCCAGCGCTGAATCCACGGTGCGTAATAGCGGAACCCGTAGTAGTACAGGCCGCTGACATCTCGTTCTTTTCCCGAGTAACGAATGACTTTGTAACTGGCCTCCAACTCCGAACGCACGACCCACCAGGCCGTTCCCCCAAAGGGGTAATACCCCTCATCAGTGAGTATGTGGGCCTCGCTGTTCAGTTCCATCGTACTGGAGCCCAACTGATCACTGAGGCTATAGCGCCACTGGTCATTCTCAATGCTCGACGGCTGGCCATCGAACCAATGCAGGCAACGCACGTCGCAGCGTCCCGCGTTCAGGGTAATAACGCTCAGGCACTCGCCGTCTCGGGTGCGAACCTCCAGTCCCGGCAAATAACGCACCTCAGCGGTGTGGGTCACGGCCTTGGCTTGGCTGAGCTGCACTTTACGCACCCGCTGGCCACTGCCGTCATAGACATAGCGCTCGGTGTCATCTTCAGCGTCAGCCCGTGCTACCAGTGTGACTCGACTGAGTTGGTTGAGCGTGTCCCAATGCAGGGGATGTCCGGTCTGCAGGGCCAGCAGATTACCGTTGTCATCGAAATCGTTGGTGAAGTTCGATGGGGATTGCCCCTCTGCCAGCAACAGAGCACGGTTGCTGTCAGGGGCAACACACAAGGTGCGCGTGTAATTGTTGTTTGCGGCGATATGTCGGAGTTCAGTCAGGTTACCGCCGGCATCATACTGATAGCACTCTGTGTAATTGAGCAATTGGCTAGTGTCGCCCGGAATCAAACTCAGACCAGACAACTGTCGACCAATATTCGCGCCTACGGCTTCACGGCCAGTGGCTTCTATCAACTGGTAGAGACTGTCGTAAACATAGTCGTTGATTCCATCGACCCGTTGATTCGAGAAATAGCTGACGGCCTGAGTGTGATCCTCGATCCGCAAAACATTACCCACCGAATCGTAGTGATAGCTCAAGTTTTGCAGTGGGCTACGCGCGTCACGTCGCACGCACATACGCAGAAGTCGTCCATCTGCAGGATCGAACTCAACCTCACTGACCAGGCCATTACCTGCGGTTTGCGTTTCTATCTGTCCTAAGGAGTTGTAGTGAATGTTACTCACTACCGGCTTGGGACTGGATGCATCGGCAAGCAGCAGACGCACCTCACTTAACTGGCCGTCTACGGTGTACTCAAACTGTTGCTGATTACCCTTGGCATCGGTTTGCCGCAGGACGACGCCCAAGGCGTTAAAGCGGGACAAGGTTGAGTATCCCGCTCCAGTCTCAAGCAGACGGTCGCGCTCACTCTCTGACTGTGGCCAGTCTGGGGGTTCCAGTGCCTGTAAAAAATGCCGGGTTTGCGCCAGTAGCTCGCTGTTGAGTCCGAACTCGCGCAAGTGCAATGTACCTGCAGGGTCATCGTGACGAATCAATTGTCCACACTGGTTGTGGTCGGCAAAGCCTTGCTCGGCGGTGCCATAACCGTAGCGCTCGATGCATTGCAAGGGCACCCCGCATGCCTGCTCATGCACCGTCAAAGGGCGTAACAACGTGTCATGCTCAGTCAAGCGATGACTGCCTCGCCCGTCCCAGGTATGCAGGATTTGCCCAGCATCGCCACACAGTGTTATTCGTTCGCCAGCATCGACGCTCAGGGACAAAACAGGCACGGCCGACAACGAATAAATGGTTTTCAGATTAGCCGGGGCCTGCGCATCATGACTCTTCAACGCCCACAATCGCGGATCCCACTGAGCCTCTGCACGCCCTGCTGCGTCGTACTCAACTCGGTTGACTCGCTCATCGGCCACTGAGCCGTCAGCGTCGACAGAACGGCAGTACATAATTGAGCGCACAACCAGCGCACGGGGATCGATCACCGATAACTGCGGGGTATGAAGGTGGATATTCATCATCAACGACCTCGCCAGTGGGTTATGCATTAGATGCGTAAAAAAACGGCCTGCCTACTGTCAAAAATGACAGTAGGCAGGTGCCAACTCAATGGAAGTTGTCACCCAAGGTCAGCCCCCCCGCCCCCGGCTCATCAGTGTACAAGCTGCAAAATGGTTCGTTATGCCGCACTATTAATCTCGTCAAGACCGCTTAAAGGTCAAAACTTACGGCTTGCAGCTATAACCCCATCGAGGCGTGACATGCTTATCGGCGTTTTACTAATCATTACCTGGCTCATTCTGTTGCTGCGCTACCCGGCCAAGGCTTTGTCGGTGTCAATGGCCGCAGTGATCGGGTTGGGGCTGGTGGCTGCGTCAGTTGCCTGGCTGGACAGCCGCGAAACCCAGCAGTTAGCTCGGTTGGAATTGCGGATGACGTACGCGCCCAAGCAATGCCCAGCCAATAGGCCGCTTTTTCTTACACTACGAAACAGTAATGACATACCGCTTGAATCGCTAAGTTGGCGTATCGCGGCCTACTCGCCTGGCGATACGGTCAACCTCGCTGATAACCTCTACACCGCCCCCCGCTACCGAGGCCCCGGCGAACTGCAAGCCGGGGCAACCTGGCAAGACTGTTTACCGATGCCGCCCTTGCGCGCCGGTTATCGTGCGCAAACCCTCGAGTTCAGAGCGGAGCGTCTGCAAGGCAGCTTTTCCAACTAAGGATATTTAGATGCTCCGAGTTTTGATCACCGGTTGTTCCAGCGGCATTGGCCGCGCCTTGGCCGATGCCTTCAAGGCAGCAGGCCATGACGTTTGGGCCAGCGCCCGCAAGCCTGAGGATGTGGCGCAGTTGGCCGCAGCGGGCTTTAACGCACTGCAACTGGATGTGAATGATCCGGCGGCGTTGGCGCAACTGGCCGAACGCCTGACGCACAACAACGAAGGGTTGGACGTGCTAATCAATAACGCGGGTTATGGCGCCATGGGGCCTGTACTCGATGGTGGCGTTGCGGGCATGCAGCAACAGTTTGAAACCAATGTTTTCTCGGTGGTCGGTGTCACCCAGGCGCTGTTTTCGGCACTGCGCCGTAACAAGGGGCTGGTGGTTAACATCGGCAGCGTTTCCGGGGTATTGGTCACTCCGTTTGCCGGGGCCTACTGCGCCTCGAAGGCTGCCGTGCATGCGCTGAGCGATGCATTGCGCATGGAGTTGGCACCCTTTGGCATTCGTGTGCTGGAAGTCCAGCCCGGCGCCATCGACACCCATTTCGCCAAAAACGCCAGCGACCAGGCCGAGCAACTGATTAGCGAGCGCTCAGCATGGTGGCCAATGCGTGAAGGTATTCGCGCCCGGGCCAAAGCGTCACAAGACAATCCCACTCCGGTTAGTGAATTCGCTGACGCCGTGCTCAAAGCCGTTCAAAAGCCCAAGCCACCCGCCTTGTTGCGCTACGGCAACGGCAGCCGCGCCCTACCGCTACTGGCCGCGCTGCTGCCGACTTGCCTGCTGCAAAAAACCTTGATGAAGCGCTTTGGACTAAACACCCAAGAATGAAGGGGTCATACGCTCTGCCCTTGCTGGCACGGTTTTCGATGATAGCCCCCAGCGAGGGAGTACTCGACTCGGTTGATTCGTGCCTGGGAACTTGCCTCACTGGCAGAGCGGCAGTAGGCGATTGAGCGCACGGCTAAAGCACGGGGATCAATCACGGTTAACGTTGGGGTATGACGGTGAAGATTCATCATCAAGACTCACGAAAAGGCTTGATGTCAGTAAAAACTCAATACAACGACCCGGCTACTGTCAGAAATGACAGTCAGCGAATGGCAATACAATCTGAACCTGTGGGAGCGAGCCAGCTCGCGAAGGTCGTGAGTGATACCGCGTATTGACCCGACAATCGCGATGCTCTTTACGACATGTTTTCGAGCGAAGGTCAGGCAAGAGCCTAACCCAAATCCAAAATATCCCCTGTGTAACACGCCCCTATGACGTGTT
>JAZKIA010000023.1:0-49911 GCA_040385125.1 Pseudomonadota bacterium | reverse complement strand
TCAATGACACCCAGGCCGGCACCAAAATGCCCGCCCGTCTGGCCGACGGTATAGAGCAATTCCAGGCGCAACTCATCGGCCAGGGTTTCCAGCTCGGCTTCGGCTAATCGGCGCAGGCCCACAGGCGTGCCCGCTCGGTCGAGCAGGGGCGTAGTCGGGCGGTTGCGGGGAATCTCATGAAACGTCGTTGGCATCAGGCGAATCGTTATAGGTATAAGAAGAGGCGGCAGTTTACCTTATGCAACGTAAGCTGCCCACGAAGTCTGGCACTCGTTAGCTGGACCTGGCATTGGAGGCTGCCTGAAATAGCCATGTCGGGTGGCTTTAGTGGCGGCGTTCCACGATATATCGCGCCAGCGCACGCAGCGGTTCGGCTGCTGCTTCAAAAGGTCGCAGAGCATTGAGTGCCTGATCGCGCAGCTCCAGTGCATAGCTTTTGGCCTGCTCCAGGCCCATCAGCGCCGGATAGGTTGGTTTGTCTCGTGCAATATCGGCGCCCTGGCGTTTGCCCAGGGTAGCGGTATCGCTTTCAACATCAAGAATGTCGTCCTGAACCTGAAACGCCAGGCCAATGGCCCGAGCGTAGACGTTCAGCGCCTGCAACTCGTCAGCGGTTGCGCGGCCACTGGCCAAGGCGCCCAGCTGTACGCTGGCCTCGATCAGAGCGCCGGTTTTGTGACGGTGCATGTATTCCAGAGCCGTTTGATCGAGCTTGAGGCCGACCGAGCCCAGGTCGATTGCTTGCCCACCGACCATGCCCGCGGGGCCTGCGGCCAAGGCGAGCGCAGACACCATGCGCAAACGCGTTTCGGCGTCCAGGGTATTGAGTTGCGGGTCGAGCAGGGCGCTGAAGGCCAGGCTTTGCAGCCCATCGCCAGCCAGAATGGCACAGGCTTCGTCGAACGCTTTGTGTGTGGTTGGCTGGCCACGGCGCAGATCGTCGTCGTCCATTGCGGGCAAATCATCATGCACCAGCGAATAGGCGTGGATCAGCTCCACCGCACAGGCTGCGCCGTTGGCTTGTTCAGGCGCGCAACCCAAGGCTTCGCAGGCGGCATAGGCCAACAGCGGGCGCACCCGTTTACCGCCATTCATCACGCTATAGCGCATGGCCTCGTAAAGACGAACCAACTCCGGCGCCGGAGCGACAAACAAGCGCTCAAGCGCCGCGTTGACGCGGTCTTGGCTGCTGGTCTGGTAGGCATCAATCATTCGGGCTGTTCCGCATCAAAGGGCTCTTGTGCCAGTTCACCATCGCGCTCAAGCAGGATTTGCACTTTCTGCTCGGCTTGAGCCAGTGCGCCTTGGCAATCACGGGTCAGGCGGATGCCTTGTTCGAAGGCTGTCAGTGAGTCTTCCAGCGACAGCTCGCCATTTTCCAGACGCTCGACCAGTGTTTGCAGGTCGGCGAGGGATTGTTCGAAATCCAGTGAAGCTTTTTTGCGGGCCATAGCGGCGTTCTCGGTATAGGCGTTAAAACCGGCTGACACTAGCAGACAGCGGGTTTTGGGGCAAATCGTGGGTGCTTTAAAACCTGTGGTGTGGGACGGTTCTGTTTAGCAGAGTCTCTTGTCGCCAGCCTAGCGATGAATGTCGAACCGATGAGAATGTAACGTGTGTTTGATCTTTCGATGCTGTGGGAATGAGTTTGTTTGTAGGTCGGCATGACACTCAAATGAAGTGTTTTTAAGCGATTTTCTTGCATGCGGAAGTTTCGCCCTGAACGCGAGACGTTTCTGACATTTTTACTTTGAACTTTCACCTATGTTCTCGCCACTTGAATGGACTCGGTGTAGTGAGAAGTGATCAATCCCCTTAGCGTATTGATGGTCATCGACTTGCGTCCCCTTATCGGAGGCGAGTCGCGATGACGTATTCCAGCAAGCTGTTCGCTCGCCTGATGGATTTGGCTAAAACACCTGTTTTCAAAGACAGCTTTGCTGGCAGCGACGTGCGCTTTTCGAATGAGTTCGAAGCGTTGGAGCTTGAGCTGGGCAAAGCCCAGTCCATGTACGAAAACAATCAGGTCGACTGGTTTTTGGTCAAGGAGCAAAGCGAGGCTTTGTTGCGTGACCACGCCAAGGATCTGCGTGCAGGTGTCTGGCTGACGTGGGCCTTGTATCAGCGTGAGTCGTTTCAAGGGCTGCTGGCTGGGCTGGGCTTGGTGCATTACCTGTGCAAACAGCATTGGCCGGTGATTCACCCCCTCAAGTTGCGTACGCGGGCCGCGACCATCAGTTGGTTGGCAGCGCGTCTTGATCAGGTCTTGAACGAAAACATTCCGATTAAAGAACAGCTGCCGCTGTTTCGGCACATGGTCGACCTGTTGCTTGAGCTGGAGGCATTGCTGGCCCTGCATCTGGGCGATGACGTGCCTTTGCTGCTGCCTATTTGCCGGCGTCTGAACCGCATGGTGCAACGCGCCGCAGACAGCCAGCCCGAGTCTGGCGCCATTGCCTCGGTGGTGGCACAGGTCAAGCAGGCGGCCACCCAGTTGCTGGAACCCAGCCCGCCGATTGATAACGAAAAGGATGCGCACAGAGCCTTGCGTACTCAGCAAGACAGTGCTCGCCCGCTGTGTGCCTGGTGGCTGAAGCAGAAGGCGAATGACCTGCGCGCGCTGCGTCTGAATCGCACCTTGACCTGGCTGTCGGTCGATGTGGCTCCCGAACGCAATGCCGAGCACATCACCGCCTTGCGCGGGCTGCCGGCAGACAAACTTAAAAGTTACCGGGAACGTTTTGCTCAGGGGCAGTTTGCCGACTTGCTGGTGGAGCTTGAAGCAAGCCTGACCAAGGCACCGTTCTGGTTCGATGGCCAGCGCATGGTCTGGGAATGCCTGAACAGCCTGAAGGCCGAGTTGGCGATGCGCGAGGTCGAGCACCATTTGGCTCTGCTGCTGCAACGCCTGCCGGGGCTCGCGGAGCTTCGTTTCAGCGACGGCGTGCCTTTCGCTGATCTGCAGACCCGCGCCTGGATTAGCGCACAGGTCATGCCGCACCTGCAGCCCCGAAGCGAGTTCAACAGCGTTGTTGCGGGGATCGAAAAGCCCGCCTGGGACATCGCGCTCGAAGAAGCCCTTGAAGTGTTTCGTGACAGTGGCTTCAAGCCTGCCGTGCAAATGCTCAAGCGCGGACTCACGACTGCTCAAGGCGAGCGGCTGCGGTTTTTTTGGCAACTGGCGCTCGCCCGGTTGTGCTTTCAGAGCAAGAAGTACGAGCTCGCCAAGACCCAGCTCGAAATGCTCGATCAGTTACTTCATCGCTCCGGGCTACAGGCCTGGGAACCGGATCTTGTACTGGAGGTATTGCGCCTTTTACATCGCTGCTGCGAGCTCCTGCCGCAGAACCACGAAGTGCGAGAACGCAAGGACGAGATGTATCGCAGGTTGTGCCACCTCGATCTTGAAGTGGTACTCGAATAGGCCTTAGGGCCACACACACGCAAGGAAAAGCCTCATGGCCAAAGAAAGCTCGGTTGCCCCCAAGGAACGCATCAACATCACGTTCAAACCCGCTACGGGGGGCGCTCAGGAAGAAATCGAATTGCCACTCAAACTGTTGGTGCTCGGCGACTACATCCATCGTGTTGATGACCGAAAGCTTGAAGATCGCAAGCCAATTGCCATCGACAAAATGACTTTTGATGAGGTGCTTTCCAAGCAAGGACTGGAGCTGACCCTGAACGTGCCAAACCGTCTTCAGGACGAGGGCAGCACTGATGAACTGGGGGTTGCGCTGCGCGTCAACGCGATGAAGGACTTCAACCCGGCCAGCCTGGTTGAGCAAATCCCTGAGCTGAAAAAACTGATGGAGCTGCGAGATGCCTTGGTCGCACTTAAAGGCCCGCTGGGCAATGCGCCGAGCTTTCGCAAGGCGATTGAAAACGTATTGGCCGATGACGAGTCACGCGCTCGGGTGCTGAGCGAACTGGATCTGGTTGCCGCGCCGGCAGTGGACGTTTGAGCCCCCCATCAGTAAAGGAATTCACACTATGAGCACTCGTGCCGCACAGCAAAAAGATGATCAGGGTAGTGCGTACAGCATCCTTGACGAGATCATTACCCAAACTCGACTAACGCCAGAAGACGATGCCTATGGCATTGCCAAACGCGGTGTAGCGGCGTTTATCGAAGAATTGCTCAAGCCACAGAACCAGGGTGAGCCGGTCAAGAAGGCCATGGTTGATCGGATGATCGCCGAGATTGACGCCAAGCTGAGTAATCAGATGGATGAAATTCTCCACCACCCGGCGTTCCAATCGCTGGAGTCAGCGTGGCGGGGCCTGCAGTTGCTGGTCGAGCGCACCAACTTCCGTGAAAACATCAAGATCGAAATCCTCAATGTCTCCAAAGACGACTTGCTGGACGATTTCGAAGACTCGCCAGAGGTCATGCAGTCTGGCCTCTACAAACATATCTATACCGCGGAATACGGCCAGTTCGGTGGTGAGCCAGTGGGCGCGATTATCGCCAACTATTTCATGACCCCAAGCTCGCCCGACGTGAAGCTGATGCAATACGTGTCGAGCGTCGCCTGCATGTCCCACGCGCCTTTTATTGCGGCGGCCGGGCCGAAGTTTTTCGGGCTTGAAAGTTTCACCGGCATGCCGAACCTCAAGGACTTGAAAGACCACTTTGCCGGACCGCAATTTGCCAAATGGCAGAGTTTTCGCGAGTCCGAAGATTCGCGCTACATGGCTTTGACCGTCCCCCGCTTCCTGCTGCGCAACCCTTATGACCCGGAAGAAAACCCGGTCAAATCCTTTGTGTACAAAGAAACCGTCGCCAACAGCCATGAGCATTACTTATGGGGCAACACGGCTTACACGTTCGGCTCCAAGTTGACTGACAGCTTTGCCAAGTTCCGCTGGTGCCCGAACATCATCGGCCCGCAAAGCGGCGGTGCTGTTGAAGACCTGCCCCTGCACCACTTCGAAAGCATGGGCGAAATCGAAACCAAGATTCCGACTGAAGTCCTGGTGTCTGACCGCCGTGAGTACGAACTGGCCGAAGAAGGCTTTATCTCCCTGACCATGCGAAAAGGCAGTGATAACGCTGCGTTCTTCTCGGCCAACTCGGTGCAAAAGCCCAAGTCCTTTGGCATCAGCGCTGAAGGCAAGACGGCAGAGCTGAACTACAAACTCGGCACTCAACTGCCTTACATGATGATCGTCAACCGCCTGGCGCATTACCTGAAAGTCCTGCAGCGCGAGCAACTGGGTTCGTGGAAAGAACGCACTGACCTTGAGCTTGAACTCAACAAGTGGATTCGCCAGTACGTGGCCGATCAGGAAAACCCGGGTGCCGAAGTTCGTGGTCGTCGTCCCTTGCGCGCAGCCCAGATCACCGTCAGCGATGTTGAGGGCGAGCCTGGCTGGTATCGCGTCAGTCTGAATGTACGCCCGCACTTCAAGTACATGGGTGCCGACTTCACCTTGTCGCTGGTTGGCAAGCTGGACAAAGAGTAACGGGAGCTGGGCATGACTGAATACGGCAGCCTTTTTGAACGCCTGAGTGGCGAGACACACCAGCGCCGCGGCCTGAGCCGTGAGGCCGGCACTCTGGCGTCCGTGGCTGCCCATTTGGCCAAGATGCTCAGCACGCGGGCGGGCAGCGTGCAAACGCTGCCCGACTACGGGCTCCCCGACCTCAATGACATGCGCTTGAGCCTGCATGACTCGCTGACTCAGGCGCGTCAGGCCATTGAAGATTTTATTGAGCAATACGAGCCGCGGTTGAGCCAGGTGCAGGTGACATCCCTGCCCAGAGACGACGATCTGCTGCGTCTGGCCTTCAGCATCGAAGGATGGCTGGAGGTGGAGGGGCTCAAGCGTCAGGTCTCGTTTACGGCGCGCCTCGATGGCAGCGGCCAGGTCAAGGTCGGTTAAAGCCGTGTGCCGGTCTCGTTTTGCCCAATCAGCTTTCCAGCATTGTTGCTGTCGACACTAAACAGGTAGCGCCGTGTCCTTTAACCATTACTACCAAAGCGAACTCACTGCATTGCGTCAGTTGGGTAGCCGCTTCGCCGAGCGCAGTCCGGCACTGGCCCCGTTTCTGGGCCAGGCAGGGCGCGACCCGGATGTAGAGCGCCTGCTCGAAGGTTTTGCGTTTCTGACCGGGCGCTTGCGACAAAAACTGGATGACGAGTTACCGGAGTTGAGCCATTCGCTGATGCATTTGCTGTGGCCCAACTACATGCGCCCGCTCCCGGCATTCAGCATGCTGCAATTTGAGCCGCTTGATCGTCCGGGCCCTGCGTTGCAGGTCGGGCGAGAGACCCGTGTGGCGAGCAAGCCGGTTGACGGCGTGAATTGCCAATTCCGGACCTGCTACCCAACGGATGTACTGCCGCTGAAACTGGCTGAGCTGAAGCACTCGGTGACAGGCGAGGGGTCGATGTTGAGCCTGCGGCTGGAAATGACCTGCGCTGGTCATTTGGGCGAATTGAAGCTGAGTCGCCTACGCCTGCACCTGGCGGGCGAGCGTTACATCAGCCAAATGCTTTACCTCGGATTATTGCGGCACCTGCACGACGTTGTGCTGGTGCCTTTGGATGCACAAGGGCAAGGGTTAACAGGGCCGGATAATACCGCGCTGACGTTTACCCTGGCCCCTGACTGCGTTCAGCCTGTGGGCTTTGCCGAAGAAGAAGCGCTGATCCCGTATCCGCTGAATACGTTTCGGGGTTATCGCTACCTACAGGAGTACTTCGCCTTTCAGGACAAGTTTCTGTTTGTTGATCTGAGCGGGCTCGAGCGACTTGACGCGCTGCCCGAGGGCACCCTTAAAAAAGCGCGAGGCCTGGAACTGCGCTTCGATATACGCAAGAGCAGCACCCAGCGTCTGCGCCCGACGCTGGAGAACGTGAAGCTCTATTGCACGCCCATCGTCAACCTGTTCAAGCACGATGCGATGCCGATTCGCCTGGACGGCAAGCAGGACGAATACCTGCTGATGCCGTCCAGCCTGGGGCTTGAGCACTGCGGTGTGTTTTCCGTCGACGGTGTGGCCGGCTGGCGCGTTGGTGGCGCCGGGGCTCAGGCGTATGTGCCGTTTGAATCGTTCGAGCACGACCCAAGCTTTGATGTGCAGAGCGATCAGGCTCACTACAGCGTCCGGCAACGCACGGCGCTGCTGCATGAGGGATTGGACACCTACCTCAGCTTCGGCACCCGTCAGCCTGAAGACAGCGAAACCCTGTCTGTTGAGCTGACCTGTACCAACCAGAATCTGCCCCGGCGCCTGAACAAGGGTGACATCTGCCTGCCCAGCGAAGGCACTCCCGAATTTTTGGTGTTCAGCAATATCGGGCCAGTGACTGCCAGTTATGCGCCACCACTGACACGCGACTTCCTCTGGAAGTTGATCAGCAACATGTCACTCAACTATCTGTCGCTGGCCAACGTCGATGCCTTGAAGGTGATTCTCGAAACCTACGACTTGCCGCGCTACTACGACGAGCACGCCGAGCGTGTCAGCAAACGCCTGCTGGATGGCCTCAAGTCGATCCGCCACGAACACGTTGACCGACTGCATCGCGGTTTGCCTCTGCGTGGTCTGCGCACCGAAATGACGATTGACCCACAAGGCTACGTGGGTGAAGGCGATCTGTTCGTTTTCGCATCGGTGCTCAACGAGTTTTTTGCCCTTTACGCCAGCCTCAATTCGTACCACGAACTGCGGGTCAAAAGCACACAAGGAGAGGTTTACCAATGGACACCCCGCATGGGTCTGCAGCCCCTGCTTTAAGTGGGCTGGCGCAAAGCATACGTGAGTACTCGCTGTATCAGTCGGTGCTGCTGGTCATCGACCGGCTGCGTGCCGGTGATACGGACAGCAGTACAGAAGATGAACTCTACGATCGCGTTGAGTTTGTCGCTAACCCGGGCCTTGGCTTTCCGGGCAGTGACGTTGACAGCGTAGAGTTTTTTGTCGAGCACGGGCAGCGCCGTGCGCGCCTGCGCTTCAACTTGATGGGGCTGGTGGGCTCCGGTTCGCCCTTGCCCGCGTTCTATGGCGAGCAGGCCCTGGGTGATAGCGAAGAGGGCAACCCAACCCGCCAGTTTCTGGATCTGTTTAATCACCGCTTGCAGCGTCTGATGCTGCCGATCTGGCGCAAGTATCGCTATTGCGCGCGGTTTGAGAGTGGCGCAGTGGACCCGTTTTCCAGCCAGTTGTTTGCGTTGATCGGCCTGGGCGGGAAGACCATCCGCAATGCCGATGAACTGAACTGGAGGCGCTTGCTGCCGTACCTCGGTTTGCTCAGCTTGCGGGCGCACTCGGCAGCCTTGATCGAGTCGGTGCTGCGTTACTACTTCAAGCATGCCGAGCTGACGATTGAGCAGTGCATCGAGCGTCGGGTCGAGATTCTTCGAGAGCAGCTCAACTGTCTGGGCCGAGCCAATAGCCAGTTGAGCGAGAACCTGGTGCTGGGCGAGCGAGTGCGCGACCGCGGCGGCAAGTTTCGCATCCATATCCGCCAACTGGATTGGGACCGTTTCCATGAATTCCTGCCGATTGGCGCGGGCTACCAGCCGCTCTGTGCGCTGGTGCGATTCACCCTGCGTGACCCGATGGCTTACGACATTCGACTGGTGCTGCGCCACGAAGCAATCCGCGAGTTACGCATTGCCGAGCATAACCCCTGTCGTTTGGGTTGGACCAGTTGGCTGGGGCGCGAGCATGCGGACGGCGTCGTCATTTTGGGCAGCAAAATACATTAAGGACCAATGGCCATGATCAACGTAGACCTGCAACAACTGATACAGGCGCTGGACGCGCAAACTCGTCGCGATCTTGAGAGCAGTGCCGAGCGCTGTGTTGCCCGGGGCGCGCACAAGATTCTGCTTGAAGACTTGCTGCTTGAGTTGCTGGAGCGGCCGCAAGGCCTGTTGGCGCGAGCGCTGCAAGACGCTGAGCTGGACGCTGGGCAATTGAGCGCAGCCTTGCAATCGGCGGGGGAGAACAACCCGTCGCGTAATCCGGTGTTTGCACCCGAGCTGGTGCAGTGGTTACAGGACGCTTTGCTGGTCGCCAATCTGGAGCTGGGCCAAAGTCAGGTCGATCAGGCCGCACTGATTCTCGCCTTGCTGCGCAACCCTCTGCGTTATGCCGGCAGCCGTTATCAAGTGTTGTTGGCCAAGCTCGATATCGAGCGCCTGAAAGCATTCGCCCTGTCACAACAAGAGCCGTTGGCCAGTGGTAAAACTCCCGTCCTTGGTGAGTCGTTGTTGAAGCGTTTTACCCACAACCTGACCGAGCAAGCACGAGAGGGCAAACTCGATCCGGTGCTGTGCCGGGATGATGCGATTCGCCAGATGATCGACATCCTGGCCCGCAGACGTAAAAACAACCCGATTGTGGTCGGTGAGGCCGGGGTCGGCAAAACCGCGATTGTGGAAGGTCTGGCCTCGCGCATTGCGGCGGGTGAAGTGCCGCCGGTGCTCAAAGGCGTTGAATTGTTATCGCTGGACATGGGCTTGTTGCAGGCCGGGGCCAGCGTTAAAGGTGAGTTTGAGCGTCGCCTTAAAGGCGTGATCGACGAGGTCAAAGCCTCCCCCATACCGATCATTTTGTTTATCGATGAAGCCCATACCTTGATTGGTGCCGGTGGCAACGTCGGTGGTTCCGATGCGGCCAACTTGCTCAAGCCGGCACTGGCCCGTGGTGAGCTGCGCACCATTGCAGCCACCACTTGGGGTGAGTACAAAAAGTACTTCGAAAAAGACCCGGCGCTGGCGCGGCGCTTCCAGCCGGTTCAGTTGCATGAACCGACGGTCAGCGAAGCGGTGACTATCCTGCGCGGGCTGGCTCAGGTCTACGAGAAGAGCCACGGGATCTACCTGCGAGACGATGCCGTAGTGGCCGCCGCTGAGTTGTCGGCGCGCTATCTGGCGGGGCGTCAGTTGCCCGACAAAGCGGTGGATGTGCTCGATACAGCCTGCGCCCGAGTCCGGATCAGCCTGGCGGCGGCGCCTGAAAAACTTGAGCAGTTGCGCGGTGAGCTGGCCGAAGGCGGGCGTCAGTGCCAAGCATTGCGCCGCGATGCCGAGGCCGGGCTGTTGATTGATCTGCAGGGACTGCGGGCACTCGAAGAGCGTATGGAACAGGCCGCACATGAGCAAGTAGCACTTGAGGCGCGCTGGGTTGAACAACGCACATTGGCCGAGCAGTTGCTGAAGTTACGCCAGCAATTAGCCCAAGCTCGTGAAGTCACCGAGTCGGACGTGGAAGCACAAAGCGGCCCAAGCGTTTCTGATCTGCAAGCGGCTCTCAGTCAAACGCATCAAGCATTGATCGAGGCCCATAACCACGAGCGGTTGGTCAGTTTTGAAGTGTGCCCACGGCTGGTGGCCGAAATTATCAGCGCCTGGACCGGTGTCCCGGTGACGCAACTGGCTCGGGAACACAGTGCCAAGGTGGCGAGCTTTGGTGCCGATCTACGCACCCGTATTCGAGGTCAGGAGCAAGCCATCCATGCTCTGGATCGCTCAATGCGCGCCACGGCGGCGGGTCTCAATAAACCCGATGCACCGGTTGGTGTGTTCCTGCTGGTTGGGCCTAGCGGAGTGGGCAAGACCGAAACAGCCTTGGCCCTGGCGGACTTGCTGTACGGCGGCGAGCGTTTCATCACCACGATCAACATGTCCGAATTTCAGGAAAAACACACTGTTTCGCGGCTCATCGGTGCGCCACCGGGCTACGTGGGCTACGGCGAAGGCGGCATGCTCACCGAGGCCGTACGGCAAAAACCGTACTCGGTGGTACTGCTCGATGAAGTGGAAAAGGCCGATCCCGATGTGCTCAATCTGTTCTATCAAATCTTTGACAAGGGTGTGGCCAACGATGGCGAAGGCCGCGAGATCGACTTTCGCAACACCCTGATTCTGATGACCTCAAATCTAGCCTGCGAGCGCATTAGTGCGCTGTGCGAAAACGGCGCGCGGCCGAGTGCTGAAGTGCTTGAGCAGAGCATCCGGCCAGTCCTCAGCAATCATTTCAAGCCCGCTCTGCTGGCGCGCATGCGAGTGGTGCCGTACTACCCGGTCAGCGGCCCCGTATTGCGTGAGCTGATTGAAATCAAACTCCAGCGTTTGGGCGAGCGTCTGCAGCGCCGTCATCTGTTGTTCAGTCATTGCCAGCACCTGGTTGATCACCTGGCAGAGCGTTGCACGCAAAGCGACAGCGGTGCGCGCCTGATCGACTATTTGCTCGATTCACATGTATTGCCGCTGGTAGCCGATCGACTGCTGGAGGCGATGGCTAGCGGTGAAACGCTCGCGTCGGTACACGCCACGCTTGATCCGCAGGCGCGTGTGCTCTGCGAGTTCGCCTGAGGTGGGGCTGATGTTTGCTCAGGTCGCTGACCCGCTGGCTTATGCCGAGGCGCTGCTGCAGCAATTTGCCCGCGTGGGGCAGTCGGGCGATAGCGCTGCTGTGGTCGACCAGTGTGCCCATGCACTGGCGCAACTCAGTGGTTGTGAGTTGAGTCAGTTGTACCTGCTGGACGCCACGCACAGGCGTCTGGAACTGACTGGCGAGTGGTTTCAGGGGCTGGTGCGGCCTTTGCACGCCGCAGGCTTGTCAGTCGATTACACCGGCGAGCAATTGCTGCAGTTTGCCGTGTGTCAAAACCGTGTTGTCAGCTTGAGTGACCTGGACAGCAGCCTGCACGACACCCGTTTTTTACCCCAGCATGACGAGCCGTGGCGGTCGTTGTTATGCGTGCCACTGGTGAGCGCGCAGCAGACCGTCGAAGGCGTATTGCTGGTGGCCAGTTGCACATCTGTCGAGCTGCAAGGCTATGCCGCGTCACTGGGCGCACTGGGGGCGTTTGCGTTATTGCAACTGAGGCTGTTGCAGCGAGGCGCACACACGTTCTTGCCCCCCGAGCTGAGTGCCAAGGCAAGCGGTCTTGTCGGTCAAAGCAACGCTATGCGCCAGACCTATCAGTTGATCAACAAGGTTTTACACAGCCCTTACACGGTGCTGCTGCTGGGCGAAACTGGTACCGGAAAAGAAGTCGTGGCTCGGGCCATTCATGACAGCGGCCCGCGTCGCACTCGGCCTTTTGTCGTGCAGAACTGTGCGGCTTTCCCTGAGGACTTGCTCGAAAGCGAACTGTTCGGTTATCGCAAGGGCGCGTTCACCGGTGCCGACCGCGACCGTGTCGGGCTGTTTGATGCGGCCAATGGCGGCACCTTGCTGCTGGACGAAATTGGCGACATGCCGCTGTCGTTGCAGGCCAAGCTGCTGCGGGTGTTGCAGGAGGGAGAAATTCGCCCTTTGGGCTCAAACGAGACTCACCAGATTGACGTGCGGATCATCGCCGCGACCCATCGGGATCTGGCCGTACTGGTGAGTCAGGGCTCATTTCGCGAAGACCTGTATTACCGCCTCGCGCAGTTCCCCATCGTGCTGCCCGCACTGCGCGATCGTGGGGGCGACATCCTTGACCTGGCGCGTCACTTTGCGAACAAGGCCTGTGCCTTCTTGCTGCGCAAACCTGTGCTCTGGTCCGACTCTGCGCTTGAACAACTGGCCAATTACCCCTTTCCCGGCAACGTGCGTGAACTCAAGGGGTTGGTCGAGCGGGCTGTCTTGCTGTGTGACGGCAGCGAGCTGCAACCCGAACATTTTTCATTGACCAACGATGCCATTACCGAGCCCGTCAGCCTGAATTTACGCATGCGCATGGAGCAGATCGAGCGGGGACTGCTGCTCGACTGCCTACGCAAAAACGCGGGTAACCAAACT
Organism: Pseudomonadota bacterium; assembly: GCA_040385125.1. GTDB lineage: Bacteria > Pseudomonadota > Gammaproteobacteria > Pseudomonadales > Pseudomonadaceae > Aquipseudomonas. Next base: position 37,154 of record JAZKIA010000023.1, on the reverse strand, counting down.
CGGACCGCCCATGAATTGGGTGTCGCACGCCGCACGCTGTTGTATCGCCTGGAGCGCCTGAACATTGGCTTGGACGATATCAAGGAGCGTGCTTCGTGAGGGCTCTCAACTTTCTTCGACCTCTGTCAGTACGCCCCTCAAGGGATTGCATCGCGTACTTGGCCAACCCCCTGGAGACTTCCTTATGACTGTTCGTCACTGGCCTGCCGTGGTGCTGGCCCTCGCTGTGTTGTGCAGCGCGGGCGGCTGTAGTGGCAATTACAAATTTAACGACAGCAGCTATCGCCCATTGGGTGATCCGCAAGCGGTCAATCGCGGCAAGTGAGCGTAAGGAGCATCAACATGGAATTGGTTTTCGACCTGTTAAATACCCGATTAGCGGACACCACGCAGGTGTTGAAAAAGACCTTCAACGAGGACGGCGGGATGATTGGTCGCAATACGGATTGCGACTGGCTCCTGGTGGACCAAACGCAAACCGTCTCCAACCGCCACGCCGTAGTCAGTTATAGAGACGGGGTGTTTTTTCTCAAGGACGTCAGCAGCAACGGCACTCGCTTCAATAACACCAACACTTATCTGGACAAGGGCCGGGTGCATCGCATTGAACATGGTCATGTGTTCACCCTGGGCAGGTTTGAGATCCGGGCACAGTTGGTACACGAGTTGAAGGAACGGCTGGAGCAGGTAGGCAAGCCGCAGCCGGCAGGCAGCATTATTCCGGACGACGCTTTTCTCGATCTTGACCCGCTCGACCCGGTTGAACCGCCAGAGCGGGCGTTTTCAGTCCTTGATGAATCGAGTACCCCGCCGAAGGGTAAATCAACCTCGGAGCAGCGCGTCGAGGCTGCCCGAATCGAATACGAAAACCTCAGTGTGCCGCAGCTGGTTGCCGCTGAGCCGGCAGAACTGCCGGCCCCTCAAACCAGCGTTGAAGCACCGCGCAATGATGCGTTCTGGCAGGACTTTGGCGTTGTGTTGGGCATCGACCTATTGGCGCTGGAGCTGACCGAGCGTGAGGCTCTGGCACTCAAGGCCGCTCACTTGCTCAAGCACAGCATTGGCGGTTTGCAGCAAACCCTGTGGACCCGCAGCGAGCTGAAAAACGAGTTGCGGCTGGCCCGTACGGTCGCACCTGAAACACGGCAAAACCCACTCAAATCGACCCACGACGCGGTTGAGGCCCTGGGCTTGTTGTTAGCGCCGCACAAGCCTTATCAGCTGTCTGGCGAGCAGGTGATCCGACGTGCATTTCGCGATGTGCAAGCGCATCAGGTGGCGTTGTTGAGTGCCAGCCGTGCCGCCATACGCAGCAGTCTCGAACACTTCTCACCTCAGCAACTGACGATGCGCTTTGAGCGTGACGGCCATCAGCCGTGGCTGGCCACGTCTGGCAGTCGCTGGCGTGCATTCAGTCGTTATCACCAGGCGTTGCAACAGGATGATGACTGGTGCGAGCGCTTGCTGGCGCGAGACTTTGCCCAAGATTACGAAGAACAAATCCGGCTGATTTCGAGCCTTCACAACGATCCTCAAGGATGAAGCTTATGCTGCGTTGCACGCCTCTTTACCGCAAAGCCCTGCTGGCATGGACGGTGCTTGTGTTGGGCGGATGCTCGACGTTATCGCCGTACTCCAGCGTGACCAAGCTCAACCTCACGTTGAGCGCAAGCGATCAGGTCAACCTTGATCTCAATGGCCGTCCTTCCCCGATCGTGGTTCGGTTGCTGGAACTCAAACATCCGGTGGCGTTTGAGAATGCAGATTTTTTCAGCCTTTATGAGCGTGCCCAAGAATCGCTTTCACCTGATCTGGTCACCAGTGAAGAGCTGGCGTTGCGTCCCGGCGAGACGGTTGAACTCAAACTTGGCATCGAGCCTGGTAGCCGCTATGTGGGGGTTTTGGCCGCCTATCGCGACCTGCCGCAATCCCAGTGGCGTTATGTGGTGCCGGTGACGGCAATGGGGTTGACCGAGACCCGGCTGGTGCTCGATCAGACCGGCATTCATCCCGTCGGTGAAGCGCTGACCAAGGCAGGTGATTGAGCATGAATGCGCATAAAGTCATTTGGCAGGAAGGCATGTTGCTGCGCCCGCAGCACTTTCAGCACAGCGATCGTTATTACGACCATCAAATGAAAACCCGGACCCAATTACTGGGGCGTTACACCTGGGGGTTTCTGAGTCTGGATATCGATGTGCAGTTTCTCAACATGGGCAAACTGGTGATCAGGCAGGCGTCGGGAGTTTTGTCAGACGGCAGTCTGTTCGACTTAAGCGGCAATACCCAGGCTCTGGCTCTGGATGTCCCGGCCAACACCGGGAAAACTCCGGTCTATCTGGCGTTACCGTTGGTGACCGGCAACCACATCGAAGCCCGGCGTCCCGAGCAGGCTGATGTACTGGCGCGTTACACCTCCTATGACGTGGAGGTGGCTGACTCGAATGCGGGTGACGACTCCAGTAGCCAGGTCAGTTGCGCTCGGCCAGATTTTCGCTTGCTGCTGGGGTCACAAAAAAGCGACCAGACGTGCGTCAAATTGCAGCTTTGCCAAATTCTCGATACCACCCCCGACGGGGTTATCAGCCTCGATGAACAGTTCGTGCCGACCTTTATCCACACCCATGCGTCGGGCTATCTGCTGTCCTGCCTGAAAGAAGTCATCAGCATGCTAGGTCACCGGGGTGACGCACTGGCTGCGCGTATTCGGTCCAATGGCAAGATCGGTGGCGCGGAAGTCGGCGACTTCATGATGCTGCAGTTGATCAATCGTACGGAACTGGTACTGCGTCACTACTTGAACCTAGAGCAACTACACCCCGAAGAGCTGTATTGCTCGCTGTTGTCGATGCTGGGTGATCTGGCGACCTTTGCCAGCGACAGCAAGCGGCCGGACTTGCAGACGTACTACCAGCACAGTAATCAGGGTGAGAGCTTTCGTGCGCTGATGGATGCGATTCGTCAGGTGTTGTCGATGGTACTTGAGCAACACGCCATTGAGCTGACGTTGGAAACCCGCCAATACGGGATTCTCGTTTCACCCATGAGCGATCACAAAATGCTCGGTGAAAGCTCATTCGTACTGGTGGCTCATGCCAATTGCGACAGCGAAGAACTGCGCCATCGCTTGCCGGCGCATCTCAAGGTCGGGCCAGTCGAAAGCATTCGACAACTGGTCAATCTGCACCTGCCGGGCTTCAAGGTAAAACCCTTGCCGGTGGCCCCGCGGCAGATCCCGTTTCACTCCAATAAAACCTATTTCATCCTCGAACTCTGCAGTGACGATCTGGCACAACTGGAGCGCTCCGGTGGTTTTGCGTTTCACGTGTCAGGTGAGTTTTCCGATCTTGAACTGCAATTTTGGGCCATCAGGAATTGACTGCCATGAGCAAGGACATGCCACCCGTCGGGGATGATAAAACCCTTATGGTCGCTCGCGGCCCAGATGCTTTACCGGCGGCCCCGGTGACTGATTCTGAGCCGCCGCCGACTATCGAGGCACTCAACGGTCGAATGATTTTTTCGGCGCGGTCAAAGCCGGCAGAACGACTCAACGTGAGCGTCAACCCGCTGGTGGCAGCCGCCAGTGAATTATTGTCGTACGTGGTGTGGATCAAACACAGCAAAACGGCGCCAGGGTTGGACGACTTATACACACAGCTGTCAAACGCTTTGAAAGCGTTTGAAGTCAGCGCCCTGCACAACGGCGTTGAGAATGTGCAGATGATGAAAGCCCGCTACGTACTGTGCACGGTACTCGACGAGGCGGTTGTGACCACCGGATGGGAGCATGCCGGCGAGTGGTCGCAGAAGAGCCTTCTGCGCAGCTTCCACAATGAAACCTTTGGCGGGGAAAAGGTGTTTCAGGCGCTCGATCAATTGTCCAGAGACCCTGTTCGCAACCTCTCGCTGCTGGAACTGCTGTTCCTGTGCCTGTCCCTTGGGTTCGAGGGCAAGTATCGGGTGGTGAACCGCGGCATGACCGAGCTCGACACCCTTCGCGATGCGTTATACCGCCAGATCCGCCATTTGCGCGGCGATGTGCCGCGTGAGCTTTCCCCACACTGGCAAGGGCTCAGCGACCGGCGCCGGCGCTTGATTCGCAGTGTGCCGGGGTGGCTGTTGGCCGGCTTCACGCTGGGGTGCCTGGCGGTGATGTTCTCGGGCTTTGCCTGGGTCCTTGGCGAGCAGCGCGAAACGGTATTGCAACCGTATCAGCAGCTCGACTCTTCAGCCGTCGTGAACAGGGATATGTGATGAAAAACATTTTGAAAAAGGTTGGCGCCTTTGTGCGTAAAACCTGGGTATGGACGCTGCTGCTGGTACTGTCGATTGTGCTGCTGGTGTGGTGGGCAGGGCCGCTCTTGGCAGTCGACGACTACAAATTTTGGGCGGGTGCCAGTGCTCGATTATTGACCATCAGTGTGTTGTGCCTGATCTGGGGCCTGAGCATGGTCTACGTCAGCTGGCGCGCCGGGGTGCGTAAAAAAGAGCGTGAAGACAGTCAAACGAGTAAAGATCGTTTGCATCAGGAAGTGCAGATTGATGCGTCGCAAAAAGAGCTGCGTGGGCGTTTCAAAGACGCGCTGCGCACCCTGAAACTCTCCAGCGTGTATCGCGGGCGCAGTGAGCGCTGGCGCGATGAATTGCCTTGGTACCTGTTGATCGGTCCAAAGGCCAGTGGCAAAACCAGCTTGCTGGACTTCTCGGGCCTTGATTTCCCGCTGAACAAGATCGACCGCAAGCTCACGCGCAACCTGGGCGGCACCCAACATTGCGATTGGTATTTCGCCGAGCATGGTGTGTTGATCGACACGGCAGGGCGTTATCTGACCCAAGACAACTCAGAGCTGGACGCCAGTGGTTGGAACACGTTGCTGGGCTTATTGCGTAAACGCCGACGCGAGCGGCCGTTGAACGGCGTTCTGATCACCTTGCCGGTCGAGGCGTTGTTCGCAGAAGCGGAAGATAAACTGCTGACGCTGGCCGAGGTGGTTCGCCTGCGCTTGCAAGAGTTACATCAGACACTGCATGTCGAGGTGCCTGTTTATCTGGTACTGAGCAAGGCTGACACACTGCTGGGCTTCACCGAGTTTTTTGATCAACTGAGTCGTGAAGAAAGCGAACAGGTGTTCGGCGCCAGTTTTGCCAAAGAGCAAAATGGCTCCGATGCTTCGTTGGTCCGCGCAGAGTTTGAGTCACTGCTGGGGCGCCTCAATAGCCAGGTCATCACACGCATGCATCAGGAGCGTGACAGCCAGCGGCGGGGACGGATCCTCGATTTCCCACATCAACTGGGTGGTATCGGCGAGCGCCTGTGTGTGTTTGTCGAGTCGGCCTTTAGCGGCAACCGTTATCAGCGTGCCAGCTCGCTGCGGGGTTTCTACCTGACCAGTGCCCCGCACGTGAAACACGATGTGGAACCGAGTACTCAAAACGTCGCTAAAAATCTGGCGGTGAAAACTCAGGGCTTGCCCACCTTGCACAGTGGCCGGTCACACTTTATCCACCACCTGTTAAGTCGGGTCATTTTTCCCGAGGCGCAGCTGGCGGGTCTGGACAAGCGCGAGCGGCGGCGTATTCACTGGGGGCAGCGTGCCATGTACGTGGGGGCCTTGTCGGCGTTAGGTGCAATGGGCTTGCTGTGGGCCGGGAGTTTTTCGGCCAACCATGAACGCCTGGATAAACTGCGCGACCTGGCCCAGCACTGGGACAAGCAGCATTCGCTGCTGAGCCCGCGTGATGACGCCAGAGCGGCACTCGACAGCCTGGACACCCGATATGCCGCCACCCAGGTGTTTGCGCCCGCGATTGACGTGGCGTTGCATGAACGCACCGGTCTGTATCAGGGTGGTGCCAGCAACCCGGTCCTCAAGCAGGCTTATGAGCGTGAGCTTGAGGCCCAATTGTTGCCAAGGGTTGCCCGGCAACTGGAAAGCCAGATCAGCGCCAACCTGAATGACCGGGCTAGTCTGCTCAACAGTGTGCGCGCGTATCTGATGCTCGGCATACCGGAGCGCCGTGATAACGCGTGGCTCACGTCGTGGGTAGCCAGAGATTGGTCAGCACGCTACCCCGGTCACACCGCGGTACAGGATGGGCTGAACGGGCACTTCGGCCGCTTGCTTGGGATGACCTTCAACTATCCGCTCAACGACGCGCTGGTGGCTCAGGCGCGCCAGGCCCTGCGCAGCGAGTCGTTGGCCACTGTGGTGTATCGCATGCTGCGCGACCAGGCTCATTCGCTGGCGCCGTACAGCCTTGACCAGCACCTGGGACCGCAGGGCCACCTGTTCAACGGTGCCGATTACACGATTCCGGGGTTTTATACCCAGCAAGGTTATCAACAGTATTTCTCGGTCCAAGGCGCAACACTGGTCAGCGAAATCCTGCGTGATAACTGGGTCCTGGGCGAGGGCAGCAACATCAGCAGCATGGACTTGCGCCGGCTGATGATCGAGCTGGAGCAACTGTACTTTCGCGACTACGCCACTCACTGGAGTGAGGCCATCGGTCAGTTGTCCTTGCATGCCTTCAGCGATGCCCGTGAAGGTGCCGAGCAGCTTTCCGGCCTGACCTCGGCTAACTCACCGATCATCCAGCTCCTGCTTCAGGTCCGCGAAAACACACGATTCCCGAGTCTGGCTGAAGAGCTTGAAGCACTGCCGACGGTAGATGACGTTGCAGGCAAAAAGCTCGGTGCGCTGGCTAAAGTGGCAACCGCTGCCGCGACGAAAGCCCCGGATAACCTGGCGGCGAAGCTACCCGATACGGCAAAAAAAGCCCTGCAGCGCCGGTTCGAGCCTTTGCATCGTCTGCTTGATGAGAACAATGGCCCGGTGGCAAGCCTTACACCCGTCTTGCAAGGGCTCAATGACGTGCAACTGCAGCTGGCCAGCCTTGCTCGCGCCAGCGCACCGGATCAGGCTGCCTTTGAGATGGCCAGGATGCGAATGGGTGGCCAGGGGGACTCCATCAGCGCTTTGCGCCAAAGTGCACAGCGCCTGCCGGTCCCGTTTAAAGGCTGGTTCAACGGTGTGGCTGAAGACACCTGGGGGCTAGTGCTCAACGACACGTATCAATTCATTAACCAGCGTTATCAGCGTGAGCTGTACAGCTTCTATGAGCGGGCAATCAAAAAGCGCTATCCGTTCAGTGCCCACAGCAGCAGCGATGTGGCTTTGAATGATTTTCGCGAGTTCTTTCGTGCGCAAGGTCTCAGCGAGCGCTTCTTTGACAGCTACATGAAACCTTTCGTCAGCGGTGATGTGGGCAACTATCGTCTGCGCACCCTGGACGGCCAGGGGCTGCCCATGTCCAGAACCTACTTTGAGCAAATGGCAGCTGTTCAAATCATTCGCCAGAGTTTCTTTGCCCAGAACCCGGCAGTGCCGCAGGTGCAGTTCACCCTTGAACCCTACAGTCTGGATTCAAGCGTTAGCCGTTCCGAGTTCCGGTTTGGCAACCAGACAATCGAGTACCGTCACGGCCCGATCGTGCCGGTAGCACTGCAGTGGCCGACAGAGGCCGAAAATGGCCGCACCAGTCTGGTTCTGGAAAAGACCGTCGGGCGCCCGGTCGGCATTGAAAAAAGCACCGGTCCCTGGTCATTGTTTCGGGTACTGGACCTGATGCAGGTTGACTATCTGAGTGGCCGCGATGTGATGGTCCTTAAAGCCGATGTCGGTGGCCTGCGGGCCAACTACTTGCTGATGAGCCAACGCACGCCGAACCCGTTCGATATGGATACTCTGCGCAGCTTCCGACTGCCCGAGCAACTGTGATGGGGGGTGTCCCACAGTGGCGCAGTGCGGCAGGCACCGATCGTGGCAAGGTGCGCACACGCAACGAAGACGCCATTCTAGACTGCCCGGAGCGCGGGCTCTGGGCGGTGGCAGATGGCATGGGAGGTCATCGTGCTGGCGATATTGCCAGCCAAATGATTGTCAGCAGTCTGGCGGAGCTTCCAGAGCTACCGTCCTTTGACGAGCGAGTCATCGCAGTGCGCAGGTGCCTGCATTGGCTCAATCGTCGACTGGGCCAAGAGCTGACCATCATCGACCCGGATGCGGACAACACCATGGGCAGCACCGTGGTCGTGCTGTTACTCGAAGGCCATCGCGGTGCCTGTATCTGGGCTGGCGATAGTCGATGTTATCTGTGGCGCGGGCAGCAGTTGTACAAGCTGTCGCGAGATCACTCCTTGCAGCAGCAGCTTATGGATGAGCAACACATGAGCGGCGAGCAGGCACTGGCACACCCTGAAGCCCGCGCCCTGACTCGGGCAATAGGGGCGAGCGAGCACTTGCGCTTGAGCGTGCTGGAACTTGAGGTACAGGCGAACGATGTTTTTTTGCTGTGCAGCGATGGTGTTTACCAGGACCTTAGTCATGGCGAACTGAGCAATGCACTGAGTCTGGTTTCACCGCAGGTGGCGCTGGCGCGGTTGTTTGATGACGTACTGCGCGGGGCTGCTCGCGACAACCTGAGTGCCGTGGTAATCCGTCAGTGACCGAGGCATCTGTCCACGCCCGACTCAGCGCCATGCCCGAAGTGCTAGGCGGGCGTTACTACATCGAACGCTTGCTGGGTGCGGGTGGCATGGGTACGGTTTACCGGGCTCGCGACCTGCTGCAAGAGCAATTTGGTGACCCCGAGCCCTACGTGGCCCTGAAAATCCTTGGCGAAGCCCTCGCCCAATCGCCGGACGCCAGCGCATTGTTGTTCAGCGAGTACGCCCTGACTCGCCACCTGCGCCATCCCAATGTAATGCGCATGTACAGCTTTAACGTTGATAGCGCGCATCAGCGAGTATTCGTGGTGATGGAACTGCTGCGCGGGCCAACCCTTGATCGCGTGTTGTGCGAACGGCCCTTGGGATTGCCGTGGGCCGAACTGCGCGAAATTGCCTTGCCGCTGCTTGATGCCTTGGCCCATGCCCACGGGAGGGGCGTGCTGCATGGCGACATCAAACCGAGCAATGTCCTGCTCAGCGACGACGGCGTGCGCTTATTCGACTTCGGACTGGGGCAAGCCGAAGCGGGCACCCTGACAGGACTGGCCCATGTCAGCCGGAACCGCTTCAACGCCTGGACCCCAGGCTACGCCGCCCCCGAAATCCTCGAAGGCAAACCGCTGACCCGCGCGGCGGACGTATACGCGTTGGGCTGTTTGCTCTATGAACTGGCCAGTGGCAAACACCCCTACAACCGAATGCTGGCGACCGAAGCCCGCGACCAACAATCCCGGCTAAAACTGATGCCGCCCCCAAAACTCCCCCGACATCTCTGGCCAGTGTTGCGTACCGCCCTGGAGTTCGATCCGGCGAAACGCAGCATCAGCGTAGAGCAATTGCGCGAGGCTATAAGTGCGCCGTCTGGTTGGCGACAACGTCTTTTTTGGCGTCGAGGGGAATCATCCCAGACTTGAAACTGCTGGAAGCAAGGCGTTTGAGCGCAATATCAAGTGCCTGATCGTCGGGCCTGTTCTTATGCTGCCGGTGACGACGTGTTTGCAGCTGGTAGTGCCCGGATGTCCTCGGCTGACAACTTGCCTACGTGATCCTGCGCATACAGTTCTAGGATGGGGCAGGATTATTTCAGGCATTAAAAAGCCGGCTTGTGGCCGGCTTCTCGAGGGCGGGTTTGGCTTATTTTTGGTAAGCCGTACTCACCTGCAATCAGTACATCCAGCGCAGGGCGTCTGGGTGTGGGGCGGGGCAGCGTATTGCTGCTTTGCCGAGCAGTCCGGCTCGCTTGCTGCGAGGGGATGCGTAAGTGCCGGGCATGATACTGGGGTTTAAGGCCATTTCCCAGCAAAAAACCAGCCCCCGGTCTTATCCCGCAGCTGATGGCGTTTATTCGTCTTGTGTGCAAGCGGCGATGGGACGTCGGTTGTTTAGGGTGGACCACCAAAATACCCAGCCAAGGATCCGAATCTGTTGCTGTTCTATCTGGGGGGCGCTGAAGAGTTCGTCCGGATATTCCTGGTGGTTGTGGCTGCGCAAGCGCAGGCCGTTGTTGGGCAGGCGGTAGACGTATTTAATGCGCAGCATGCCGTCTTGTTCCAAGGCGTAAATTTCACCGTCCACGACTTGGGTCAGGCCGCGATCAATGGCGACGGTCGAGCCGTTTTGAATTTTTTGCGCCATGCTGTTGCCGATCATCGGCGCGCAAATGGCCTCGTGGGGGCTGACGTCCATGGCGTGCAGGATTGGGTAGGTCAGGCGTATCCGGCGGCCCGGTATTTCGAGCACGTGGGTTTTGCCTGAGCCGCACGGGCTTAGGGCTTCGTTGTAAAACGGTACGTCTATATCTGGCGTTGCACCGGTCGTGGTGGCGATAAGGTGTGTGTGCAGGGCCGTGGGGTCGTGCGGCTCCAAGGGCTGGGTATGCACGGTGTCGGTGATGATCGGGGCTTTTGGGTGTTTGACTCCGTAACCCGTGCGTAGCCATCGGCTGTTGACGCACAGCAGTTCAGCGATTTCGTCCAGCCGGGCCAAGGGAATGCCTCGCTTGAACCAGTTGTTGACATGCTGCGGCGTAACGCGGCGATTGGCAGCGAAGTCCGAAGCGGATAATTGACACTCCCTCAGGAGTGTTCGTAGGCGATCACCGGATGTATTCATGAATACGGAGTTTACGGGCAAGGCAAGTCAGTTCAAATAAACCATGCGTTCAAAAAACTACCAAAAAACAAGATTTATCCTACGCGTGTAGTTAGCGAGTCCTGCGGTTGTGCGGGCATAAAAAAACCTCGGCGAGCCGAGGTTTTTTAGTCTGTGAGGCAAGCCGCAAGTGCCTGCCTGTCAGCACTTAGCCTTTGTAGGCAGCAACCGATTTCATGATCTCGGTGCGGGCAGCTTCAGCATCGCCCCAACCTTCGATCTTCACCCATTTGCCTTTTTCGAGATCTTTGTAGTTCTCGAAGAAGTGCTGGATTTGCTGGATCAGCAGAGGTGGCAGGTCGGTGTACTCTTTCACGTCAACGTACAGCTGGGACAGCTTGTCGTGAGGCACTGCTACTACTTTGGCATCGCCGCCGCCGTCGTCAGTCATGTGCAGGATGCCAACCGGACGTGCGCGGATAACCGAGCCTGGAGCAACCGGGTAAGGGGTTACAACCAGCACGTCGAGGGGATCACCGTCATCAGCCAGGGTGTTCGGGATGAAGCCGTAGTTGGCTGGGTAGAACATCGGGGTCGCCATGAAGCGGTCAACGAACAGGCAATCGCTGTCTTTGTCGATTTCATATTTGATCGGCGCGTGGTTAGCCGGAATCTCGATGGCGACGTAGATGTCATTCGGCAGGTCTTTGCCAGCCGGAATTTTGCTGTAGCTCATTGGGCGGTGCCCCCGTTAGTAGGCCAGTTTACTTGGCCGATTTGGTCAAAAAGTGGCGGCGATTATAGGCGTATTCCTGCGACGACGTCACGCTTGGCCGATCAGTGCTGTGCGCAGTATTCGGGGTGTTCACGTTGGAGCTTTTGCAGGCGGGCCAGTGGGTCTTGGCGATAAAACAGGCTGAGCTGTTGATAAACCTGCGGATAAGCATGGCTCAACAGGTCTGGCGCGCTGAAGAAGTATTCGCTGGTGACTGCGAAAAACTCGGCCGGGTCTTCGGCTGCATATGGATCAATGGGCGCTTGGCCATTGGGGTGGTGATCGAGGAAATGGTTCAGATGGTCGTAGGCCTCTTGCATGGCCTGTGTCCAGTCGGTCACGTGCATACCGTTGTGCAGCGGCGGCATGCCGTTGGCTGCGCCGTTGAGCATGTCGAGTTTGTGCGCCAGCTCATGAATGACCAGGTTGTAACCTTCCCAGCCGCCACTAGCCAATACACCAGGCCAAGCCAGCACCACAGGGCCGTGTTGCCAGGCTTCACCGCTGTGATGACCTTCCCATTCGTGCTCCACGCCGCTGGAGTCACGATGGCGTTGCGGGCTGACGAAATCATCCGGGTACAGCACGATTTCGTGAAAGCCCTGATACCAGTCCAGGTCACCCAGATTGAGTAGCGGCAATTGCGCCTGAGCGGCCAGGAGCAGTCGACCTTCGTCGGTGAGTTCAACCCCGGGCATGGGCGTCAGGTGCTTGTCCTGCAGGAACAACACACTGCTGTCGCGCAGCCATTGCTCCTGTTTGTCATCCAGCCCGTCGAGAATGCTCAACTGCTGGCGCACCGCATGCCACATCGCGGGCGCCACCGGGTGTTGCGCCAGAATCCGCTGGCGCCGCCATTCGCTCAGAGACCACATACTCGGTCAGGCTTTGGACGGGCTACGGCCGAAGCGGGTGCGAGCCAGCCCAATGATCATCGGTATCAGCGATAGCAAGATAATGCCGACAACCAGCAGCGACAGGTTCTTCTTGATGAACGGCACGTTGCCGAAGAAGTAGCCCAAGGTCACCAGGCCGCCGACCCACAGCACTGTGCCAATAACGCTGAACATAAAGAAACGCGGGTAGAACATGCGCGCCACACCGGCAACAAAGGGGGCGAAGGTTCGGAAAATCGGCAGGAAACGCGCCATGGTCACGGTTTTACCGCCATGACGCTCGTAGAAGTCGTGGGTCTTTTCCAGATAGTCACGACGGAAGATTTTCGAGTTCGGTTTGCTGAACAACCGTTCGCCTGCCGTTCGTCCGATGACGTAGTTGGTGCTGTCACCCAGGATCGCAGCCAGCATTAACAAGCCCCCGAGCAAGACCGGGTCCATGCCACCACCTGCAGCGACGGCGCCCGCGATAAAGAGCAGCGAATCACCTGGCAAGAAGGGCATCACCACCAGGCCGGTTTCGCAGAAAATCACCAAAAACAGGATGGCATAGACCCACGGCCCGTAATTGGTCACCAGCAAGTCGAGATACACATCGAGGTGCAGGATAAGGTCTAGCGGGTTGAAATCCATGTAAAGCACCTGTGTTGATGACCAGACTCGGCAGGTCCGTGCGGGGAGGTGTAGGTAGTTAACTACAAGACATGTCGTTTTTTCGTACGTTTTTAGCGAGACGGATTATACGGATTGACACAAGTCTTGCTGATGGAGTTTGTAGCGAAGCGTGTATTGAGTCGAGCTTGCTCGCGATGGTATCACTGCGAACTTCCTGATCCGGCGTTGTACGGATCGCGAGCAAGCTCTCTTCTACAGGTCTTTGAGTAAAAAGTTTTCGTTGGGGGCGTCCACGCCCAGCGTCTGTACCTGAGCTTCGTCCTTCAAGTTAACCCCCGACAATTGCCGACGGCAGGCTTCGCGCATCAAGTACGCCAGCCGATGAGCGGCCATGGAGTAGCTTAGTCCTTCAAGACGCACGTTAGAGATGCAGTTGCGATAGGCGTCGGTCAGACCGATCTTGGGCGCGTAGGTAAAATACAGCCCCAGACTGTCGGGTGAGCTGAGACCGGGGCGTTCGCCGATCAGCATCACCACCATCCGTGCGCCCAGCAGCTCACCGATTTCATCTGCCACGGCGACTCGGCCTTGTTCCACCAGAATCACCGGTGACTGAGACCAGCCCTCTGTGGCGAGGTGTTCTTCCATGCGCGCTAGAAAGGGCAGGGTATGGCGATGCACGGCCAGTGCCGATAAACCATCCGCGACCACCACGGCGACATCGACACCACCCGGATTGGCCTGTGCGTAATCGCGCAGGTGTTGCGCCGAGGTGTCATGCAGTTTGCGCCCCAAGTCCGGACGTTGCAGATAACTGTGACGGTCGGCGGCGGCGCTGTGCAATAGCAGGCTGTCGCGGCCGCGCTCAGTAAGCTGCGCGCTTAAACCCGCATGATCAAACGGCAAGTGCACCGCATCCCGCGCTTGCGCGTGGGCGAATTGAAAATCCAGCTGGGCCTGGGTCGGCATGCTGGTGCCGGTACGGCCCAAGGCAATGCGCGCCGGAGTGAGACGACGCAGTTCGAGCCAGGGATTAAGGCTGTCAGTTGGCGTATTGGCCATGCTTAGCGTCCTCCCAAGTGAGCCAGCGCCTGGCGAAAGGCAGGCGGCAACTGATGCCCGAACTCAATTCGACCGTCGGTCTGGGTGAAAATACCGACTTTGCTCAGCCATTGTTCAAACTCAGGGGCCGGTTTGAGTCCCAGGGTTTTGCGCGCATACAACGCATCATGGAATGAGGTGGTCTGGTAGTTGAGCATGATGTCGTCTGACCCCGGAATCCCCATGATGAAGTTGATTCCGGCCACACTCAGCAGCGTCAGCAGAGTGTCCATGTCGTCCTGATCGGCTTCGGCATGGTTGGTGTAGCAGATGTCACAGCCCATCGGCACGCCGAGCAGCTTGCCGCAGAAGTGATCTTCCAGGCCCGCGCGGATGATTTGCTTGCCGTTGTACAGGTACTCGGGGCCGATAAATCCGACCACGGTATTGACCAAAAACGGTTTGAAATGCCGCGCCACGGCGTAGGCACGGGTTTCGCAGGTTTGTTGATCGACGCCAAAGTGCGCGTTGGCCGACAGTGCGCTGCCTTGGCCGGTTTCGAAGTACATCAGGTTATTGCCCAGCGTGCCGCGATTGAGGCTTAAGCCGGCTTCGTACCCTTCTTGCAGTACATTCAGATTAATCCCGAAACTGGCGTTGGCAGCCTCTGTGCCTGCAATGGACTGAAACACCAGGTCCAGCGGCACGCCGCGATTGATCGCCTCAATAGAGGTGGTGACATGGGTCAGCACGCAAGACTGAGTGGGGATTTCGTAGCGCTGGATGATCGCGTCGAGCATGTTCAGCAGGTCGCAGATTGAGGCGATGCTGTCAGTGGCCGGGTTGATGCCGATCATGGCATCACCGTTGCCGTACAGCAGGCCGTCGAGAATGCTCGCGGCAATCCCGGCCGGGTCATCGGTGGGGTGGTTGGGTTGCAGGCGGGTCGAGAGTCGCCCGCGCAAGCCCATGGTGCCGCGAAACTGGGTGACGACCCGGATCTTTTGCGCCACCAGAATCAAGTCCTGCACGCGCATGATCTTCGACACGGCGGCCGCCATTTCGGGTGTAAGCCCCGGCGCCAAGGCGCGCAGACTGTGCTCATCGGCCGCGTCACTGAGCAGCCAGTCACGAAAGCCGCCGACGGTCAGGTGGCTAACAGTGGCGAAGGCCAGCGGATCGTGGCTGTCGATGATTAGCCGGGTGACTTCATCGGATTCGTAAGGAATCAGCGCTTCTTGCAGGAAATACGAAAGCGGGATGTCAGCCAGAGCCATTTGCGCGGCGACCCGCTCACCGTCGTTCAGCGCTGCCACGCCCGCCAAGAAGTCCCCGGAGCGTGCCGGGCTGGCCTTGGCCATGACTTCTTTGAGGCTGTCGAAGCGGTAGGTCTGAGTGCCAACCGCGTGAGAAAAACTTGCCATAAAGGTGCTCCATGACGCCAGACGCAGTGCGTCTGGCGGGTTTCTCAGCGGTTAGTGCAAGGCTTTCTCAGCCTGTTGAATGGCCGCGAATTCCTCTTCCGGCGTACCGGCCACCAAGTGATGGCGGCTGTAGAACGCAAAGTAAGCGATTAATACGCCATAGATCACAGCGGCGCCAATCACAACGCGTGGGTCGACCAGAAAACCGGCGACGACCGCTACACAAGCGAGCACCAATGCGATGCCGGAGGTGAAAATACCGCCCGGTGTGCGATACGGACGTTCCATTTTGGGGCGACGGATACGCAGGGTAATGTGCGCGGCCATCATCAACACGTAGGAAATGGTTGCGCCAAACACCGCCACCAGAATCAGCAAGTCGCCTTGACCGGTCAACGACAGGCCAAAACCGATGATGCCAGGGATGATCAAGGCCAGTACCGGCGCCTTGCTCTTGTTGGTTTCGGACAGTTTGCGCGGCAAATAACCTGCGCGGGACAGGGCGAAGATCTGACGCGAGTAGGCGTAGATGATCGAGAAGAAACTGGCGATCAAGCCAGCCAGGCCTACCAGATTGACGAAGCCGCCCATCCAGGTTGAGCCGCCGTAGGCTTTGCTCAAGGCTTCAACCAGCGGGTTGCCGGAGGCCATCAAATGATGTGCGCCAGCGCCGCCCGGGCCAATGACCAGAATCAACAGGGCGAAGGTGACGAGCACCAGCATCGCGCCGATCAGGCCGCGTGGCAGGTCGCGTTTAGGGTTCTTGGTTTCTTCAGCGGCCAGGGGGACGCCTTCGACCGCGAGGAAAAACCAGATCGCATAAGGAATCGCCGCCCATACGCCGACATAGCCGAATGGCAGGAACGGGCTGGCGCCCTTGGCTTCGGTGACTGGGATGTCCAGCAAATTGGCGACGTTGAAGTGCGGCACCATGGCGACCAGAAACACGCCCAAGGCGATGGCGGCGACGGCGGTGATGATAAACATCAGCTTGAGCGCTTCACCGACGCCGAAAATGTGGATGCCGATAAAGATGATGTAGAACGCCAGATAGATCATCCAGCCGCCAATCCCGAACAGTGACTCGCAATAGGCGCCGATAAACACCGCAATGGCCGCAGGGGCAATGGCGTATTCAATCAGGATTGCGGTACCGGTCAGAAAGCCACCCCAGGGCCCGAAAGCACTGCGGGCAAAGCCATAACCACCGCCTGCGGTGGGGATCATCGACGACAATTCGGCCAGAGAGAAACACATGCACAAGTACATGGTGGCCATCAGCAGGGTGGCGATAAACATTCCGCCCCAGCCGCCTTGGGCCAGGCCGAAGTTCCAGCCGGCGTAGTCGCCGGAGATCACATAGGCAACGCCCAGGCCCACCAGCAGGACCCAGCCGGCAGCACCTTTTTTCAGTTCGCGTTGTTGGAAGTATTCGGAGCCGACTTTTTCAAAGTCGACCGAGGACGCCGCTGGAGCGGCATTGGGTTCGCTAGGCATGTGAGTTCACCTGTTCTTTTATAGTTTGAGAAAATTGACAGGATTTAAAGCAATAGAAAGGCCAACTCCGTCTGTAGGAGTCGAGCTTGCTCGCGATGCTGACCGCGCGGTCTTTGGTGAAACCGCATTGATTCAATCGCGAGCAAGCTCGGCTCCTACAGAAGGAGGGTGGTTATTAGAAGAAGCCCAGCGGGTTGATGTCGTAGCTCACCAGCAAGTTTTTGGTTTGCTGGTAGTGGTCGAGCATCATCTTGTGGGTTTCACGGCCGACACCGGACTTTTTGTAGCCGCCGAACGCAGCGTGAGCCGGGTACAAGTGGTAGCAGTTGGTCCACACACGACCGGCCTTGATTGCCCGGCCCATGCGGTAGGCGCGGTTGATGTCGCGGGTCCACAGACCGGCGCCCAGGCCAAACTCGGTGTCGTTGGCAATCGCCAGGGCTTCGGCTTCGTCCTTGAAGGTAGTGATGCTGACCACCGGGCCAAAGATTTCTTCCTGGAACACGCGCATTTTGTTGGTGCCCTTGAGCAGGGTCGGCTGGATGTAGTAGCCAGTTGCCAGGTCGCCTTCGAGCTTGGCCACAGCACCGCCGGTCAGCAGTTCAGCGCCTTCGTTCTTGGCGATTTCAAGGTAGGACAGGATCTTGTCGAACTGTTGCTCGGAGGCTTGGGCGCCGACCATGGTGTCGGTGTCCAGCGGGTCGCCGCGTTTGATCGCTTCGACCTTGCGCATGACCACTTTCATGAAGTCGTCGTAGATCGACTCTTGTACCAGTGCCCGCGATGGGCAAGTGCAGACTTCGCCCTGGTTGAAGAACGCCAGTACCAGACCTTCAGCGGCCTTCTCAATAAAGGCCGGCTCGGCCTGCATGATGTCGGCGAAGAAGATGTTCGGCGACTTGCCACCCAGCTCAACGGTCGACGGGATGATGTTTTCAGCAGCACATTTCATGATGTGCGAACCCACTGGCGTCGAGCCAGTGAAGGCGATTTTGGCAATGCGCTTGCTGGTGGCCAGCGCTTCACCGGCTTCTTTGCCGAAACCTTGCACCACGTTCAGCACGCCAGGCGGCAGCAGGTCACCGATCAGTTCCATCAGCACGCTGATGCTCAGCGGGGTTTGTTCAGCAGGCTTGAGCACCACGCAGTTACCGGCAGCCAGCGCGGGTGCGAGTTTCCAGGCGGCCATCAGCAGTGGGAAGTTCCATGGGATGATCTGTCCGACTACGCCCAGTGGTTCGTGAATGTGATAGGCCACAGTGTTGCCATCAATCTCGGCGGCGCTGCCTTCTTGAGCGCGGATGCAACCGGCGTAGTAACGGAAGTGATCCGCTGCCAGCGGCACGTCGGCATTCAGGGTTTCACGTACGGCTTTGCCGTTGTCCCAGGTTTCGGTGACGGCCAGCAGTTCAAGGTTTTGCTCGATGCGATCAGCGATTTTCAGCAGCACCAGCGAACGTGCTTGTACTGAGGTCGCGCCCCAGGCATCGGCTGCCGCGTGGGCCGCGTCGAGGGCTTTATCGATATCTTCGGCAGTCGAACGCGGGAATTCGGCGATAGGCTTGCCGTTCACCGGCGAGGTGTTGGTGAAGTACTGGCCTTTGACGGGCGCCACGAATTCGCCGCCGATGTAGTTACCGTAACGGCTCTTGAACGAGACGATCGAGCCTTCAGTACCGGGTTGTGCGTAACGCATGGTGAATGTCTCCTGGCTTTATTGTGCTTATTGGGAGTACGCGCTGTGGCGTTGCCAGAAGCAGGAGCAAAGGCTGGGCCAAAGTGCTGAAGCCCTTGTGAACCGGGTGGTTGCGCGTTTTTAGTGGCGATGAAGGTAGGGCCACTGTCACGGTGGTGGCACGCACTGCGTGACAGTTTGTACCTGAAACGCGACAGTCGATGACCGGCGGGTCAGTTCACGATTGCAATGCTCCAAGAGCAAGAGGATGCTGGGCATTCGGTTTGGAATGGATCTCTGTCGCCGCAGGTGTTGCCTGTTGCAGAGGGGAGATTTGCCCTCTGTCGAGCCCGAGACCGCTGTGATAACGCGGAGAACAATAAAAAATGCACAGTACGGATTTGAGCCGGCACGCCCGGCAAGTCATCAATGTTACCCAGGGCAGCCTTCAAGGGCGTGAGCCAGGGTGCGACCCGTCTATCGTTCGCTCTTGGCAACGTTGTCTTGAGGATTACCACCTCGACCCTGCGCAAACCCTCGCCCCAACGGTGCTTGAGCACGGCCGGATTCTGGAAGGCCGCGAGCGTTTGCAGCAGGTGCTGCAGATCGCTGGGCACGAAATGAACAGCCTGCATCAGCAGCTTTCCGGGGCTGGGCATGCGGTGCTGCTGACCGATGCCCGTGGGGTGATTCTGAACTGCGTCACTGCTCCCGCCGAACGCAAAGTATTCGAGCGCGCCGGGCTGTGGCTGGGCGCCGACTGGAGCGAGGCCCGCGAAGGCACCAACGGCATTGGTACCTGCCTGGTCGAGCGTCAGGCGCTGACCATTTATCAGGATGAACACTTTCGCGGTCGTCACACCGGGCTGACCTGCTCGGCGAGCCCGGTATTCGATCCGCAGGGCGAGTTGTTGGCAGTGCTGGATGTTTCATCCGCCCGCCACGAAGCCTCGCGTCAGAGCCAGTTCCACACCATGGCACTGGTGAACCTGTCGGCCAAAATCATCGAAAGCAGTTACTTTCTGCGCCACTTTGAACACCAGTGGTTACTGCGCTTTCATTTGCAGGCCGAGTCGGTGGGGCTGTTCAGTGAGGGCATGCTGGCGTTTGATGGTGACGGCGTGATTTGTGCGGTCAACCAAAGCGCGCTTAACCTGCTGGGCCGCGGGCGCGGTGATCTACTCGGGCAGACCGTCAACAGTGTGTTCGACTGTCCCCAGGATGAACTTTTCTCACGGGCCAGCGCGCAAGCCAATACGAGTTGGCCATTGCGCAGTCGGGATGGTCGTCTGCTGTTTGCCGCGTTGCGCGGCCAGCCGCGCCGGGCGGCTGTCGCTGTCGTTGCCCCGGTTGAACCCGCAGCCCCACGTTTGAGCAGTATCTGCCTAGGGGACGAAGCCCTGAAAACAGACTTTCGTCGGGCGCTACGAGTGTTTGAGCGAGACGTCCCGCTGCTGATCAACGGTGAAACCG
This sequence comes from Pseudomonadota bacterium, assembly GCA_040385125.1. Classification (GTDB taxonomy): domain Bacteria; phylum Pseudomonadota; class Gammaproteobacteria; order Pseudomonadales; family Pseudomonadaceae; genus Aquipseudomonas. Next base: position 17,152 of record JAZKIA010000023.1, on the reverse strand, counting down.
GCTCGGGCAAAGAGGCGTTTGCCAAGGCTGTGCATCAGGCCAGCCTGCGTACCGCCAAACCCTTTGTGGCGCTTAATTGTGCGGCGATCCCTGAAAGCCTGATCGAGAGCGAGCTATTCGGCTATCGCGGCGGCAGCTTTACGGGTGCGCGAAAAGAAGGCATGCAGGGCAAGCTTCAGCAGGCCGATGGTGGCACCTTGTTTCTGGACGAAATCGGCGACATGCCGCTGGCGCTGCAAACCCGTCTATTAAGGGTGCTGGAAGATCGTCTGGTGGTGCCGATTGGTGGCGAGCCTCAGGCGGTCAACGTGCGCATCATCAGTGCGACTCACCGAAACCTGCAGGAGCGAGTGGCAGACGGCAGCTTCCGGGAAGACTTGTACTACCGGCTTAACGGGCTGGAAATCGGGCTGCCCGCCTTGCGTGATCGCAGTGACAAATCACAGCTGCTGGATTTTTTACTGGCCGAAGAGGCAGGGCAGGAGCGGTTGGCAATCAGCCCTGCGGCGCACCAGGCGTTACTGGACTTCGCTTGGCCGGGCAACGTGCGCCAACTGCGCACAGTGCTGCGTACGTTGGCAGCACTGTGCGAAACCGGAGTCATCGAATTTACGGATCTGCCCGTGGCGATGCGCCATTCCCAACCTAAAGCCCCGGCGCCCTCTGCACATCCGCTGGAAGACGCTGAAAAAGTGGCCGTACTCATGGCGTTGGAGCAGCACCGCTGGCACATGACCCACACCGCCCAGCAACTGGGGGTGAGCCGCAATACGCTGTACCGCAAACTGCGCAAGCATGGGATCGCCCTGTCGTCTGCAACTCCGTAACGGCGTAACGCTGTAGCCGCTGACGAGCGTAGCAAGGCTGCGTCAGTGGCTACAGACTTGTCGCTTCGTTAATCATCAGGTGCGAAATGAAGTCTCCTACGCTACCCTTCGCCGATGATTTACGAGGTCAACTATGCACATTCATATTCTGGGTATTTGCGGCACTTTCATGGGTTCGCTGGCGGTATTGGCCAAAGAACTGGGCCATCACGTTACCGGTTCCGACGCTAACGTCTATCCGCCAATGAGCACCCAGTTGCAAGCTCAAGGTATTGAGTTGACCCAGGGTTACGACCCCTCCCAGCTTGATCCCGCGCCGGACGTGGTGGTGATTGGCAACGCCTTGTCACGCGGCAATCCGGCGGTGGAGTATGTGCTTAACAAAGGCCTGCCTTATGTGTCTGGCCCGCAATGGCTGGCCGATCACGTGTTGCAAGGCCGTTGGGTACTGGCGGTGGCCGGTACGCATGGCAAAACCACCACCAGCAGTATGTTGGCCTGGGTGCTTGAGCACGCGGGTATGGCGCCGGGATTCTTGATTGGCGGTGTCCCGCAAAACTTTGCCGTCTCGGCCCGTTTGGGGGATACCCCGTTCTTCGTGGTTGAGGCCGATGAGTACGACAGCGCCTTCTTCGACAAGCGCTCGAAGTTCGTTCACTACCGTCCGCGCACTGCGATCCTCAATAACCTTGAATTCGATCACGCCGACATCTTCCCCGATTTGCCTGCGATTGAGCGGCAGTTCCATCACTTGGTGCGCACTATCCCGAGTGAAGGGCTGGTGATTCACCCGACTACCGAACCGGCCTTGCAGCGTGTGATCGAGATGGGTTGCTGGACGCCGGTGCAAACCACAGGCGTTGATGGCCAGTGGCAAGCTCGCTTGCTCAGCGAAGACGGTTCGCGTTTTGAGGTGCTGTTTGACGGTGCCGTGCAAGGTACCGTTGAGTGGGACATGACCGGCCAGCATAACGTGGCCAACGCCTTGGCCACCTTGGCCGCTGCACGCCATGTGGGCGTAGTGCCGAGCCTTGGAATTGCCGGTCTTAACGTGTTCAAAAGCGTTAAGCGGCGCATGGAAAAAGTCGCCGAAGTTCACGGTATTACGATCTATGACGACTTTGCTCACCACCCAACCGCCATCGCTACCACACTCGACGGCTTGCGCAAGCGGATTGGCGATGCGCCGTTGATTGCCATTATTGAGCCGCGTTCCAACTCCATGAAGCTCGGTGCGCACCGTGATGGCTTGCCACAAAGTGTGGTCCAGGCGGATCACGTGGTGTGGTACGCACCAGCCAATCTGGGTTGGGACCTTGCTGCGACAGTGGCATCGAGCCCTGTACCGACATTGGTTTGCGACTCGCTGGAGGCGATCATTGCCGAGGTCAAACGTCACGCCAAAACGGGCGCTCATGTGGTGATCATGAGCAATGGTGGCTTCGGTGGTCTGCATGGCAAGTTGGCGGATGCACTGCAATGAGCGGCCCAGAGCGCGTCACACTGGCGGTAACGGGTGCTTCAGGCATGCAATACGCGTTGCGGCTGCTCGATTGCCTGGTACGCGAAGACCGAGAAGTGTTCTTCCTGATCTCCAAGGCCGCGCAATTGGTCATGGCAACCGAAACTGACGTCAGCCTGCCGCCCAAGGCGCAGGCCATGCAGGCGTTTTTGACGGAATACACCGGGGCTGCTGCCGGGCAGATTCGGGTCTACGGCAAGGAAGACTGGATGTCGCCAGTGGCTTCGGGCTCCGGGGCTCCGGCAGCGATGGTGGTGGTGCCGTGCTCGACGGGCACGTTGTCGGCGATCGCTACAGGCGCGTGCAACAATCTGGTGGAGCGCGCCGCCGATGTGACCCTCAAAGAGCGCCGCCAATTGATTCTGGTACCGCGAGAGGCGCCGTACTCCAGCATTCACCTGGAGAACATGCTCAAGTTGTCGAACATGGGTGCTGTGATTTTGCCGGCGTCGCCCGGTTTCTATCATCAGCCGCAGACCATCGATGACTTGGTGGATTTTGTGGTGGCGCGGATTCTCAATCAGCTCAACATCCCGCAAGACATGCTCCCGCGTTGGGGCGAGTACCACCTGGGCGGCGATGAGTAAGTCGCTGCTGGCGCTGTTAATGGCTTTGCATGTTGGTGGCTGCGCCAGCGTGCGAACGCTGGATGCCGCGAAGCCGGGGGCTCCGCTGGTGTATTCCGGGACGCGCCTGGATTGGTATGCGCTGCAAGGCGGTTGCTGTGCGATGGAGCGCTTTGGCGCTCAGGCGCCAAGTTATCCGGGGCTTGACCTGCCGGCGAGCGCATTGCTCGATACTTTGTTGCTGCCCTTGTCAGTATTGACTGTGCTGGGCGTGGGGTTTCAGGCCAGTGGAGGGTTGTGAGTGCTGCTACGTCACTCCCCCCGACATCGGTAGGCTGGCTTATATAGACGAAAAAACAACGGTCATCAGGGTGTTAATTCTGCCGCTTGTGACTGTGCCGCCATGGGGCCTTAATTTGGCTCGGAACCTATGAGTGATTGTGCCCCCGTTAATGCTGAACGTCCCGTCTCTGAGTGGGTAATTCTGATTCAGGGGGATGGTCGCGCCATTATCATTAGTCACCTCAATTGCCAGATTACGGGCGCAGCCGAAGCAGGGCTGATTGTTGAGTGTTCCGTTGGGCAAGATGTTTGACGCTATAAACTGAAAGTTCATGGCGTTATTGAACACCTGTGCGCCGGCTGTATTACCGCAATTGTTTATGTTTATCTCGAAGGGGACATTTTTAATGAGAATGTCCTCAATGGGGAAACGCTCAAAATTTACAGGCGGCGGCGAAGCTGCAAACGTGCACCGTGAGACCATGAGCGGCAATGAGTTGTCAAATACATACCTTCCCCACGGTATGCTGCTGGTCCCGCCATTCAAGTGCGACAGTATCCGAGCGCGTGCTGGCATGGCTAAGGTATGTTGCCCTGGGGGTAACGCGGTCACCTCTTTGGTTCGTATAAATTCTGCTGCGACGGGCAGGCCGAAATTGTGGGCACCACCTGTTCGTGGGCGAGGTATTCTGAAAACTTCCCCCCAGGAATCACAGCGAATATCGGCCCCGTTGAAGTTTTTATAGCGAATTCCGACGCCATCCAGTGGTGTATTGCAGATGAAGATGCCTCGTTCAGACGTGGGCCTTGGTTCTATTTGCAGAATGAAGTTGAACTCGGAGTTTGAGAAGCAAGTGAGTTCTGTCTGAAGGCTTGCAGTCCCGAGTACGCCGCCGATAGGGACAGAGTAGTAGGGCTGTAAGTTGTCGAGCTGGAAAGTGGCGGTATTACTGTTGACCGGTGTCAGTGGTCGTTGTCTGCATATATTTGATGCCAGTACACTATTTAGGCAGGAGTAGGCTATTGCAATGACGCCGAAAAAAAATCCACGGCGAGCCCATAAAAAAATCCATTGAGCACTGGATAGGTAATTATTCAAAAAATTGGCCTCGTTATATTAGCTGGTGCGCTGTTTTACAGGCAGGCGTGTAACACTTTCTCTTGTAGGAGTGTCGACGGTATTACTTGCACACAACACTTATTTGGTCGTAGCCCAAGGCAGAGTCTTTGGGCGAGAGTTCATAACTGCCTCGACAAGCGCCTCCTGAAAACTTGACGTCTACAGTCCCTGTGTTTTGCCCTGCCATGATCAGTGCGTACCCCCCGGGATCGACAACTGCCAACTGTCGACCCGATTCATCCTCGACAGAGGCGCCAAATGGCAACGGTGTACCGTCAGGATTGAGCAGTTCCATTTGAACCCGGCGCCCCGTGACGGTGTTGAACGTAGCCAGCGTGATAGAGCCACGTCTGGGGATAACTTGTTGCATGGGGTTCTCAATCTCCAGATCGCTTCCCAAGTCTTCAGTGTTCAGGCTAATCCAGTTATGCCGGTATGGGCGCGTAGAGGGAACCACGGCATAACCGTTCTGGCCCACGGTCGCACTCGAATAGTTACCTAGCCGGGTGCCGGGTCGAGCCCCCGGAACGTGCGCCAGCGTGAAGGTGTCACCCACCGACTGCCCCAGGTTTATGCCCCCTGCGTGGGCAACAATTGAGCCGTGCGCACCGACATTACCTGAGTACGTAGAGCGTCCCTGGGTATAGCCGGCATCCAGTCGAGCGACAGGCGTTTGCGTGTTGAGCCCCACTGTTGCACTGGTATTACCTGGCGAGCCCTGAGTCAGGCGTGCGTTGTAATGCGCATTGAGCGCAACAGGCAGGGGGCCGTTGATGCCTGTGCTGACACTGTAGTCGCCACTGTTTTGCAGATTAAGACTGGAGTCGACTCGAACAGCGCTGGACACTTTGCCTAATGGCATTGATAGCGTTAAAAGCAGTTGGGAGGTATTGGGTGTACTCGCGTTCTGCTGATTTTTGGCATAGGTCATGTCAATGCTGTAGTTCAGCGTTCCCCAGGCGTTTGCATAACCTGCCTTGTACTGTTGTGACTTGCCCGGCAGGTTCCAGTAGTTGCGTTCCTCGCCGCCCACGTAAATCGTCCCGTGCCTGCGATTTCCCAGTGTCTGATTAATGGTCAGATCCAAGCGTGTGCGAGTACGGTCGAGGGTTTTGTTGCCATCGACCTGGCGCTGATCAGTGACATGCTCAGTCAGGGATCTGTAGCCTTCGCTGGAAAATCGGTAGCCGGCCAAGCTAAAGGTCGTATCGGTGGCGTTAATGGTTTTCGCATAATTGAATTGCACGCTCTGGCCGGTTTTCACCCCTGACTCACTGGTGCTGCTTGAGTGCGTGAGGCTGCTGGAAAAGGCCCCGAATGGGGTGTTTTGAGTGGCGCCGAAGTTCTCGGCGTGGTACCCACTGGCTCCCAGTACACCACCAAAGACAGTCGTATTATCTGTCAGGCCGTAAGTGAGGCCGGCGAGAGCCAGTTTGGGCTCCTCCTGATTTTGGGCATCATTGTACTGACCGGCTGCAAGGCTGTAGCGATGCACGCCGCGTCGAAGCATTTGCGGTAATGATGAAAACGATTGGGTTGATACGGTTTTGTGTCCGTCCGCTTCAATGACGGTTACTTCAAGATCACCGTTGGAGCCACCAGGGTAAACGTCTGAGATTTCGAACGCCCCGGGAGACACGTTTTCGTTATAAATCAGAAACCCGTTCTGCCGAATTTCGACCGTTGCATTGCTTTGGGCAATGCCTCGAATCACCGGCGCATAACCGCGCATGCTCTCTGGCAACATGGATTCGTCAGAAGCCAGCTGAATCCCTTTGAAGCGCACGCTATCGAAAATCTGGCTACTCGTATAACTGGAGCCCACCGTCAATTGGCTTTTGAGTGAGGTGATATCTCGCTGAGCGTAATTGCGATTGTTTTGGACGCGGGCACTCTGTTGATTCGACTCACTAAACGAGGACTCATTACGCAACCGCCATGCTCCGAGGTTGATCCCGCTTCGCAGCAGTGCACTTGTGGAGTGTGACGACGTTTCGTACGTGGTGCTGCGGCGACCCGTAAGGCTGTAGTCGACAAAACCTGCGGTCACGCCCTCATCCCACAGTTGCGGGTCTACATACCCTTCAACACTCTTCGACATATACGCTTGGGGCAAACTGATGTGCAGCTCCTGTCGGTTGGCGTTGTATTGCACATCGTAGTGAGCAATCAGTGTCTTCAGATCAGGGCACTTGCTGGCCTCAATACCGGACAGAACTTCTCGATCTAGGCGTGCAGGGTTCAGGCCCAAATTTTCCAGCAGGGACAACGGTGTGCAAGGCTCAACTGTTCCGCTGTTCGGGTTGCGCTCAAATGAGACCGTCTGGCGGGCGACCCGATTACGATTGACGTACAGGTCCACCGAGTACTCGCCAACGGGGACGCTGTCACCGTTCAAGAACGCGTGCAGTGTTTCATCGTTGTCAATGACCGAGTCGTTGCCTTGGAGAAATTGCAAGTTATAGAGAGGCTCAGCCCGGTCGGTTGCATTTACTTCAATGTTAAATAAAAGCACGGAAAGTGTGACGAGCGATTTCTCACACAATCGAGCTAACCCGCGTCGAAATACTGTCAGCCGCACGCAAGCACACGGCGCCAGTAATGTAAGCGTGAGGTTCATCTTTTTGCCCGTGTTTGATAGTGAAGGAGTCGGTGCGGCACCTTAAGGTGTAACGAGTTCTTTAGAGCCTGTTCTCGGCTCGCTAAAGTCGACGCGCACATGATGTGGGACCAGTGCCCCCCAATCATTAACCGTTTGAAACCTGACGGTTGAGTGAGCGTGTTCAGCAATAGGCATGATCGGGATCAGTGTGGTGGTTCCGGGCTCAAACATCTGACCTGTAAAGGGCTCCTGCATATCAATGCCTTCCAGACTTAACATTGAAATATGGTATTGAGTCGGGTTATTGATCGCGATAAAGCTATTGGCGTCTTGTTGGGTTAATTGCCAACTCAATAAAGCAGGTGCGCTGTCTGCGTCACCTTTTAGTCCTGTCGGACGGTAAAATATTTTGATCCTCTGACGGATCGCAATTTGCAATGTGTTCTCATCTTTTGCCGCTTGAGGGATTTCTTGAACGTTGAGCCACAACACACTTTCTTTGTCGCGAGGCATGCCTTGACCGCGATACAGCACTCTTAATATTTGACGGCCATCCCCCGACAAACGTGCCAGCGAGGGGGTGATGACAAAGGGTATGTCCTTGGCTTTCTTGTCATCTTGTTCTATCCAGGATTGCAAGAGTATGTTTTGAAGTGTGTGATTTCGTGCAGTGACACTGGCCTCATGACTGTTTTTTTCAAACACCAAACGGGTTGCACTAAGAGATATGCCGGCATGGGCACTGCTGAACAGGCAGAGCATCAACAACCCGCCGACGATAAGTCGCATATTTAGGCCGCGCATAACATAGGGTGCTCTTTAGAGAGGCAGGAGGGATAGGGCCAGGGACGCCCTATCGCCATGCAATGGGTTAGATATACGACAGGGTAAAAGGCAGTGTGCCATTTGCAGAACCTGGCGTTGCTACATCACTGCCTCGTGTTGCGCGAATGTAAGCGGCACGAATCACCATTTTCGCCGTTGCAGTGGGTGGGGTGCCCGGAGTGATGTCCAGATTGACCGGTAATGACAATGCTGTGCCGCCCAAGTCGATCAAGGCGTTATCGGAGTCAATCAAACCAATGCCGACGCCCGTCGCTCCTCCACGAGTCGCAAGCAGTCGGGAGTTTACTGGGTTGACCCCGCTACCCGAGCGAGGAGCAAACCGCATGGAAACACCGGTTACGCCTATGGCACTAGAGCAATCAACTTCAATGTTTATATTAACTTCCGAGCCGAAGTCCGTGCCGGAGCCATCGCTCAGGTCTGCAATGGAAACTTTGCCCATGTTAATCGGGATATTAGTTGGGGTGCCCCTGCCGGGGCCGCCATTAACAGTGCATGTCGCGGCAGTAATGTCCCCGGTAAATTCAATGATGGCTGAGTTGGCGTGAGCCAAAGTTTGAAACATAGTCGCAGCGGCGATGGCTGATATAAGAATTGTTTTTTTCATGTGGTAATGTTTCCTATGCTGTGCTGGCTACAAAGTTGCGGGTGGGCACAGTAAGAAAAGTATTAGCTTCTGTCTGTAGGTGTTGTTTAGTTTTTCCGTATGAAATATCTCTGCGGATAGAGTGGTAATCTATGATGTTTTTGAGGGTTGGTTGTATTTGCAGAGGAAGGATTGAAGTTGTGTCTTGTTGCGTTTTCTTGATGGTTTTTAATAGTGTTGTTTGTGGTGCGCAAAAAAAACGGTTATGTATCAAGTGTCTGCGGCTTTAGGTATTTTGTTGTCAGTGTGTTGTTGTCTTGTTAAATAACAACTTTGGTCGCCAAGTCTGAAGTCCTACTCCAGACTTGGCGCTTTTCTCTGGGTGGTGAAGGCTATTACTTACCTAGCCTGCGCAACTCATCTGACTCAACCACCCGCACCCCGTCCTGTTCTTCCAGAGCCAGTCGCCACAGGGCGCGGGCCAATTGGCAGGCTTCGATGCCGTGGTACTTTCCCGGTATCAGTTTGGACAGTGGGCCCGCAATTTTTTCGGCCAGACGCTCTTCCAAGCGTTCACCTATCAGCAGCGAAGGGCGGGCAATGGTCAGTTGCGGCCAATCCTGGGCGCGCAACGACTGCTCCATCTCGCCTTTGATCCGGTTATAGAACACCGATGATTTAGGGTCTGCGCCAATCGCGCTGATGACGATCAAGTGCCGGGCGCCCATCTCCCGGGCACGCTTGGCAAAGGTCACAACCATGTCATGGTCTACGGCACGAAAGGCTTCTTGCGAGCCTGCCTGTTTGATCGTGGTGCCCAGGCAACAAAAGGCAATATCGACCCGCCCGCTGAGCTGGGGCAGGAACACTGCCGGATCCCCTACCGGGTTTTCCAGGCGTTTGTGCGCAGCCAGAGGGCGGCGCGAAGGGGCTAGCACCCGTGTGATCGTCGGCTCATTGAGCAGTCGATCGAGCAAGTGTTCCCCGGTAAGGCCCGTGGCTCCTGCGAGCAGGATGTGCTGAGGCGTCAAGTACATATAGGTTCTCCCTTGATACAGTCAGCTTAGCCATTCTTGGCTGTCTTGTTGTTATTGCAATGTTTGTTTTGCTTGTTGCTGGCGCAAACGCTGCCAATGAGCCAGAACGCCTTTGGGCGCCCACATTTGCGGCTCGGAGGCTTCGTAATTGTCGCTCAGTTCACGTTCGGCAACGTAGTGTTTGGCCAGTTTGAAGGCCTGCTGCAGATCGTCTGTCTGGTTCAGGGCCTGAGCGAACAGGGCGTTGCCGAAATAGGTGAAATCGGCTTCTTCCGAGCAGCCAAATGACACTCGATCAGCGCGCGAAGCGGTCATGATCAGGGTCTTTTCATCTTTGAGTGCCGGGATAAAGCCACCCGAGTAACAAGCCGAAATCACAATGATTTTGTCACGATTTTTTAGCGGGGCCAGGGCTGCCGCCAGCTCATCTGCTGGCAGATCTGACAACTGCAGACGGGGTTGCTCCAGCACCAGTTCGTGTTCTTGGGTGCCGTGACTGGTGAGGTAAATAAACACCAGGTCTTCGGGCCCGGTACGCTCGGCCAGCGTTTTGGCGGCGCGGTGGAGGTTCTCGCGGGTGGCCATCGGCCGATCCAGCAGGTGGTCACGATGGTTGACCAGGCTGATCTGACCATGGCTGGCAAAACGATGGGCGAGCATGTCGTTGACGTAGTCGGCTTCGCGCATAAACACACTTTGCTTGCCGTCGCCTGCCAGTACCAGGCTGTACAGCTCAATAGCCGGGGTTGAGGCTGGAATCGCCTCCAGTGCGGCATTGAGCAGGCTGCCTTGGTTGAGCAAACCCAGCTCCAGCGGGTCGGCCAGCACGTTGCCGTGATTGTCGCGTACACGCTGGCCGTTAAGCCAATAGCCACTTTCGACCGTACCGTCGCTCAAGGTCAGGGTGCCACGGCCGTGGTAGGTGTCGGCGGCAAAATCACCGACATAGGTGCTGCCATCGGCCAGCGTCAAATGCCCAGGGCCATTGAAGCGCCATTCATTGAATATGCCGCGGTAGTGACTGCCATCGATGCCGTTCATTTCGCCCTTGCCGGACAAGGCGCCGTCTTTGAACTCACCGTTCCAGGCGTCACCATCAGCGTTTTCATAGCGGCCTTTGCCGTTCAGTTGGCTGTGCTTGAATGCTCCTTGGTATTGGTCACCATCGGCACTGTCGAACGTGCCATCGCCTTCCAGTTGACCATTGACAAAGCGGCCGCTGAATTCATTGCCGCTGGCATCGCTGCGCTTGCCTTCTCCGTTGGGTTTGCCGCGTGCAAACTGGCCCTGGTATTGGCTGCCGTCCTCAAGCTCCAAATGGCCAGACCCGGAGTACTGATCGTCCTTGAATCCGCCACGATAGCTTATGCCGCTTTCTTTGAGTGTGCCTTCGCCTTCGCGTCGCCCGCGCTTGAAACCGCCGACATAGAGGCTGTCGTGGATACTCAGGCTGCCTTGGCCGTTAAACAGGCCTTGTTCGAATTGACCGCGATAGACCTCGCCGTCGCTGCCGTGCCATTCGCCTTGACCGTGCCACACACCGTTGCTGAATTCGCCGGCGTACCAACTGCCGTTCGGGTAGTCGATACGGCCCTGACCCTGCAACAGCCCGTTGACCACTTCGCCCCGATAACGTCCGCCGTCTGGCAGGCGTGCGTCAGGCGGCAATAGCGATTCGCCCTCACCGCAGGCCGTCAGCAGCAGGGTCAAAGCAAGGAGAACAAGTGGGCGCATGTCGGGATCCGGAAAGTTAGGCCACCGAGTATGCCGCAGCAATGAAAGCTGCTCTATAGGTCCAGATGAAACATCGACACATATTCACGAGCGACGGCTCCTGGCATCAGCCTCAGGCTATGCCGGCGGTGCCTGAGACGTGCTTATAATGCGGCGCACAATAAAGCACAGGAGAGGAGGAGAGGTGAAATGTTGTTACGCGGCCTGACCTGGCTGGTGCTGTTTCAATTAGTCGGCACGGCCCTCAATCATTTGTTCATCCCTGTACTGCCCGGCCCCATTATTGGGCTGTTGCTGTTATTGGCCTTTTTGATGGTTCGCGGTCAGGTGGCAGAACCCTTGAGCCTGGCCGCCAGTAGCTTGCTGCGTTATCTGCCGCTGCTGCTGGTACCACCCGCGGTAGGGGTAATGGTGTATGCCGCCGACATTGCGGCTGATTTTTGGGCGATTGCCGGGGCGCTGGTGTTATCCCTGCTGCTTTCGATGGCGTTTATTGGCGTACTGATGCAGCGCTTGCTCAAGCGCCACGGTCCTCCCGAGGGGCGGCCATGAACCTTGGATGGCAAGACGCCTTGCAATCGGTTATTCACCACCCGCTGTTTGGCATCGGAATTACCTTGGGTGCTTATCAACTGGTGCTCGCGGCCTACGAGAAAACCCGCTGGATTTTTCTGCAACCGGTGTTGGCCTCCATGCTGCTAGTGATTGGAGTGCTGGTCAGCTGCGGCCTGAGCTACAACGAGTACCGCAAAAGTACCGAGATCCTCAGCATCCTGCTGGGGCCCGCAACCGTGGCGTTGGCGGTGCCGCTGTATTTGAACCTGCGACGGATTCGTCAGCTGTTTTGGCCTGTTTTCACTACGCTGGTGGTGGGCGGGGTGTTGGCGACAGCGTTAGTGGTGCTGCTGGGCCAATGGTTTGGGGCCGAGCACATGATGCTGATGACGTTGGCCCCCAAGTCTGTGACCTCACCGATTGCCATGCTGGTGGCGGAGCAGATTGGCGGCGTGGCGGCTCTGGCGGCGGTGTTCGTGCTGATCACCGGCGTGATTGGCGCCATTGTCGGCCCTGGCCTGCTGCGGCTTTTGGGGGTTCACAGCCCTGAAGCGCGGGGGATGGCGTTGGGCATGACCGCACACGCGGTGGGCACTTCGGTGGCCTTGCAGGAAGGTGAGGAGTGCGGTGCTTTTGCCGCGTTGGCGATGAGTTTAATGGGCGTTGGTACGGCGGTATTCTTGCCGTTGGCCGTGACCCTCATGGTGTAAGGATTAATCGATGACATTGCCTCTGTTCCCTTTGAACACTGTGCTGTTCCCGGGCTGCGTTCTGGATCTGCAGATTTTCGAAGCGCGCTATCTGGACATGATTGCCCGCTGCATGAAGCAAGGCACCGGCTTTGGCGTGGTCTGCATCCTGGAAGGTGGCGAAGTGGGGGATGCACCGAAAGACGTCGCCCCAATCGGCTGTGAAGCGCTGGTTCGTGACTTTCAAAAGCAGGACAACGGCCTGCTGGGGATCAGGGTAGAAGGCGGGCGCCGCTTTGAGGTGCTGAGCACTGAGTTACAGCGTGACCAGCTCCTGCTGGCAGAGGTCGAGTGGCTGGACGAAATTCCCGAACAGCCACTGCAGGAAGAAGATCAGGACTTGCTGGCCTTGCTCAAGGCCTTGGCCGAACATCCGATGGTTGCCGCGCTGAACATGAGCACCGAGGTGGCGGGGCAGCAGTCATTGGCCAATCAGTTGGCGTACTTGTTGCCGTTTTCCGAGGAGGACAAGGTCGAATTGCTGCAAGTCGATGATCCGCAGCAACGACTGGATGGGATTCAAGTGCTGCTCGATGAGATGCAGGGCGAAGCGCTGAACTGACAGCGTCGCCCGTCATTGATTGCGCACGCCGTCAGTAGGCGTAGCGCAGCAGCTCTTTGGGCAGGTGACTGAGCATGAAAAAGCCATACAGCGCGGTAGCCGCGGGCAAGACCAGCCACCAGACTTTTTGCGGTATGGCGCTGAGCGGCATGTAGCGTTGGCTCAACGCCAGGGCAAATGCGTTGACGGTGATGGCGAGCAGGGCGCCAGCGGCAATATCTGTTGGCCAGTGGACGCCGAGATAAACCCGTGACATCGCTACGGTGATCGCCAGCAGAGCACCCAACAATACCCAGGTGGCGCGCATGCGTTGCGGTTGTTCACGTCCAGCCAGAATGGCCAGCGCCACAAAACATGCGAATGCCCCGGAGCTGTGACCGCTGGGCATGCTGTAGCTGGTCAGTGGTTCGACCAGCACGTCAGGGCGCACCCGCGAAAAAAAGTATTTGGTGGCGGTATTGGCTAAAGCGGTAAACAGCGTAACCCCGCCGAAAAAGATCATTGCGCGCCATTGCCGGGTGAGCAGCAGCAGTACGCATATCAGCACTGCTGCAAAAAGCTGGGTGTGAAAGTTGCCAATTAACGTCACCAGTACCGCGCCCATGTCCATCGCGTTGCTGCGATGCTCCTGAACCAGCGCATTAATGCCCTGATCGAAAGCGCCCATGTACGGGTAACCGATAAACACGGCCAGTAGCAGGATCAGGCTTAAAACACCCATCAGCAGTGTGGCCTTGGGTTGGTGACGGATGCTGGCATTGATGCTCAGTCCCACCAGCGCCGCCAGGCCGACGGCGACCAGCGCGGCTTGCGGCCAAAACCCTTCCGGCAGCGGCAGGCGAATCGCCGCTCCGGTTGCCCAGCCCGGCAGCAGGTAAGCCACCGCCCAGCCTGCGCCGGCCAGCAAGCTGACGCCAATAAAGCGCGGTAGCGGCATGTCGCACATACCGGCCACCATCGGCAGCATTGGCCGCAAGGGGCCGATAAAGCGTCCGACCAGCAGGCTGACAATGCCGTAGCGATGGAAGTAGCTTTCGGCACCGTTCATCCACTCGGGATGCGTGCGCAGCAGTGGCAAACGCCGAATGTTTTGATGGAAGCGTCTGCCCAAGGTGTAAGACACCAAATCCCCCAGCAGACCTCCCAGGAAACCCAGGAGCAAGGTTTCACCCAAGGACAGGGCGCCACTGCCGGCCATGACGGCAATCGCAAACAACAGCACGGTGCCGGGCACGACAATCCCGGCAATCGCCAGGCATTCCACGCACGCCACAATAAACACCGCAAGGCCTAGCCATTGCGGGTTGGCTGTTAGCCAGCCGGTCACGCTATCGAGCCATGGGCCCATGTTTCAATTTCCTTTTTTTTTGTAGGGGCCGAGCTTGCTCGCGATGGCGTCACCGCGTTTTTGCAGGCCGCTCGCGCCGCCTGGATCGCGAGCAAGCTCGCTCCTACAGGGGAGTGGTTTCAATAATCAAATAATCCCGCCCCTCAACCTGCCCCCTGCGCAGCGGGTTGCGGGTGCAATGGGCGGCGTAGTCTGCATCGACAAAGCGGTACATCAAGTGTTCGTCCCGGCCGTGGGGGATGCCCAGGCGGGTGGTTTGAATGATGCGCGCCGGTAGTTCTGCGACGTCATCAACCCGCAAACGTTCGGGATCGAAACATTTTGCATCCCATTCCGGGACTTTCAGCCCCAGAGCCTTGCACAGCAAAGTTTGCCCGGCGCAGAGCTTGTGCTGCGCTCGCGGCCGGCCTTGGGTGTCTGGGTTGTTGAGTTGCATCTGCTCCAAACTGGCCGGGCCGGACACCTCGTCCAGCCAGGCATAAGCCGATTTAATCAGCACTGCATTGCCTGGGCCGTGGGCGCTGAAGTTCAACGAATCACCGCCGCGCGCGTAATACATATAAATGTGCCCGCCATCGAGAAACAGCGCCTTGCGCTTTTCGGTAAAGCCCAGAGACGCATGGCTGCCCTTGTCGACGCAGTAATAGGCTTCGGTTTCAATAATCCGTGCGCTAAGCCACAGGCCGTTGACTTGGTGACGAACGACTTTACCCAGCAATTCGCGAGCGAGGAGCTGGGCGTCGCGGTTGAAAAAAGCATCAGGCAGCATTTTCGGCATCTTGGAAGCGGCCAATGGAGGGCTGAAAAGTGGCAGATCATAGCAAGTCAGGCTTAATTGGGGCTGAACACGGCGTATTTGCGCTCCATTTTGACCATCCGCCTGCCACCGCTGTGCGTGAGGCGGCGCGACAGCTATAATCGGCCGCTTTCCTCCCTGCCAAGACCATTGAGACCATGACTGAGTCCGTTCTTGACTACATGACCCGCTTGGGTCGCGCTGCTCGCGAAGCCTCCCGTGTGATTGGCCGTGCCAGTACGGCGCAGAAAAACCGTGCCTTGCACGGTGCTGCCGCCGCGCTGGACGCTGCTCGACCGGAGTTGACTGCCGCCAACGAACTGGACCTGGCCGCTGGCCGGGCCAATGGCCTTGAGCCGGCCATGCTGGAGCGCCTGGCTCTGACCCCGGCACGCATCGACAGCATGATTGTCGGTTTGCGTCAGGTGGCCAGCCTGCCTGACCCCGTCGGGGCGATTCGTGACATGAGCTACCGCCCTTCGGGGATTCAGGTCGGCAAGATGCGCGTGCCGCTGGGTGTGGTCGGAATCATCTATGAGTCGCGTCCCAACGTGACTATCGATGCAGCCAGCCTGTGCCTGAAGTCGGGTAACGCCACCATTTTGCGTGGCGGCTCGGAGGCGATTCATTCCAACCGTGCGATTGCTGCCTGCATTCAGCGAGGCTTGGCCGAGGCCGGGCTGCCGCCAGCAGTGGTGCAAGTGGTTGAAGTCACTGACCGTGCCGCCGTTGGCGCGCTGATCACCATGCCCGAGTACGTGGACGTGATCGTGCCTCGCGGTGGCAAGGGCTTGATCGAACGGGTCAGCCGTGACGCCAAGGTGCCAGTCATCAAGCACCTCGACGGCATCTGCCATGTGTACGTCAGTGCCCAGGCTGACCTGAGCAAGGCGCAGCGCATCGCTTTCAACGCCAAGACTTACCGCTACGGTATTTGTGGGGCGATGGAAACCTTGCTGGTGGATCAGGCCGTGGCCGCGCAATTTTTGCCGGCGATGGCCGAACAATTCCGCGCCAAAGGCGTCGAACTGCGTGGCTGCGAACGCACCCAGGTGCTGATTGACGTGGTGCCGGCCACTGAAGATGACTGGCACACCGAATACCTGGACGCGATTTTGTCGATTCGTATCGTCGATGGACTGGATCAGGCGATTGAGCACATCAATCACTATGGTTCCCATCACACCGACTCGATCGTGACCGAACATCAGGGCGATGCCCGGCGTTTTATGGCCGAAGTGGACTCCAGTTCGGTGATGCTCAACACCCCAACCTGCTTCGCCGATGGATTTGAATACGGATTGGGTGCGGAGATTGGCATTTCTACTGATAAGCTGCACGCCCGCGGCCCGGTCGGTCTCGAAGGACTGACCTGCGAGAAGTACATTGTGGTCGGTGATGGCCAGTTACGCGGTCAGGAGCCGGTCTGACTTGGTCGACCTTAGCCCGTTAGTGCCAGCACCGCCCATCGACGTGTTACCCCGGCGCATTGGTGTGCTGGGTGGAACCTTCGATCCGGTGCACATCGGGCATTTGCGCGGTGCGCTGGAAGTCGCCGAGATGATGGAGCTCGATGAGTTGCGCCTGACGCCGAGCGCCAGGCCTCCTCATCGTGACACCCCGCAGGTCTCGGCACTCGACCGTTTGGCGATGGTTGAGTGCGCTGTCGCCGGAGTGGCTACGCTGGTGGTAGATCCTCGGGAGCTGCAACGGGACAAGCCGTCCTACACCATTGATACCCTGGAACTGATGCGGGCCGAGTTGGCCGCTGATGACCAGTTGTTTTTACTGTTGGGCTGGGACGCTTTTTGCGGCCTGCCCACATGGCACCGCTGGGAGGAGTTACTCCAGCATTGCCATATCCTGGTGCTACAGCGCCCGGATGCCGATAGCGAACCGCCGGATGCCTTGCGCAACCTGCTGGCAGCGCGCTCGGCAAGTGACCCGCTGGCCCTGAAAGGGTCGAGCGGACAGATTGCATTCGTTTGGCAGACGCCGCTCGCGGTATCCGCCACCCAGA
>JAZKIA010000022.1:0-83732 GCA_040385125.1 Pseudomonadota bacterium | reverse complement strand
ACGTGCAGGTTGCCGAAATGGTGATCGAGAAGGCCAAGCGCCTGGTCGAACACAAAAAAGACGTGGTGATCCTGCTCGACTCCATCACTCGTCTGGCTCGTGCCTACAACACCGTGATCCCAAGCTCCGGCAAGGTATTGACCGGTGGTGTTGATGCTCACGCCCTTGAGAAGCCAAAGCGTTTCTTCGGTGCTGCGCGTAACATCGAAGAAGGCGGCTCGCTGACCATCATCGCTACCGCGCTGGTTGAAACCGGCTCGAAGATGGATGAAGTGATCTACGAAGAGTTCAAAGGCACCGGTAACATGGAGCTGCCTCTGGACCGCAAGATCGCTGAAAAGCGCGTCTTCCCTGCGATCAACATCAACCGTTCCGGTACGCGCCGCGAAGAGTTGCTGACCGCTGATGACGAGTTGCAACGCATGTGGATTCTGCGCAAGCTGTTGCACCCGATGGACGAAGTCGCAGCTATCGAGTTCTTGATCGACAAGCTGAAACAGACCAAGACCAACGATGAGTTCTTCCTGTCGATGAAGCGCAAGTAAATCGCCGGAAGCCAAGCAAGAGCCGGGGAAACCCGGCTTTTTGCTGTCTGACCTTTCTTGAAGCGGGCAGCTCTCTCTTCTGAATAGCCGACTTGGGCGCTAAACTCTGCCTCCCAACGCCACGGCCAACACGAGGCTCAAGCATGCAGTATCGCGACTTACGCGACTTTATCAGCGGCCTGGAAAAGCGCGGTGAACTCAAGCGCATCCAGGTTCCGGTGTCCCCCAAGCTGGAAATGACCGAGATCTGCGACCGCACGCTGCGCGCCAAAGGCCCGGCGTTGCTGTTCGAAAACCCGGTGGGTTACGACATTCCAGTGCTCGGAAACTTGTTCGGTACGCCAGAGCGCGTGGCCTTGGGCATGGGCGCCGAGGCGGTCAGCGAGTTGCGCGAAATCGGCAAACTGCTGGCATTCCTCAAAGAGCCTGAGCCACCTAAAGGTCTGAAAGACGCGTGGTCCAAGCTCCCCATCTTCCGCAAGATCATTGCCATGGCCCCGAAAGTCGTTAAAGACGCGGTGTGCCAGGAAGTGGTTATCGAAGGTGATGACGTCGACCTCGGCCTGTTGCCGGTTCAGCATTGCTGGCCGGGAGACGTGGCGCCCCTGATTACCTGGGGCCTGACCGTGACCAAAGGTCCGAACAAAGACCGCCAGAACCTGGGCATCTATCGCCAGCAGGTCATCGGCCGCAATAAAGTCATCATGCGCTGGCTGAGCCACCGTGGCGGCGCGCTGGACTATCGCGACTGGTGCGAGAAACACCCTGGTCAACCATTCCCGGTATCTGTAGCCCTGGGCGCGGACCCGGCGACGATTCTGGGCGCTGTTACCCCGGTACCAGACAGCCTGTCTGAATACGCTTTTGCCGGTTTGCTGCGCGGTAATCGTACCGAGTTGGTGAAGTGCCGTGGCAACGACCTGCAAGTGCCGGCTACCGCTGAAATCATCCTTGAAGGTGTGATTCACCCAGGTGAGATGGCCCCGGAAGGCCCGTATGGCGACCACACCGGTTACTACAACGAAGTCGACAGCTTCCCGGTGTTCACCGTTGAGCGCATCACCCATCGGGTCAAGCCGATCTACCACAGCACCTACACCGGCCGTCCGCCAGATGAACCGGCGATTTTGGGCGTGGCGTTGAACGAAGTGTTTGTACCGATCCTGCAAAAGCAGTTTCCGGAAATCACCGACTTCTACCTGCCGCCAGAAGGTTGCTCGTACCGCATGGCCATTGTGACCATAAAAAAACAGTACCCCGGCCACGCCAAGCGCGTAATGCTGGGCGTGTGGTCGTTTTTGCGCCAGTTCATGTACACCAAATTCGTTATCGTGACCGACGACGACATCAACGCCCGTGACTGGAACGACGTGATCTGGGCCATCACCACGCGCATGGACCCCAAGCGCGACACGGTGATGATCGACAATACGCCCATCGACTACCTTGATTTTGCCTCGCCGGTGTCTGGCCTGGGCTCGAAAATGGGCCTCGATGCGACTAACAAATGGCCGGGTGAGACGACCCGTGAATGGGGCCGCGTCATCGTCAAGGACGAGGCCGTTACCCGCCGAATCGATGACATCTGGAATCAATTAGGAATAGATTGATGCGAGTAACCTTGCAGCCTTCAGGCGCGGTGTTGGAAACCTTGCCTGGTGAGCGGATTCTGGATGCGGCGCAGCGCCTGGGCTATGAATGCCCGCAAAGCTGTCGCAATGGCAATTGTCACGTGTGTGCGGCCTTGCTGGTTGAAGGGCGGGTGGCGCAGGCGGGTGAGGTGCGTGACCACGGCGAGTTTTATACCTGCCTGGCGGCACCGCTTGAAGACTGTGAAGTGTTGTGGGATGGCGTGCTTGCGTTGGGAGAGTTACCGGTGCGTAGCCTTGCGTGTCAATTGACCGAATGCCTCGATATGGGTGGCGATGTGTGGCGGGTGCGTTTGCGTGCTCCGGCAGGTAAACCGCCGCGCTATCACGCGGGCCAATACCTGATGCTGGAGCGTGAAAACGGCGAGAAATCGGCATTTTCACTGGCCAGCGCGCCGCATTCGGGGCGTGACCTTGAGTTGCATGTACTGGTGCGCGAAGACAGCGCCCGCAGCCTGATCGAGCAATTGCAACGCAACAAAATGGTCCGAATTGAACTGCCTTTTGGCGACACGCATTTGTCCGAGTTGCCAGACGGCCCGCTGGTGTTGATCGCAGCGGGCACCGGCATGGCGCAAATGCACAGCCTGATCGAGCATTGCCGTGAGAAAGGCTTCCGTCACCCGGTGCATTTGTACTGGGGCGTGCGTCGTCCCGAAGACTTCTACACCCTGGACGAGTGGGACGCCTGGCAACAGATTCCTAATCTGTTCCTGCACAAGGTGGTGAGTGATCTGTGTGGCTGGGAAGGGCGTTGCGGGTTGCTGCATGAGGCTGTGTGCGAAGACATCAGCGACCTCAGCTCTGTGCATGTTTACGCCAGTGGTTCACCGGCAATGATCTACGGCACCCTCGACGCGCTGGTCAATGCAGGTATGGATGCGCACCAAATGCGCGCCGACGTGTTTGCCTACTGCCCGCGTACCTGATAGCGCAAAAACTGTGGGAGGTTCCGCCCCGTCTGCGACGCCGCGCTGTCGCGCCGCAAACTGGGGTACACCGATCCGTAGGAACTGCCGAGGCACGAAAGCTGCGATCTTTTGATCGTTGACGCGTTGTCTGCACGAAAGATCAACAGCTCGCAGCTTTCGTGCCTCAGCAGCTCCTACGCCCAGCTCGTAGGAGCCCGTAAGCGATGGCGATCGCTGACATCGCCAAGCCTAATTGGCCTCGGGTATAACCTTCCTCAATCAAGTACGGCATAGCCAGCGAGAAGTTTTTACGCAGAAGGTAATAGCCTGCGTAGCCAAAAAATATACCGGCGAAAATCTGCCAACGCAGACGTCGATAGGTACTGTCTATTTTTTCTTCAGGCAGAGGTGCCTGGTGTGCAGCAGGTCGAAAAAACCAAACATTCAAGTGCTCCATATTTCTTGTTATATCAGCGGACTCGAACGTTACATTTTCGCTAATGAAAATAACAGGCGCCCTCACAATCGGGGTAAACAGTTGCTCGTACTAATGTTTATGTCGGTCATAGCTGTCTGTTTAATCAGAGCCATCCCACGGCAGGCTCGGAGCCTATGAACTGAAAGAATTGGCTACACATTCATATCATTCCATCCCTCTGCGCTGATGCAGTTGCGGTTATGCGCTCACTCTGGGGGATGGTTATGAAGTGGTTGCTGATAGTGGCTGGTATGTTGATGGTATTGGACGCGCGGGCCGACGGCCCGGAGCCCACACTGGTTTACCAGGTTACGCCCGAATACCCGAAAGAAATGCGACGTACCGGGCAAACCGGTGAAGTGCGGGTGCGACTTATCATCAATGCCGATGGCTCGGTGGTAGATCCAAAGATTCTCTACAGCACCCATTCCGATTTCGCTGGCGCTGCCCTGAGTGTGGTTCGCCAATGGCGTTTTGCCCCTTGGGTGCTGGAGGGCAATAACCCGAAGCAAATCGAGGTAATCGCGCCGCTGATCTTCGACTTCGACACCAGCCCTGAAGATGCAAAACGGGCATTGGATCTCGACAGCGCAACTTGCCGTCAACTCAACACCGAAGTAAACAACAACGTGCGGCGAGGGACCAACAAACCGCTGTCTCAGTTGAGACTCTTCAAACTGACTCGCAACCGTCTGATCGATGGTTTTATCGCGAAAAAATATTCCAGTGATCAGCTCTCCGGTGGGCTGTATGACCTTTCTGAAGGGTTGGTCAAAGTGGTGAGAGACTGCCAGCGGAAAATCAGTCGTCCGTTTGTGGATATGTTGCCCGAGAGCACCAAGGCACTGATATCCGGGAGCGTGAGTATTGGGGTGGTTAAACCGAAGTAGTGCCTATTATTCCAACAGAATTGGCCGATACCCTTGTATGGGTACCCAACCCCCTTTGATAAAGGAGCAAATTGTGAAAGCGTGGATCATGTTGATGCTGGCTCTGAATCTGCCAATGGCAGCGATGGCTGAAGAATCGGAAGAGGGCACTCCCAAGGTCAGTTACATCAGCTTGAGCCCGCCGTTTGTGGGCAATTACGGCCTGGACGGTAGTGCGAAGCTCAAGGTGTACAAGGCAGATATTTCCTTGCGCGTGACGGGCAGCGAAGCAGCCAAGGCGGTTAAAGCCAATGAGCCGTTGATTCGCAATCAACTGGTGGGTTTGTTTACTCAGCAAACCAGCGACGGTATGAGCAATGTCGAGGGCAAGGAGAAGCTGCGTCAGGAAGCCTTGAAACAAATTCAGCAAGTCATGAACGACGAGACGGGCAAGCCGATGGTGGATGACCTGCTGTTTAACAATTTGATTGTTCAGTAGGGCTTCAGCCCGCAAGATCGATGACGCGCCTGCTGGTAATAATTGAGGCGGGTCCAGCGACTGTGAATCGCGCCGTTCTTGTAGGAGCGAGCTTGCTCGCGATCGGATCAACGCGTTTTCGCAGATATACAGCGTCGTCTGAATCGCGAGCAAGCTCGCTCCTACAGGGGAGGGGGCAGCCGTCCGGGTACAGTGTTAAAGCAACCCCATCACCACCGCCCATTGTTCGGCAGTCACGGGCATCACTGAAAGGCGGCTGCCTTTTTGTACCAGCGGCATTTCGGCCAATGCGCTTTGTTGTTTCAGGTAGTCGAGTTTGATCACTTTGGGGAAGGTCTGTACGTGGGCCACTTGCAGGGCGCTCCACGGGTTTTTCTCGGCGTTGGCCTTGGGGTCGAAGTAGTGGCTCTCTGGATCGAGCGCGGTCGGGTCGGGGTACGCGGCCTCGACGATGCGGCCAACCCCGGCAATGCCAGGTTCCGGGCAGCTTGAATGGTAAAAGAAGAACTCGTCGCCCACTGCCATGGCTCGCATAAAGTTGCGCGCCTGGTAGTTGCGCACGCCATCCCAGCGAGCTTCGCCAATTTTCTGCAAATCCTTGATCGAGAACTCGTCAGGTTCGGATTTCATCAACCAATAGGCCATTCTTCTGCTCCTTAAATGCTGCTTGGTTACTTTGTCTGGCAACATTTTGTTAAACCGACAGTCGGTTGACGCCAGAGTTTGCGTGTCTGTTCGTGTTACCGCAGAATGCCGGGCTTTAAAGCTTGACGCTGCTGCACGGCCTATAACAAAAACCGTTGCTGTCATCGTGTTGATTTGCCTGAAGGGGGGCAATCGATGAAACGCAAACCGGATTTACTGTGGATTTTGGTTATTTTGTTCGGTTTGGGCGTGGTGACAACGGGCTATGCGCAAAGTCTTTGGTCCAACTCGACCGATGCACCGATTGAGCTGACGCAACAGCAAGTACAACCGTTCAAGCGCTAAACCAGCGGGTATCGCTTAGCAGGCGACGTACCAGTGCTTGTCCGAGACCGTGCCTTGTAGCGGTACATCCCAACTGGCTTGAGCCAGACTCCCGACTTTTTGACACTCGTGGGCCAGCCCCAGCAGCGTCGGCTTGTGCCAGCTTTGGCGTCTGGCCTGATACGCCAGGCTGCGGTCATAAAAGCCACCGCCCATGCCCAGTCTTCCGCCTGTCGGATCAAACCCTACCAATGGCAACAGCACCAGGTCGAGTGCCCAGACCTTGCGTTGGCGTGCGCGGTTGATGCGCGGTTCGAGAATCCGAAAGCGGTTCGGGATCAGCTTTTCGCCGGGTGCAATGCGCTGGAATACCATCTTGGTTCTTGGCCATGCGCTGAGCACTGGCAGGTAGGTGATTTTGCCTCGCCGCTGAGCTTCACGCAGCAGCAGACGCGGATCAATTTCACCGTCAGTGGGCAGGTATAACGAGATGTGTTTGGCGCGGCGGAACAGCGGGTGTTGTGCCAGTTGCCGGTACAGGCCACGGGCGGCCTGACGTTGCTCGCAGGGCGAAAGTTCGCGGCGGGCTTTGCGCAGCATTCGGCGAAGTTGCGGTCGGGTAGGCGACGCAGGTTCGGTCATGGTGGCGTGCTGTTCAAGGTTGAGCTCACCGGACGGCTGGCTCATAAAAGCCAATGCCAGCATGTGGCTGGCATTGCGCTAGGAAATCAGGCTCCCCGACGTACCGCTGTCGGCTTGGCCCTTGAACCCGAAAGTTCAAGGTGGAAGTTGCAGTAGACCTTTAGGCTTTCCGTCGAGCGGACATGCACACCGGTCCAACGTGCAAGCTCCAGGGTAGTGCGAATCGGCTCAGGGACATCGCTAACTGGCGAATACTCCAGGGAGTGGCGCGAGTATACCCCAAAGAAACGTTTGGGATCAGCTCTGACGTTCGTTCGGATCAGTGGCCAGTGCCAAATCAACCCGGTCGAGCAGATCACGTACTTGTTCGCGAGTCGCGCTGCTGGTTTGAACGTCGGCGACTTCCTGCTTGTGCAGCAGATCGTGGGTGATGTTCAGTGCGGCCATCACGGCGATACGGTCGGCGCCAATGACTTTGCCGCTGCTGCGAATTTCACGCATCTTGCCATCCAGATAGCGGGCGGCGCTTACCAGATTGGCTCGTTCTTCCTGGGGGCACATGATCGAATACTCTTTATCGAGGATGTGCACGGTGACGCTACTGCTTGAACTCATGAGTCTTGCTCCAGGGCTTTGAGACGCGAAATCATCGATTCCACCTTGTGTCGGGCGATTTCGTTTTTTTCAATGAGGTGCGCGCGTTCCTCGCGCCAAGTCTTTTCCTGAGCAATTAAGAGTCCGTTTTGGCGGTTTAGTTGCTCGACTCGGCTGATTAACAACTCGAGTCTAGCCATCAGTGCATGCAGGTCGGTGTCTTCCATTGTGTCCTACTGTGTATTTTCTGATGGTGGGTGACTGTCAAACGAGTTGACGCCTCGATGGTCTGCCACGTCTGCCGATGCTAGGATACAAGGCCTTCATTCTAGACATTGCGCCGCTTGGCGCCTAGCAGCCCATGCCTATTCAAAATTCCCCGTATCAAGCCTTTGTCACCCTGCTGACCGCCAGCGGCCATTCCGTATCGCCCGCTGAACTGCATGGCCACTTGCTGGGCCGCAGTTGTGCCGGTGCCGGCTTCGATGCCGACGGTTGGTTGGCCGATGCCACTGAGCTGCTTTTAAGCGAGCCGCAAGACAACGTACGCAATGCCCTTGTTGGCTTGCAAGAAATGGTTAAAGGCGAGCTGGCCAGCGATGACATGACGGTCGTGCTGTTGTTGCCGACCGACGACGCACCGCTGGCCGAGCGCGCGATTGCGCTGGGCGAGTGGTGTCAGGGTTTCCTGTCCGGTTTTGGTCTGAACTATCGCGACAATGCCTTGAGCACTGAAGGCAAGGAAGTGTTGCAAGACCTGGCGGCGATTGCTCAGGTGCAAGATGCCCTGGAAGAGTCCGAAGACGCCGAAACCGACTACATGCAAGTGATGGAGTACCTGCGCGTCGCGCCGCTGCTGCTGTTCACCGAAACCAAGAAAACTGCTGAGCCTGTTGCGGCCAAGCCGTCGCTGCACTGATTGATCGTCAAGAGGGAACCCGTCTGCCCATGATCCATATCCCGAAATCGGAATACACACGTCGCCGCAAGGCGCTCATGGCGCAGATGGAGCCCAACAGCATCGCGATTCTGCCCGCCGCTGCGGTGGCCATTCGCAATCGCGATGTCGAACACGTTTATCGTCAAGACAGCAATTTTCAGTACCTGAGCGGTTTTCCCGAGCCACACGCTGTGATCGTGTTGATCCCTGGCCGTGTGCACGGGGAATACGTGCTGTTTTGTCGCGAGCGTAATGCCGAGCGCGAGCTGTGGGATGGCTTGCGTGCCGGGCAAGAGGGCGCGATTCGCGACTTCGGTGCTGACGATGCCTTCCCGATTACCGACATCGACGACATCCTGCCGGGCCTGATTGAAGGCCGTGACCGGGTGTACTCGGCGATGGGCAACAACCCCGAATTCGACCGTAACCTGATGGAGTGGATCAATACGATTCGCTCCAAGGCCAGCCTCGGTGCCCAGCCGCCGAACGAATTCGTTGCCCTGGATCATCTGCTGCATGACATGCGTCTGTATAAATCAGCGGCAGAGATCAAGGTCATGCGCCATGCCGCGCAGATTTCAGCGCGGGCTCATATCCGTGCCATGCAGGCCAGTCGTGCTGGTTTGCATGAGTACAGCCTTGAAGCCGAGCTGGATTACGAGTTCCGTAAAAGCGGGGCAAAAATGCCCGCTTATGGGTCGATAGTCGCCTCGGGCGATAACAGCTGCATCCTGCACTATCAGGAGAACGACGCCCTGCTCAAGGACGGCGATCTGGTGCTGATTGATGCGGGCTGTGAGATCGACTGCTACGCCAGCGACATTAGCCGCACGTTCCCGGTGAGTGGCAGGTTTTCGCCGGAGCAAAAAGCCATTTATGAATTGGTCTTGGCCTCGCAGGAAGCGGCGTTTGCGCAGATTGCCCCCAACAAACACTGGAACCAGGCTCACGAAGCCACGGTGCAAGTGATTACCGCCGGTTTGGTGGCGTTGGGCTTGTTGCAGGGTGACGTTGATGAACTGATCGCCAGCGAAGCCTACAAGCCGTTTTACATGCACCGCGCCGGTCATTGGCTGGGGCTCGATGTGCATGATGTGGGGGAATACAAAGTCGGTGGTGAGTGGCGCGTGCTGGAAGTCGGCATGACCCTGACCGTTGAGCCCGGCATCTACATCAGCCCGAGCAACCAGCAGGTTGCGAAAAAATGGCGCGGCATTGGGGTGCGTATCGAGGACGACGTTGTGGTCACCAAGGCCGGCTGCGACATCCTGACGTGCGACGTGCCCAAGACCGTCGCTGAAATCGAAGCCTTGATGGCAGCAGCACGGGCGAACGCGGCATGAGTCGAGTCAATCTGGCAATCATCGGTGGCGGCCTGGTCGGCGCGAGCCTCGCCCTTGCGTTGCAAGCCGGGGCCAAGGCCCGAGGCTGGACGATCGTATTGATCGAACCGTTTGCGCCCGGCGACAGCTACCAACCGAGTTACGACGCCCGCTCATCGGCATTGAGCTACGGCGCCCGGCAAATTTATGAGCGTCTGGGCCTGTGGTCAGCGATTGCCGAGCGCAGTGAGCCGATCAATGACATTCACGTGTCTGATCGCGGGCGCTTCTCTACGGCGCGGTTATCGGCCAGTGAAGAGGGTGTTCCGGCGCTGGGTTATGTGGTCGAAAACGCCTGGCTTGGCCAATGCTTGTGGAAAGGTCTGGACCCGGATGTGATCAGTTGGCGTTGCCCGGCCGAAGTTATCCACATGCAGCCGCTCGACGATGGCTACCGTCTTACACTCAATGACGACACCACGCTGGAGTGCGACCTGGCGGTATTGGCCGATGGCGGACGTTCCGGGTTGCGTGAGCAGTTGGGCATTCACGTGCGCCAGCGGCCTTATGACCAAAGTGCGCTGATCGCCAACATCACCCCCAGCCAACCCCATCGCGGGATGGCGTTTGAGCGTTTCACCGACGAAGGTCCGATGGCCCTGTTGCCGTTGCCTGACAACCGTTGCGCGCTGATATGGACTCGCCTTGGCATGGACGCTCAGCGTTTGGCCGGGTTGGATGAACGCAGCTTTCTGCGCGAGTTGCAGGGTGTGTTCGGCTATCGCCTGGGCACGCTCAAACAGGTAGGCGTGCGGCATTTGTACCCGCTGACGCTGATTGAAGCGCAAGAGCAGGTGCGGGCGCATTTGGTGGTATTGGGCAACGCGGCCCACAGCCTGCACCCGATTGCCGGTCAGGGGTTCAATCTGTCTTTGCGTGATGCGCAGGCTTTGGCCGAGGCCTTGTTGGCGAGCGACAAACAGCCCGGAGACCTGGCCACGCTGTTGAGTTATCAACAGCGCCAACAGCTTGATCAGCAATTGACGATTGGTTTCTCGGATCAAGTGACGCGTCTATTTGGCAGTGATCAAGCGTTGGTCTCGTTTGGCCGTAACCTTGGTTTGCTGGGCCTCGATGTATTACCGCCGGCCAAGCGCTGGTTCGCCCGTCAGGCCATGGGCCTGGGCACCCGCGCAGACAGTTGATGCCGGCCGGAGCGAGCACGCTCCGTGTCGATCCATTTTTTCAGGTGCGGCCCAGGCCGCTAGCGAGACAGGCTTAAAGCATGGAAATGCGCGCAGATCTGCTGATTGTTGGGGCCGGAATGGTCGGAAGCGCGTTGGCGCTGGCGCTCAAGGACAGCGGGCTGAAAATCCTGCTGCTCGATGGCGGCCCGCTGAGCGTTAAACCCTTTGCCGCCCAAGACGCGTTTGAACCCCGTGTCAGCGCCTTGTCGGCCGCCAGCCAGCGCATCCTGCAACGCCTCGGTGCCTGGCAGGGCATCACCGAGCGGCGCGTCAGCCCGTACTCGCACATGCACGTGTGGGACGGCAGCGGCACCGGGCAGATCCATTTTTCGGCCGCTAGCGTGCATGCCGAGGTGCTGGGGCATATCGTCGAAAACCGTGTGGTGCAAGACGCCCTGCTGGAATGCTTGCAAGGCTCCAGCATCGAAATGCTGGCCAATGCGCGTATGGAGCAAATGCGCCGCTCCGGCGACGACTGGCTGCTGACTCTGGCCGATGGTCGTACCTTGCGTGCGCCGCTGGTGATTGCCGCTGATGGTGCCAATTCCGCTGTGCGCCGTCTGACCGGCTGTGAGACCCGCGAGTGGGATTACTTGCATCACGCCATCGTGACCAGCGTACGTTGCGCTGAGCCGCATCAGCAGACCGCGTGGCAGCGTTTTACCGACCACGGCCCGTTGGCATTCTTGCCGCTTGCGCGTGATGGCCAGCAGGATTGGTGCTCAATTGTCTGGTCGACCACCCCAGAGCAAGCCGAACACTTGATGGCGCTGGATGATGTCGCGTTTTGTCGTGAGCTGGAACTGGCGTTTGAAGGTCGTTTGGGTCAGGTGCTCAGCGCTGATCCGCGGGTGTGTGTGCCTCTGCGCCAACGCCACGCCAAACGCTATGTGGCCGAAGGCCTGGCGCTGATCGGCGACGCAGCGCATACCATCCACCCGCTGGCCGGGCAGGGCGTGAATCTGGGCTTCCTGGATGCCGCAGTGCTGGCTGATGTGTTGCTGCACGCGACGGACCGTGGTGAACGGTTGGCCGATGTGCGCGTACTGAGTCGCTACGAGCGTCGGCGCATGCCGCACAACCTGGCGCTGATGGCAGCGATGGAAGGTTTCGAGCGGCTGTTCCAGGCCGACTCGTTGACCGCCCGTCTGCTGCGCAATACCGGCTTGAAGTGGATCAACCAAATGCCCGAGGCCAAAGCCGTGTTCGTGCGTCAGGCGCTGGGCCTGACCGGCGACCTGCCGCCGCTGGCCAAGGCCTGACAAAATCCTGCAACATCTGGTAACGCCTCGAGGGCGAGTTAGGTTGAGCTGGCAAATGTGATTCACTACCATTTACGCCCGATTCGCATTAAGAGAGACCGCCCTCCATGTTGGCACCCAAGCGTCTACTGACTGCCCTGGCCCTTACCCTTTTCGGGAGCAGCGCATTTGCTGCCGACGAAGTGGTGGTCTATTCCTCGCGTATCGACGAGCTGATCAAGCCGGTATTTGACGCCTACACCGCTAAAACCGGGGTTAAGGTCAAGTTCATCACCGACAAGGAAGCGCCGCTGATGCAGCGCATCAAGGCTGAAGGCGAAAACGCCACGGCTGACCTGTTGCTGACCGTGGACGCCGGCAACCTGTGGCAAGCCGAGCAAATGGGCATCCTGCAGCCGTTCACCTCTGAAGTGATCGACAAGAACATCCCACCGCAATACCGCTCTTCCTCCCACGAATGGACTGGTTTGAGTCTGCGCGCTCGAACCATTGCGTATTCGACTGACCGGGTTAAACCCGAAGAGCTGTCGACCTACGAAGCCCTGGCGAACAAAGAGTGGGAAGGTCGCCTGTGCCTGCGCACCGCCAAGAAGGTCTACAACCAGTCGCTGACCGCCACCATGATTGAAGTGAACGGCCCGGCAAAAACCGAAGAGATCCTCAAGGGTTGGGTGAATAACCTGTCTACTGACGTGTTCTCGGATGACATTGCAGTGCTGGAGGCAATCAATGCCGGGCAGTGTGACGTCGGTATCGTCAACACTTACTACTACGGCCGTTTGCACAAGCAAAAGCCGGATTTGGCGGTGAAACTGTTCTGGCCGAATCAGGCGGATCGTGGGGTTCACGTTAACTTGTCGGGTATTGGCCTGACCAAGTACGCTCCGCACCCACAGGCTGCCAAGGCCTTGGTGGAGTGGATGACCACACCTGAGGCCCAAGCGATTTTTGCGGGTACCAATCAAGAATTCCCGGCCAACCCAAGCGTTGCGCCTTCGGCCGAAGTGGCCAGTTGGGGCGCGTTCAAGGCTGACGCCCTACCGGTCGAAGTGGCTGGCAAGCGCCAGGCTGAAGCGATCCGCATGATGGACCGCGCTGGCTGGAATTGATTAAAAGTTAAAACACTCTACTTTTGTAGCCGCTGCCGCAGGCTGCGATAAGGGCCGCAGGACCTTCAATTTTTTGGGGCTACTGCGTAGCCCATCGCAGCCTGCGGCAGCGGCTACATAGTTTCTGCGTGTTGTTCTTCCACACCA
Organism: Pseudomonadota bacterium; assembly: GCA_040385125.1. Lineage (GTDB taxonomy): Bacteria > Pseudomonadota > Gammaproteobacteria > Pseudomonadales > Pseudomonadaceae > Aquipseudomonas. Next base: position 70,549 of record JAZKIA010000022.1, on the reverse strand, counting down.
CCTTCCGAGAGTTTTTCGTGGCCCATCCTGCCCAACGTCGCTGGTATCCGCTGGTTTCTGTCATTGCTGCTCTGGTGCTGCTGCCGCTGAGCGTCTTGCTGCTGTCCTGGCAAAGCATTGATACCCAGATCTGGAGCCATCTGTGGGACACGCAAATGCCGCGCTTGCTGGGCAACACCCTGACGCTGATTGTTGGGGTCGGCATCGGGGTGACGCTGCTTGGGGTGAGTCTGGCCTGGTTGACCAGCTTGTGTGAGTTCCCCGGCAGACGCTGGCTGGACTGGGCGCTGATGCTACCGTTTGCGATTCCGGCCTATGTGCTGGCGTTCGTGTTTGTCGGCTTGCTCGACTTTGCCGGCCCCGTGCAAACCCTGCTGCGGGAGTGGTTTGGCATGGGCCTGCGGCTGCCACGGGTACGTTCGACCGGCGGCGTAATCATTGTGCTGATTCTGGTTTTTTATCCTTACGTTTATTTGCTGGCACGCACCGCATTCCTCGCTCAGGGCAAAGGCTTGATGGAAGCCGCCCGTGTACTGGGCCAAAGCCCGTGGCAGGCGTTCTGGCGCGTGGCGTTGCCGATGGCGCGCCCGGCGATTGGTGCCGGTGTGGCACTGGCACTGATGGAAACCCTGGCCGATTTTGGTGCTGTGTCCGTCTTCAACTTCGACACCTTCACCACGGCGATCTACAAAACCTGGTACGGCTTTTTCAGCTTGTCGACGGCGGCGCAATTGGCCAGCTTGCTGTTACTGGTGGTGATGGTGGTGCTCTACGGCGAACGCCGGGCCCGCGGTGCGAATCGGGCCAGCAACGAGCGACCACGGGTCAAAGCCTTGTATCACCTGCACGGCCTCAAAGCGTGGCTGGCCAGTGGCTGGTGCTTGCTGGTGTTTGCCTGTGCCTTTGTGATCCCTATGCTGCAATTGGTGGTGTGGTTCTGGCAGCGCGGGCGTTTTGACCTGGATGAGCGTTACACCGGTTTGATCCTGCACACGTTGTATTTGGGTGGCATGGCGGCGTTGATCACCGTCAGTGTGGCGCTGGTGTTGGCGTTTGCCCGACGTCAGGCGCCAACCCCGATGATCCGCGCTGGGGTCAGCCTGGCGAATCTGGGTTACGCCTTGCCGGGTTCGGTGCTGGCGGTATCAATCATGCTGGCGTTCAGCTATCTGGATCGCGAGCTGGTGATCCCGGTGTCCGGTTGGTTAGGCGGTGCGGGTAAACCGTTGTTGCTTGGCAGCCTGTCGGCCTTGTTGCTGGCGTATCTGGTGCGGTTTATCGCCGTGGCGTACGGCCCGCTGGAAAACAGCCTGGCGCGCATTCGCCCCTCCTTGCCTGAAGCGGCGCGCAGTCTGGGCGTCAGCGGGCCGCGACTGTTTTTCAAAGTGTATCTGCCGTTATTGTTACCCGGCACCTTGAGCGCAGCATTGCTGGTGTTTGTCGATGTGCTCAAGGAGATGCCCGCGACCTTGCTGATGCGCCCGTTTGGATGGGACACGCTGGCGGTGCGGATCTTCGAGATGACCAGCGAGGGTGAATGGGCGCGGGCTTCGTTACCGGCCTTGACCCTGGTGCTGGTAGGGCTGTTGCCCGTGATCGGATTGATTCGTCGCTCGGCCCATCGAATCGGCTAGGTGCCAGTCCTTCCCCATGCGGATACAATGCGCGGCATTCGGTGCGGTCTGTCTGTCAGATCAGGTTCTCTGCTAAGCGTAAGAATGCCACCTTAGGTAGCTTCGAACGCCCCGCAAGCCTGTCCGCACCTTCGCCAAGCCCGGAAGGAGAAACCCATGGGACAGCGTACGCCTCTGTATGACCTGCATCTCGCCCTCGGCGCGAAAATGGTCGATTTTGGCGGTTGGGATATGCCCTTGCATTACGGCTCGCAAGTTGAGGAGCACCATGAGGTGCGCCGCGACTGTGGGGTTTTTGATGTCTCGCATATGACCGTGATTGACGTCACCGGGGTTCAGGCCAAGGAATGGCTACAGCATTTGTTGGCCAACGATGTCGAACGTCTAAACACGCCTGGCCGTGCTCTATACAGCGCCATGCTTAATGAGAAAGGTGGAGTGGTCGACGACATGATCGTCTACCTGATGCCTGATGGTTACCGGCTTATCGTTAACGCCGCCACACGCGATCAGGATCTGGCCTGGATGACGGCTCAGCTCCAGAATTATGCCGTGCACCTGCACGAACGCCCCGAGCTGGCCTTGTTAGCCATTCAAGGGCCTCAGGCGCGGCATAAAGTAGCCGAGTTGGTGAGTCAGGCGCGCAGCCAACTTATCCAGCAGCTCAAGCCCTTTGAGGGGCAGAGCAGCGGTGACTGGTTTATCGCCCGCACCGGCTATACCGGCGAAGACGGCCTGGAAATTTTGCTTCCGGCCGATCAGGCGCCCGCGTTTTTTAATGACCTGGTGGGTGCCGGTATTTCGCCGATTGGTCTGGGCGCTCGCGATACCTTGCGTCTTGAAGCCGGCATGAACCTCTATGGGCAGGATATCCACCTGTCTGTCTCGCCTCTTTCAGCCAACATGGCCTGGACCATCGCCTGGGAACCTGCCTCGCGCATGTTCATCGGTCGCGAAGCGCTGGAAGCTGAAAAGGCCGCAGGTGTGCAGCTCAAGCTGGTGGGCTTGGTGCTTGAGGAACGAGGCGTTTTACGCGCTCACCAAGTGGTTCGTATCGCCGATGTTGGCGAAGGGGAGATCACCAGTGGTAGTTTCTCTCCTACGCTAAGCAAATCGATAGCCTTGGCGCGCGTTCCGATGGCCACGGCTGACCGTGCCGAGGTCGAAATTCGCGGTAAGTGGTACCCGGTTCGCGTAGTCAAACCGACTTTTGTTCGTCAAGGCAAAGCCTTGATCTAACGTTTACTGGCGGGCTTGCACAGAGTGCGGGCCGCTGACTTTTCTTCTTGAGGACACTGAATATGAGCGATATCCCTGCTGACCTGCGCTTTGCTGAAAGTCACGAGTGGGCCCGTCTGGAAGCAGATGGCACGGTGACTGTGGGCATCAGCGATCACGCTCAAGAAGCCTTGGGAGACGTAGTGTTTGTCGAGTTGACCGAAGTCGGTACAGTGTTCGCTGCGGGTGATGCAGCAGGCGTTGTAGAGTCGGTAAAAGCTGCTTCAGACATTTACGCACCCGTGTCGGGCGAAGTGATTGCAGTCAACGACGCGTTGTCTGACAGCCCTGAGTCGCTGAACAGCGATCCATACGGTGCCTGGATCTTCAAGCTGAAGCCAAGCAACACCGCTGAGCTGGAAAAACTGCTGGACGCAGCAGGCTACAAAGCGGCTATCGGCGAGTAAACCAGACGCCAAATCCCAAACCCCTGTAGGAGCGAGCTTGCTCGCGATACATACAACGCGGTTTTTGTTGTACCGCAGTAATGCTATCGCGAGCAAGCTCGCTCCTACAGGGCGTTAAGCACCGCTTTAACTGCCGCTACCGAGCGTTCTACATCTGCCTTGGTCATTGCGTTAAACATTGGCAACGACACGATCAGCCGGCCTACACGCTCAGCTATCGGTAACATCCCCTCGGTAAACCCCCGCGCACGATAAAGACTCAGCAAGTGAATGGGCGGGTAGTGATAACCCACGCCTACACCCAGTGCCTGCATCGCTTGCATAAAGGTTGCGCGGGCCGGTTGGTCGTCCTTGCGTTCAGGCAGTACAAGCTGGAACAAATGCCAGTTGGTGTTGTTGAAATCAGCCACTGGCAGCTGCGCGCCGTACTCGGCCTCGAAGTCTGGCCCGAAGCATTCAAAATAGTGTTTGGCCAATTCACGACGATGGGCGGTGATGGTTTCGATATGGGCAAACTGGCCCAGACCAATAGCGGCCGCAACGTCAGTCATGTTGAACTTGCCGCCCAGCACGTCAACATCCAGCCCATCAAAACCACTGCGGGTGACGCCTTGCAGGCGGTACTTCTCAGCCAGCCGGGCCTCGTCTTCATTGTTCAGCACCAGACAACCACCTTCGCAAGAGGTGATGTTTTTGTTGGCCTGAAAGCTGAATGAAACGAAGTCACCGCGGGCACCAATGCGTTGGCCTTGCCAGCTTGAACCCAGAGCCTGGGCGGCATCTTCAACTATGCGCAAATTGTATTTTTTGGCCAGCGAGTACAGCGCATCCATGTCGACCGGAAGGCCCGACAAATACACCGGAATAATCGCTTTGGTACGTGGGGTGATGGCGGCTTCGAGCTTCGCCAGGTCGATATTGCGGGTGATCGGGTCAATATCGGCAAACACCGGCGTGGCGCCGACTTCAATGATCACGTTAGCGGTGGCCACCCACGAAATAGAGGTGGTGATCACTTCATCGCCAGGGCCAATGCCGGCGATGCGCAGCGCGATTTCCATGGTGCAGGTGCCGGAGTTGAACGTGCGCACTGGGCGCCCGCCAAAGTACTCGGACAGCTGTGCTTCGAAAGCCTGAACCTTGGGCCCGCTGGTGATCCAGCCCGAGCGCAACACGTCGCCCACGGCAGCAATGGTGGCTTCATCGATGGTGGGTTTGGAAAACGGCAGGAAAGGCAGCGCGCTCATGAAGGCAGGACGTCCGATGTGAGGGAGGGTAAGCAAAGCATACCCAGAGCATGGCTCACATCCGGTGAAATTTCTGTATGAAGGTTGAATTAAATTGACGCTTGTAGGAGCGAGCTTGCTCGCGATGGTATCGACGCGACGTCTCAGGAAAAACGTGTTGTCCGAATCGCGAGCAAGCTCGCTCCTACAATGGCTCGGTTTACTCCGCCGTGGCGTTTTTTGCCAGGATGGCGTTGGCCAGATCCATGTCGCTGACTTTCAGCTCTGGGTTATCTGCGCGAACTTGTTGCATGGCAGATTCCAGGTACGGACCACGGATCGAGCCGTTGCTGGCCACAAAGCTGCCGGCGTCATCTTGAGCGGCGATCACTTTGCGGTCTTTTTTGAAGGTCAGGTAGGTGGAACCGGTGGTTGCACCCGAAGACAAAACATTGCGCCAGAAGGTATCTGCCATTGCAGAGCCAACAGGAATAGACAGCAATGCTATAGCGGCTACAGCATATTTGAGGCGCATGACAGGAACTCCGAATAAGTTAACTGACAGGTTTGATTGTAGTTAAGGGTCAGGAGTTCCGTAGCCTCACGTAACAATTTCAACGCTCAATACGGTTCCATTTTGGGCTGTCACGCGTACGTGCGTACCCACGTTGGCATCAGGCCCTACCGCCATCCACACACCATCACCCACTTTGATTTTTCCCCGTCCGCCCACAATTGCTTGTTGAACAACAAACGTGCGTCCAATCAGCTCATGCCCACGGCTATTGAGCTCTGGTTGATCGCCTTGGGCGATAGAATTGCGCTGGCGTTTCCACCAGTACACCGCCGTGAGAATTGCCAGTACACCAAACAGTGGAAGTTGCAGTGCCCAGCCCAACCCTGGGATCAGGAAGGTCACGGCTCCGACGATGATGGCGCCAATACCTGTCCACAGTAGATAGCCACCGGCGCCGAACACTTCCAGAATCAACAGCACCGTGCCCAGTGCCAGCCAGTCCCAGTAGCTCAGGTTTTGCAGGAACTCCAGCATGTCTTAGGCCTTTTTAGTATCAAAGGTGGCTTTGACGATCTCACCGATACCACCCACCGCGCCGATGACCTGGCTGGCTTCCAGCGGCATGAGGATAACCTTGCTGTTGTTGGCAGAGGCCAGCTTGCCCAGTGCGTCGATGTACTTTTGCGCGACAAAGTAATTGATCGCCTGCACGTTGCCTGTGGCAATGGCTTCGGAAACCACTTGGGTCGCTCTGGCTTCAGCTTCGGCCTGGCGCTCACGTGCCTCGGACTCGAGGAATGCGGCTTGACGACCGCCTTCGGCTTCGAGGATCTGTGCCTGTTTTTTACCTTCGGCGGTTAAAATTGCCGAGGCCCGCAGGCCTTCAGCTTCAAGGATTTGCGCCCGCTTGATACGCTCTGCCTTCATCTGACCAGACATGGCGGCCATCAGGTCAGCCGGCGGGCTGATGTCCTTGATCTCGATACGGGTAATTTTGATACCCCAAGGCGCTGTCGCTTCATCGACGGTGCGCAGCAGTTTTTCATTGATGCCGTCACGCTGGCTGAGCATGGCATCGAGCTCCATCGAGCCCAGCACAGTACGGATGTTGGTTTGCAACAGGTTGCGAATGGCGTGCTCGAGATTGTTGACCTCGTATGCAGCCTGAGCCGTGTTGACCACCTGAAAGAAACAAACCGCGTCAATTTGCACGGTGGCGTTGTCAGCGGTAATGACTTCTTGCGGCGGGATATCCAGCACGCTTTCCATCACGTTGATCTTGCGTCCGATGCGATCCATCACCGGAATGATGATGTTCAGACCGGGTTTAAGGGTATTGGTGTAACGGCCAAAGCGCTCCACCGTCCATTGATAACCTTGCGGTACGACCTTGAAACCCATGAACAGTATGGCGATGGCCAAGGCGACAAATAACAGAACCACTGTACCTACTTGCATAACCATTCCTTGTTTTGAAGTGTGCGGAGGGAGGTCAAATTTTAACCACTATGCAAGTTGCGCAACTGTTTAGATATTAGTCAAAACAATTCAGCTATGCGGGGGTAACCCGTAATGCTTCTTCCAGCGTGGTCTGGCCTGCTGCCACTTTATGTGCCGCCGCCATCCTCAGCGGGTGCATGCCTTCGGCGCAGGCTTTGTGGCGCAAGGCGCTCACGTCGTTTTGCGGGCCGATCAGTGCTTTAAGCTCGGTGCTCATCAACATAATCTCGTAGACCCCGGCTCGGCCGTGATAACCCGTATCTCGGCACTCCATGCAGCCGATGGCTCGAAAGGTATGAGGCGGCGCAGGGTTTGCCCAGCGTGGGGCGAAGTTCTGCCAGTCATCTTGCACCAGCGGCTGTTTGACCTTGCACTCAGGGCACAGCGTTCGCACCAGCCGTTGGGCCATGACGCCCAGCAACGTGGCTTTGATCAAATAAGGTGCGACCCCGAGTTCTTGCAGGCGGCTGATAGCACTGGGCGCGTCGTTGGTGTGCAGGGTCGAGAGCACCAGATGCCCGGTCAAGGCGGCTTGAATCGCCACTTCGGCGGTCTCCAGGTCGCGTATTTCACCGAGCATGATGATATCCGGGTCCTGGCGCATCAGAGCTCGAACGCCGTTGGCGAAGGTCAGGTCGATACCGGGTTGCACCTGCATCTGGTTGAACGCGGGCTCGATCATCTCGATCGGGTCTTCGAGGGTACACAGGTTGACCTGCGGGGTGGCCAGTTGCTTGAGCGTTGCGTAGAGCGTGCTGGTTTTACCCGAGCCGGTAGGGCCAGTGAGCAAAATCATGCCATTGGGTTGGGAGGTCATTTGCTGCCAGCGTTGCAGGTCTTGGGGGCTGAAGCCCAGTTGGTCGAAACTCTTGAGCAGCACCTGCGGGTCGAAAATACGCATCACCATCTTTTCGCCAAAGGCGGTGGGCATGCTCGCAAGTCTCAGTTCAACCTCTGTCCCGCCTGGGGTTTGGGTTTTGATACGGCCGTCCTGCGGTTTGCGCTTTTCGGCAACATTCATGCGGCCCAGGCTTTTGAGGCGGCTAACGACGGCCATCGTCACCTGCGGTGGGAACTGGTAGACGTTATGCAGCAACCCGTCGATGCGAAAACGCACACAGCCCTGCTCGCGGCGCGGCTCGATATGAATATCGCTGGCCCGCTGCTCAAAGGCGTACTGAAACAGCCAGTCGACGATATTCACAATGTGCGCGTCATTGGCGTCAGGCTCCTGGAGGCCCGCACCGAGGGTGAGCAACTGCTCCAGATCGCCAGGCTTGCTGGTTTTTTGATCATTGCGCGCGGCCCCAGTGACCGATTTGGCCAACTGAAAAAACTCCACACTCAGGCGCTGAATCTCTAGCGGGTTGGCAATCACACGCTTGATAGGTCGCTTGAGCATCTGCCTGAGGTCAGCCTCCCAACTGCTGACCCATGGTTGTGCGCTGGCAATGGTAATAGCGTGCTCATCGGCGGCCACCGCGAGGATTTGATGGCGTTGGGCAAAGGCAAAAGACATCAGCGCAGTGACGGTGGTGACCTCTATTTTGAGCGGGTCGAGGCGCAGGTAAGGTTGTTCGTACTGCTCAGCAAGCCAGGCGGTAAGGGTTTCCAGATCAAGGGTTTTGCCCGGTCGGCTGAGGTCTTTGAGGTGTTGCTCTGCCAAAAATACCAGCGGGTGCAAGAGGCTGTTGGGTGCTTCGCGGCCCGCAATCAATGCATGTTCGGCGCAGCCTTGCTGAATGCGGCCTTGGGTGAGTAATACAGGTAACAGCTGTTCGAGGTCCAGCCACTGGTCGTGGGGTGGGGCGCTGCGCATAAAGGCTCCTGGGTTGTGTCTTTAAAGCTGCGGCCCGGACATCTCCCTGTCCGGGCTGTGAAGCCCCAAGCCTAGTCGCTGCCTCTTTGCTTCAAGCTGGGCAATGGTTGCGAACTATTACCCGGCTGCTTAAAAACACCTTATCGCGACATTTGCAGGGCAGGTGCCTTGGCAGGCTGCGCGGGTTGCAGTTGCATGTCGAAAACACTGACCAGATTGCGCAGTTTTTCCCCTATGACTTGAGCGCGGTGCCAGCTTTGCTCGTCACTGAGGATCTCAATACTCAGCGTATCGTTGTCGCGGGTTAACTCGACGTGCTGTGGAATCAGCTGCTGCAAGGCGAATAGATTGAGCACCCGGCACAACACATCGGCATCTGCCTCGGCCTGAATACGGAACAGCACCGGGCAAGGGGCTGCGTTGCTGGCCCAAACATCGGGGCGTGTCGACGTGTGAACGGCTTCCAGGTGCGGCATGCAATAACTCCTCTTTAGGCTGGAGAAATATTTACACGCCTTGCGGGGAATTTTTTATCTAAGATACGTTTAATCGGCGAAATATAGACTTGATCAAGTCGCAATTTATTTGTTTAAAGGTATTTTTATGCAAAGCGAACTGGACGCTTACGACCGGCGCATTTTGGCACTGCTGCAAGAGGACGCTTCGCTGTCCAGTGCGCAGATTGCTGAAAAGGTGGGACTGTCGCAGTCACCGTGCTGGCGACGGATTCAGCGCATGAAGGACGAGGGGATTATTCGCGGGCAAGTGACCTTGCTGGATCGCAAGAAAATCGGCCTCAATACGCAGATTTTTGCCGAGGTCAAACTCAATGCCCACGGGCGCTCCAACTTCACCGAGTTCACCGATGCAATTCGCGGTTTTCCCGAGGTGCTGGAGTGTTACGTATTGATGGGCGCGGTGGATTTTTTGCTGCGCATTGTTACCGCCGATATTGAAGCCTATGAGCGCTTTTTCTTCGAGAAATTATCGATGGTGCCAGGGATTCAAGAAGTGAACTCGATCGTCGCTTTGTCCGAGATAAAATCCACCACCTGCTTGCCGGTATAAGCCGCGCCATAAAAAAACGGCCTTCGCAAGGAAGGCCGTTGTGCACATCAGTCGTTGTGACGATGCTTGTTCTTGCGATGGCCATACGCGTGGCCACGGCCAGGGTGGCCATCACGGTAGTAGCGACGGTCGCGATCGCGATAACGGCGATCATCGGAGTCGCTTTTATTGCCCATGTAGTTACCCAGGGCACCACCCGCGCCACCACCGGCTGCGGAGCCGACCAGAGCACCGGTGCTGCCGCCGACACTGCGGCCCAACACGTTGCCGCCCGCTGCGCCGAGTGCGCCGCCAATGGCGGCTTCGCCACGGCTGCGTTTATCGGCACCTACGGCACTACCGGCTGCGCCGCCGACGCCTGCGCCAATCGCAGAACCGGTCGAGCCACCGAGTTGTTGACCGACCACGGCGCCAAGAACCCCACCTAATGCGCCGCCTACACCGGCTTCGGTGGAGCCACCGGCCGAGGCTACGCCACTGACCAGGCCAAGGGACAACAAGAGAATCGAGGTGAGCTTCATAAGTAAGCCTCAAAGGGATGACGACGCGATCCTGAGGCCGCAGACAGATGGTGACAATCGAAATCCGACCAATAGCACGAGTTGTACACAATTCTCTAAGTTATTGTTTTTAGTGTGGAACTTAATGAAAAATCGCAGGTCTTTTAGTTAGTTAAGCAGGCCACTTTCGTAGGAAAGTGGCCTCTAAGTGTGGGTTAGTAGCCCGCCTTGGCCATGATCAGTTTTGACGGGCTCGCCGCTTCCAGGCAGATCGCCACGAACTTGGACGTTGGCGTATGGCTGCCGTCGCCGGTGCTTTCCAGCGGTACCAGCGGGTTGACCTCGGGGTAGTACGCTGCCGCTTGCCCGGCCGGAATATCAAAGGCCAGCAAGGTGAAGTTCTTGACCCGGCGTTCGTGCTGATCGTTCCAGATCGACACAATGTCGACTTTCTGCCCCGGCTTGAAGCCTAGGCGAATGATGTCTGCTTCGTTGACGAACAGGACGTCACGCTGACCTTTTACCCCGCGATAGCGATCATCGAGGCCATAAATGGTGGTGTTGTACTGATCGTGCGAGCGCATTGATTGCAGGATCAGGTCGGGCAGTTGACCAGTGGCGCGGGTACGCTCATCCACCAGGTCGCGAGGCAACAGGTTGGGCCGGAAGTTGGCCCGCTGCGACGGGGTGTTCCACTGACGGGCACCGGCTGAGTTGCCGAGGTAGAAGCCGCCCGGATGCTGAATACGGGTGTTGAAATCCTTGAAGCCGGGAATGGTGTCGGCAATCAGGTCACGAATGCGACTGTAATCGGCCACGGCCCAATTCCAGTCAATGGGGTGAGTGCCCAGTGTGGCCGCAGCGATGCCGGCAATGATCGCAGGCTCTGAACGCATTTGATTGGACAACGGCTGCAACTGGCCATTGGAGGCATGCACCATGCTGAACGAGTCTTCGACGGTGACCGCCTGCGGGCCATTAGCCTGAATGTCGATATCGGTGCGGCCAAAGCACGGCAGAATCAGCGCTGCCTTGCCATGCATCAGATGGCTGCGGTTGAGCTTGGTGCTGATCTGTACGGTCAGGTCGCAATTGCGCAGGGCCTGAGCGGTGCGCGGGCTGTCCGGGGTCGCCTGGGCAAAGTTGCCGCCCAAACCGATAAACACCTTGGAGCGACCTTCGAGCATGGCGTGGATGGCTTCAACCACGTTGTGTCCGCTTTCGCGCGGTACGTTGAACTGGAAGCGGCGCTCCAACGCGTCGAGGAATGCCACTGGCGGGCGTTCGTTAATGCCCATCGTACGGTCGCCCTGCACGTTGCTGTGGCCGCGCACGGGGCATAGCCCGGCGCCAGGGCGGCCGATATTGCCGCGCAGCAGCATCAGGTTGGCGATTTCCTGAATGGTTTGCACCGAATGCCGGTGCTGGGTGATGCCCATCGCCCAGCACATGATGACGTTCTTGCCCTTGAGGTACATGCGTGCGGCACGTTCGATGTCTACCAGACTCAGCCCGGATTGCTCGACGAGGTGATCCCATGCCGTTTCATCAAGGCTGGCGATGTAATCCAGAACACCTGTCGTGTGCTCATTCAAAAATATGTGATCGAATACTGCCGGTTCGCCAGCGGCCTGGGCATCGCGCTCCCACTGCAACAAAAATTTGGCCATGCCGCGCAACAGTGCCATGTCGCCGCCCAGTGCCGGGCGCAAGTAGGCAGTGTTGGTCGGGCGGTCGCCGTTGGTGAGCATTTCGAGTGGGTGCTGCGGGTGTTGAAAACGTTCTAGCCCGCGCTCTTTCAGCGGGTTGACGCACACCACTTGGGCGCCGCGTTTGACTGCTTCACGCAGCGGTTCGAGCATCCGTGGGTGGTTGGTGCCGGGGTTCTGCCCGAGTACAAAAATAGCGTCGGCGTGTTCGAAGTCATCGAATGTCACCGTGCCTTTGCCGACCCCAATGCTTTGCGCCAGAGCGACCCCACTGGCCTCGTGACACATGTTGGAGCAGTCCGGGAAGTTATTGCTGCCCAATGCCCGGACAAACAGTTGATACAAATAGGCCGCTTCGTTGCTGGCCCGGCCTGAGGTGTAAAACTCGGCTTCATTGGGGCTGGCCAGGCTCAACAAGTGTTTGGCAATTAATGTGAACGCAGCATCCCAAGTGATGGGGGTGTAGTGGTCGGTTTGCGCGTTGTAGCTCATTGGCTCGGTCAGGCGGCCCTGATATTCCAGCCAGTAATCGCTTTGCTCCAGCAGCGCTGTGACGCTGTGTTTGGCGAAGAACGCCGCATCGACGCGGCGCTTGGTGGCTTCCCAGTTCACCGCTTTGGCGCCGTTTTCGCAAAACTTTACCAGACCGCTTTCTGGCGAATCGCCCCACGCGCAACCCGGGCAGTCAAAGCCGCCGTTCTGGTTGGTCTTGAGCATCATGCGCAGGTTTTTCAGCGCGTTGTCACTGGTCAACCAGACGTGCGCGACACTGATCAGCGCGCCCCAGCCACCGGCCGGACCTTTGTAGGGCTTGTAGCGCGCAACAGGGGTTTTGTCGGCTTGGTGATGAATGCTCACGCTTGATTCTCCTGCGCCGGGCTGTACACCCGTGGCGCGCTTTTTTGAGGCAGATGAATAAGGTTGAGGTTGTGGCGGCGAGCCCATTGCAGCGCCAGGCCGGTAGGCGAGGACAGGCTGATCAGGGTTTGGATGCCGGCGCGCAACACTTTTTGAATCAGCTCAAGGCTGCAACGACTGGTGACGATCGCTGCACCGCCGGTCAGATCAATGTTCTGGCGTACCAGCGCACCGATCAATTTATCGAGGGCGTTGTGCCGGCCAATGTCTTCGCGGCCCAGCAGCAATTGGCCCTGACCATCCATAAATACGGCGGCATGTACGGCGCCGCAGTGTTGGCCCAGAGGTTGAAAGGCGCTGATGCGCTGGCGCAGGCCATCGAGCCAGTCTGCGGGCGGCAGCGCTGCGCCGGGCAGCACCTTGAGATTGGGTAGTGCTTGTTCGACGGCCTCAACGCCACACAGGCCGCAGCCGCTGGTGCCCGCCAGTTGCCGGCGTTGCTGCTTGAGGTTCCAGAACGCGCGGCTGGCAATCTCGACCTGTGCGTACTGGGCTGAACCTGCGCCAGTGAGCTTGAGGTCATAAATGTCGCTGGCGTCGTGAATGATGCCGCTGCCCAGGCTGAAGCCGACGATAAAGTCTTCGAGATCAGTGGGCGTGACCAGCATCACCGCTTGGCTGATGCCGTTGTAGGCAATCGCCAGCGCGACTTCTTCGGCCAAGGCGGTTTCGGCGCCGCTGCTGTGGTCCAGCGTGACGTAGTGATAGTTCTGGCTGGCGGCGGGCGCAGGCGAAACAGAGGCAGGCGCCGCGCACTGTGGGCGCTTGGCGTTCATAAGGCTTTACCGACGATCAATTCAGCTTTAAGCCTAGGCGCGACACTCTGTCGCGTCTAATCGCTAGTACTGATCTATTGATAGATGGCGTCGATCAAGAAGGGTTTGCTGATTTCTGATACAGCGCAAAGCAGGCTTCTGCGAGGGCAGAGCGCGGGGCTGTACGACGCATGATCAAACCCAGTTTGGCCAAGGTGTGAGCGTCTTCAATCGGGTGCAGGCGCAGGTCGTCAGTCAGCGCTGCAAGCCCCCCCTCAAGGGGCATCACCGCACAGCACAGGCCGCCATGAACAGCTTGTAACAGTTGATGAACGGCATCGGTTTGCAGCAATGGTTGTGGGGTAAGACCGCGGCTGTGGAAGTTGTGATCGATGGACTGACGAAAGTGCATGCCGCTGCTGAGCAGGCCCAGCGGCAACTTAATCAGCGCCTCCCAGCTCAACGGCTGCTCGCCAAAGCTGAAATGGCGCTGATCGTAGAGCAGCCCCATGCGGGTTTCGCCCAAGGTGAACGCGTCGAAACGCTCATGATCGAGGCGTTCGAGGTAGGACACGCCCACGTCCAGCCGGTTGCTGGCCAGTTGCTCGAGGATTTGCTCGGAGCTGAGTGCCGACAACTCAAAGCGCAACTCGGGATGTACCTGGTGCATGCGCTGCAATAAAGGCAGCGGGTCAAAACTGGACAACGGCACCACACCCAAACGCAACGTGCCGATCAGATTGCCGCGACAGGCGGCAGCCTCGGCCTGCAAGCCGTCGTAAGCCGCCAGCACCGTGCGGGCCCAGGCCAGCACGCGCTCACCGGGGGCGGTAAAACTTTCGAAGCGCTGTGTGCGATTGACCAATTGCAGATCAAGCTCTTGCTCAAGGCTGCGCAGGCGCATGGACAGCGTGGGCTGAGTGATATGGCAACGGGCGGCGGCCTGACCGAAATGTCGGGTCTCATCGAGGGCAATGAGGAATTTCAGCTGCTTGATGTCCATCGTCGCTCCACGCGCAAATCATCGGGCGATTCTAGCGCGCTTGTTGCGCCAACCGCTTTGGCAATGTTGGTCTACGCTTGGGTGTCTGGATATTCCAACCCTAGGAGCGTGACGGATGAGTATTTTTAGCTTTGTGAAAGAAGCCGGTGAAAAACTGATCGACCTGCTGACGCCGGGCAATGCCAATGCAGGCGAAGAACTCAAAAAACACGTGGAAAGCGTAGGGCTGGGCAATCCCAACATCACGGCCACCGTAGACGGTGACAAAGTGACGGTGAGCGGCGAAGTGGCGACGCAGGAAGAGAAAGAAAAAATCATTCTGGCGGCCGGCAACATCAAGGGTGTGGCCAGTGTTGAGGATAAAATCATCGTGACTGGGCCGGTGGTTGAAGCTGCAACCTTTGTGACGGTGGTCAAAGGCGACACGCTGAGTGCGATTTCGCTTCGTGTGTATGGCAACGCCAACCTGTACAACAAAATCTTTGAAGCCAACAAACCGATGCTTTCGCACCCGGACAAAATCTACCCAGGTCAGACGCTGCGTATTCCTAAGTAAATCCCACCCTGTAGGAGCGAGCTTGCTCGCGATGGCATCGGCGAAAACCGCATCGCGAGCAAGCTCGCTCCTACAGTTTTTGCGGGCTCAAAGTCCTTCCAGCAATTCGCGATAATCCCCCAGCGCTGCAAATTCCTCGGTGTCTTTCGGACCTTTCTTGCTGTCGGGCTGTTTGACGGCCAACAGGTGGGCGACTCCAAACTCGCGGGCGCTGCGCAGGATCGGCAAGGTGTCGTCGATAAACAGACTGCGGCTCGGCTCAAAGCCGATATCGGCCTGCAGCGCGTCCCAGAACTGTGGGTTCTCCTTGGGGAAACCATAATCGTGGGAACTGATCAGGCGTTCGAAATAAGGCGCCAGCGCGATCCGTTCCAGCTTCAGCGATAACGAATCACGGTGCGCGTTGGTGATCATGATCACCCGCTTGCCGGCCAGTTTGACCGCGGCCAAAAACGTGTCGGCATCGGGGCGCAAGGCGATCAAGTGGGCGGTTTCGAGCTTCAGTTCACGCACCGGGATCTTCAGCTCGGCACTCCAGAAGTCCAGGCAATACCATTGCAACTGGCCTGCATTGCGCTCAAACAACGGCGTCAGTTCCAGGTCCGCCATGGCCCGGCTGATGCCGTGCAGTTCGGCATAGCGCTGGGGCAGGTGCTCCAACCAAAAGTGATTGTCGTAGTGCAGGTCGAGCAGCGTGCCGTCCATGTCGAGCAGCACGGTATCAATGTCGCGCCAAGGTAACGCTGTCATGCAAAACTTCTCCCGCAGTAGAAAAACATCCGACACAGACAATCGGAAAAGCCGGGGTATAGTAACCCGTTCATATTGAGGAGCCGCTATGCGCCAAAAACCCACCGTACTTGCCCGTGAAATTGTTGCCAGCAGCAGATTGTTTCGGGTCGAAGAAGTGCAACTGCGCTTTTCTAATGGCGTTGAACGCACTTACGAACGGCTGGTGGGGCGCGGCAACGGTTATGGCGCGGTCATGATTGTGGCGATGATCGATGCCGAGCACGCCATCCTGGTCGAAGAATATTGCGGTGGCACCGATGAATACGAAGTGTCGCTGCCCAAAGGCCTGATTGAGCCGGGCGAAGACGTATTGGCTGCCGCTGAGCGTGAACTGAAGGAAGAGGCTGGTTTCGGCGCTCGCCAGTTGGAGCACTTGACTGAGTTGTCGCTGTCGCCGGGTTACATGAGCCAAAAAATCCAAGTGGTGCTGGCCACTGACCTTTACGAAGAGCGTTTGGAGGGTGATGAGCCGGAGCCGATGCGGGTTGATCGAGTCAATCTGCGTGAGTTGTCGGCGCTGATCCAGAACCCGCAATTCAGCGAAGGCCGTGCCCTGGCTGCGCTGTATTTGGCACGCGATGTGTTGACCCAACGCGGAGTATTTCAGCCGTGAGTGAGTCCTTCGCCCATTTACCCCACCCGCTGCTGGCCCCGGTGATTGCGCTGGTGCATCGTGCTGGCGAAGCGATCCTGCCCTTTTGGCGAGCGGATGTGGCGGTTACTGCCAAGTCTGATGATTCGCCGGTGACGGCGGCCGACCTGGCGGCGCACCACGTATTGCTGGATGGCCTGACGGCGCTGGACCCGAGTATCCCGGTGTTATCGGAAGAAGACGCCAACATCCCGCAAAGCGTGCGTGCTGGCTGGACCCGCTGGTGGCTGGTAGACCCGCTGGACGGGACCAAGGAATTTATTTCGGGCAGTGAAGAATTTACGGTCAACGTGGCGTTGATCGAAAATGGGCGCGTGGTGTTTGGCGTGGTGTCTATGCCGACCAGCGGTCGTTGTTACTACGGCGGTGCGGGTTTGGGTGCTTGGCGTGCCGATGCGGATGTCATTGCACCTATTAGCGTGCGCAACCTGCCGCCAGCAGGCGAGGCACTGGTGGTGGTTGCCAGCCGCCGGCATTCCAGCCCTGAGCAAGAGCGCTTGCTGGCCGGGCTGGAAGCCTGTGTAGGGACGTTGCAAATGGCCAATATTGGCAGTTCGTTAAAGTTCTGTCTGTTGGCCGAAGGTGCGGCCGATTGCTACCCGCGCCTGGCGCCGACTTCGCAGTGGGACACAGCCGCGGCTCAAGGTGTACTCGAAGGTGCGGGCGGGGTGGTGCTGCAACTGGATGGCGAATCGTTCAGCTATCCAGCGCGTGAGTCGCTGCTCAATGCGTCGTTTTTGGCATTGCCGGCGAAGGCACTGTGGCGCGACAAGTTGCTGGCATTGGCCAAAGTCTAAAGCCCCTCACCCTAACCCTCTCCCAAAGGGAGAGGGGACTGATTGGGAGTTGCTGTAGCCTTTTTGCGGTCTGAAAGTATTACGTTGAATTCGAAAACCACTCGGTCAGCTCCCTCTCCCTCCGGGAGAGGGTTGGGGTGAGGGTAAAAGCCCTCCCACGATTAGCGGTGCAATACGTACTGCCCGCTAAACCTCACCGCGTCATCCCCACCTTCGGCATTGATCACTCGCGTGTCGAGGGTCAGGCGGGCTCGGCCATGACGTTGGTACATGGCTAAAAACTTGTTCCATGCCGCTTCAGCCGGTGCATCGCACAGTACGATGGCGTCCTGGGTCACGGGCAGCGGATAGCTGATCTGACCTTCCTGAATCACGATATGCCCATCTTCAACCCCGGCTTCGCGCAGACGCAAATGCAGCCAGCCCCAACCCGCCAGCACCGCGCCACAGTAAAGGCTGCCGCCAAACATGGTGCTCTTGTGGTTGATATTGGCGTCCAGCGGCAAGTGCAGGCGCAGTTGTTGGCCTTGCCAGCTCAGCACCTTGAGACCCATTTCACGGGTGAGCGGAATGTCGTGATGGAGGATGGATTCCAGGTAACGACTGTCGCGGTTCATGCAATGGCCTCTTTAATCAAGTTCATCAGGATGAGGGTGACTGGCGCTATCGAAGTTAAGCCCGTGTTTGCGCAGTTTGTCGTGCAGGGTTTTGCGCGGTACGCCCAGAGCCTCGGCCAGGCTGCGCATTGAGCCGTGGGAGCGCTCAAGTTCGGCCGCAATCAGGCTTTTTTCGAAGTGTTCAACTTGCTCGCTCAGCCCGCCCGACACCTCAAGGTCCGTCGCCTGTGAACCCTCGGCCGAGCTACCGTCCAGAGCCAGCTCCAGCCCCAGGGCAAAGCGCTCGGCGACGTTCTGCAATTCACGCACGTTGCCAGGCCAGGTGTGGCGCAATAACAGTGCACGTTGCGCCGGTTGCAGCACATTGGGCGTCATGGCGTGCCGGATGCTGGCTTCGTCGGCGAAGTATTTGAACAGCATCAGTACGTCTTCACCCCGTTCGCGCAAGGGAGCGATACGCAGCGGTGCAACGTTGAGGCGGTAATACAAGTCGGCCCGGAACCGGCCCTGATCGGCCGCCTGGCGCAGGTCTTCCTTGGTCGCGGCGATCACCCGGATATCCAGCGGGATCAGTTGATTGCCGCCCAAGCGCTCGACCACCCGTTCTTGCAACATGCGCAGCAACTTGACCTGCACGTCCAGGCTCATGCTTTCGATTTCATCGAGAAACAGCGTGCCGCCATTGGCAAACTCAAACTTGCCGATTCGGCGTTTTTGCGCGCCGGTAAAGGCGCCAGGCTCATGGCCGAACAGCTCGCTTTCAACCACTGACTCCGCCAACGCACCGGCATTGATCGCGACAAACGGACCGTTGCGCCGGCTCGACAAGTCATGCAGTGCCCGTGCGACGACTTCTTTGCCGGAGCCGGTTTCGCCCAGAATCAGCACGTCGGCCTTGGTTGCTGCCAGCGCGCCGATTTGTTCGCGCAAGCGCAGCATGGCGGGCGATAAGCCGACCAGGCGCGTGCTCAATTGCTGGCGATCGCTCAGGGCCAGTCGCAGGCTACGGTTGTCCAGTACCAGGGTGCGCAGGGCCAGCGCCCGGCGTACGCTGTCGAGTAGCGCATCGCTGGCGAAGGGTTTTTCGAGAAAGTCGTAGGCCCCGGCGCGCATGGCTTGCACCGCCAGCGGCACATCGCCATGGCCAGTGATCAGCAATACCGGCAGTTCCGGGTCTTGAGCGTGCAGTTGCGCGAGCAGCTCAAGGCCGTCCATGCCGGGCATGCGGATGTCACTGACGACCACGCCCGGCCAGTGGCGCTCGATGCGCTCGGCCAGGCCAGTGGCTTCGGCCAGCGGCAATACGTTAAGGCCCGCCAGATCCAGGGTTTGATAAAGCGCCTGGCGCAGGTGCGGATCATCATCGATCAGGATGACTTGCACGCGCGGGTCGATGGGGTGGCTCATGTCCTGGAGTCCTCGGGGGCTTGCAAGCTGACGCCCGGTGCCCCTGCGCGCAGTCGCAGGGTAATCAGGGCGCCGCCTTCCTTGTGGTTGGCAAATAACAGTTCGCCGCCAAACGCGCGGATCAGTGTGTCGCAAATGGCCAGTCCAAGCCCCAAACCCTGGGTGCGGGTTTTGGTGGTGTAGAACGGCTCACCGGCGCGGCCCAGCGCTTCCATGCAAAAGCCCGGGCCGTTATCGCGAATGCACACAGTGACGCCTTCAGCGGTGGATTCGGCACTCAGCCACAAACGGCGCGGCGGACCTTTTTCAGTCAGCGCGTCGAGGGCGTTGGCCAGCAGGTTGCCCAGCACTTGGCGCAGACGGGTTTCACCGGCTTCGACCCACAGCGTGGCGGCAGGGAGGTCGCGGATCAATTCAACTTCCATGCTGCGCCGCCGCTTGGCCAGCAATGCCAGTGCATCATCCAGCGCCGGTTGCAGGGCGACGCTTTCCGGCGCGTGCCGATCACGCCGGGCGAAAGCGCGAAGGTGGGCAATGATCGAGGACATGCGTCCGGTCAGTTCGTTGATCAACTTCAGGTTGCCGCGGGCATCGTCAATGCGCTGGTGATCGAGCAGCACCTCCGCGTTCTCGGCGTAGCTGCGGATAGCCGCCAGCGGTTGATTCAGCTCGTGGCTGATGCTGGCGGACATAGTGCCCAGCGCCGAGAGCTTGCCCGCTTGCACCAGATCGTCCTGGGCACGCACCAGTTCCTGTTGCGCATGTTCGCGCTCCAACACTTCCTCGCGCAGGCGTCGGTTGACCCCTTCAAGGTCGCTGGTGCGCTCTGCCACGCGCCTTTCAAGCTCACGACGGGCCTTGGCCTCAAACGCGATCCGGTCCAGATAATGGCGGCGGCGCTGCATCATCAAACCTATCAGCAGCATGATCACCAGCAGTGTGGCTCCGCCCACGGCCAGCGCGGTGCGCACCTGACGGTCGATCAGCGTGCGTGGGGCCAGAATGTTCACGCTCCAGCCGGTCTCGTCGATGATTTGGGTTTGCACCAGCCAGGCATTGAGGTCGAGTTTCAGCGGTTGCGGGTCACGGGTTGGGTAGGGCAACACGGCGAAAATGGCCTGACGCTCAGCTTGCGACAATTCACGGGTGGTTCGGAAACGCCATTCCGGGCGTGAGGTGAGGATGACTACGCCATTGTTATCGGTGGTCAGCAATTGCTCAGGGGTTTTTCCCCATAGCTGCTCGGTGTGATCGAGATCGACTTTGATCACGAGCACGCCGAGTTTTTTATCGCCCTCGAGCACCGGGGCGGCAAAGTAATACCCGCGCTTGCCGGAGGTGGTGCCCAGGCCAAAGAAGCGACCCAGTTTGCCTTCCATCGCTTCGCTGAAGTACGGGCGGAAGGCGAAGTTGCGGCCGATAAAGCTGTCACTTTTGTTCCAGTTCGATGCGGCCAAGGTGTCGCCGTGGACATCCAGCAGGTACATGACTTCAGCCCCGGTCTGAGCGCTGATGTCATTGAGAAGATGGTTGGCTTTGGCCAGCGTCAGCGGGTTTTCGGGGTCTACCAGCAAGGAGCGCAGGGCGGGTAGTTCACCGAGGATTTGTGGCAGCACTTCGTAGCGATGCAGCGTGCCCAGCAGGTTGGCGACGTAGAGGTCGAGGGTCTGACGGTTTTGCCCGGCCAGTTCACTGCGGTAATAGCGCTCGGCCAGGTGTTGCAGCGGCCACAACAACGGCGCCAGGCACAACGCCAATAAAGCGAGGCTGCGCCAGCGGGGTCTGCGAGGAAGTGAGGGAGTCGTGATCATTGGGAACATGCGCCGCAAGAGTACGACACATTATGCCTAGGGTCGGTTGGCGTGTAATGGGGAGAACTTGAATCGTTGCGCGTCAGGGCTGATCAGGCTGTGGCGTGACTTCACCGAAGTACCAGCGCTGGCCAATGACCCCGTCTGGTATGCCCTCAATGCCATGGCACTCGAACGAGAGCCCAACGCACTGCATTCCCGGCGGGAGCGCTAGCCCCCATTGTGCGGCGAGGTCGCGGTCGGTGATGAGCCGGCTACAGCCGTATTGGTCGTTCGAGGGTTGGGTGTGCGCGCGGTGATAGGCCGGATTGGTGTAAATGCACACCTCACTGGAGAACATGTCAGGCAGCGAGATCGAGGCCACTACCTTGCAGTCGGGTGCACCGTCGGGGCGGGCATCGATCAGGTGCTGGCAAGCGTTGATCAGGTGCTGTGCGCATTGGCGACGAATGGCATCGGTTGCCTGTTTGCCTTCAACCATCGTGGCCAGGACAGGGATCTTGAAGTTGTAATAGCGTGCAGCCTGAGCCAAATCGCCGGGGAAAAAGCCTTCGAAGCTGTTCGCCCAACGGGCCAAGGCCTTGAGCCGTCTTGGGACGCCCCGGACCTTTTTGTTGCTGAATGCTATTCGACGCATTGTGTTGAACCCGCAAAGGTGAAGGCTGTGTTCTAGAGAACATTGACCCTAACCGAAATATTGCGTTTAAAAGGCTAACCCAAAATAAACAGATGCTTCTGACATGGCTGATGTTTATGTCTTTCGGAATTTTCTGACACGAAAGGAGTGGCTCAGGGCAGCGTCCTTAGCCTTGCTCGGCCAGGCATTCGTCCAGGGCCGCACGCCAGTGGGGTTGCGTGACGTGCCATTCACGGCCAAGGCGGCTGCAATCGAGTCGCGAGTTTTGTGGCCGTGCTGCTGGTGTCGGATAGGCGCTGGCGGGGATGGCTTCAAGGGTTGCGCAAGGCTTGCCCTGAGCAATCAGGGGCTCGGCAATGGCTTGGGTGAAGCCAAACCAGGACGTTTCGCCCGCAGCGCTCAGGTGGTACGTGCCCCAGGCTCCGGCTTCACCGGCTTGCCAGCGTTCGATCAGGGCCCGCGTGCTCTGGGCAATCGTGCCAGCCCAGGTTGGCGCACCGATCTGGTCGGCCACCACGCGCAGCTCAGGCTTTTGTTGCAGCAAACGCTGCATGGTCAGCAGGAAGTTTTTGCCGTGGGCTGAATACACCCAACTGGTACGCAGGATCAAATGCTTACCGCCTACCGCAGTGATCGCGCGTTCGCCCATCAGCTTGCTCTTGCCGTAGACGCCTAGCGGGCAGGGCACATCATCTTCGGTGTAAGGCGCTGACTTTGTGCCGTCGAACACGTAATCGGTGGAGTAATGAATCAACGGGATACCCAGGGCTGCTGCCTCTTCGGCAAATACCCCAGGCGCCGTGCCATTGATTGCAAACGCCAGTTCCGGCTCGCTTTCAGCCAGATCCACCGCAGTGTGCGCCGCCGCGTTAATAATCAGGTCGGGCTGGTGTGCCCGAACCTGAGCCCGGATCTGTGCGGGCTGGCTCAGATCAAGCTCGTCGCGGCCCAGCGCAATCAGTTCGCCCAAACCGGCGAGGTGCTTTTGCAACTCAATAGCCACCTGGCCGGTTTTACCGCTGATAAGGATTTTCAGCGGCGCTGCGGGATGACTCATGCAATCAGATCCCTGGGTTCGGTGAAGCCCAGGCGCTCGCCCTGATAGCTGCCGTCCTGAACGCGTTTGCACCAGTCGAGGTTATCCAGGTACCACTGCACGGTTTTGCGCAGGCCGCTGTCGAAGGTTTCCTCGGGTACCCAGCCCAGCTCGCGTTCAATCTTGCTGGCATCGATTGCATAACGCTGGTCGTGCCCCGGGCGGTCGGTGACGAAGGTGATCAGGTCGGCAAACTGCGCCACACCGACCGGCCGCTCTGGCGCGAGCTCCTCGAGCAGCGTGCAGATGCCGCGCACCACGTCGATGTTCTTTTGCTCGTTGTGACCGCCGATGTTGTAGGTCTCGCCGACCACACCTTCGGTCACGACCTTAAGCAGGGCTCGGGCGTGGTCTTCAACGAACAACCAGTCACGCACCTGCAGGCCATTGCCATATACCGGCAGCGGCTTGCCAGCCAGTGCGTTGAGAATCACCAGCGGGATCAGCTTTTCCGGGAAGTGAAACGGCCCGTAGTTGTTCGAGCAGTTGGTCAGCAGCACCGGCAAGCCGTACGTGCGGTTCCAGGCGCGCACCAAGTGGTCAGAGGCGGCTTTACTGGCGGAATACGGCGAGCTGGGCGCGTAAGGCGTGGTTTCGGTGAACAGGTCGTCGACCCCGTGCAGGTCGCCATACACTTCGTCAGTCGAAATGTGGTGGAAGCGGAACGCACTTTTGGCCGGTTCTTCCAGCGTTAACCAGTAAGCGCGAGTGGCTTCCAGCAGGCTGTAAGTACCGACGATGTTGGTCTGGATAAAGTCCGACGGACCGTCGATGGAACGGTCAACGTGGGACTCTGCCGCCAGGTGCATGATGGCCTGAGGTTCAAAGCGTTGAATGATCGCGCTGACCGCCGCCTGATCAACAATGTCGGCCTGAACGAACTCGTAGCGGGTATCCGTGGCGATGCTTTGCAGCGATTCAAGGTTGCCAGCGTAGGTCAGCTTGTCGAGGTTAAGAACCTCGTGCCCGGTGTTTTTGATCAGATGACGGATGAGCGCCGAACCAATAAAGCCAGCACCACCGGTGACTAAAATACGCATGTGGATATTCCTTATGCCCTGACGATCTTTAATCGCGAGGCGCACAGCTTGTGGGGCGGCGCAGGGCGGTGCAATAGGAGGCAGCCGGGAAAAATGCTGAGTGTGTTGTAGGAAATGTAGGCGAGAGACGACTAATATCGATTTATATCTGAATAAATAATGCCTATCGCTTAACAAGATTCAATTTATGCATAATATTGTGGATATTTATCTGCTTTTAAATCATTCATCGTTGACGTGAAGCCGACCGACGTTCACAGTTTTTGCTCTGTCACTGAGCACTGCCTGAACCTTTACGGCGCGTTCAACATCCTCGACGGTTCTCTGGAGTCCTGATCGTTATGACCACTTTGTACAGTTCGCCCCGCGCTGACGGCTTTTACATGCCAGCTGAATGGGCTCCACAGACCCAAACCTGGATGATCTGGCCTGAGCGCCCGGACAACTGGCGCTTGGGCGGCAAGCCCGCACAGGCCGCTCATGCTGCTGTGGCCAAGGCAATTGCGCGCTTTGAGCCGGTGACGGTCGGCGTGTCGGCTGCTCAGTACGAAAATGCCCGCGCGCAACTCGATGTACCGAATATTCGTGTGGTTGAGATGTCCAGCGATGACGCGTGGGTGCGTGACAGCGGGCCGACCTTTGTCATCAACGACAGCGGCGAAGTGCGCGGCGTGAACTGGGATTTCAATGCCTGGGGCGGATTTGACGGCGGCTTGTACTTCCCGTGGAACCGCGATCAGCAAGTGGCCAGCAAGGTTCTGGAAATCGAGCGTTGCCCGCGCTATTACACCGAAGGCTTTGTGCTTGAGGGTGGCTCGATTCACGTCGATGGCGAGGGCACGCTGATCACCACGGCCGAGTGCCTGATGAACCGTAACCGTAATCCGCATTTGTCTCGCGAAGAGATTGAAGACGTACTGCGCCAGCAGTTGGCTGTGGATAAGATCATTTGGCTGCCGGACGGTTTGTTCAACGACGAAACCGACGGCCATGTGGATAACTTCTGCTGCTACGTGCGTCCGGGTGAAGTGCTGTTGGCCTGGACTGATGATGAACAAGACCCGAACTATGCGCGCTGCCATGCAGCAATGAACGTGCTGTCGACCAGTACCGACGCCAAAGGGCGCCCGTTCGTGGTGCATAAAATGCCAATTCCAGGGCCGATGTACGCGACTCAAGAAGAGTGCGATGGCGTTGATAAAGTGGCCGGCAGCCAGGATCGCAACCCGTCTGAGCGTCTGGCCGGCTCTTATGTGAACTTCCTGATCGTCAACGGTGGCTTGATCGCACCAAGCTTTGACGACCCTATGGATGCGCCAGCCAAAGCGATCTTGCAAAATATCTTCCCGCACCACGAAGTGGTGATGGTGCCAGGTCGCGAGTTATTGCTGGGCGGCGGCAATATTCATTGCCTGACCCAACAGCAACCAGCGCCGCACAAGGTGTAAGGCGTTATTGCGGCAAAGCGAGGGCGTCTGCGTCAACAAACCACAGGCCCGGGCTCTGGCCCGCGGCCCCGATCGCTTTCAGGAGTAAGGGCAAGCCGACTGATCAGCGGTCTGTTAGTTCACATTTTTTTCACGAAATTGACACTCTTACGTAACGGCGGCTAGGATTCCCGCGATCGCCTGTGGTCATGAGCTATACACCAACTCTGTGAAAGGCCTGCAACGAGTCTTCTGTGCAGGTCTTTTCTTGTTTATGTGAAGCAGCCACCACTCAATGTTTCAGCTTGAAATCCACAGCGCGCCTTTATTCAGTAATAAGGAAAATAAAATGTTGAACAAACGGATAGGTCTCCTCGCTTTGGGCGTACTTAGCGCCACCCAAGCCATGGCTAACGATCAAGCTGATGCAAAAGGTTTTGTAGAAGACAGCCACCTGAATGTACTGGCGCGCAACGCCTACATCAGCCGTGACTACAAAAACAACAAACAAGATAAAGCCGAATGGGGCCAAAGCTTCCTGGGCACGTTCAGCTCGGGCTTCACCCAAGGCACCGTGGGTGTGGGTGTGGATGCTTTCGGCATCTACGCACTGCGCCTGGATGGCGGCCAGGGCAAGAGCGGCGCGGGTGGTATCGACTTCTTCAAACAAGGCGCCAGCGGCAAAGCAGCTGACGACCTCGCCAAGGCTGGCGCAGCCGTAAAGGTTCGTGTCTCGAACACCGTGCTCAAGTACGGCGATCAAATGCCTGCTCTGCCGGTGCTGATGTATGACAACTCCCGTCTGGCTCCAGAGAGCTACACCGGCACACTGTTGACCTCCAAGGAAATTGACGGCCTGGAACTTAACGTCGGTCGTTTCACCGCAGAATCGCGTAAAAGTGCTGAAGCACGCGACAGCGGCGACCTGAAAAGCATCAACGTGTTTGGTGGTAGCTACAAGTTCACCGACGACCTGTCGGCTTCGTTGTACGCCTCCGACATGGAAGACGTACTGCGCAAGCAATACCTGGGCTTGACCTACGCGATCCCGCTGGAAGACAAGCAGTCTCTGACGCTTGATTTCAACGGCTACCGCACGCACCTGAACAAAGATTACGCACGTGACGTGCTGGGTCTTGATGGTCAGAACAACAAGATCTGGAGCCTGGCAGGCACCTACGCATTTGGCCCACACTCGTTGGTATTGGCGTACCAGCAGAGCACTGGCGAAACCGGCTACCAATACGGCGGCTACCGTAACGCTGGCGGCATTGGTGATGGTGGCAACACCATCCTGCTGGCCAACTCCTACTGGTCCGACTTCAACGCCAAAGACGAACGTTCGTGGCAGCTTGGCTACGGCTTCGACTTCGGTGCCGTTGGCATTCCAGGCCTGACCTACAACATCGCCTACGTACGCGGCAGCAACATCGACGACGGTACCGACCGTGGTCGTGGTACCGAGCGCGAAATCTTCAACCAAGCCAAATACGTAGTTCAAAGCGGCCCGGCCAAAGACCTGAGCCTGCGCCTGCGCGGTTCGTGGTTGCGTGTATCGAACAACGCCAGCAACTACAACGTTGGCGGCAACGAAGTACGCGTGTTCGTGGACTACCCGATCAGCGTATTCTGATGCCACTGGCCTGCTAAGCAGGCTGGCTAGCTGAACAAAAAAACGCCCCGACTGGTTCGGGGCGTTTTTTTTGGGCTGGATTTACGGTTGCGCACGGCGTTACACAATAATTCAGGAGTAGCGGAGTGCGAAGTCGATGGATAGCAGTAAAGGGAAGCCACCCCCAAGGGTTTTAACAAGGGCCAAGTGTGTTGCTAATGGCGCACTCGGCTTTTGCCAAACCCCAGAAACAAAAAAGGCCCACCTTACGGTGAGCCTCTTTTGGTGTTTCGTATGGTGCCGGCACCAAGAGTCGAACTCGGGACCTACTGATTACAAGTCAGTTGCTCTACCAACTGAGCTATACCGGCGTTATGGGCGACGAGTATACCCGGATGTTTGAACTTGTAAACCCCTGATAACAGACTATTTTTACCTTCAGACCTGTAGGGCATTTCTTAGGGGGGTTGCGCCGGGGTGCAGGTCAGGGTCAGGCACTGTTTTTACTCGTCGCCCACTTCGAGTTGATAGCCGACGCCGCGTACGGTGTGGATAAGTTTTGGCATGAACGGTTCATCGATTTTGGCGCGCAGGCGGCGGATGGTGAGTTCGACCATGTCGCTGTCAGCGTTGGCGCTCCAGACCTGCGATGCGATCAAGCTGCGTGACAGGACGTCTCCCTGGCGGCTGGCAAGGAGCTGCAGCAGTGTGAATTCCTCGTCGGTCAGGTTGATGCGTTGACCGCCCCGGCTGACGCGGCGTTGCAGTACGTCGATCTCCAGGTCGGCGATGGTGTACGACTCGGCTTCGCGCATCGGGTCACGACGCAGCAAGGTGCGTACACGGGCCACCAGTTCGGTAACGGCAAAGGGTTTGAGCAGGTAGTCGTCGGCGCCTAGTTCAAGGCCGCGCAGGCGGTCTTCAATGGCATCTTTGGCGGTCAAAAACAGTACTGGCGTTGCGCCGCGCTGGCGAATCAGTTGCAGCAGTTGCCAGCCATTTAGCCCCGGCAACATCACATCCAGAATGATCAGGTCGTATTCCTGTTGCTCAATCAAGTAGCGCCCGTCCAGCCCATTGAGCGCCACATCTACCGCAAAGCCAGACGCCATCAGGCCTTGGGCCAGGGTCTCGGCCGTCTTGGCTTCATCTTCAACCAGTAACAAACGCATCGCACACCTCGATCAATCGTCTGCACAGGCTAGGCGCCTTTGCTGGGATTGCCTACAACAAGTTATCCACAGCGCTGCGCCAGCAGCATCAGGTTGCGCGGTGTCAGGTGGCTGTCGCAGAACTCGCCGAGTTGTACGTCGTAGCCGTTTTCAGTCAGGAACAGCGCGCGATCCAGCACTAGCCACAGCTCCAGCGGGCGGCGGAACAAGCCGCGCACCAGCTCCAGATTGCGCACTTGGGCCAGCCGTTGCCAGCCTTCGGCTTCAAATGTGAGCCAGTCCTCGTCACCCGTTGTGGATAAGTTCTTCAAGGCGGCCAGCCCTTCGCAATACTCGGCAAACGGTTTGTTCAGCCAGGTGCTGGGCAGCGAGGGTGTGGATAAGTATTCATCGCTCTGGCGCACGTGGCGCTGCCACAGGTCAAAGCCCAGCCGCCAGGCCATCGACTGATCGCGCTGGCGTCTGACACGGCTGCCAGCGGTCACGGTTTCGCTCATGGGCAAGCTCAGGTCTTCCAGTGACAGCTGCAAGTTTGAGGCTTTGGCGGTTGTGGATAACGGCTGATAGTGCGTCGCGCTGATGCGGTTGTAGCAGCAGGGCGAGATCGCTATCTGCGCGCAGCCTGCTTCGCTGGCCAGTTGCAGCAAGCGCACATGCAAATCACCACAGGCATGCAGCGCTACGGGCGTCATCTCGGGTGTGAGCTGCAGGGCCGCCTCAGGCGCGAGCACGTCTTGCTGAACATGCCGGGCCGCGAGTTGGTGGCGCTGGCTTAGCTTCTGCCCGGCGTCGATCAGCGCGGCGTCGTACTCCAGGCACGTCAGCTGCTGGTTGGCGCCTAGTAATCGACGACCCAAATGACCTTTGCCTGAGCACCAGTCCAGCCAATGACGGGGCGTTGGGGTAAAGGTCAGGCAGTGGGCGAAGGCTTCGATCTGCTGCCATTTGCGCCCCGGTACGTCCACTTGCAAGCGCTGGGCGGCGGGGGCAAGAGGTTGGACAGGTAGCCGGTCAACAGTGCTGAGGGCGAGCGATGTGGCCGCGAGTTCAGGGAATGGCGCAGGGGCGGGTAAGGACTGAGGCTGGTTGTGGCTGGTTTCGGCATCTTGTAACGAGCGCTGGCGCAGCCACTGCTCCAGCTCGGGGTGTTGCGCTTGCCACGACACATTCAGTTGGGTGAATGGCCGTGGTCGCCACAGATGCTGGTGCTCACAGAGAAACGCGTCCAGTGCCTTGAAGCGGGCGAGCAGTGACTCGCCGCGCAGCACCTCAGGCTTAACGCCCTTGGCAGGCATCGACGCGCAACCAGCGCTCCAGCAGTTTGAAGCCCTGAATCAGCACAAACGACATGATCAGGTAGATCGCACCGGCAATCAGGAACATATCGACCGTCTGGTAGGTACGAGAAATGATCGTGCGGGTCATGCCGGTCAGTTCCAGCAGGGTCACAGTGCTCGCCAGCGAGCTGGCCTTGAGCATCAGGATCACTTCGTTGCTGTACGCCGGCAGGCCGATACGTGCAGCGCGCGGCAGCACGATGTACACCAGGGTCTTGAAGCGCGACATGCCCAGAGCGCGTGCAGCCTCGATTTCACCCGGTGGGATGGCCTGAATCGCCCCGCGCAGGATTTCGGCAATGTATGCCGCGGTGTGCAGGGTCATGGTGATCACCGCACACCAGAACGGCTCACGCAGGTACGGCCACAATGCACTTTCCCGTACGGCTTCAAACTGCCCAAGTCCGTAATAGACCAGAAACAGCTGGATCAGCAGCGGCGTGCCACGGAAGAAGAAAATGTAGGCGTATGGCAACGAATGCACGTACCACAGCTTGGATGAGCGGGCGATACCCAATGGAATCGCTACGATCAAACCGGCAATGACTGAAAGAGCGGTCAGCTCCAGCGTCAGGGTCGCGCCCTGAATCAGCTTGGGCAGCCACTTGAGGAAGAGTTCCCACACCATTACGTTCTCCTCACGAAGCCGCGCGCGGCGCGTTTTTCAAGCACGTGCATGGTGCCCATGGCCAGTACGGTCAGGCCCAGGTACATCACGGCTGCCACCATATAGAAGGTGAACGGGTGTTTGGCGAAGGTCACGGCGTTTTGCGCCTGACGCATGATTTCTTCCAGGCCGATAACCGACACCAGCGCGGTGTCTTTCATCAGGATCATGAATAAGTTGCCCAGGCCGGGCAGGGCGACTCGCCACATTTGTGGCAGCACCAGCTTGGTAAAAATACGTGGCCTGGACAGACCCAGCGCCAAACCCGCTTCGCGGTGGCCCTTGGGGATGGCCAAAATAGCGCCGCGAAACACTTCGGTTGCATAAGCACCAAAGCACAGGCCCAAAGCGATCACACCCGCCGCAAAAGCGCTGAGGGTGAGGTCGGGCATGCCGATGAATTCGCCAAGGGCACGCACGGCATTCACGCTGCCAAAGTAAATCAACAACACCCACAGCAACTCTGGAACGCCACGCACCAGAGTCGAGTAGGCACCGCCAAGCCATTTCAGAGGCTTGTACGGGGAAGTTTTGGCCAATGCACCGAGCAATCCGAGCACCAGGCCCAGACACAGCGCAGTGAGTGCCAGTTTGACGGTCATCAGCGCGCCAGCGGCAAGCGCCGGGCCGAATCCGTATAAGTCGATAGTCATAAATAGGCAGGCTTTGCTAGGGACCGGCGCAGCCTTGCGGTGCGCCGGTCAGGCAGATCATTCAATGCTGAATGGGAAATACTTGTCGTTGATCTTTTTGTAGGTGCCGTCTTCTTTGACTTCTTTGAGGGCCAGATTCAGCTTGGCGCGCAAGTCGTTTTCGCCTTTGCGCAAAGCAATGCCGACCTTGTCGTCTTCGTTGATTGGATCACCTTTGAACTCGTAATCCTTGCCCGCCGGATCATCCTTCAACCAGCCAAAGATCGCGTACTTGTCAGCCAGCAGTGCGTCTACACGCCCCGAGGACAAGTCCAGATAAGCGTTTTCCTGGGTGTCATAGAGCTTGATGTCGCCACCCACGTTATCTTCCAGCCATGTAGCCGCTTGGGTTGAACGCTGGGTGCCCAGGCTCTTGCTTTTGAGCGACGCAATGTCGGTTTTGAAGTCGACACCTTTTTTAGCCACGAACTGCTGCTTGTTGGAGTAGTACGGGTCGGTGAAGTCTACGGCTTGCTTGCGCTCATCAGTGATCGACAAGGACGAAACAATGAAGTCGTATTTTTTAGCGTTCAGCGCAGGAATGATGCCGTCCCAGTCAGAGGTCACAACCTCGCACTCGGCTTTCATTTTGGCGCACAGGGCCATGGCGATGTCGTAGTCAAAACCTACAACCTGGCCACTGGCGTTTTTGTTATTGAACGGAGGGTAAGCCCCTTCAATCCCCACTTTGTACTTATCAACAGCCAAGGCGTTGGCACTGACGACCAATGTGGCGGCAGCGGCCAGGAGAAGCTTTTTATAGTTCTGCATTCGGGTTGCTCCGTTAGCGATTGCTGG
Source organism: Pseudomonadota bacterium (assembly GCA_040385125.1). Lineage (GTDB taxonomy): Bacteria > Pseudomonadota > Gammaproteobacteria > Pseudomonadales > Pseudomonadaceae > Aquipseudomonas. The sequence goes on along the minus strand of JAZKIA010000022.1, from coordinate 39,105 downwards.
ACATGAATTGTTTGCAGCGCGCCGAAACCGGGTTGTCGAAAACCTGTTCAGGCGACCCTTGCTCTTCGATCAGGCCTTGATGCAAAAACACCACTTCGGTGGACACCTGACGGGCAAAACCCATCTCGTGCGTGACCAGCAGCATAGTGCGACCTTCCTCGGCTAGCGCGCGGATCACACTAAGTACTTCTTGAACCATTTCCGGGTCAAGTGCCGATGTCGGTTCATCGAACAGAATTACTTTGGGCTGCATGGCCAGCGTGCGGGCTATCGCGGCACGTTGCTGCTGGCCGCCGGACAGTTCAGAGGGGTAGGCGTGACGCTTGTCAGCAATGCCCACCTTGGCCAGCAGCGCTTCTGCAACCTCGATGGCTTCAGCCTTGCTCTGGCCCAGTACTCGACGCGGCGCCTCGATCACGTTGTCGAGGATGGTCATGTGCGGCCACAGGTTAAAGTTTTGAAATACAAAACCCAATTCACTGCGCATGCGATTGATCTGCTTGCCATCGGCCGCGACCAGTTCGCCATTTTTGACTTTTTTAAGCTTGAGCTCTTCCCCGGCGACCAGGATCTGGCCCTCGTGCGGGTTTTCCAGCAGGTTGATGCAGCGCAGCAGGGTGGACTTGCCGGAACCGGAAGAACCCAGGATCGAGATCACGTCGCCGTCGCGTGCGGTCAGCGAGATGCCTTTAAGCACCTCAAGCTCGCCGTAGCGTTTGTGCAAGTTGCGGATTTCAAGCGCGGGCGCGGCCAAAGCCATGTGCGGTCCTCATTGTGTTCGGGTGCGATCCTGCTGTTGGGCGGCCTTCCTGGCGATGGCCAAGCTAGCATAGGGTCGCAATAGCAACCAGCCGCCCCACGGGGCAAAAGGCGGCAAGGTGGTTGCGTGTCGCATCGCTACAGCAGACTGTCGCGCCGACAACAACCGACCCCGTGTTTCGCCGTTTGGCCAGACAGGTGTCGCGTAAAAAAGGTCGCGATGTTGCCAGCTTTGGCCCGGTGTTGGAAGCGCGAACCTACTAAAGGTTGAAGATGCGCACCGCTTTTGCGCCATATGAGTGCAATTGTGTATTTTTGGTGCGCTGCACCCTGCGTAACTGAGTGTTACGGTAACGGATTGGTAAAAAATCATTACGTTCAACACGTTACAAAACCACTGGTGAACCGATGCAGCCCGCGCAATTCATAGTGCTCACATATTCTGGCGCACTTATTGCGTAAATAATTCGAAACGCCCCGTTGGTTACTTTTTACGAGAAGGTAATCAGACGCGGCGCTCGGAATGGCTTTCACTGCAAAGGTAGTCCCAATGAGCAATACGCAAACCTCTAACGGCCTGGAGCAAGGGCTTAAGCCACGGCATGTGACCATGCTGTCGATTGCCGGGGTCATCGGTGCCGGTTTGTTCGTCGGCTCCGGACACGCGATTGCACAAGCGGGTCCCGCTGTACTGCTGGCCTATGCCGCAGCTGGCACCCTGGTGGTACTGGTCATGCGCATGCTGGCCGAAATGGCCGTCGCGTCCCCGGACACCGGTTCGTTCTCCACTTACGCCGACCGTGCCATCGGGCATTGGGCTGGTTTCACCATCGGCTGGTTGTACTGGTGGTTCTGGGTACTGGTGATCCCGCTGGAAGCCATCGCGGCCGCCAGCATCTTGCATGCCTGGTTCCCTGATACGGCGATCTGGGTGTTTACCCTGGTCATCACCCTGTTGCTGACCGTCACCAACCTGTTCAGCGTCAAGAACTACGGCGAGTTCGAGTTCTGGTTTGCGCTGGTTAAAGTGCTGGCGATTATTGGCTTCATTGTTTTGGGCGTCATGGCGATTTTCGGCCTGCTGCCTAACAGCCAGGTCAGCGGCGTCTCGCATCTGGTCGACACCATTGGCTTTATGCCCAACGGCATGGGCGCTGTGCTGGCCGCGATGCTTACCACCATGTTCTCGTTTATGGGCACAGAAATCGTCACCATCGCGGCGGCGGAATCCAAAGACCCAAGCAAGCAAATCACCAAGGCCACCAACTCGGTGATCTGGCGCATTGGCTTGTTCTACCTGGTGTCGATCTTCTTGATCGTGGCTTTGGTGCCTTGGAACGATCCAAGCCTGGCGCAAGTAGGTTCCTACCAGACCGTACTGGAACGCATGGGTATTCCGAACGCCAAACTGATCGTGGATATCGTGGTTCTGATTGCGGTTACCAGCTGCCTGAACTCGGCGCTCTACACCTCTTCACGGATGCTGTTCTCCCTGAGCCGACGCGGTGACGCACCGGCTGCGGCCAAGCGCACCAGCGCCAGCGGCACGCCTTACTGGGCGGTGATGATGTCCACCGGTGCAGCCTTTTTGGCCGTATTCGCCAACTACGTCGCGCCAGCCGCTGTGTTCCAGTTCCTGCTGGCCAGCTCCGGCGCCATTGCGCTGCTGGTGTACCTGGTGATTGCGGTGTCGCAACTGCGCATGCGCCAAAAGCGTATGGCTCTGGGTGAGAAAATCTCGTTCAAGATGTGGCTGTTTCCGGGCCTGACCTGGGCGGTGATTGTATTCATCGTGGCGATTTTGACGATCATGCTGATCCAAGAGGCGCATCGCGTTGAAATCATGGCCACCGGTCTGCTGAGCATTCTGGTGGTGGCGGCGGGCCTGCTGGTGGCACGCCGTCGACGTATTCAGAAGCAAGGGGCACCGGTACTTAACTGAGGCCAGAAAGGCGCTCACGGTTGAGTCCACACTCAAGGCCGCCATCCTCAGGGATGGCGGCCTTTTTTGTAGGCTCAGAAACCCGAATTGACGACCGCTGATCGTAATCTGGCTAATATTTCCCACTGGCTGGGAATCGAATTTCAGCTAATGAGAAAGTCCGTGCACCATGCAGGCAAGAGCATGAGGCCAATAATGAACTACAACACGCCAACTGATCGCTTGCTGCAAATCCTTGTTGCCCTTGGGCAATCCGGCGAGGCGATCTCTGCCAAAGCATTGTCTGAGCAACTGACCCAGCCGCTCAGCAGCACCTATCGCCATCTCAAGACCCTGTTGCGCTGGGGCTTGGCCGAAGAGAACGGCCAAGGCCGTTACTTGCCGGGACCAGCCTGTTTGCAGTTGGCTAAAAAATTCGACCGCGAAGCCGTTTTGGTGACGCTGGCCAAGCCGGAACTCAAGCGTTTGGCTGAGCAGAGCCAGGAAAGCGTGGCCCTGATGGTGCCGAGCAACGGTCAGGCCATTTGCATCGAGCTGGTCGACAGCCCGCAACCCTTGCGCTGCTGCTACCAGAAAGGTCTGGCCCAACCGTTGCTGGTGGGCGCGTCGGCGCGGGTGTTACTGGCGCATATGGATGAAGTTCACAGCTTGGCGTTGCTTAAGGCCCAAGGCATTGAGGACGAACAGTGTGCTCAGTATCTGCGCAGCTTTGTCGCGCTTCGCGAGCTGGGTTACGCCGTGAGCCTGAGTGAAATCGACGAAGGCATCTGGGGCGTCAGTGCGCCGCTGATCGACAGCCGCAACCGCCTGCAAGGAGCCATCAGCCTTATGGCTCCGGCCTTCCGCGCGCAACAGCGCAGTGAACGGCTGATCCGCTGGACACAAGACGCAGCTCTGCGCCTTAGCGCCCGGCTCGACTGAACCTGACTGGAGTTTCAATCATGACCGTTGTTCCTGACATGTCTTTGTGGACGGGCCGCATCGATGCAGCCGAAGGGCAGGGCGCCTTGCGCTGGCATCAATGGGTCAAACCGTTGACTGATGGCCAATCCGCCGGCGCGGCCCTGATCGGGTTGGCCAGCGATGAAGGCGTTAAACGCAATCAGGGCCGTACCGGTGCCCGCCAAGGCCCGCCAGCATTGCGCAAGGCGCTGGCCAGTCTGGCGTGGCATGGACAGGCGCCGCTGTATGACGCGGGTGATGTGGTGTGCGCAGGCAGCGACCTTGAAGGTGCGCAGCAGCAATACTCTAACCACGTCAGCCATCTGCTCGATCAAGGGCACTTGCCCCTGGGGCTGGGCGGCGGCCATGAAATTGCCTTTGCCAGCTTCTGCGGCGTGGCCGACCACCTGCGTCGCCAGACGCCACAACCGCGCATTGGCGTTCTGAATTTTGATGCGCACTTTGATTTACGCCACGCCGAACAGAGCAGCTCCGGCACCCCCTTTCGCCAGATCGCCGAATACTGCCAGCGCGCCGACATGCCGTTCGCTTATTGCTGTCTGGGCGTTAGCCAACAGAACAACACCCAGGCGCTGTTTGAACAGGCCGAGCGATTGAACGTGCGTTATCGCCTCGACCGGCAGATGAACAGCTGGGACATGCCCGCCATCGAAGCCTTTTTGGATGACTTCTTGCAGGGCGTCGATCACCTGTACATGACCTTGTGCCTCGATGTGTTGCCCGCCAGCCAAGCGCCCGGCGTGAGTGCGCCATCCGCTCATGGCGTGGACATGCAGATCGTTGAACACCTGGTACGGCGTGCCAAAGCCAGCGGCAAATTGCGCATGGCAGACATCGCCGAGCTCAACCCGAGCCTGGACATCGACCACCGAACCGCCCGCATTGGCGCGCGATTGCTTGCCAGCCTGATTGATTAAGTTTTTCCGTACATCCCTGAAACCGCTTGTTGAATCATAAGAAAAAGAGAAATTCGCCATGCTGACATTCGAACTGGATGCGCTGAGCACCCTTGCTCTCGCGTTGCTTCTACTGGGCCTGGGTGCCCAATTAAAAAAACGCAGCTACTGGCTGCGTCAGCTCTGCGTACCGGCCCCAGTCATTGGCGGCTTTGGATTCGCGCTGCTGATCTGGCTGTTGCGTGACCAGCAACTGCTCAACCTGACCCTCGACACCAGCCTGCAAGTTCCGCTGATGGTGGCGTTCTTCACCACGGTTGGCCTGGGTGGCAGCCTCGGCCTGTTGCGCAAAGGCGGCAAGCTGCTGTTTATCTACCTCGGAGCATGTTGGGGGCTGGCGCTGCTGCAAAACGTCGTCGGTGTCAGCATGGCCAAAGTCTTGGGCATTGATCCGTTACTGGGAATCATGGCCGGCGCCGTGTCGCTTGAAGGCGGTTTCGGTGCGGCGGCTGCGTTTGGCCCCATTGCTGAAAACCTCGGTGCCGTAGGCGCAACCACGGCCGCACTGGCCTCCGCGACGTTCGGCATGGTGGCGGGCGGTTTGCTGGGCAGCCCGCTGGCGCGCTGGTTGATTGAACGCAACAAACTCACGGTTAAAGCAGGCGAGGTGGGCAACCTCAAAGCCTTTGAGCAAGCCGCGCACGTCCCGCCTGCCGCACTGGATGCGCCGACACTGCTGCGCCTGCTGACCTGCATCGTGGTGGTCATGGTGTTGGGCTTCTGGCTCGGCGGCAGCTTGCAGCAGCATTTGGGCATTGTGCTGCCCAGCTATGTGGGCGCGATGTTCGTTGCAATTATTCTGCGCAACCTCAACGACCGCACCCAAACGGTCGAGATACCGGACCATGCCGTCAGCACCATTGGCGACGTGAGCCTGGGCATGTTCCTGACCATGGCCATGATGAGCCTGAAGTTCTGGGAACTGGAAAAACTCGGCGTGCCGCTGCTGGTGATTCTGGTGGTGCAAGTGGTGGTCATGATCTTGCTGTGCATCTTCGTACTGTTCCGCGTGTTTGGCGGTAACTACGACGCGGCGGTGCTGTGTGCAGGCTTCATGGGGCACGGCCTGGGCGCAACTCCCAATGCCGTGGCCAACATGGGCGCCATCTGCGACCACTACAAAGTGTTCTCGTACAAAGCCTTCATCATCGTGCCGCTGTGCGGGGCCGTGCTGATCGACATTGTGGCCATCCCGCTGATCACCTGGTTTATCAACGCGTTCAGCTAAGGCCAGACGTATTGGCGTAAGACTCGACCAGCGCTTGCTCGCGGTCGAGTTCGGCGCGTAACTCGTCCTCGGTCGGCAGCACCAGCGTGTATTTGCTGGCGAACAGCTGCTCGTTGCCATGCAACACCGAGTAGCGCACCACCGAGGCATCTTTTTGCGCACACAAAATGATGCCCACGGTGGGACAGTCCTCGGGGCCGCGCTTGAGGTCGTCGTACAGGCGCACGTACATGTCCATCTGGCCAATATCCTGATGGGTCAGTTCGCCTCGTTTCAGGTCGAAAATCACAAAGCACTTGAGCAGGTAGTTGTAAAACACCAGATCGACGTAAAAGTCTTTGCTCTCGGTGCTGATGCGTTGCTGGCGGGCGACGAAGGCGAAGCCCTTGCCCAGTTCCAGCAAGAACCCTTGCAGATGATCGATCAGCGCTTGTTCCAATCCCGTCTCAAACAGCCCGGCCACCGTGGGCATGCCCAAAAACTCCAATAGCACCGGATCGCGCACAAACTCACGTGGGCTTTTGTTCAAGGGGGCGAGGTTGGTCGCGGCTTCTTGCTTGATCGCCGGTCGATCCTGGCTGAGCAGTAAACGCTCGTAATACAGGGTGCCGATTTGCCGCTCCAGAGCGCGGGTCGACCAGTTCAATGTGGCGGCTTCATCCATGTACCACTGGCGTGCGCTGTCGCTGTCGACCCGCAGCAATGTGCGGTAATGGGTCCAGCTCAATTCGTGACGCAGTGCGTCACACTTTGGAAATGCCTGGTAGAAAAGTCGCATGTAACGGAGGTTGGAGGCGTCGAATCCTTTGCCAAACTCTGCCGTCAGGGCTTTGGCCAGTGTGGGTAACAACTGTTTGCCGTAGGTGGCCCGTGCGGCACCGGCCTGTTCGTGCTCGATGATGTGCCGACCCATGTTCCAGCAGGTTTGCACTTGCAGCGTATCGACCACGCGCAGGGCTTTATGCCGGGCCTGGCGGATCAGTTCGCCCAAGGTGTTGAGTAGTGGTGCCAGATCAGAGTCGCCAGGGTGAACGGGAAGCGAAGGTTTCATGGTGATTGCCGCGCATTGGTCAGAGGGGCCAATGAGGATGTCACTGCCATTTCGTATTAGCTGTTGGTTTTTTGCGGGAAGCGTCTTAAATGTAAGGACGAAAATTACCCATCTATCCCGAGGTGTTCATGCTTGAACTACGCCCCAATTGCGAGTGTTGTGATTGCGACCTGCCGCCCGATTCGTCTCAAGCGCGGATTTGCTCATTCGAGTGCACTTTTTGCGCGTCGTGTACCGAGCAGAAGCTGGGTGGACTGTGCCCTAACTGTGGCGGCGAGCTGCTGGTACGTCCGCGTCGGCCCGCCAACAAACTGGCGAACAACCCGCCGTCGAGTGTGAGAGTGCATGGGGCGAGGGGAGGTTAGAGGCTCGCTCCCCTCTGGTGATCAGTTTGTGGGGACGAAGTCTTGGCTGAGGGCGTCGACTGTGGCTTTGGCGGAGCGCAAGGCGTAGGAAAGCAGAAAGGCTTGATGAGCATCGATACAGGTGGTGCCCATTGCTGCTGCGTCCAGCGCGTGTGTTGCGGCTGAGATCAGTTCCGAGGCGCTGTGCAAGGCATCAACCGCCGGAATGTTGGGCGTGACGCTGAACAGCAAATGATTGTGCTGAGCGTGGCCGGTTTCGTGGAAGGCTAAAAGTGAGGTGCAGGGTTGAGGCATGAGTGAAGCTCCGTTTGCAGATGAGAGCTACCACGTTCGTTTCCAAGCGAATGGGTGGCAGCTGTACGCAGGTTGGAAAACCGGGGCAAACGGAGCCCGGCAGGCACGAAGCCTCCCACGCACAGCTGCCATAAAGTCATTATTTCAGGCATAAAAAAACGCCTGAAATAATGACTTTGGCGCTGTTGCACCGTTTACGATTCGGGTTTCCAAGCCCGGTCACGGGATTGACCGTGACGAAGCGGACTCTAGCGCCGGAACCCATTCTTGGCAACCGCCACCGTGCCCTTGTGTCGAGACTTATACCTTGTGGGAGCGAGCCTGCTCGCGAAGCTCTCAAGAGCATCACTCGCGGCCTTCGCGAGCAGGCTCGCTCCCACAGAAGCATGGCTCACTGAAGGTCCTGCGGCAGCGGCTACAGGGTTCTGTTCATGATCTGCCCAGGTGTATCGGCCATCAACTCACCGTTCAACAACCACTCCAAAACAATCGGCCACAAGCTGCTCTGAAAACGGCTATGGAAAAATGCGAAATGGCCGATGGCTGCTTCGCCAATGTCTTCGGGCTTTATCCGCAGATGCGTACGTGCGCTGGCGCTGAAATAACCCAGCAGGCGCTCGATGGCCGCCACCGTACCGAAAGGATCGTCGCTCAGGCTGATGGCGAGGGTTTTGGCGTTCACAGACGCAAAGGGCAGGGCGGCGTGATGGCGAGCGCTGGGGAGCCTCTCGTAGCGTGCGCTCAGGGCGCTCCAGTCTTTGACCACCCCGGCCGGCGTGTCTTCGAGCCAGCCCAGACGCTTGCCCGGGAAGTAGCCGCACAGCCGCGTGAACAGCGGCATGACGGCGTGCCATTTGGCGAACATCTGCCAGCGTTGGGCCGGTGCATAGTCGCGCCAGTGGGCAAACTGCGCGCCTACAGTCACCAGATGGCGAATAACCTGCCCAGACGCCGCCAGCCCTGCCGCACAGCCGCCAAAGCTGTGGCCGACCACATTGATCGGCTGTTCGGGGAATTCGCGCTGTGCGCGCTGCACAAGGGCTTCAAAGTCCAGCGTGCCCCAATCCGACCACGACGCCTCAAAGCCACGCAGCGAACCGTGGCGTGAGACCCCGATACCGCGATAGTCGAACAACATCACGTCCAGGCCGTGACTGAACAGATAGTCGGCAAACCGTGCGTAGTAGCCGCACCGCACCGAGGTGGCGGCGTTGATGATGACCACTGCGCGTGTGGTGTCTGGCGCTGGGTGACGCCACTCAAAACCGCCCAGCCGATAGCCGTCAGCCGCGGGCTCGATAAATGCCCGGCTGGCGGTATGGGATAGGGCTGCGGTCAGTGGAGGTTCCGGGCGTTGCGTTCCAACAGCAAACGCGAAGCTTCAACGTAATCTTTCTGGAATGCCGGGGTTTCGATCCACGCCACAGCACTGTCTTCGTCATCGCCATGCACGGCGATGCGGTATTCAATCAGCAGGCCCATCAGGAAATCGGTGGCCGGCTCTTCTTCCTCTTCCGAAATCACCAGCTCCAGCACCGGGTATTGCAAGAACACCATGCACATCGTCAGTTGGTTTTTGGCTTCAGCGGCTTTCATCGCCTGGAACAGATCGTCGTAATCGGCCGGGTCAAAACCGTTTTCGAGGATGTCCTGGAAATCGAAAGTGCTGAGGTCGATTTTTACGTCATCGAACGGATTATCGATCTGTGCGCCCGCCGAGGCCTTGGCCGGTTTGCCGGTGCGGTTCTGTTTGGCTTTGGATTTGGCCCGCTGCGCGTGCTTTTGCTGTTTCTTGGGCGATGACATGAAAGGTGTGTCCTTTACGGGCTAAGGCGGTTATTGAACCTCAGGTCGTTGAGATCACCAAGCGTGGATCGTGGTTAGGGTCAATTATCGGGCTTGAAACCGGGCAGGCCGTTGGCTTTACGCCATTCTTTTATGGTTTGGGTAATGCCTTCTGGGGAGTCGTCAGCGCCGTCATCCGGGTAGAAGATCAAATCGGTGCCACTGGGATGCTCCGTAATTGTTCTGAACTGTTGTAAAAGCTGGCCTAACTTTTCGTCTGATGCGCTTTTGTTGGCGGAGTGAATTTTCTGTATGAAACTAATGAACTGGGGTTCGGTGTAATCATAAAATTTATTCATGTCAGCAACCTCTTTTGATATCGCCAAAACAGGGCCTGGTCAGAAGCGGGGTTTAAATCCTGGTAAACCATTGGCTTCACGCCATTCTTTTATGGTTTGGACGATGCCTTCATTTGTGTTGTCTGCTCCTTCTTCGGGGTAGTAGATAAGATCCGTTCCATCCGGGTGCTCAGTGATTTGGCAAAACGTGTCCAATAGCTCATTTAAAACGCTTTCGGGTGCGCTCTTGTTCGCAGTACGAATTTCCTCCATGAAACGAATGAATTGAGCTTCGGTGTATTCGTCGATCTTATTTTTCATGTGGGTGCTTTCTATGAAGGGCTATGTGGTTGTTGGGCGTATTCACTCGTAAGTTGTCGATGTTGTATACATCTCCACCGCTCGATATCCAGTCAACATGGTGAATCTCAAAAGACTTTCTTTTTCCTGCTGTGTTCCTGTAGCGCGCAGAGGGTGCGCCGCCTCTTAGCATTCGTTCAAGATTGTCCTCTTTAAACCCCGCCCTCAACCCCACATCCCCCGCCACCGCCTTCCAAAACGCACTCCTGAACGCATCAAAGCTCGAAAACTCGCGCCCTCTGAGCTGATCAGCAATCCGCGTCGGGATCGGTACGCCAATGCCCGTGTTGGCCCCGGCCAGCCATACACCGTCCACATCTTCGCCCACACCCGTTGCCACGCCCGGTGCATCACGCAGGCTGAGGGAGAGGTAGAGCGGGGAGAGTTCGGGTTTACTGGGGAACCAGATGATCGCGTCGCGAAAGTCTTGCGCGGTGATTGGGTGTTGGTACAGCTGTTCGGCTTGCTTGGCCTCAGGGAATACATACACACCCGGTAGTTGTGGCGCGCCTTGCAGGGCGGGGATGCCCAAGGTGTCACGCGGGTTGATTGCCGGTGTCCAGATCAGCTCGATGCCGTCGCCCAAATCAGCGACCAGTTGCTCGCCACGTTCGCTGGCGGCAATCAGCGGTACGCTGCGCCAGTCGGGATTGCGGCCGGTGTACACGCCAAAAGCACTGACAGATTGCTCGGGCAGGTATTTGACGTTAATCCGCACGCCAATGTTGGCCACGCTCAGGTGAGCGAAGTCTTCGGTTTTGTAGAACGCGGCGTCTGTCGTCAGTGATGTGTTGGGCCACAGCAAAGCGACAGTGCCGGCAACGCTGGTGGATAACAGCGAGCCCGCTGCAACAGGGCGGGCCAGGCTCAGGGAGCCCCGGCCCATGTGCCCGGCAAGGGTCAATGCGCTGGTGGAACTGGCGATCAGCTCGAGCGCCGCGCCCTGCGGGTTCAGGGCTTGGCGGGTGCTGAGCACGGCGAAGGTGCCGTACGCTTCAAGCCCTTCAAAGGGGGCTGGGTCTGCGCGATAGCAGGTTTGGCCTTTGGCCACGCTGCAGGCCTTGGCAAAGGTGCAGTCTTGGGGCGCGGGCGGCATGTTCTCTTTTGCCCGCTGGCGTGCTTCGTGCTCCAGCAGGCGTGCTTCTGTGCGGGCCCGTTCGGCGGTTTGTACGGCATCAGAGCGACGAAATGCAGCTTGCTGCTCTTTCTTGCGCTGGAGGACTTCTTGATAGGTCAGGGTACGGGGCAGGGCGGGTGGCGATTTAAAGGGACGCGGGAGGAGCGGGTAGGGCCAGTCAGGGGACTGATCCATCCCTAAACGGTTGAGTTCTGCTTCGCTCAATTTTTCGACGGGCATGCGCACCTTCTCGTCCACTCCCGCGAATGGGCGGAGTGTTGTTTCGATAGGTGGGATTTGAGGCTAAGGCGAGTAGGGAAAAAAGCAGATGGCGCCCGATATGACGACAGGCAAGTCACAACTTACGGTAGGAATACTCTGCTGGTCATACAGGGCTGAGCTTTCGGCTATTCGAGGTTAAATCGCGCCCAACAAAAAACCCGCACTAGGCGGGTTTTTTGTTTGCTTTGAGGTGATGCGAACACCACATCAAAGCTGAATGTGGTGCCCAGAGACGGAATCGAACCGCCGACACGGGGATTTTCAATCCCCTGCTCTACCGACTGAGCTATCTGGGCAACGGGGCGCATTAGAAGCCTTTTTCGATGACCCGTCAAACATTTTTTTGAAAAATATTTAATTATTACCGTCGCTTACGGGCCAAACCCTTTAAAACCGGGATTTATTCGGTCGGCGGAACGTAGCCTTCTGCTTGGGCGTATTCTTCGCCGCTGAAGAATTTATCCATTTCGCCCTGCAAATATTTTCGATCTTCGGCGTTCATCATGTTCAAACGCTTCTCGTTGATCAGCAAAGTCTGGTGTTTTTGCCAATCAGCCCAGGCTTTGGCTGAAACGTGGTCAAAAATGTCCTGACCTTTGGCGCCCGGAAACGGAGGGCGCTCCAGCGCGGGCAGTTCTTCGTTGTATTTGCGGCAGATGATGGTACGGGTCATGAAGTCTCTCCAGCATGTAATAGGTCGGCTGCGCGTTTGAGCAGCTTCTTGACCGGGGCAGCAAGGCCCAGGCGCGGCGGGGTGGCGAGGTTATACCAGAGCCAATCGGCCTCGGCCACGTGATGGCCAGACTCTTCGACGTGGATCAGCCAGGGTTCGATGGCCAACTGAAAATGGCTAAAGGTGTGGGTCAGGCCAGGCAGTTCGTGTTGCGCGCCCAGCGCCAGCGAGTGTTGCAGCGCCAGATGCTCGATGTCTTTGAGGTCGTCCAGCTCAGGCAGGCTCCACAGGCCGCCCCACAAGCCGGTCGACGGACGGCGGTAAAGCAGGATCGCGCCCTCGGCATTCGCCAGCATCGGCATTAGCGTGCGCTTTTGCGGGATGGTTTTGCGCGGCTTGGGGATCGGGTAGCGGGTCTCAAGGCCCAGAAGGTGCGCTTCGCAGCCGCTTTCCAGTGGGCACAGCAGGCAACTCGGCTTGCTGCGGGTGCAGAGTGTGGCGCCCATGTCCATCATCGCCTGGGTGTAGGCGTTGACGCGGTCATGGGGTGTGAAGCGCTCCGCGGTGGCCCACAGCTGTTTGGCGACTTTGGGTTCGCCGGGGTAGCCCTCTTGCGCCGTATAGCGTGCCAGCACCCGTTTGACGTTGCCGTCGAGGATCGGTGCACGCAGGCCCATGCTCAGGCTGGCAATCGCTCCAGCGGTGGACAAGCCGATGCCGGGCAATTCGACCAGTTTTTCGACGTCCTGCGGGAATTCGCCGCCGTACTCGGCAACGACAATCTTGGCGGTCTTTTGCAAATTGCGCGCTCGGGTGTAATACCCCAGGCCAGTCCACAGGTGCAGCACTTCGTCTTCCGGTGCTGCTGCCAGCGCTTCGACCGTGGGCAGCGAGGCCATAAACCGGTCGAAATAGTTGAGTACGGTGCTGACCTGGGTTTGCTGCAGCATGATTTCCGAGACCCACACCCGGTACGGGGTGATGCCCTGTTGCCAGGGCAGGTCATGTCGGCCGTGCTGGTCATACCATTCCAGCACGGCGCTTGCGAACTGCTCGTCTCTCATCGGTTGAACAATCCTTTGAGGGCGTTTTTGAGTTCAGGGCTGACTTTGTCGCCGAGTTTCTCTTCGAGCTTTTCGCTGATTTTGTTGCCTGCCACTTTGGCGGCGACTTTGCCCAGTCCTTCCTTGTCCAGACGGCAAGCCTTGGCCCCCAGTTCCAGCGGGCCACGGCAGCGCAGTGGCAGCTCGACGCCGACAAAGTTTTTGCCGACCTGGCAGGCCGGGTCTGGCATGGCGCGGGTGTCGCCTTCCACGGTGATGCCGATGCGGTAGTCCATGCCCAGTACGCGCAGGTCGATGTCGCCATCGCCTTTGATGCTCAGGCCGGGCATACGCACGATCAGGTCGGGGTTGCTGGCCACGCCGTTACGGAAAATCAGGCTGCCCTTGAGGTCCTTGAACGGCGTGTCTTTGCCGTGAGGTTCGCCGCTCAGGGTTTTGCGGTTAAGGGTGGCAATGCCGCGGCACATTTGCTGTTCAAGGTTGGCGTTGAGCAACACGCCGTCGTTGAGCACAAAGTTGGCGCTGCCGTTGAGGCTTTGAATCAGCGCGCTCTGGCTGTTGCCGCTGCCGGTGACGTTGCTGTTGAGGGTCAGCAGGCCGGTTACCGGAGGTTTTTGACCCTGGCTCTGGAGGATTTTCTCGACCGGAACGTTGTTGATGCGGGTCTGCAACTTGGCCAGCGGTAGCATGGGGCGTACATCCAGGCTGCCATTGGCGGCGAAACTACCCTTGTAGAGGTTGCCACTGAGGTTTTCGAGGGTTAACAGGCCCGCCTTGCTGCTGGCCTTGAGGCCGGCATTTTGAATCGGCAGTTTGCTCAGGGTCAGTTGGCCGAAGCTGATGTCAGCTTCCAGATCCAGGCTCTTGAGGCGAGTGACCGGAATGATTTTTGCCGTGCTCCAGCCGCTTTTGGTGGGTGCGTCCGGCAACGGCGTGTCGCCCGATGCCGCCAGCGCTCCGGCTTCACTGCTCTGGACTTCGGCCTGGCGCGCAGCCTTGGCACCCGCTGCTTCGGCTGATGTGGGTGACAGGTAGCGATCAGCGTCGAACGTGTCGCCTTTCAGCTGAATTCGTACAGCTTGTTTGGCGAAGTCTTCAATCGCGATGCGTCCGGTAAAGGTGCTGTCATCGACTTTCAGGTTGAGTTCGTCGAAGGCCACGCTGCTGGGTGTGCCGGACAAGCGGCTGACCAGTTCTACTTTACTCAGGCTACCCGGTGCCATCGCGGGCAGGGTATGGCCGATGCTGTCGAGAAACTTGGCCAGATCGAGTTGGGCAATCGACAAGCCGCCGCTGATTTGCGGGGTGTTGTCGAGGTTGTTGGCTTTGAGTTCGCCCAAGGCGCGCAGTTGGTTGGCTGAGACCTTAAGGCTGCTCCATTCGGCGACGTTCGCTGCCAGATCGACCAGAATTTGCCCTTGAGCGGCGTAGGTCATGGTTTTGCCTTGCAGCGGCTCGCCAGAGGCTTCGCCGACAACTTTCATGTCTTCGAACTGATAGCGCTTGAGGGCGCGGTCAAAGCGCAGCTTGCCGTCGACTTCGGTTTTGACCCGCATCACGGGCTTGTTGGTGCCCAAAAAGGCGGTCAGTTTGACCGGGATGCTGATGCCTTCGTGAACCGGGCCGGTGCTCAGTTGAATGCTCTCGGCACTGAACTGCTGGCCGCTTTGCTCGTCGCTGTATTCAACGCGTGCATTGTTCACGGTCAGGCTGTCGATATCGAGCTTGAGCGGTTGGCTGATGCTGTCAGGCTTGCTGGTCGCAACTGGCTCTGTGGTGGTGGCGGTGCCTGCGGCTACGGGGGCTGGCTGGCCGATATCCTGCCAGTTTCCGTGACCGTCCTTATCGCGGGTCAGGCGCAGGTTCAGGCCTTCGACGCGCACGTCGCTCATTTGCACTTCTTTGCGCAGCAGTGGCAGAACGCGTACTGACAGGCCGAGCATTTGCAGGTCAGCGAAAGGTTTGGTGGGTGCTGCAAGGGTCGCGACGCTGGCGTCGTGCAGCTCCAGCCCCAGCCAAGGGAAGAGGCTCCAGCCGATGTCGCCATTGAGGGTCAGTTCAATGTGGGCTTTGTCACGGGCTATCTGGCGGATCTCGTCTTTGTAGTCGTTGGGATCGAACAGATGGCTTAGGGCAAAGCCCAAAGCCACGATGATCAGCAACAGTGCGAGAAGCACCAGACCCAGGATTTTGCCGAACGCTTTCATGGGCGAGTCCTTGCAGGTCTGAGTGAAGGGAGTTTTAAATTCAGCCGCAGAGTATAGCGCCACGCGCTGGCGGACTGGGGGGTGGATGTAGGAGCGAGCTTGCTCGCGAAGAGCGTTAACGGTATAGCGAGCGCATCGCGAGCAAGCTCGCTCCTACAGTTGTCCTCACGGGATCAAGCGTACCTGGGGAATCTTTTCATTCATGGGGGAAATAATAATGAGTACCAGCACCGCTGCGGGCAGTCCTGCCGCACAGCCTGCGTTCCTGTCCAAGGAACGCATCATTGCCACATCCGGTTTCAATCGCTGGCTGGTTCCGCCTGCCGCGTTGGCCATTCACCTGTGCATCGGCATGGCCTACGGTTTTTCGGTGTTTTGGCTGCCGCTGTCCAAGTCATTGGGTGTGACTGCGCCTGTCGCTTGTGCGCCGGACATGAGCTTTATTGCCCAGGTGTTTTCGTCGCAATGTGATTGGCCGATTTCGATGCTTGGCTGGATCTACACCTTGTTCTTCATCTTCCTTGGTTGCTCGGCAGCCGTTTGGGGTGGCTGGCTGGAACACGCCGGGCCGCGCAAGGCGGGCCTGGTGTCGGCGCTGTGCTGGTGTGGCGGTC
The DNA here is from genome assembly GCA_040385125.1 of Pseudomonadota bacterium. Taxonomy (GTDB): domain Bacteria; phylum Pseudomonadota; class Gammaproteobacteria; order Pseudomonadales; family Pseudomonadaceae; genus Aquipseudomonas. The sequence goes on along the minus strand of JAZKIA010000022.1, from coordinate 23,107 downwards.
TGCTGATTTCGGCGCTGGGTATTTATACCCACCAAATCTGGCTGATGTGGCTGGGTTCGGGGGTGATTGGCGGGATTGGCCTGGGGTTGGGCTATATCTCGCCGGTGTCGACGCTGATCAAGTGGTTCCCGGACAAGCGCGGCATGGCCACGGGCATGGCGATTATGGGCTTTGGTGGCGGGGCAATGGTTGGCGCACCGCTGGCCGCTGCGCTGATGGGGCATTTTGCCGGGCCAGACGGCGTGGGTGTGTGGCAGAGCTTTTTGGTGATGGCGGCGATTTACTTCGTGTTTATGGTCGGTGGCGCTCTGTCGTACCGTGTGCCGCCGACCGGCTGGAAGCCTGAGGGCTGGACGGCGCCGGTCAAGAAAGCGGCGAACGCGATGATCACCCAGCGCCATGTACACGTGAGTGTGGCCTGGAAAACCCCGCAGTTTGCGCTGGTGTGGCTGGTGCTGTGCCTCAACGTTTCAGCCGGTATTGGCATTCTGGGCATGGCCTCGCCGCTGTTGCAGGAGGTGTTTGCGGGAAAATTGCTGGGTAATAACCTGACCTTTAGTCAGTTGGATGCTGCGCAACTGGCGCAGATCGCGGCGATTGCGGCGGGTTTCACGGGCTTGTTGAGCCTGTTCAACATTGGCGGGCGGTTCTTCTGGGCCTCGTTCTCGGATTATCTGGGGCGTAAAAACACCTATTTTGTGTTCTTTGCACTGGGTTTTGCGTTGTACGCGCTGGTGCCGAACCTGGGCCATTTGGGCAACATCTCGCTGTTCGTAGCCGCGTTTTGCATCATCTTGTCGATGTACGGCGGTGGTTTTGCCACGGTGCCGGCTTACCTGGCGGACTTGTTTGGTACACAGATGGTCGGTGCGATTCACGGGCGTCTGCTGACGGCCTGGGCGGCGGCTGGCGTGTTGGGACCAGTGTTGGTCAACTACCTGCGTGAGTATCAGCTGAGCATTGGGGTCGAGCGTGCAGCGGCTTATGACATCACGCTGTACATACTCGCGGGCTTGCTGGTGTTGGGCTTTATCTGCAACTTGCTGGTGCGTCCGGTGGCTGACAAGTACTTCATGACTGATGCTGAACTGGCGGCTGAACAAGCGCTGGGCCACGACAAGGGGGCAGATGCCAGCACCTCGCTGGAATGGAAAGCGTCGCCTGGCAGCATGCCGTTGACCGTTGCGGCCTGGCTGGCGGTGGGCATTCCGTTGCTGTGGGGCATTTGGGTCACCGTGCAGAAAACGGCGGTGTTGTTCCACTAAGGTTTAACGCGCACCCGTAGCAGCTGCCTCGTTCCTCCGGCAGCTGCTACGGGTTTTGTGTGTGCCCAGGGTTCACTCCGTCAGTCACATCACCCTTAATGTTTCTGTTTGTCAGACCCGTGCCTATAATGGCCACCTTTTTTCGCCCAATGATTTTGCGGAGCTGGTGATGGCCGAACGTAAGGCGTCAGTCGAGCGCGATACTCTGGAAACCCAGATTAAAGCCTCGATCAACTTGGATGGGACCGGTAAGGCCCGATTTGATATCGGTGTTCCTTTTCTTGAGCACATGCTCGACCAGATCGCCCGACACGGGCTGATCGACCTGGACATCGAGTGCAAAGGCGACCTGCATATCGACGATCACCATACCGTCGAAGATGTGGGCATTACCCTCGGTAAAGCCTTTAACCAGGCCGTTGGCGATAAAAAAGGCATGACCCGTTATGGTCACGCTTACGTCCCGCTGGATGAAGCGCTGTCGCGCGTAGTCATCGACTTTTCGGGCCGTCCAGGCCTGCAAATGCACGTTCCCTACACTCGCGCCACCGTGGGCGGTTTCGACGTTGACCTGTTTCAGGAGTTCTTCCAGGGCTTTGTGAACCACGCCAACGTGACCTTGCACATCGACAACCTGCGCGGGCACAACACCCACCACCAGATTGAAACCGTGTTCAAGGCTTTCGGCCGCGCGCTGCGCATGGCGGTCGCGCTCGATGAGCGGATGGAAGGGCAAATGCCGTCGACCAAGGGCGTGCTCTGATGCAGACAGTGGCGGTTATCGATTACGGCATGGGTAACTTGCACTCGGTGGCCAAGGCGCTGGAACACGTTGGCGCCGGTCGCGTGCTGATCACCAGCGATGCTGACGTGATTCGCGAAGCTGACCGCGTGGTGTTCCCCGGTGTCGGCGCGATTCGCGACTGCATGGCCGAAATCCGTCGTTTGGGCTTCGACTCGCTGGTGCGTGAAGTCAGTCTGGATCGTCCGTTTCTCGGGATCTGTGTGGGCATGCAAGCCATGCTCGACACCAGCGAAGAAAACGGCGGCGTTGATTGCATCGGCCTGTTCCCCGGCCAGGTCAAGTTCTTCGGCAAAGATCTGCATGAAGACGGCGAGCACCTCAAGGTGCCGCACATGGGCTGGAACGAAGTGCAGCAGAAGGTCGATCACCCTCTGTGGCACAGCATCCCCGATTTGGCGCGCTTCTACTTTGTACACAGTTACTACATCGCGGCGGGCAATCCTCGCCAGGTGGTTGGTGGCGGGCACTACGGCGTCGATTTTGCGGCCGCACTGGCCGAGGGTTCGCGCTTCGCGGTGCAGTTCCACCCCGAGAAGAGCCATACCCACGGCTTGCAGCTGCTGGAAAACTTCGTGGCTTGGGACGGGCGCTGGTAATGGCCGCCCGCAAACCCAAGGCACCGATTCTCACGCTTACCCCTGAGCAAGAGAACGAAGCCAACAGCAAGATCAAACGCTTTATGGAAGACCGTTTTGAGCTGGACCTCGGTTCGTTTGAAGCGGCTGAAATCCTTGAGCTGTTCACTCGCGAAATCGCGCCGCATTACTACAATCGCGCGATTTTCGATGTTCAAACGCACCTCAAAGAGAGGTTCGAGAGCATCGAAAGCGACCTGTGGGCGCTTGAAAAGAACTGATTTCCGAGTCATTGACTCCCGAATTTTAAGGTTTGCCAGATGCTCATTATCCCCGCTATCGATCTTAAAGACGGTGCCTGTGTACGTCTGCGCCAGGGCCGTATGGAAGACTCCACGGTGTTCTCCGATGACCCGGTGAGCATGGCCGCCAAATGGGTAGAGGGCGGTTGCCGCCGTCTGCACCTGGTTGACCTGAACGGTGCCTTTGAAGGCCAGCCAGTCAATGGCGACGTGGTGACGGCTATTGCCAAGCGTTATCCGCATCTGCCGATTCAAATCGGCGGCGGGATTCGCTCGCTGGAAACCATCGAGTATTACGTTAAAGCGGGCGTGAGCTACGTGATTCTGGGCACCAAAGCGGTGAAGAACCCTGAGTTCGTGGCCGAGGCGTGCCGCGCCTTCCCGGGTAAGGTAATCGTCGGTCTGGATGCTAAAGATGGCTTCGTCGCCACTGATGGCTGGGCTGAAGTCAGCAACGTGCAGGTCATCGACCTGGCCAAGCGCTTTGAAGCGGACGGCGTGTCGGCCATCGTTTATACCGACATTGCCAAAGACGGCATGATGCAGGGCTGCAACGTGAGCTTCACCGCTGCGCTGGCGGCGGCTACCTCAATCCCTGTGATCGCTTCTGGCGGTATCCACAATCTGGGCGATATCAAAACCCTGATGGACGCCAAGGCACCGGGCATCATCGGCGCGATCACCGGCCGCGCAATTTATGAAGGCACGCTGGATGTGGCTGAGGCGCAAGCCTTCTGCGACAGCTACAAGGCCTGAGGAGAACTGCATGGCGCTGGCCAAACGCATCATCCCTTGCCTGGACGTGGATAACGGCCGGGTTGTGAAGGGCGTCAAGTTCGAGAACATTCGTGATGCTGGCGACCCGGTAGAAATCGCCCGTCGTTACGACGAGCAAGGTGCTGACGAGATTACGTTTCTCGACATCACTGCCAGCGTTGATGGCCGCGACACCACGTTGCATACCGTTGAACGCATGGCTAGCCAGGTATTTATCCCGCTGACCGTAGGCGGCGGTGTGCGCTGCATCCAGGACATTCGTAACCTGCTCAATGCCGGCGCGGACAAGGTCTCGATCAACACGGCGGCGGTGTTTAACCCGGAGTTTGTGGGGGAGGCGGCGCAGCACTTTGGTTCGCAATGCATCGTGGTCGCGATTGATGCGAAAAAAGTTTCTTTGCCGGGTGAAGCCCCGCGCTGGGAAATCTTCACCCACGGTGGGCGCAAGCCAACCGGGCTCGATGCTGTCGAGTGGGCCATGAAGATGGAAGGCTTGGGCGCTGGTGAGATCTTGCTGACCAGCATGGATCAGGACGGCATGAAAAGCGGTTTTGACCTCGGCGTGACCCGCGCCATCAGCGACGCACTGGGCATTCCAGTGATCGCTTCGGGCGGTGTCGGCAACCTGCAGCATTTGGCTGACGGGATCCTTGAAGGCCACGCCAGCGCGGTACTGGCGGCGAGTATTTTCCACTTCGGCGAATACACCGTGCCAGAAGCCAAGGCCTATATGGCTGAACGCGGGATTGTGGTGCGTTAAAAACCTGACTGTCAGCACCTGCTCATGGGCAGATGCTGACGATTCAGTCGCGTATTACAGCGGTCTTAAAATATCGGTACGTGGCTCAGAGGGTTCATTGTTTAGATTGAACACGACGGTACACAGTTTAAATACGCTTTCTTTGGGCTCTATAATTTTAGTGTAAGTCCCCTCAATCAGTTGCTCCTTTGTTTCCTTGACCAGAATCAGCTCAGGGTTGGTGGGGTGAGCTTTATGTTCATACTCTTCTGCCCAAGGGCCGCTGTCGCGGGTGCGCACTTCATAGTCGGGTATTTCGATATAACCTTCGTTATTCGTACAGTCAGTCGACTCATAAGGGCCGTATTTGACTTTATAGTGCCCCAGTAACGGCGAGCGGTGATACCAGTCCGCATAATAGAACTCGTCGACCTTTCGTGAGCGACTGACTTTCATGTGGTTCGCTTGTTCTTGTTTGATTGCAATGCGCTCGGTAACGATTATTTTGGCAGCATTGAATTGAGCGCTGGTTAACCGATCGTTATGAGACTCAACACCGATGATACATAGCAGGTGCAGGCCAGTGTCATCATTGAGCGTAAAGTTAATGTTCGTCTCGGTTGAGCTGATGGCCTGGCTATAGCCCGTGCTGTTGTGACACGTGTTGGCGTCATGGACGTATTTATAACGGTAGAAGGGCGAGCCGACAGCGGCACCCACTGCGAACGTGTCGGGCTCATGGCTTTCCTCGGAAGCGAGTTTTTCCAGAATGCGCGCCGGCGGTTGGCTGGGTTCTTCGAGTGTGACCGAGGTCAGCTTGTACAGGGCGCACTCAGGGGCGGTGGCGGCCAGCCGACCTTGTACAAAGCACTGATTGAGAAATGAGACCGGCTGCGTGTAATGGGTGTCAGGGCTCCAGTGCGTAGTGTTACCTGTTAGTTCGCACGGCGTATTGGCGAGGCATTTGTCATCGCTTATGGCCCCGTGGGTACTTGCCAATAACACGCTGATTAACTCATTGCTGGCTTTGTCCACGACCGGCCCGCCCAAGCCACCCAATGTGAGATTGGTGCAATGATTGGCCAGGACGTTGGTGCCAACCCAAGGATAGCTGGCAATGTTGACGGCGGGCTGTTGGGTGCAGTGTGTGGCGTGCAGGTTGCTGTATTCGGGGATGCCTAGGGTCAGGATTTCGGTGCCGGTTGGCGGGGTTCTGCGGGCTATTTTTAGCGGCTGTATCCCGTCGGCAATCAGTTTGGATAACGGTGCCTTGAGCTCGATGATTGCCAGGTTTAACCCGCCGTCGCTTTGCCAGGCGATTGTCTTCAGTTCATAGTTTTTTATCTTGTCCAGTGTGTTGTCGAAGTTGTTGAAGTAAATGGCTCCTTTGGTCGGTGTGTTGTGCTGAATGCCACCGGTGTATGTGTACTGGCCGTGGTTTTTACTGTTTAAACAGCGGTGGCTGGTAATGATATACGCCGGTGTTGTGCCCGTTGGATTATCTGTAGTGCGGGTATCAATCAAGCTGGCCGTGCAATAAGAGGTGTTGTCGCCGCGCAGGCGACCAATACCCGTCCAGGTACGAGACCTATTATCGGTGGCGTCCGACAGGCGGACTAATCCAACAGGAGTCGTTTCCGGGGGTTGTTGATTACTGACTGCGGTGTGTGAAACAGCTGCCAGCGCTAATAATAGGAGACGCAGGATTTTATTATTCATGTGTGAACCTTAAGTGGCGCGCCAAGTGCCCTTGTCAGGACGTTTAGGCGTAATAAAACAGGTTCACGATTAGGACTGTGGTAGTTGTATATTTTTTAAGTTCGGGGGGCTGATCAACCGAAAGGTTACTGGACAGCCCGACACGCCCACGGCACTCTTGGGCACACCATGGATTTGGGTTGATTGACATGTTTAAAGGTTTTTTGCAGGTGGTGGCCGGCTCTGCCCTGTGGGTGGCGAGCAGCGCTTTTGCTGCGGATACCGCGCGTTATTCGATGGTCTTGCTGACTGAAAATTTCCCGCCGTACAACATGGCTAAAAACGGTAAGAACTTCGCGCAAAACGAGAATCTTGAAGGCATCGCTGTCGAGATCCTGCGCGAGACCTTCAAGCGTGCGGGTATCTCGTACAGCATGACTCTGCGCTTCCCGTGGGAGCGAATTTACAACCTTGCCCTAGAAAACCCTGACTATGGTGTCTTCGTCACGGCCCGCGTGCCCGAGCGTGAAGCGCTGTTCAAATGGGTCGGTCCGCTCGGCCCGGATGACTGGGTACTGCTGGCCCGCGCCAATAGCCCGATTACCCTGACTTCCCTTGAGCAAGCCCGAAAATACCGTGTAGGGGCTTACAAAGGTGATGCGATTGCCTTGTCGCTGCAAAAGCAGGGGCTGGCGCCGGTGATCGTGCTGCGCGATCAGGACAACGCCAGAAAGCTTCTGGCCGGGCAGATTGATCTGTGGGCAACGGGCGATCCTGCTGGGCGCTTTTTGGCGCGGCAGGTAGGGATTTCAGGGTTCAAGACGGTGCTGCGCTTTAATCAGGCTGAGCTGTACCTGGCGCTGAACAAAGACGTGCCGGATGAGGTAGTGATCAAGCTACAGAAGGTGCTGGATCAACTGAAGGCAGAGGGCGTGGTCGAGAAGATCAGAGCCAAATATTTGTAGCTCCATGATTTTGGAGCTACTGCTGCACTAGATCCCGATTAGGCAGATACCACCGATCTGTAGGAGCGAGCTTGCTCGCGATCCAAGCAACGCGGTTTATCTGAAAAACCGCAGCGATCCAATCGCGAGCAAGCTCGCTCCTACAGGTTTGAGTGCCTACCTCAGTTGCTGCGCGTAATGTTCAGGCCCTTGAGCAGGCTCAGGGCTTGGCTCAACTGGAAGTCATCGTCCTGCGGCATCGGCTTGGCTTTCGGGCTGGAGCCAGTCGGTTTGTCTGCGCCGCCATTGCCGTTGCCCAAGTGACCTTGCAGGTCGGCCTCTCTGTAGTACTCGGTGTCTTGCTCGCGGGTGATCTTGGCGCGGCTGACTTCGATGTCCGGCACGATGCCTTGGGCCTGAATCGAACGGCCATTGGGGGTGAAGTACAGCGCGGTGGTGATCTTCAGCGCCCGATCATTGTTCAGCGGCAGCACGGTTTGTACCGAGCCTTTGCCGAAGCTGGTGGTGCCCATCACCACGCCGCGCTTTTGATCCTGCAAGGCACCGGCGACGATTTCTGACGCCGAAGCGCTGCCGCCGTTGATCAGCACCACCAGCGGAACGTTTTCGCTGAGGTCTTTGCCCGTGGCCGAGAAGCGCAGTTCAGAGTTGGCGATGCGGCCTTTGGTGTAAACAATCAGGCCTTTGGTGATGAAGTGATCAACTACTTCAACGGCGGATTGCAGCACACCGCCCGGGTTGTTGCGCAGGTCGAGGATAATGCCCTTGAGCTTCTTGTTACCGTTGTCCCGGCGCAGTTTGGATAGCGCTGCGGCTACTTCTTCGCCGGTCTTGACCTGGAATTGGGTAATGCGGATGTAACCGTAACCGTCTTCAAGCAGTTGGGACTTGACGCTTTTGACCTGAATATTGGCGCGGGTCAGGGTGATGTCGAACGGCGTGCCACCGTTGCGAACCAGAGTCAGGGTGATTTTTTGACCGATCTTGCCGCGCATCAGGTCTACGGCTTCGGTCATGCTCAGGCCGCGTGTCGGCTGGCCATTGATCTTGACGATAAAGTCGCCGGCCTGAATCCCGGCTTTGCTGGCTGGCGTATCGTCAATCGGCGAGACGATTTTGATATTGCCGTCTTCGGAGCCGACTTCGATGCCCAGCCCGCCAAATTCGCCGCTGGTGCTTTCCTGCAATTCGGCGAAGTCCTCGGGGCCCAGATACGCAGAGTGCGGGTCGAGGTTGCTGAGCATGCCTTTGATGGCATTCTCCAGCAGGGTTTTGTCGTCCACGGGCTCAACATACGCGGCCTTGATCCGGTCCATGACCTCGGCAAATGTGCGCAGCTCTTCCAGAGGCAGCGGTGCCTTGTCACTGGCGGCTGTCGGCTGGGCGGTTGGCTCGGCAGCCAATGCCAGCGGCGCGCCGATCACCAGGGCGATCGTCAGGGCCAGCGAGTTGAGGCGGGACAAGTGCGGCATGTTGGACGAACTCCTACGTATTAAAGGTGATGGCTCATCCCTGAGCGCGGCACCATTGTGCAGGGTCACTTGGGCGACCCTGCTGACGAATAGCAAAATACAGGGCAGGTGTGGATTGGCCACCGCTGTTGCCCACGGTGGAAATCACGTCACCTGCTTTAACAATGTCGCCAGCAGACTTGAGCAGCGTCTGGTTGTGGCCATACAAGCTCAAATAGCCGTTGCCGTGATCCAAAATGACCAATTGGCCTGCGCCGCGCAGCCAGTCGGCAAACACCACGCGCCCCCCATGTACAGCGTGTACCTGGCTGCCAGAAGAGGCGCTGATCATCACGCCGTCCCACTTGGTACGGGTGTCATCGCCACGGCTCTCACCGTAGCGGGCAAGCAATCGACCATCAACAGGCCAAGGAAGTTTGCCCCGTGCCTGAGAAAAAACACCGCCGTAGGACGCGCCACCACTGGACACCAATGGGCCGGGTGTCGACTTGACCGGTGCGCGCGGGGCGTCGGTGGCAACCGATTCAGCCTCGCGCTGGCGTTTCTTCTCGGCTTCTTGCTGAGCAATCAGGGCTTTTTGCCGTGCTGCTTCGGCTTCTCGGGCCTGGCGAGCGAGGGTTTCTTCAATGGTTTTGAGGACTTTAGCCAGATCGGCCTGATCCTGCTCGCGAGCTTGCAGCTTTTGATCGCGATCCTTGACGTCGTTACTGAGTTTGGCCAGCACTTGCTGACGCTCGGCCCGTACCTTGTCGAGTTCGGCACGCTGTCTGTCGAGGCTGCTTTTTTGGGTCAGCAGTTGAGCTTGTTGCTCATTGATCTCGGTTTCGACATTAGCCAGTTGGCGCAGGGTCTCGTTGAAACTCTTGAGCTGCTCCAGGCGGGCCTGGCTCAGGTAGTCGTAATAGGTGAGGGTTCGGGCGAACTTCTCGGGGTTTTGTTGGTTGAGCAGCATCTTCAGGTACTCCTGGCGCCCACCCTGATAGGCGGCACGGGCCTGAATGGCGATCAGGCGTTGCTGTTCAATTTTTGCGCTGTGGAGTTTTTTTTTCTCGCTATCTAGGCGCAGCAGCTCGCCTTCACTCTTTTTTAGTTCTTGTTGCAGGGCTTCTACCTGCTTCTCCAGCTTGCCGATGTCGGTTTCGGTACTGCGCAGGTCTTTCTGCACGCCGGATTTTTCTTGCTGGAGTTTACCGAGGAGTTTTTTCAGCTCGCCGATATCCTGACGCGTGGCGTCCAGCTGTTGTTGGGTTTGTGCACGCTCGTCGGCAAACGCCGGTTGGAGCAGGCATGCGAGGGTCAGGGCTATAAGGGCGCGAAGCATGGGGCGGGCGACACCTGGGGAACGAGACGGCCTAGTATGCCCGCCATCGTCACCTATAAGAAATGGATGAAAGTGAAATTGTGGCCTGCACATAGATCCTGTAGGGGCGAGCTTGCTCGCGATAGCGTCGACTGGATCGCGAGCAAGCTCGCTCCTACAGGTATTGCTTAAGCGTCGACCAGGATCGAGCTGCCAGTCATCTCTTCAGGCTGCTTTAGATCCAGCAGTTTGAGCATGGTCGGTGCCACGTCGGCCAATACGCCGCCTTCGCGGACCTTGAGCGCACGCTTGCCAACATAGATGAACGGTACGGGTTCGCAAGTGTGGGCGGTGTGCGCCTGACCGGTGGACTCGTCCGACATCTGCTCAACGTTGCCGTGGTCGGCGGTGATCAGGGCTTCGCCGCCGACTTTATCCAGTGCTTCAACAATGCGGCCCACGCAGAGGTCCAGGCATTCAACGGCTTTAACCGCTGCGTCGAACACACCGCTGTGGCCGACCATGTCGCCGTTGGCGTAGTTGACCACGATCACGTCATAGCGCTGGTTTTCGATGGCATCGACGATCTTGTCGGTGACTTCTGGCGCGCTCATTTCAGGCTGCAAGTCGTAGGTGGCGACTTTTGGCGACGGCACCAAAATACGCTCTTCACCCGGGAACGGTTCTTCGCGTCCGCCCGAGAAGAAGAAGGTGACGTGGGCATATTTTTCGGTTTCGGCAATGCGCAGCTGGGTTTTGCCGTTTTTTGCCAGGTAGTCGCCCAGCACGTTTTCCAGGCTGCCTGGCGCAAATGCGCTGGGTGCCGGGATGCTGGCGGCGTATTGGGTCAGCATCACAAAACCGGCCAGTTTTGGCTGGCGGGCACGTTCGAATTCCTTGAAGCCGTCTTCCACGAACACGCGGCTCAACTCGCGGGCGCGGTCGGCGCGGAAGTTCATGAAGACCACGGCGTCGCCGTCTTCGACCTTGACCGGCTCACCCAAGGTGGTGGCTTTGACGAATTCATCGCTTTCGCCACGGGCGTACGCGGCTTCCAGGCCTTCCTGGGCAGTAGCGGCGTTGAACTCGCCCTTGCCGTCGACGATCAGGTTGTAGGCTTGCTCAACACGGTCCCAGCGATTGTCGCGGTCCATGGCGAAGTAGCGGCCGATCAGGCTGGCGATACGGCCTTTGCCCAGGGTCTGGAACGCGGTGTCCAGCAGCTCAATGGACGAGGCAGCGCTTTTTGGCGGCGTGTCACGGCCATCGAGGAAGGCGTGCAGGTAGATTTTTTCAGCGCCGCGCTTGAAGGCCAGTTCGGCCATGGCGACCAGGTGATCCTGGTGGCTGTGAACACCGCCGTCAGACAGCAGGCCCAAGATGTGCACGGCCTTGCCGGCAGAGACGGCTTTGTCGACAGTGGCGCAAATGGTTGGGTTCTCGAAGAACTCGCCATCACGGATCGACTTGGTGACGCGGGTGAAATCCTGATACACCACGCGGCCAGCGCCGAGGTTCATGTGGCCTACTTCAGAGTTGCCCATTTGGCCGTCCGGCAGCCCGACATCCATGCCTGAACCTGAGATCAGGCCGTTTGGCATGCTCGCACAAAGACGATCGAGCACCGGTTTCTTGGCCGAATAGACGGCGTTGTGTTCGTGGCTTTCACTGTGACCGAAGCCATCCAGGATGATCAGGACCAAAGGTTTAGGCGTGGTAGTCATAGATCCCACTCGTGGCTGGTTTAATTGAAGGTATGAAGAGGACGCGCAGTTTAAAGCGAAGTTCATGTGACGTCACCGCCGGCCGGGGTTTGGCCGACCAAGGTGGCTGTGTATACTGGCCCACATTTTACGACCCTGGAATCTTCTGATGGTTGAGCACCTGATTGCATTTGCCACTTCTCACTACCTGCTTGTCGGCGCGTTTGTCATCTTGTTGGTGATGTTGATTGCCCACGAAATCAGCCGTGGCGGGCGTAGTATCAGCACCGGCGAACTGACCGGCCTGGTCAATCGCGACGAAGGCGTGGTGATTGATATTCGCCCGGCCAAAGACTTTGCTGCCGGCCACATCGTGGGTGCGCTGAACATCCCGCAAGACAAGCTGATGGCGCGCATTGCCGAGCTGGACAAGCACAAGGGCAAGACCCTCATCCTGGTTGATGCTCAGGGCCAGCATTCGGGCTCTCACGCCCGTGAGCTGCTCAAGGCTGGCTACAACGCGGCCAAGTTGTCGGGTGGTATTTCCAGCTGGCGCGCCGATAACCTGCCAGTGGTGAAGTAAAAATGTCCAAGGTCATCGTTTACTCCAGCGACTATTGCCCTTACTGCATGCGAGCCAAGGCTCTGCTTGAGAAAAAGGGCGTCGCCTTTGAAGAAATCAAAGTCGACGGCAAGCCTCAAGTGCGCGCCGAGATGGCGCAGAAGGCAGGTCGCACGTCGGTCCCGCAAATCTGGATTGGCGAAAAGCACATCGGTGGTTGCGATGACCTGTTTGCTCTGGAGCGCGCAGGTAAATTGGATGCGCTGCTGAGCGTCTGACACTCATTCCCTATAAGCCCAAGATCAACAAGGATCTGTGATGACTGACCAACAGAACACCGCTGTTGCTAGCGATGAAGACACCGCTCCACAATTTTCCTTGCAGCGCATCTACGTGCGTGACTTGTCGTTCGAGGCTCCGAAAAGCCCGGCGATCTTCCGTCAGCAGTGGGAACCGAGCGTTGGCCTGGATCTGAACACCCGTCAAAAGCCACTGGAAGGCGACTTCCACGAAGTGGTACTGACCTTGTCGGTTACCGTTAAAAACGGTGACGAAGTGGCGTTCATTGCTGAAGTGCAACAGGCGGGTATCTTCCTGATCAAGAACCTTGATCCAGCGTCGATGAACCACACCTTGGGTGCGTTCTGCCCGAACATCCTGTTCCCGTACGCCCGTGAAACCCTGGATAGCCTGGTCACCCGTGGCTCGTTCCCTGCGTTGATGCTGGCTCCGGTGAACTTCGATGCCCTGTACGCGCAAGAATTGCAGCGCATGCAGGAAGAAGGTTCGCCGACTGTTCAGTAACAGTCGCTGAACAAAAAAAGCGCCGTTAACGGCGCTTTTTTTGTGTGTGTGATTACAGGGTTACTTGAACCCCAACTGGCGCCAGCCTTCGTAAACGGCCACGGCCACGGTGTTGGACAGGTTCAGGCTGCGGCAGCCTTCGCGCATGGGCAGGCGCAGACGATGTTCGCCGTCGAGTGCGTCGAGCACCTCGGGCGGCAGGCCACGGCTTTCAGGGCCGAAGATAAACGCATCACCTTCGGCGAACTGAACATCGTGGAACGGCTTCGAGCCTTTGGTGGTAAAGGCGAACAGCCGCGGGTGGCCCAGGCTTTCAAGGCAGCTGGCCAGGTCGGCATGGCGCTTGAGCGGCGCGTACTCGTGGTAATCGAGGCCGGCGCGGCGCAGACGCTTGTCGTCGAGCTCAAAACCGATGGGCTCAATCAAATGCAGGTGGCAGCCACTGTTGGCGCACAGCCTGATAATGTTGCCGGTATTCGGCGGAATTTCTGGTTGAAAAAGGATGACGTGAAACATGCACGGCTCCGAACTTAAAGATGGGCAGCATTCTACGCCTGAAGAGGACCCAAGACCGAAACTATGGCCACGGGTTTTAGGTTCTTTGGCGATTGTGGGCATGCTGGTTGGGATGATGATTGGTCGGTTGACCACACCAGATCCGATTGAACTGCAGCAGGTAGACGTGCTGCCGGGGTCGCTGGTGGTGTGGTTCAGCGACGAGCCCAAGTTGCACGGCGAGTGGGTCGACGGAACGTTGGGGCTGTTGTTTGATGCCAAGGGCAAGCCGCAGAACGGTCAGCTAAAGCTCAATGACAAGGTGCTGAACTGGCGGGTGCGCAGGACCGATGGTGGGTTGTTGCTGACCGTGGTGGCGGCCCGTGCCTTGCAGGGCGACTGGGCCGGAGCGCCGCAAGATGGGCGCTGGCGATTGCAGGTGAACCTGCGAGAGCAATAAAAGAGGGACCCCGACCTGCCTGTATCGAGATCCCCAAAATCGTTAACAGGGATATTGCAGGGCGCGTGCCAGCTTTTGATTCTTTGTAGAAATATTTTGATTGATACGCAAAAGCCCCGGAAATCGGGGCTTTTGCTTGTGGCGCTGTAGATTGGCTGAAAGCCTTGTTCTAGAGCTGTGCACGCTAATAGTGCAGGTTGCTTGAGGGTGGTGCGTATCCGCATTGACGTATTTCTGTAGGAGCCGAGCTTGTTCGCGATAGGATCGCGGCGGTATGTCAGATAAACCGCCTTGGTCGCATCGCGAGCAAGCTCGCTCCTACAGAAAATGCGAGGTTGCTGCTTTAAACCTCGTCGCCGTCATCCTCATCGCCATCTATCTTCATGCCCAGCTCCTTGATCTTGCGGGTCAAGGTGTTGCGGCCCCAACCCAGCAGCACGGCAGCGTCGCGGCGGCGACCAGCAGTGTGCTTGAGGGCAGTCTCGATCATGATCCGCTCAAAGGTCGGGACGGCGCTGTCCAGCAGGCTCGTTTGGCCACGGCCCAGCGCCTGATCGGCCCATTGGCGCAAGGCTTGTTCCCAGTTGGTGATGGGAGACGAGTCCTGCTGCAGGTTCAGCAGCTCGGGTGGCAGGTCGCTGATATGCACTTCGCGACCTGAAGCCATCACGGTGATCCAGCGGCAGGTGTTTTCCAGCTGGCGCACGTTGCCGGGCCACGGCAGGTTTTTCAGGTATTGCTCGGTCTCGGCTTTCAGCAGTTTGGGCTCAACCGACAGCTCTTGCGCGGCGCTGCTCAGGAAGTGCCGGGTCAGGGTCGGGATGTCTTCGCGACGGTCTGACAGGCGCGGAATATGGATGCGGATCACGTTCAGGCGGTGAAACAAGTCTTCGCGGAATTTACCGGCCTGCACCAGGGTTTCGAGGTTCTGGTGGGTGGCGGCAATGATGCGCACATCAACTTTGACCGGCATGTGCCCGCCAACGCGATAGAACTCGCCATCGGCCAATACCCGCAGCAGGCGGGTCTGGGTGTCGGCAGGCATGTCGCCGATTTCATCGAGGAACAACGTCCCGCCATCAGCTTGTTCAAAACGTCCGCGGCGCAGGTTGGCGGCCCCGGTGAAAGCGCCTTTCTCGTGGCCGAACAGCTCGGACTCCATCAAATCCTTGGGAATCGCTGCCATGTTCAATGCAATAAATGGCGACGCGGCCCGCGGGCTATGGCGATGCAAGGCGTGGGCAACCAGCTCTTTGCCGGTCCCTGACTCGCCGTTGATCAGCACGGTGATGTTGGAGTGGCTCAAGCGGCCAATGGCGCGAAACACCTCTTGCATCGCAGGCGCTTCACCGATGATTTCCGGCGTGGGAGCAAGTGCCGGTATGACGGCCAGACCCTGCTGCTCCTGGGCGTGCTGGTTGGCGCGCTTGACCAGTGACACGGCTTCATCGACGTCAAACGGCTTGGGCAGGTATTCGAACGCGCCGCCCTGATAGGACGCCACAGCGCTGTCCAGGTCCGAGTGAGCGGTCATGATGATCACCGGCAGGCGCGGGTGCTGTTCGCGAATTTTGGCCAGCAGGTCCAGGCCGCTGGAGCCGGGCATGCGGATGTCAGAAATGATCACGTCAGGCTGCTGGCGAGCCAGACGGCTCATCACCCCATCGGCGCTGTCGAAGCTTTGTGTGGTCATGCCTTCCTGTTGCAAGGCTTTTTCCAGGACCCAGCGGATTGAACGGTCGTCGTCGACGATCCACACGGTTTCACTTCGGCTCATGTCGATGCGGCTCCTTGTTCCAGTGGTAGAAAGATCGAGAAGAGTGTGTGGCCGGAGTGGCTTTCACACTCGATCAACCCCTGGTGCTGACTGATGATGTTCTGCGTAATGGCCAGGCCCAGCCCGGTGCCATCAGGGCGGCCGCTGACCATCGGGAAAAACAGGGTGTCTTGCAGTTCGGTCGGAATGCCCGGGCCGTTGTCGATAATTTCGATTTTGGTAACCAGGCGATGGCGCGTATGGCCAATGGTGAACTGGCGCATGGCGCGTGTGCGCAGGCTGATACGGCCCAGTCGCAGCTCGTTCTGGCTGCCAATGGCCTGCATCGCGTTGCGCACGATATTGAGCACTGCCTGGATCATTTGTTCGCGGTCGATCAGCAGGTCGGGCAGGCTTGGGTCGTAGTCACGGACCAAAGTGATGCTGCCCTGTGTTTCGGCCTCGACCAGGTTGCACACCCGCTCAAGCACCTCATGGATATTGGTCATGGCCAGAGACGGCAGCTTGTTCGAGCCCAACATGCGATCCACCAGATTGCGCAGGCGGTCGGCCTCTTCGATGATGACGTTGGTGTAGTCACGCAGGCTTTCGTCGGGCAACTGACGCGCCAGTAGCTGCGCCGCGCCGCGAATGCCCCCCAGCGGGTTCTTGATTTCATGGGCCATGCCGCGCACCAGCATCTTGCTGGTTTCCTGCTTGGACAACTGCGCTTCTTCTTTGGTAATACGCAGCAGGCGGTCACGCGGATGCACTTCGAGCAGCAGCATTGTGTCGCCATTACTCAAGATCGGCGTCACAGCGTAATCCACCGTCAGGGTCTGGCCGGCCAGTGAGGTCAGCATGGCCTCGCGCTTGGTAAACGGATGGGCTTGCTCAACGGCTTGGCGCAACGAATACAGGGCCTCGGTAGACTCGGTGAACAGTTCGCTGATGAATTGCCCATGACTGCGTTGACCACTGATGGCCAGCAGCATTTCTGCTGCCGGGTTCATGTACTCAAGACGCAGGTCGGCATTGAGCAGAAGGGTAGCGGTGGTCAGGTTGTCGAGTAACAGTCGGTGCAGGGCATCACTGATGGTCATGGGCCGATCCCGGATTGCGTGCGCGAGTAAGGCGCTGGTGCAAGGAAAATGCAAAAAACAAACCAAGGCTCCGAAAAGAAGCGCTAATCGCCTGAAATAGGGGGCTTGGGCCCGATTAGATGGCGTTCTTGTTCAGCGGGTGGGTCGTTTTGAACCAAAGTGGGCTGAGATGTGAGCCTCAGAACAGTGCTCGCACCAATATAGTGCAAATTGAGTGAAAGGTTTCAGTAGGGCTCAATGGCGGGTTTTGTTGTTTGGTTTTAGCGGTGCCCCCAGCAGGTAAAAACGCAGGTGGGGGCAGTAGCAGACCAAAGGCAGCGGATTAAGACGGTTATTCCGAGAGCTTCAGGCCTGGGGAGCCAGCATAAAATACGATCAGTTCCACAGGCGCGTTGCCACTGATGCCGCGATGTGAGGTGTTGACCACTTCGGGCAGTGCCTGGCCTGGTTTTAAGGTGGTTTTGTGTTTGCCGTCACGGGTCTCAATGGAGAGCTCGCCGGACATCAGGTAGGCAACATTGGGCATGGGGTGAGTGTGCCAGTTGAGCGCCGTATTGGCCGGAATACTGATTTTAAGAACGGTGAGTTCGGGGGTGCCCGCGGGGTATGACGCGTAAGGCGTGCCATCCCAGGACTGGCCGGTTTTAAGCAGTTGCTCGACGCGGGTGCTGGTGGCAGGCGTGCTGCAGCCCGCGAGTGTCAGGCAGGCAAAGCCCAGCAATAAAACATTGAGGCGATAGGGTAGGGTCATGACAGTGTCCATCTGAAAGAGTGGACCTGAAAATTACAGAGCGCTCGCCAGGATGGCTGTCAGGCAAGTGTGAGAACTGTGTGACGTTATCCTTTGGTTTGCGTAAGCCGTTACCCACAAAAAAGCCTCCCGAAGGAGGCTTTTTCAAGTCACGCCGCTTGCGCGAGCGCTACTGGATTAGCAGCTGTAGTACAGCTCGTATTCCAGTGGGTGTACGAAGGTGCGTACTTTGATTTCTTCTTCGCTTTTCAGGGCGATGTAAGCGTCGATGAAATCGTCGCTGAAAACGCCGCCTTTGGTCAGGAACGCACGACCTTTGTCCAGCTCTTCCAGGGCTTCTTTCAGGCTGCCGCAAACTTGTGGGATCTCTTTCGCCTCTTCAGGCGGCAGGTCGTACAGGTTTTTGTCAGCTGCGTCGCCAGGGTGAATCTTGTTCTGGATGCCGTCCAGGCCAGCCATCAACAGTGCAGCGAAGCCCAGGTATGGGTTGGCTGCTGGATCCGGGAAGCGGGCTTCGATACGGCGAGCGCGAGGGCTGGACACGTAAGGAATACGGATCGAAGCGGAACGGTTACGAGCCGAGTAGGCCAGCATTACCGGCGCTTCGAAACCTGGTACCAGACGCTTGTAGGAGTTGGTAGCCGGGTTGGTGAAGCCGTTCAGGGCCTTACCGTGCTTGATGATACCGCCGATGAAGTACAGAGCGGTGTCGGACAGGCCGGCATAGCCTTCGCCAGCGAAGGTGTTCTTGCCATCTTTGGAGATGGACATGTGAACGTGCATACCCGAGCCGTTGTCGCCGTACAGAGGCTTAGGCATGAAAGTAGCGGTACGGCCGTAGGCGTCTGCCACGTTGTGTACGCAGTACTTCAGGGTCTGAACTTCGTCAGCCTTTTTCACCAGGGTGTTGAACTGCACGCCGATTTCGTTCTGGCCAGCAGTTGCCACTTCGTGGTGGTGAACTTCGATAACCAGGCCCATCTCTTCCATGGCGTTGCACATGGAGGTACGGATTTCGTGGTCATGGTCGAACGGAGGTACTGGGAAGTAGCCGCCTTTGACGCCTGGACGGTGGCCTTTGTTGCCGCCTTCCACGTCCTGGTCGGACATCCACGAACCTTGCTCAGAGTAGATCTTGAACATGGAACCGGAGATATCGGACTTGAACTTCACTTGGTCGAAGATGAAGAACTCAGGCTCTGGACCAACAAAAACGGTGTCGCCGATACCGGTGGACTTCAGGTATTCCTCGGCACGGGTAGCGATGGCGCGTGGGTCGCGGTCATAGCCTTGCATGGTCGAAGGTTCGATGATGTCGCACACCAGGATCAGCGTTGGCTGTTCGGTGAACGGGTCCAGAACAGCAGTGCTGTCGTCTGGCAGCAGGATCATGTCGGACGCTTCGATGCCTTTCCAGCCAGCAATGGAGGAACCGTCGAACATTTTGCCGTCGGTGAAGAAGTTTTCATCCAGCGCATCACGGGCCGGCATGGTCACGTGGTGCTGAGTGCCTTTGGTATCAGTGAAGCGCAGATCAATCCACTTGACGTCATGATCTTTGATGAGTTGAACCGACTTCGACATAGTGTCCTCCGGGTGGCTTCGGGCTTAGTAGTGGATGCCCTTAGAATGTGGGTGATGCCGGCGCGAATACTCTGCCAAGGCAACCTGCCTCACAAGGGAGCAAATTGCATGCCAGTGCCCCGACTTGGGCGTACTGCCCCAATCTCAAGCGTGTTAGCGCCGCAGACTACCGATTAGCGGCACTTATCGCACTCAAATGAAGCGAAATCTGATCTTTATGTTCCATTTTGGTGCACGCAAAACCGTTTGTACGATAACTGGTTAAACCTTGAGCAATTTCCGCTATAATCCGCGCCCCCCTTTTTTGGCAGGCTGCTCGCGCGCTGTTTTCATGAAACTAATCGTTAAAGTCTTCCCCGAGATCACTATCAAGAGCCGTCCGGTTCGGATGCGTTTCGTCCGTCAATTGGCCAAAAACATCCGTGCTGTGCTCCGCGATCTGGACCCGGCTGTGGTGGTGACAGGCGTGTGGGACAACATCGAGTTGCAAACGCGCGTCAGTGACCCCAAAGCCTTGAAGGAGATGACTGCGCGCCTGAGCTGTATGCCGGGAATCACGCATTTCCTGCAAGTCGACGAGTACCCGCTGGGTGACTTCGACGACGTGGTTGAGAAGTGCAAGCTACACTTCGGCGATTCGCTGGCGGGCAAGATTTTTTCGGTGCGTTGCAAGCGCGGCGGCAAGCATTCGTTTACCTCGATGGAAATCGAGAAATACGTCGGCAGCAAGCTGCGTCGTGAGTGTGGTGCAGCCGGGATCGACCTGAAAAAGCCGGAAATCGAAGTTCGCTTCGAAATTCGCGACCAACGGTTGTTTGTGATTCACAGCCAGCACGACAGTATTGGTGGCTTCCCGTTGGGCTCGCTTGAGCAGACCTTGGTGTTGATGTCCGGTGGGTTCGACTCCACTGTGGCGGCCTACCAGATCATGCGTCGCGGCCTGATGAGCCACTTTTGCTTCTTCAACCTCGGCGGGCGTGCCCACGAGCTGGGCGTGATGGAAGTCGCGCACTATATATGGAAGAAGTACGGCAGCTCCCAGCGTGTGCTGTTTGTCAGCGTTCCGTTCGAAGAAGTTTTGGGCGAAATTCTCGGCAAAGTCGATAACAGTCATATGGGCGTCATTTTGAAGCGTATGATGTTGCGCGCTGCCACCCGTATTGCCGAGCGCCTCGATATCGAAGTGCTGGTGACCGGAGAAGCGATTTCCCAGGTTTCGAGCCAGACACTGCCTAATTTGTCGCTGATTGACTCGGCTACTGACAAA
This sequence comes from Pseudomonadota bacterium, assembly GCA_040385125.1. Lineage (GTDB taxonomy): Bacteria > Pseudomonadota > Gammaproteobacteria > Pseudomonadales > Pseudomonadaceae > Aquipseudomonas. The sequence continues at coordinate 2,724 of JAZKIA010000022.1, read as the reverse complement.
TTGGTGCTGCGCCCGCTGATCGCGAGCCACAAGCAGGACATCATTGATCAGGCGGTTGAAATTGGTACGGCCGATTTCGCCAAGCACATGCCTGAATATTGCGGGGTGATTTCGGTCAACCCCAAGACCCACGCCAAACGCAACCGCGTGGAGTATGAAGAACAACAGTTTGATATGGCCGTGCTTGAGCGAGCGCTCGAGCGGGCTAAACTGGTGCCGATTGATCGGGTGATCGATGAATTGGGCCAGGACTTGCAAGTCGAAGAAGTCAGCGAAGTGCTGGCGGGCCAGATCGTGATCGACATCCGTCACCCGGATGCTCAGGAAGATCAGCCGCTGGAACTGGCTGGCATCGAAGTACAAGCGTTGCCGTTCTATGCTTTGAACAGCCGCTTCAAGGAACTGGATGACACCCGTCAGTACCTGTTGTATTGCGACAAAGGCGTGATGAGTCGCCTGCATGCTCACCATTTGCTCAGTGAGGGACATGCCAATGTGCGCGTTTATCGACCGAGCTAAGAGCCCGGGGCTGTATGCCTGTGGCCTGCGTCACCGGCCCCCCGACTCTGCCGTCAAGCTGTAACGGCAAGGCCTGACTCTACTGTTAATCGCTGCCACGACCTGTCAGCACACCGAATCCTCTGATCGAGATACACAAGTGATCGAAAATCTACGCAACATCGCCATCATTGCTCACGTTGACCATGGTAAAACCACCCTGGTAGACAAACTCCTGCGTCAATCCGGCACCCTGGAGCGCAACGAGCTCAACGACGAGCGCGTGATGGACTCCAACGACCAGGAAAAAGAGCGCGGTATTACCATCCTGGCGAAAAACACCGCTATCAACTGGAACGGCTACCACATCAACATCGTGGACACCCCGGGCCACGCCGACTTCGGCGGCGAAGTAGAACGCGTAATGTCGATGGTTGACTCCGTTCTGCTGCTGGTTGACGCTCAAGACGGCCCTATGCCGCAAACCCGTTTCGTGACCAAGAAGGCTTTCGAAGCCGGCCTGCGTCCAATCGTGGTGATCAACAAGGTTGACCGTCCAGGCGCGCGTCCGGACTGGGTTCTGGATCAGATCTTCGACCTGTTCGACAACCTCGGTGCTACCGAAGAACAGCTGGACTTCAAAGTCGTCTACGCCTCGGCCCTGAACGGCATTGCCGGTCTGGAACACACCGACATGGCTGAAGACATGACCCCGCTGTACCAGTCGATCGTCGACAACGTACCAGCGCCGAAAGTTGACCGTGACGGTCCGTTCCAGATGCAAATCTCGGCACTGGACTACAACAGCTTCCTGGGCATTATCGGCGTTGGCCGTATCGCTCGTGGTCGCGTCAAGCCGAACACTCCGGTTGTGGCTATCGATGCCGACGGCAAGAAGCGTAACGGTCGTATCCTGAAGCTGATGGGTCACCACGGTCTGCACCGTATCGACGTTGAAGAAGCTGCTGCCGGCGACATCGTCTGCATCAGCGGCTTCGACCAGCTGTTCATCTCCGACACTCTGTGCGACCCACTGAACGTCGAAGCGATGAAGCCGCTGACCGTTGACGAACCTACCGTTTCGATGACCTTCCAGGTTAACGACTCGCCGTTCTGCGGCCGTGAAGGCAAGTTCGTAACCAGCCGTAACATCAAAGAGCGTCTGGACAAAGAACTGCTCTACAACGTTGCTCTGCGCGTTGAAGAAGGCGACACCGCTGACAAGTTCAAAGTGTCTGGCCGTGGTGAGCTGCACTTGTCGGTACTGATCGAAACCATGCGTCGCGAAGGCTTCGAAATGGGTGTTGGTCGTCCAGAAGTGATCATCCGCATGGTTGACGGCGTGAAGCACGAACCGTACGAAAACGTGACCATCGACCTGCCGGAAGAATCGCAAGGTTCGATCATGGAACAGATCGGTATCCGTAAAGGCGACCTGACCAACATGGTTCCGGATGGCAAAGGCCGTGTGCGCCTTGAGTACAACATCCCGGCTCGTGGCTTGATCGGTTTCCGTAACGAGTTCCTGACTCTGACTTCGGGCGCTGGCATCCTGACCTCGATCTTCGACCGTTACGACGTGATGAAGTCGGGCGACATGTCCGGCCGTCAGAACGGCGTTCTGGTTTCGGTTGCTACCGGTAAGGCTCTGACTTACTCGCTGGAAACCCTGCAAGCTCGCGGCAAACTGTTCCTGGGTCACGGTGAAGACGTGTACGAAGGTCAAATCGTCGGCATCAACAGCCGCGACAACGACCTGGGCGTTAACCCAACCAAAGGCAAGAAGCTCGACAACATGCGTGCTTCGGGTAAAGACGAAACCATCGCTTTGGTTCCGCCTATCCGCTTCACTCTGGAGCAAGCTCTGGAATTCGTACAAGAAGATGAACTGTGCGAAGTAACGCCTAAGTCCATCCGTCTTCGTAAGAAGATCCTGGGCGAAAGCGAGCGTACCCGCGCTGCGAAGAAAGCCGGCAACTAAGTTACTTTTAGTCGCTGCATAAAAAACGCCCCCGACCTTGCGGTCGGGGGCGTTTTTTTGTGTCCGGGTTTTGTGTTTGCTGCTGCCCCTCACCCCAGCCCTCTCCCGAGGGAGAGGGAGCCGATTTGTGGCGGCTCAGTGATCTTGCCAGCGACTCGGTCAAGCTCCTTCTCCCTCCGGGAGAGGGTTGGGGTGGGTAGAAACCGGGTACATCGTTTACGTTTGAGACCGGGTACATCGTTTAC
>JAZKIA010000021.1:278118-335189 GCA_040385125.1 Pseudomonadota bacterium | reverse complement strand
TTCTTGACCATGGTGTAGCCCGCGGTGTCGATGAACGACAGCCGATCGCCGATGGTCAACGGACGATCAAATTGGTATTCGCCAAAAATATCCCCGGCCAGGCAGGATTTGCCGCACACCATATAGGTGTGTTCGCCGTCGCTTGGCGCCAGCTTGGCATTGAGGCGATAGATCAGCAGGTCCAGCAGGTGAGCTTCGATGGAGCTGTCTACCACGGCCAGATGCTTGCCATTATAAAGGGTGTCGAGCACGGTCACTTCCAGCGAGGCGCTGTTGGTGATCGCCGCTTCGCCCGGCTCCAGATAGACCTGCACGCCGTACTTGTGCGAGAACGCCTTCAAGCGGGCGCAGAACGCGTCCAGCGCATAGCCTTCACCGGTAAAGTGGATGCCGCCACCGAGGCTGACCCACTCAACCTTGTGCAACAACTCACCGAAGCGCTCTTCGATGGTGCACAGCATCTGGTCGAACAGGCCAAAGTCGCCGTTCTCACAGTTGTTGTGGAACATGAAACCGGAAATCTGATCAATGACACCTTCGATCTTCACCGGGTCCCATTCGCCCAGGCGGCTGAACGGGCGCGCCGGGTCGGCCAGCAGGTAGTCGGAGCTGCTGACTTGCGGGTTGACCCGCAGGCCACGGATCTTGCCTTCGGAACGTTCGGCAAAACGCTGCAACTGACCGATCGAGTTGAAGATGATCTTGTCGCAGTTGTCGAGCATCTCTTCGATTTCATCGTCAGCCCAGGCCACGCTGTAGGCGTGAGCTTCGCCTTCAAACTTTTGGCGGCCGAGCTTCAATTCGTACAGCGACGACGAAGTGGTGCCGTCCATGTATTGCTGCATCAAATCGAACACCGACCAGGTGGCGAAGCACTTGAGTGCCAGCAGGGCCTTGGCCCCGGACTGTTCGCGCACATAAGCGATCTTCTGCATGTTCACCAGCAGCTTCTGTTTATCAATCAGGTAGTACGGTGTTTTGATCATTTCGAGGCGCCTCCAGCAAGGCCAGCCAAAAAAGGATGCGCATTGTGCCTTCACTCGCTGGATATCGAAAGAGCTGCTTGAAGCGGCTTACTTGCCAGAAGAACGGGTTACGCTCATTCAAGCCGATGCCGGTTCAAAAAATCCTGACTAATGAGTGTCGCAATACTCGCTGCACTTCCTTGAGAAAGTGCCCAATCTGTCTCACGTCGGCTACGCCAGGCCTTGGTCAGTTGCTTACGGCCGAAGCTACGGCTTTCCTGATAAACTACGCCACCATTGCGCCGCAGCCTGATTTGGGCTGTCTGTGTTTTCGCCATTGTTTATTGTTCGCAGGCTGATCGTCCCACGACGAACCTCCAGTGCTGAATTTCATCGCTGAGCTGCTGAAAACGACCTGAAAACGCGCAAAATCGCTCCCATCATTGACCGAAAAAATGAATTTTAAAACTGCCGAAACACCCGTCCTAAAGCGCCCAGAACCGTCCAGAAGATTTAGCGTGGCGCCCATGATGGATCGCAGCTACCGTAGAATAAAATCAATATAAATCAATAGGTTATCTTTTATTTTAGTGTTGCTGTAGCAAAATTAAAGCAGCCAGTGAGACTTGATTGAAACTGCTACTTAAGCGATCTCCCCCGATCCGTCCAATCAAAGACAGTACGAGTTCTTGTCTTTTCCTACAGCTTTCTGCTGACTGATAATTTCTCCTGGCACTCCAAAACTGACAGTGCTGTATGAGGGTCTGCTTTCGGCCCAGAGTGTGTAAAAACGCGTCGCCAAAATTGAAGTGCGCGCATCTACGTTAAATCTGAAATTTATCGGCACACCAGCAGATGTGAATTTTGCGTAGAAGCGCGATTTCCAGTCTGGTTTTGAGTACCTGTCGCGCTGAAAAACGTTTTTACACAGCCTCGGCCAAAAGCGGTCATCAACGGAATCGCACAAAATAAATATCGAGTATCGACTCAGCTGGCCGTGCATCAATCGTCTAGATTAGTAGCTCGACAACGGGTTGAATCAGTTGTTAAAAGCAAACCTACATGTCCGCCACCGCCAAGCGAGAGAAGATGCCGTCGCCAATTGATGAACTCTACCAGATGATTTTCGGCTTGCTACCAACGAAAGCGGGGACCGCCTTCGAACGTCTGGCGGCAATCGCTACTTACGTTACTGAAGAGGATGGGGAAGTCAGGCACGATGCCGCTCTCAAGGGCGCGCACTCTGGCAGCCGATATCAGATAGATGTCCTTCACCAACGCGCAGAAGCAAAAACGATGGGTGAAGCGAAGGATTACACATATCGTGGAGGGAAGGTCGGTCGCACTGACTTACAGAAACTTTCAGGCGCGCTTGTGGATCTTCCGGATGTAGCAAAGGGGGTCTTTTGGTCAGCTACGGACTACACGAAACCCGCTCGGCAATACGCCCAGGCGGCTAAGGCCATGGCCGGCAAGGAGATCCTCCTTAGGGGGCTCAGAGAGAGCACGCCTCTTGACGAGCAGGGCTTCATCAAGACGATTCGCGTCAAGGGCAGCTACTACATTGCGAAGTTGAACGAGGCAATCTGGACAACTCACTGGTCGTCACTAGGACGTGCCAGCCTGCTCGCACTCATTCCGGATGGCGAGACAACGATTGAAGTCACCGGGATCATTGAAGACGTCTTCGACTCGAGCGGAGTCAAGATCACCTCGATCTCCGAACTTACGTCAGGCGGTTACGGTGACATTGCGGAAGATGGGGTGAGTCGGGGTTGCTATTGGCTGCCTGGCCATTACGTCAGGGTCAATGGAATCTTCGCCTCCATCTGTGGACTCGAATACGAGATTCCGTATGACATCTATACGACAACGTTCGAGATCACTGACAACAGTACATATCGGCTTGTGGTGCTCGATGAGACAGGTACGCCAGTGAGAATTCTCACTGACGAAAAACTACGGGAGTTTGATTTCGATAATGAGGGCCTATTGATTGTCCCTGAGCACCGTTGATAAACAAGAGCAGCACTTACCAGATGTCCGCTTCGGGTCGATAGCTGCAGTTCGCGAGTGCCCCCTTTCGACGACACGTAACGGACGCTCGCCGAGCAGCATTGGATTCTAATCTGATGCCAAAGCCCTGTGTCTCCTCGTCTCTTCCCAGATAACTGAGTCGAGCACGCCGAGGTTCTCGACTGGGTAGCCTCCTTTCGCGTTCTGCGCGTCAAGTAAAGCGGCTCGAAGAAGAAGCGCAGCTTCGAGATACTTGTATCCGGCAGTGGCGCCATATGGGCTCTCGCATCCGGTGGAAGTCATCCAAGCCCTTATCGGCTCATTGTCCAGGTAATAAGTGTCGGGAAAGAATTGGCACAACATTTCGGTAAAAACAGACCTGCGCGTTGCTATCTTCAACACGGCTAAGCGATCAATTTCATTCATAACGACGTCGTCCCGATCATGCGGATCGGCATCGATGACGCGCATGAGCGAAATGGAAAGCTCGCGGAAGTTACTTTTTTTACCTCGACGCTCCCATCCACTGGCCTGGAAACGGCTTCCATCGCCACAATCCCAGAGTCTGCGCAGTTCGTGATAAAACGCTTCATTTTTTTGGGGTGTCCAGACGCGCGCCTGCACCTCCGTCGCGCTCTTGAAATGCGCCAGTAGCGCTTTCTTTAATTTCTCAAACGTGAGCATCTGACTCCGGCGGAAATCCAAACTTGATCCCGCAGCGGATATGGATTTTTTGGAGGGCAAGCGAAGGTTGAAAACACGATCCAGCGCCTGTGCGAACGATTTGCCAGCGGAGCCAGGCTCTTTCGTCTGAACGGCCTCTGTGTAACCGTCTAGCCAACTCTGGTTAAGAATAACGCAGGATTTTTTGGTTTCGAAAATCCATGTCTTAGCCGCCTCGAACACTGAGCTTGAGATCTGTGAATGCCCATTGATTTCATGGTTAGTGGCAAACGCTGCTTTCGAGAGGTTCGAGGAACCTACCAGTGCATGACAACTTCCATCAGGCTCGCGCCAAAACATCGCCTTTGGGTGAAAGCCATCAATCAGTTCCGCTACCAAAAAGCGCGCATGTCGCGATCGAGGTAACCAGTTGATGACCTTTGCGCATGCCGCTCGCCTGGTAATCCCGAAGTCTTTGCCCACGATGAATGTAAAGGACTTGCACTGCGCGCCCAGCTTAACGCTGGTATCCCATTCAGTGAGGTATGCACTTAGAATGTAGAGTTCTACAGATACCTGCAGCGCTCGATGGTAGAGGTGCTGAAGATTGGAGCCACTGCTGTGGGGTAACAGTACAAGATCCATCTAGTCGAATATTCCTTTGTGTGATTTTACGCAATCAAACCCCGAAGAATAAGCAGGACGTCGTACCGTGTCGATAACGCCCACGTATTCGCGCTTGTTCCTCCAAGGCTCGGCGCTAATTATGTCGTGCAATATTTCCTGACACCCAGCAAGCGCCTGTCTAGCATGGAAGACAGCCCTGCAAAACCGGATAGCCCTTAAGAGCGCCAAATGGCGATGCACGCTGAACCTACCAATTGACAGCAACCCGTCCAGTAACGGCTTAGGATCCCATCAGCGAGGGCAGGCGAGGTCATTGCATCGGAGACCCGCCTATGTTTTGTCACAATGCGATGTTCCATACGCTGGCCTGTGCAAATGACCAAAAGCACTTTTCCGTGTGTACATAACAGCGTACACAATCGAGACTCCGAGCGGTGCCCGGTAGTAAGATTGTCAACCAGGTCACCAGCCGGCGCACGCTTGCCTTTGTCGCCAATGGCGAGTTTCTGCCGCTTCTTACCGCCCGCTTTGGGTCGATTGTGTTGAAAAAGTCGGCTTCGGTTTTCGGGTCAGAAAAGAACGCGTCTGAGATTGAAGTCCGCACACGCGCGAAGGATCAAGGATTCAGATTTTACGTAGCAGCGTACAAAAATGACGTTTTCACCACTCAAGCATTGCCCATTTGGCGGGTCGACTTTTTCAACGCAATCGGTCGATAGCAGCCTGTCACGAAGGGCAGCTGGTGGCCAATTGCGATCATTCGTGGCATGCAGCGAACGTCCCAAAGGAGACACTGGCGGTGCCTACAAAACTGGAGGCGATTCATATGCCGGATACTAACGAAACCTCTGGCTTGAAAGCAGAGCTAAAATGGACTCCAACATCGGACAATCGAAGGACTGATAATGTTTAACCAAAAGAAGATTGACTCAATAGCAGAGCGTGAAGCTACCATCGAATGTTTCAATATCACCCTTACCCAGAATACACCAAACTCCCCATTGATTTTCAATGGCCCAGGCTGCTTATTTTTTGATGAAAACAAGAATTTAAAAGTAAAAATCTATTCTACCTCGACCAAGTCAGAATCAATTGAAATGATGAGTTTCTTTTGGAACAACCACACAGGCATAGTTCCAGAAGAAAGATACTTCACTCTAGAGGCTGAGGACACCTCTGGTAAAACTTGGAAGAGCACTCGCGTCCTAGCAGAGCGAGGAGTTGATACATATCCCTCAGGTACGGTTTTAGAGCTTGCCCTCAATAACGCCCGATCGTTTTCACAGCTTAAACATCCAGTCGCCGGTGGCAGTGCACTGATAACGGTCAATGGCAACTATCGATTGCCATTCAATGAGTCCATCGACAATGGAAAAGGGTCGAAGGAGCTGGCAAAAATGTCCCTCTCACAAGGGACAAAAACTATCGAGATAGTGCAAAATGGCAACAAGCTAGACATTAACATTTTAGACAGTAAAGACCCAGTAGATCTAGACTCACTGTTTTATCTACTAGAAGGGATCAGTATTGCCATCGGTCAACTTTTAGAAGCTTCATTCATAATCTCAAGAAACGGAACAGCTTACGAAGCTTACATTCAAGGGGAAGCGACCGAAAACACTTATACATTGGCAGAGCCGATAGTTGAGATCTTTCCACGTAGAGAGACCGGACTAGATAATTTCTTGCAGATGTACATGAAGGCCAGACCCAAAGGTCTTAATCATTTGGCGAATTATTGGCACCGGCTTAAAGACATATCTCAGGCAAATACTGAAGCTGCGGCGCTAGTACTCTGCGTAAATATAGAGGGTATGGTAAAAAACTATTTCTCGACAAGCATAGAACTAGATGAGAAAACCCTGAAGGAGATTTCTGATACGCGAGAATTCATTAAAACGTCAGGGCCCAACATTCCCAAAATTGGAGCAGACGTCATCCTAAATTTTTTAGGGGGCTTGAAAACAAAGACAGTATCAACCATTCTCTCAGACATGAGCGTATCCGGAGAGGTTGATAAAGCACACGTTAAAAGCTGGAAAGATCTTCGGCACACCCTAGCGCATGCAGATAATGCAGTAATTTCAGCGGGCAACTTTGAAAAGTTTGTTTTTGACCTCCAGAACTGTCTAGCCCTATTCGGCAAGCTTATTGAGCTATGCGTAACTCATTTCAGTAATAACAGCGTTATGACAGCCCTCACGCTGGAAGCCCAGGAAACACTGGATTAGATGCAGGCTCAAATCCCCCTAAACAATCGTAAGCAATCGGGGGCAGACCACGATATTGATGTTGCTGTCCGCCCTCTTCTGACCGATAGCCAGGCTAGCATTCGCGAAAGGCAGCTATCGGCCGACTCTGTTGAAAAAGGTGACCAAGGTTTTTACGGCAGCAAAGTGCGCGCTTGAGCTTAAAATCTTTACTTTGAACAGAGGATTACGTACTCAGACTTTGCGTAGCTGTGAATCGCCCTGACCCGATCAACGCCAGAGTGGAAACTGTCACTACCGGGAAGTTTTCAAGCAACTCTGGCCCAAAGGCCGGGCCTAAGCCAACGCTCGTGGAATGTGACACGGCTATTGAGCATAGAAAAAACCTGAGAGGTTAATCTTTGATCTTTACAGCCATCCCCACGCAGATAGGTTGATGATAGACAACACTAAAGGCAATATGCCGCCAATATCATCATAGTGAAAGACTCCAGGAGGTGTCATGGCTAGGACTATTTATGACAAACCCACCCGAGCACTGCTCAAGGACATGCTCAAAAGCTGGAACCTCCAACCGGGTGAAGTTTTTACCGCAGCTCGCGCAATACAGTGGTTTAAGTCCCATTACCCAAAATTGAAGCCTGGCAGTATTCGCGCGCATTTAGTACAAGCCTCTACGAACGACCCTAGTCGGCTACATCACTCGTCAACCAATTCCACTGATGACCTTCTCTACAAAATAAGTCCTGGTGAGTTCCGACGCTATGAGGCAACTAAGGACCCAGCCCCCATTCGTGAAATGGTGGAAGGCGATATTGCCGCGCAAGAAACAGATCAAACTGAACACGAACTCGACTGCCACGACGAAGCTAGCTTGCCTGGTTCCACCGAGTTTTTGCTGGAGAAAGACCTGCAACTTTACCTGGCAGAAAATTTAGGATGCATTGAGCCCGGCCTAAAGCTGTACGAGGACGAGGACCTACGAGGCATAGAATACGAAGCCGGCGGAGGCAGGCGAATAGATATACTTGCAGTTGACCGCAATGGTGACTTTGTTGTGATTGAGCTAAAGGTCTCTCGTGGCTATGACCGCGTAATCGGCCAACTCCTTCGTTACATGAACTGGGTACGGCGCTATCTAGCAGAGGTAGGTCAGCAGGTGCGCGGCATCATTGTCTGCCGCAGCATGTCTGAGGATCTGCGACTAGCGAGCTCCAGCATGAAAGACATAGATTTATTCGAGTACAAGCTCTCCGTGTCAGTAACCAAGGTGCTGCCTATACGGCTACCAGACTGACTAAAAAGACTGAATTTATGACAGAAAGCTTTGAGTTCGTAGCATCCTGTTGTAGCCTGTATGATTTATCTTTTGAAAATCAGATGTAAAAATTTGAGATTGATAAGTATTTACTTCTACTGATGTTTATAGCAAATCTTTTAGATCTTTAACGCGCGCGACCATTTTTTAAAACTTAAGGGAGGCATTTATTAATTACAACAAAAAACACTCCACGAGCGCAAGCCAGACACAGATCGATGTGTACTGAAAAATCATCACGAACTCACTAACCGGACATATCACAATGGACTTAGTAGCTAACGCTCACAATATTGCTCATAACGTAATGCAAGGTATCGACCCATCTCTAGCCGTAAAATATAAAACACTTATTTCCTTTTTATTAGAAGTACCTGCAGCGGCACCAAAATTAAAATCCTCAGAGAGCTCTATTTATAGCGAAGAGTATATTAGCCGACTAGCAAGAAGTTTTGCAAGCGCGCGAAATTTGAGAGCCCCTAATCCACCACAAACCGTTCCAGACAAAATGGTATCAGTAATACTTCATGAATACTTTGACTGTGAAAAAGCCGATCTAGAAAAAATCAGGATAGAGCACGCGCTATCTATGGGTGCTGAGAACCTGGTCGGTGACTTACTGGAGCGTTACCTTGCAAGTATTATCGAGCCCTTAGGCTGGGTATGGTGTTCAGGCTCAACAACCAAAGCTGTTGATTTCATCAAATCACCTGAATTAGATCACGGGAAATGGCGAGTTTTGCAGGTTAAAAACAGGGACAACTCCGAAAACTCCTCCTCAAGCGCAATTCGTGCGGGCACAAATATTGAAAAATGGTTTCGTACATTTTCTAAAAAAGAAGGATCAAACTGGGGAAACTTCCCAGACAAAGGACTATCAAATCTTTTGTCTGAGGAAAAGTTCCAAGAATTTGTTATCCGCTATTTAAAATCCCTTCGACAATAACCTCTAACTCACCTCCTCAGCAAAAAGTTCGTTTTGGACAAAACTTTTCCGATATGAGTCCCCCGCCTTAGTAGAGTCTTTATACTGGGCGGGCCTTAGGCCTGATTTGGACTGTAAGCTTAGGCCCATTTTTTCACGGGTCTTTCTCTCCCAGGTCACTTCATCGTTTCCCTTATACCTACTAAAGGAAAATCCTTCCGGAGGAGCTTTAATATCTCCAGACATATGAGCTAATATCGCACGCCCCACGGCTTCTCCCAGCCCTGTTGGAACTGCATTACCTATTTGCTTATATTTGTTTTTCAAGTCACCACAAATAATCCATTCATCAGGAAACTGTTGAACCCTCATATACTCCTGCACAGAAAGAGGCCTATCTTCTACAGGGTGACAAATATCAGTAGCAGGCATTGTTGGTGATGTCACTAACGTGCAGGACGGCTTATCCCAATCTAACCTTCTGAGAAACCCTGTCTTCCCGCCGCCAGAATCAAGAGAGTTACCCAATGCTTCTCGGTGTAGCTCTTTAGGCAAATGTTTCCAATATTGCCCCGAACCAAGAAGACGGTAAAAACGCAGTCTATTCTCGGGAAATTCTTCGTGATCCCCTACTTTAGGGTCTAGACCTTCTAAAGCGTCACGTAGAGTTCGCCATTTTGGCAATCCATGTGAACCATTTTGAGAATGAGTAGGCATCAAATGTGGCATTATGTCGCCATCACGGGAGCATAACAATATTACCCGCTCACGCGATTGTGGCACGCCAAAATTAGCCGCATTGTATAGATTAAAACTAACACCATACCCACCAGATCTTAGCAGCTCTAATGCATGCATCAGAGCCCCCCCAGAGCACTCTTCTGGGGCAGGGATCCAATCTTTATTTCTCTCTGCATGAGGTGTATGAATCATTGGCGCAGATAAAAGCCCCCTGACATTCTCAATAACTGCATACTTGGGACGCATCTCAAGTATCAATTCGATATAGCGTAGAAATGCGTTGCCGCGTTCGTCCTCAAATCCTCTTCGAGCGCCTGCAGTTGAAAATGCCTGGCACGGAGGCCCACCGACCATTACATCTATGTCGTCCCCCTCAGTAAGACCAGCAGCCTTTCTAATGTCAGCCGAGGTATACTTCCAAATATCACCTAGCATAGCCATATCTGGGCAGTTAGCGGTAATAGTCCGCCGGCATGCTTTGTCAACTTCACACGCTAACAGTAATTTAACACCAACCTTTTGAAGTCCAATATCAAGTCCCATCGCTCCAGAGAAGAACGATAGTGCTTTTATAGAGGGCAAACACGATGGGGTACGAGCCCTATCTTCAGGCGGCTTTTCAGCCCCTTGCCTCAAATACTTTTGGACTGCTTCGCTCGTCGTGATCCACTGTTTTCCTACTTGTCTACCTTCGATAGCTCCGGATCGTAAAAGAGTTCTCACACGCTGCTCAGAAAGCCCAAGGCTTTCAGATGCATCTTTAGTAGAGATAGCCTCAGCAGTTGGTATATTCATTATTTCGACCTCGAAACAAACTTTATACCACAAATTTATCACATAACTCAGCATGCGAACAAGCTCGTATTACACGCAATGTTTGCAATTCATTAGCCATGCATTGCAACGCCGTCACTTAGTGCCTGAAACTTTTTTGACGTAGGCCTGACAGGCCTGCAGCGCGATCAGTCCTTGATCGCCATCGCCGGTGATTCCGATAATTCGTTGACCATGCGCTCGGTCAAGTTGGGCTCTATGGGTGCCATAAACCACGCCGCCGGTGCGGGTGGTGGCTTGCACTGCGTCACAACCAGTTGCGGCGGTGGCGTCAAGTTGGACTGACAGCCGCAGGTCAGCAGTAGCAAGGCGATCACGCAGGCGTGCTTGTTTGGTTTTCTCATCAGTAAGGGCTCGGTAATGGGCTTGGTCGCTGGCTGCCAACCACTGCTCTAGGGCGAGGCGCTTGCCCTGCTCCGCCAGGATTAGCACGGAGTTGGCATTGGCCAGATCGGTGCGCTCGGTTTGGTGGGCGGCTTCCTTGGCGGCCAGTTGCTGTCCGTAGGCGTTGGCCTGCCACGCCCATGCGGCCCACGCGCTACCCGCCATCAGGGCAAGGCTGACCAGCAGCAGCCCGCCCCACTTCACGGCATCGATCTTCACGCCAACACCTTGAGCGCCCGGGCGTACAGCGCCTGCCGATCGGCCGCGCCGTTCTGGCCACCGTTGATACGACGAGTAATGGTGTCGAACTGGCCAGCGTCGGCCAGGGTGCTGAGGCCCTTGGCCGCCCAGAACCATGCCGCTGACATGCAGGCATGCTGTGGTTTTTCCAGCAGCTCGGGCTGCTTGATCAGGTCAAGGCCCAGCGCTTCGCCGCACGCCATGTAGTTGGCCCGACCGGTGATCTGGATCAGGCCGCGCCCCCGGTACTTGGAGCCGTCGCCGGCCACGGTGTTGCCCAGGTCTTTGCGGCCTTCGTATCGGGCTTGGGCAGCCGTTGGTCCCCAGATTTCTTTGACGTATTTGAGCTGGCCGGATTCATGGCCAATCTGGGCGATAAACGCAGCTCTGCGCTTCGGACCAATAATCTGGTAACGCACCATCGCGGCGTTGAGTACCGGCACAAAAACGCCGGCAACTGGGCCGGCGTTAGGAAGAATCTGCAGGAGTTGTTGCTGGGTCATCGACATAAGTTGCCCTTACGAAAAAGCCCGCACAAGGCGGGCTGGGGTGGATTTGTTCGGGTTAGAGCTGAACGATTTTCAGGGTCTTCTCGGGCTTTTTGCCTTTGACCTTGGCCTTGCCCTTCTTGCCGGCGTTGCACTCGATGGTGGTCGACCAGCCGGACTGGGTGAATACCTGCTCCCGGGAGTCCACCAGATACTCGCCATCGAGCCCGTCCTTGAATCCCTGTGCGTTGATCATCCGTTCGGCGAACAGATCGGAGCGTCCGGGCATTTCCAGTCGCACATCGGCAGTCGAACGGTTGAACGCCGCCAAGCGCGCCTTGGCGGCCTGCTCGGCGGAGGTCTTGTTCGGGTGGATATGCCGGTCGGTATGCACCGGTGGCAAGCCGTCCGGGGCGTCGGCATTGTTCAGATTGACCACCGCCAGTTTGCCGGTGGCTTTGTCTTGGTACTGGGTACTGACGGCCTTATGGGTCGAGCGATCACCCAGCCGAAAGCTGTAGCGACTGACATCTGTCTTGTTGATGGTCACGACGCCCAGTGTCTTGCCGCTGGCCGTGACACCGCCCTGACGCGGCATCACGATCAACTTGCCGTCAGCGACCTTGGCCGTGCAATCGTGCTGCCGGGCCAGCCGGGTGATGAAATTAAAGTCCGACTCGCCCAACTGGTCAGCCCGGGGCACGATCGTGGCCACCGTACAGGCCGGCTCCCAGCCGTTACGCCGCGCCACGGCGCTGACGATGGTGGCCAGGGTGTCGCCCTCCCAACTGCCGCTACGCGTGGTCTTGCCGCTACCGCGCATGTCGCTGGCCTTGCCGCGTATCACCAAGGTATCCGGTGGGCCCGACACCTCGACCTCATCGACCACGTAACGCCCCTCCCGGGACAAGGTGGAACCGGCATAGCCCAAATAAATTTCGATGCTGGCACCGCGAGACGGCAGCGTCACGGCGCTGTCGCGGTCATCAATGCGCAACTCAAACTCGTCCGACTCCATCCCGGGCTTGTCCGAGGTGCGCAACAGCAACAGCCGGTCATTGATCATGTGGGTGATATCGCTGCCATCGGCAACGATGCGAAAGACTGGGATCATGTACGCTCCAAAGAAAAACCCCGCACCTGGCGGGGTTCAAGGGGTATTCAGCTCCAGAGCTGGACGGCCTGCTCATCGCTGGCCACTGCCAAGTCCGGCAACACGATCAGCACCCCGCCGCGATACGGCTCAGGCTCGGCGGCCAGCCCGGGGTTGGCCTCCAGCACCGCCTCCACGCTGCCGTTGAGGTGGCCGTAAGCGTTGTGACAAATGGTGTAGAGCTTGTCGCCGTCAAGTGTTCTGCAGGTCTTCGCCATAGCGGACAAACTCCAAACTAAAGCCCTGCTTGCGGGGGATTCCGCCCTGCAGGAACGCGCTTTGATCCTCGGTGATCGAGGTCAGGCACCAATCCCCCAGGACGTAGCCATAGCCCGTGGTCAGCCCCAGAGGCACCAACAACCCGCCAATGCTGCGCAGGGTGTCCAGTTGCTTGAGGCCGCCCCGGTGCCCGGGAAAGATCGAACCCTTGAGGGTGATTTTGTCGTCGCCCATGCCCACCGCCTGCTGTGCTGGCCGACGCATCAGGCGCTCTTGCGAGGCCCAGCGAAAACCACTCTGCCGGTTCAGTTCCTCAAAGGCCGCCGTGTCCAGGTTGAAGTAGTACGGCGGCGCTTCGTGCTTGTGCGGCTGCAGGATCAGCAGGTGCGGAAACGGCTTGACCGCCTCCACTGCCGGGGTGGTGTCGGTGGCAAAGATGCTGGTCGGCAGGATGTTGCCCAACGCCGGATTGATCTTGCCGGCAATCTGGTTGATCGCGTTCTTGGCCCGGGTGGCCTGCTCGCCCAACACCTCAAGCCGCTGCTCGATCTGCGAGGCGGCGCGGGTGGCTTGGTTGTAGATCGCAACCACCGCACCCACCTTGGCCTGCGCGGCGCTGATACCGCGCATGACCCGCTGCAACTTTTCCCCGACCATCGGGCCAATGACCGGCAGGGTCTCCAGCTCCGAGACAGCGCCGGTCATTTCACTGATTGCGCCGTTAACCGGCCCCATCATACCGTCAAGACTTCGCCGCCCAGCCTCCCCGGCCGTGGCCAGGTAACTGACCGTGCTTTGCATCTGCTCCATATAGGGCATATCACCTCCTTACCCAATATGCGGGGCGTCGTATAACTTGCGGTCATTGGCCCGGCGGGCGTTGTCCTCCATCTGCCGGGCGAAGTCATTCAACTGGCCCTGCATCATGGGTTGTAACTGACGCATAAGGTCGGCTGGGTCTTTCACATCACCCTGCACCGTAATGGGCATATGTGGGGCAAAAGTGAATTTTTGATCGATCGGCACGGGCTTGGATTCAGGCTTGAGCATCAGCGGCGACGGTGCTTGCGGGCTGCCCGTCTTTGCGCTCATCGAGCGCACCACATCACCCGGCTCCGAATCGCTGCCAAACAGCGACTTGGCAAACGACGACTTGCCGAACATGCCACCTACGGCATCGCCGCCCATGCCCCCCAGGAACGCACCGACCAATCCGCCCACCGCCGTGCCAATGATCGGCACCACGGAACCGATGGCGGCGCCGGCAGCCGCACCCGCCACCGACCCGGCTAAGCCACCGGCAGCGCCGCCGTAGCCCTCGGCTTTTTCTTGAGCGGTCTTGGCTGTGGTGTAGGTGTCAAAAGCCTTGATGCCCGCCTCAAATACGGTACCGGCCGGAATGGCTTTACCCATTTTTCCGAGGGTGCCCACAGCCCCCATCAATCCAGCGCCCAAACGCGGCGGCACGGGTGGAGGTGCCGGTGGACGGGGTGGCCCCCCGCGTCTCGATCGACGGCCACTGCGGCGTCCACTCCCAGTACCCGGACCACCCAAGTCCCGGGCATTGACCACAAAGACTTTTTGCGGCTCGGAACTATCCCCATCCTCACCGCCCTTGGCGTCACGGATAACATCGAGCAGCTTCAGGCCGGTTTCGACCGGGTCAAGTTTGGTATCTGCAGCGCCCTCACCTTCCTTGTCCTCGTCCTTGCGGCCCAGCAACGCATTGAGTCCCGACGAGACCAGCGACTTGACCGCATCACCCTTCTCATCGCCGCCGTCAGCTCCGCCCAGTGATTCCTTGGCGTTGGTCACAAAGACCGATTGCACACCGGCACGGCCTGCACCGCCACCACCCAATCCACCCCGGGCCAGATTAACCAGACCCCGGCCAATCTTGAGCGCGCCCAGCAGACTGGTCACGACACTGGCACCGGTGGCCAGCGCCGTCAGACCCATCACCAGCTTGGGCGATTCGTCCGACAGTTTGGTGATGCCCTTGACCACTGTGGTCAGCCCGCTGGCCACTGCATCCGTGACCGGCCGAATCGCATCGCCCACGCTGCGCATGGCGTCATTGCCCGCCTGAATCGTCTCGGCCCATTTCTGAGACGAGGTGTCGCGCCGTTCCGACAGGTTTTTGTCGAGGATGCCCGAGGCCCCGGACGCCTCATTTTTAAGCTGCTCGTACAGCGCCTTGTTCTGCACATAGGCGGTCAGCGCCGACTTGACCTGCATGTCGGCAAAGATATCGCCGGTACGCAACGCCTGCTCCAGACTGCTAAGCATGGCCTTGGCTTTTTCCGGGTTCGCTTCCTTGCTGATCTGGGCCGTAGCCTCGGCCATCTTGGCGGCTTTCTTCGGGTCGGTAGCTTCGATGTAACGCTTGGCCAGCCCGAAACTGGCCTCCAGCGTGGACATGCCACCCTGAATGCCGGTGTTGAGCGAGCCCTGGTAATCGATGCCAGCCTTTGAATAGGCATCCACCACTTCGCCGGAGCCGATTTTCTCCATCCAGTTTTTCAGGTTGTTGGCCGCCTCGTCAGAGGTGCCGGCGGTTTTCATCTGTACCTGGAGCATTGCACCCAGTTGCGTCACCGCGTCCATGCCAGTGATGCCCTGCTTCTGCATGCTTGCGAGCAGTTGCGGGAACCAACGGGCCATGTCACTGGCCTCAAAACTGCCCGCCTGACCTTGAAACGCTACCGCTTCCAGCGCCTTTTCCAGCACCTTGGGGTCGGTGATGTTGGCGTTACTCTGCAGCGCCTGAATCATCTTGGCCGTGTCAACGCCGCTGGAGCCCTGGCCCACCACAAACTTGGCCGCGACCGGCGCAAATTCCATCGCCTGCTTCAACTCCATCCCCGCGCCGACCAACTGATTGACCACATCAGCCACTTCGTTACGACCCATGCCGATATCGTTCGACGTCGCAATGATGCTGCGCGACATGTCGGCCTCTTGCGCCGATCGAGCCACCCCGGCCTTGATCGCAATGTCCCGGATGATCGCCTGATAATCAGCGCTGACCTTACTTGTCGCGGCCACCAACCCTGTCGCCACAACGCCCTGGGCTACGCCGGCTTTGACTTGCTGTTTGCCCTGACTGATTTGGTTATGACCTTTAACCTTCAACTCAGCGCTACGTCCAGCACGGCCCAGCCGGTCGTACTCCTTGGCCAGCCGGCCGACCTCCACGCCTTCCTTGCGCAGTACCCCGAGGTTTCGCTCTAGCCGGTTCAGCAGCGCTTGCGCCCCCTTCTCACCTGCAGCGTGAGACTTTCGCCACTCGTCACGCAGGCGCATGGTTTCGCCGATCGTGCTCTGCAGTACCCGGGCCTTTTTGCCCTGATCGCTCAGCTTTTTGACGCGGCTCTCAACGTCCTTGAATGCAGCGCCCACGGTCGAGCTGACGACCCCGCCGATCACCAGGCCGAGCGCCATGTTGTTTGCCATAGGAATGTCCTGTTACGCGTAACGGAGGGAGCGGCTCAATCCGTGAGCCACCACAGCATGCGGTTGAACGGCATGGCCTCGATCTCGCTGGCCGAGAAATGAAACTCCCGGACCAGGAACTTGGCCGCCGCTTTAATCGTGGTAGGCGTAAGGTTCATCATCTTCGACCAGGCGAAAATAGCCGGCCTGCAAGCGGTTGTAGTCGACGATGGTCATCGCGCTAATATCCTTGTCACCCGATCCGGTGAGGGACGCGAACAAAATCAGCTCGCGCTTCTCAGCGTCACCACCGGACTGGACGGTGGCCTGCTGGACATCCTTGACAGTGGGAGCGCGCAAGCTGATCCGATCGACTTTGATCTGGTTGATTTCGGTCGGCTTGCGCAAGGTGATGGTTGCACCTTCGGCCGTCAGTTCCAGCCAGCTCGGCAGCGTTTTCGTAGTCATTGTCATATTCCCTTAGAGGCCCAGGACGTTGCGAACGTCCGCCAGTTGGTCCACGCCGTCGATGACGCGCACAGAGTTGATCGGATCGATTTCAAACATCACCCGCCCATCGATTTCGAGCTTGTAGTAGGTGACGTCCACGATGTACTTGAACTCGGCCTTGGAGCCGGCCGACCACTCGCCCGGGTCGACTTCGCGCAGACCGCCACGCAAGGTGGCTACCACGCCGGTGACTTTGCCTTTCTGGCCCTTGAAGGCACCACGAAACGAGGCATCAAAACCGGTCTGGTCGAAGGCGCCGAAGTACTTCAGCACCTCACGACGCACACCGTTGGTGGCAAAGCTGGCCTCCAACTTTTCCAGCCCCATGTCCATCGCCACCGAGGCATCCATACCGCCACCGCGATATTCCTCGGTCTTCACCGAAACCTTGGGCAGACTCAGGCTCGGTACGTCGCCCTGCAGGCTTTGGCCAGCGATAAACATATTGGTGTTAAACAGGGTTTGCGGAATCATTGAACGCCTCCTTAGGCTTCCAGAACTTCAGTCAGCCACTGGTTAGTGACTTCGATTTGGAAAATCGGGTTTTCCGCCGGCGGCACATCGGTAAAACGAATGGTCCAGTACACCTTGCCCTGCTCGATCTGCGCGGCCGTGGTCTTCTCCAGGTCGGGGTAGACCTCAAAGTTGATCACCGCGCCCTGCGCTTTCAGGTCACGCATAAAGGCGTTGATCGTCTCGGTCACGTCCTTGACGTAGGTCTTGGTGATGCCTCGGTCAACGGCCCATTTCATGCCCGCCTGAATCGCTTCCATCACCATATCGGTGGTGCGAACACGGGTGACAAAAGCCCACTTGGCATCACTCGACAGGGTGCGGTTGCCCCACAGGCGATAGCCGCCGTCGCGGATGATGGTGGTGATATTGGCGCCGTTGAGCAGGTTGGCGCGGCAGGTCTTGTCGCCGTCCAGGTACTCGACCGGGCGCACCGTGCCGGTGATGCCGGCAATCTCTTTGTTCGACGGCGACGACCAGAAACCAAAGCGCGAATCTGTCTGCGCAAACAGGCCGGCAGCGATCACAGAACCCGGCACCGATACATTGCCGTTAGCCGTCGTATTCCACTGCTTGACTGCCGGATCAACCATAAACAGACGCTTGGAGCCGAAGTTTTCGGCGTAGGCAATCGCTGCCTCATCGGTGGTGTTGGGCCCGTCAATGATGCCGATGGCTTTCAGCTTGCCGGCCAGCACATCAATTGCGGTGGCCACCGCCTCAGTGGCGCTGTGCTTGGGTGCAATCACCAGCCGCGGCTGCAGGTTGAACAGGCTCTTGCCGTCCAGCAACGCCTGCAGGCCAGTACGCACTCCACCAGCCGACACACCGCCAATAATGGCACTGGTCAGCACGGCCGCCTCGGTAGCCGCCGGAACACCCACCGCCACGATCGCGGCCGCCGACTGGTTGAAAATCGCCTTGCACGCCCGGGTCAAGGCCGAGTCAGGCCCGAACGCGGCCACGGCTTCACTCTCTCGGGTCAGCAACGTGGGCACATTGGATGCCACCAGACCCAGCCCCGGGGTGAAGGTATCGACAAGACCAATGATCGAAGACGACGGCAGCGCAATGATTCGCGCACCGGTCTCGACCAGCGACACCGTGATGCCGTGAAAGAAGTCGGTAGAACTCATAGCTTTCTCCATAGAAACAAAAAAACCGCCAATAGGCGGTTGCGGTACAGCGGTAGAACCTGTGTTTACATCGGCGTAACGCGATAGCCGACGGCAATCCAACGAACACCAAAGTTCTGAACTTGTTGGACATATCCAGTGAACCGGAGCACAAACCTCGATGTGGTCAATGAGGCCTCGCTCAACGCGCACGTGACCGTCGAGGCCGACGTGGCACCGCCGGCATACTGGGTAATCACGGGCAGCACAATGAACGGCGCAGTATCAAACCCATAAGGGAAATTGAAGGGCACATTCTTCGGACCAAACGGCTGGTCGCCCAAATAGGTGTTGCCCCACTGCACGAACAACCCCGTGTCCTTGTCCCACCAGAAACCGGCTGGATCGTGATACAGACTTGCCGGCATGCCCGCACCAATACCCGCACGGGCTGTGGCTGGTGTGCCACCCCCCGTACCTCCGCGAGCAACAGGCAAAATGCCGCTGGTTAATTTGCTGGCATCCAATGCAGCCAAGGCCAACTGGATGTTTACGTCGCCACTGCCATCAAACCAACCCATACCGGTTGCCGCGCCGCCAAAGGTCAACGCCCGGCCATTCTGCAACTTGGTCGCGGTACCGGCGTTACCTGAGGTCGGGCGGCTCAAGGTGCCGGTAGTGATTTTGCTAGCATCGAGCGCCGGAATATCAGCTGCCTCCAACGCCTTGCCTTCGATCACCAAGCCCTTGGAGTTGACCGTGACCTTGCCGTAGGTGCCCGCCTTTACGCCCGAATTGGCAAGCGTGACAGGGATGCTGGCATTAGCCCCGCCATCAAACTGAGCCTCGCCCGTGGCATCCCCCTTCAATGCGAGGGTGCGCGAGGTTTTCAGCTTCACGGCGCTGCCCGCCTCACCCTTGGCGATTTCCTCACGCACGGTCGAGAGGGTCGCTGTAACCACTGTCGGGTCGTCTTGGATCGTGACGTTAGCCGTGCTGCTGACCAGGATCTGCAAGCGGATGCCCTGGGTGCGTCCGGTACCCTGAGCCAGCGTCGGCTTGTAAGTGGGGGGATAGCTGGCCACCGCCACCAAGGCGCCGGTGGAATCATACAATCCGACCTCGCGCACCCACCAACCGCCTACATCTGACGGCAAGACCAGCTCGGCGCTGATCACCGGCCGGTCGGCCCGTACCGTCAGACGGTTCAGCTTGAGGCGCACGTTTTCATTGATTAGCTTTTTCTGCAGCTTGGACGGGATCGGTGTGACGCCATTACCGTCGCCTACGCCCATATGGGTAATGTTCCAAGGCGTGCCGTTTGCGATCGCCTTGGCTTGTTGCGCCGCGCCAACATTGGTCAGCATGGCGATATACAACGTGTTTTGCTCTGCCATGAGTGTGCCTATTAATTGAGTTACAGCGGCCTTGGAGCGCCGTAGATATTCGCCCCGGGGCCAAGGTTGCGGTACAGGATGTACAGGCCCAGCCCGCGCAGAATCTCCCCCGCCCAAAAGCCAAAGAACATGCCGTTATCCGTGCCCAGTCGTACCGCCGGACTCCAGCTGCCGTTCATGGGCTGGCCCGGTACCGGCGTAACCACATAGTTGTTTTGCAACTCGGTCACGCAGGCCTCGATCAAATAATCCAGATCCTTGACCTGAGAGCCTGCCAACCCCGCCAGACAAGCACCGGCCAACCACAGCCCAGTCATATGACCCGTAAAGTCATCCGCCACCGGTGCGGGCACGCTATTCATGGGAAAGTCCGAGGGCAAAATTCCGCCCGAGGCCTTGGTAAAGGTGATCAGCCAGCCCAGCCAGTTTTCGGCGTAGGCTTTGAGTTTTAGCGGTACCGCTTTGCCTTGGCTGGTCAGTTCGTACCAGGCACGGCACGCGCCCATCATTGCCCGGGGCTGGTAGCCGCTCCACGCCGTTCCGTCACCCCAGTGGTGCATGGTGAAAGTGTCCGGCGGGCCATACTTGAAGTTGTCCCAGCGGTTCCACACGTAGGCGCTCGCACCCGGGCCGAGCTGGCCAAATTTCTGCTGGTACCACTGCTGCGAGTCGTAGAGAAAGTCGACCATGTTGCCCAGTTGTCGGCTGTATTTTTTCGGCTCCAGGGTGTAGATAAATGGGTATTGGTAGCCCGGGTATGGCATCCCGTGCCATGCCCCGATTTGGGCTGAACCTTCCTCGTAGATGTTGGAAAAAGGAATCACACCCGGGGTGTAGGCCAGCGAGTCGTCGCGAAAGCCGGTCACCGTACAATCCCCCACCGTTGCGTGGAATGCCTCGGCGCAGGTCAGGGTCAGCCGATAATTGAGGCTGTAGCCGTCGTCCAGTGTGTACAGCGGCGGCACGTCGTTGACGTAGGCATACGTCCAGCTGATGTTCT
The DNA here is from genome assembly GCA_040385125.1 of Pseudomonadota bacterium. Lineage (GTDB taxonomy): Bacteria > Pseudomonadota > Gammaproteobacteria > Pseudomonadales > Pseudomonadaceae > Aquipseudomonas. Next base: position 314,436 of record JAZKIA010000021.1, on the reverse strand, counting down.
TGTCTGAGCCGTTTTCAAGGATCACCGTGAACTGGTCGATGTCGGTATAAACCGGCGCGGCGGGATCTGGGTCATCCGAGTGGTTGGGCTGATAGCCAGACAACACCAGGTCACCCGGCTGCAGGGTTTTGGTGACCCAACTGTCCAGGGTGTTTTCAAGCACCCAATACCACCGCCACCCATTTGCGTCTTCAAACCGCAGGTCTGTCTCGCCGTTGGATTTGTAAGTGATCCCGGTGATAGGCGCGCGTCCGGTCTCGCTCGTCCAGTTGCCCACGATAAAGCCCGCGTCATCGTCCGGAAAAAAACCGGTGACGGTGTTCGCCCGCCGAGTGCCCAGCACTGCAGTGTCGTAATTCTGGGTGATGACCAGGCCGCCGTAATCGGTCACGGCTGACACGTCGGCGGTGATATAGGACGAACCGTCGTCTTTGGCCAATTGGTAAAGGCTGCCCAGCGATACATCGAGAGATACCGGCTCCAGGCGGGTCGACAGCGGCAGCGCCAATCCCCACTTTTTGCCGTGGGTTTCGACCTTGTCCGTGCTCAGCAGTACTTCCACCCGGGCTTCCACGGGTGCGCCATTGACGCCGATACCGCCGAACGTGGTGCGAAAGCCTGACCGTTGGTTGAGTCGAAACCACACCGACTGCTGCTCAAGGGACACACTGGATGCCCGATCGGATTCAATCGTGATAAAGCCCGCCGCATCGCGGCCGTACGTGAACTCTGTGCCACTGGGGTACGCAAAATCGTAGGAAATGCCGTCAGTGAACGGTGTGCTGGCCTCAATCGACTGACGAAAGAATTTGTCCAGAGAGTCGATTTTTGTGTATTCGTAGTTGGTGAACAGGCACGAATCCAGCGCTTTTTTGTAGGGTTCCTCGCCGGTGATTTTCCACAGCAGATAGCAAGCGTCAGCAAACCATTCCTCGCCGTCGGCCGCGTTGCCCATCTGGTTGGTGCTGCCGAGTAACGGCACGTGCAGCGGGCGGTTGTGTTGCACGGCATTGCGTGGGATGTACTGACCACCGAACTCTACGGGTTGGCGGGTGGCGTAATTAAATTTGTACGTACCTTGTAGTGTGGTGTCCTTGAGTTGAACGGAGCCGAACTCGGCCGCACTGTGGCCGGTCGACAACACGTTGCCATCCCAATCAATCTTTTGGCCCGTCCAGACGATCACCCATTCGACATCGAACTGTTTACCGTCGGCGTTCCAGTCAGTTGAACCATCCGCCTTTTGTGCTTTAACGGACGCATTGATCGCGTCCCAGGCCAAGTCCCCTTCAAAGGCGAAGGTGGCTTTGTCCAGGTACTCGCCCCAATGCGGCGCGCCATGCGGGATCTGGGTAAACCCATCGACAAACTCAAACTCCACACCTTTAAAACCGCTGTGAGTCGGACTCACCGGATCGATCGGCCAGTTGGCCAACACCGGCTCTTTTGAGTTCACGATCCAGTTCGCAATCCAGCGCGAAGGCGTGTCTGGAATGGGCTGGCCAGCGTAGAAATACGCGAGGTACGCATCCCAATATTTGCGAGCTGCGGCCAGATACTCGGCTTTACCTGTGGCCAAATACGCATAGGCATAACCAATGATGTGCAGGGATTGCCCCTCAGTCGTGCCGTCACCGTTGGGCTGGTACTCCATTTGCGAATGGGCAATAAAGTGCCGGTTGTTGGCCAACACGCCCTGCAGGTTCTGCACGTAATGCTGCTGGGTGGCGTCGTCAGTGTCGCCGGTGTTGCGCTGCAGAAAACGGTGATGGCCTTCAATCATGCTCAGCGCATTATTGAGACCGGTTTTGTGACTGGCCGGGAGACGGCTGTTAAGCGGGGACGGAAACATCGAACCAACTCCCATCAGAAATACCCAGCCAGCCGTTATCGACTGACATAAACGTCAACAGGTCAGCCGTGCCCGCCTCATAGGCCAGCACTGGCGGTCGATTGTTCGACCAGTGAACGCTGGCCGGGAACGTGACCTTGTTCGCTCCAGTGCCTTGGCGCAGGCGCACGGTGAATGACCAGGTGTAGCCCGCTGGCACATTGGTATTGAGAAAGCTGAGCAGGCATTTCGGCTTGTCCAGCGTCACGTCGAAGAACGAGACGCCCTTGGTGTAGGCCACGTCCAGAGCCAGCGCGGCGCCGGCTGACGCGATCGTCTGCTTGCGCGGCAGCAACAGGCCGCCGGTCAGGTCGGTGATCATCTTGGCCAGAGCCAGAAGCGTGGGTGACGGCCCGGAGTCGGTCTCAACGACCACACCAGCAGGCTGGTGAACAATGTCATGGGCCGTTTGCGCCGCTGCTTCCAGCAGCTCGATAGCCGCCCGTTGGCGGTCAGACATTTCGGTCATGTAACCCTCATCAAGCCAGGTAAGGCGAAGTTGGCGAAGTAATAGAGGTCGTTGGCCGACAGCTCCAGGTTGATCAGATCGAGGTCGTCCGCCCACAGCTCAGGCGACGAAATTGTCACCTCGTCGCCTGAAGAAATACCGGCGCCGATGTAGTAGGTGCCGTTCGGGCTATAGGTGATGCTCAGGCCCACCAAGTGCCGGCTGACCGGCTTGGTGTCGTTGATCATCCGTTCCAGTTCGGCAATGGCCGTGTCACTCAGGCCGCTGTCAAACAGGGCCAGACTCATGCTGAATGTGCCCGGCGCGCCCATCGGTTCAAGCTGATGCCACTCGGTGATATCAATGATTTCAGCGAACGGCTCGACTACCCGGCGCAGCGCGCCCACGGTGCCCTTGCGCTTGTGAACCTCAAATGAGTCCGTTACGACCTTGCGTTTGATCGGCTCGGACCACGCCGGGCCCCAGCGGTCGACGCTGCGCTGGATGGCCAGCCACGGCAGCAGCTCCGCCGGACAGGTATCGATCAAGTGCATCTGACGCAGCACGTTGGCCAGCCCCAGGTCCCCGGTCGACAGTTGGGCAAGGGCTTGCTCCAACGGAGTGCGATTGGACGGCAGCAGACTGGAATCACTCATCGGTGCCACCGATGGATACCTTGAAGGCCGTGCAGTTGGCCGCTTGATGATCCAGCACCACCACATCCGCCGCCGGGTGAATCAGCTCGACCCGCTGCACCCGGGACACATGCAGCGCGGCATGGATGGCCGAATGACGAATGTCCCGGCCAAGACGGCGCTGCGTGTTCACATAACGCTCCAGCGAGGCGTTGGCCTCGGCCAGACTCAGCTCCATTTCCGGGCCCGGGTAGAGGTACAGGACCGCCTCAATCTTGTAGTCGATCAGCTCGGCCGACTTCACCAGGAGCCGATCACCCACCGGCCGCACGTCCTCATCACTGAGGGCGACCCGTACCTTTTCCAGCAAGTCAGCCGAGGCCTTACCATCGCCCAGGCGGCTCAGGATGCTGACCAGAACCGTGGCCGGGCTCGGGCTGCTGGCCCGGGCATCCGCCACCCGACCATCCGCCGACAGCGCATGAAACACATAGGCATCCCGGGGCCCGGCAATCGACATCCCCTCAAAGGCCAGCAACGTGCGCTCGACCAGAGAATCATCCGACTCGTATTGCGCCTCGATCGGCGGCACTGCAGCGGGATCAGCCTCGACCACGGTCAGGCGTTTCACGTTGTAGTTGGCCGCCAGATGGTCCACGTCGCTGCCCCGGGCAAACGCCAATAGCAACGCCTTGGCCGCGTCGTTGATCCGCGCCCGCTCCATCATCTTGTCGTAGGCGCGCTTTTCCAGCAGTTTGACCACCGGATCAGACTCCAGCGGAGCCGACCAGTTTTTGCCCATCAAGGCGCGAAAGTCGGTCAACGCCTCCTGATACAGCGTCTCAAAATCCAGCGGCTCCAGCACAATCGGGGCTGGCAAGCGGGACAGGTCCAGAGTACTCATACCGTCACATCCAATAGCTTGCTGTCGCCCAGGTAACTGCCCGACAGGCGAAAGGTGATACGCCCGCTCAGCACGGACACGACTTGAACCCGGGTCAACTCCAGACGCGGCTCCCAACGCTTCAGGGCGCGGGCGGCTTCGGCCTGTACGGCGCTTTTCCAGCCCTCGGACACAGGTAAATCAACAAAGCGGCGGATCGTGCTGCCGTACTCAGGGCGCATCAGCCGCGAGCCCAGAGGCGTGGTTAAAATGTCTTCAATGGACTGCAGCAGGTGATCGAGGCCCGAGATAGGCAGCCCAGTGTGGCGGTCCATTCCGATCATTGGGCTACTCCGGCAAACGCTCTAAATCAGGGTGCGCATCGAGAAAGGCCTGAGCTTCGGTGTCCAGCGCCTCGACGTGGTGCTTGCTGACCTGCAGCAGACGGTTGTCGCTCATCACCAGAGTGCGAGAAATAAAGGCCCGGTCGCGGTAAACGACCGCGCTGACAGGCTTGTCGATCAAGACGGGTTTGCTGGTCATCGTTTTCTCCAGGCAGAAAAAAGCCCGCACATGGCGGGCTGAATGGATTACAAGTCGAACGATATTGAAAGATGAACAAGACCTTCCAAACTAACAACGTAGGTGCGTCAATCGAGCTCCGTGAAGACCTTCGCGTGAACGTCTATTACTTTTTCAAGACTTATTTTTTAACCTGGCCTCAAGGCGATCAACGTTATAGCCACACCATAAAAGGGCAGCAAGTATGATTGCCCCGCATAGGCCTTCGAAGGCATCGCGATAGTTGGACTTCAGTGCGCAGTCCACAGTTGCACCCAGGGCAAACAACAACATAGCGCCAAAGAAAACTTTGTAAAACTTCAAAAATATATTGAAGTACGGGCTTTTATCTCTTTCCACGGCGAATGCTTCCGAGCAGTAGGGTTTGGACAATCCATGGCCCTTGGTGGAGGTATCAGTGCTGCAATAAAGTATTGGCATCCTCTAGATCCTTCTCCTTTGGGACACCGACAGCGGGCTTGCGCCTGCGCTGAGCAAGCAGCATATCAACCTCGACGGGGTTCGTTTGCTCGAAACCCATAAAGAACTCAATGCTTGTGATTAGCCGTGTTGCCACTGGTGTCGATAATTGCCCCGCCACCGTTGATATCCCCCGTGACACGCAGCCCGCCGTTGATCAGCACTTCGCCGTAAATCGTTACGTCGCCATCGAGCGCGATGGCCCCGGATGTGACCACCACAGCGTTATCCGTAACGGAGGCCGATGAGCTGCCGACCTTGATATCCACCGTGCCCGTCGGCAGCACAATGCTGTAACTGCGAGCCTGCCAGTCGTAAGTCAGCGACCCGCCATCGTCGAACAACCAGCGCTCGACGTGATCGCGGGTATCAGGGGCTGGCCCAGCATTGCCAAACAAGCCAGGGACAAAGGTGCCTTGTGACACGTCACCGCTCGGGCTGAGCAAAGCGCCCTGCTCGCCCATACTGGGCACCCGCCAGTGCCGCGCCTTGCCCGCCGCCTGACTGTGCCAGCGCACCCAGGCACTAACCCACTCGCCATCAGACACCCGGCACATGGGCGGCCTGGCAGTCAGGTCAAGTGCGACCACATAGCAGCTCTTGACCACCCCGGCGATCATGCGGTCATGTTCGGCAAGGGCATGGCTCACGACTGATCCTCATCGCCTACGTTGAACACCAGAGAGCCGGGTTGTTCATCGGGCCACGGCCATTCCGTTTCCCCCAGGTAAATCGTCTGCGTCCACTCCACCAGCCACACGGTGTAGCCATCCAGCTCCGGCCGGGTCCAGTCCTGGGTTGAGCGCTGAAACTCGGCGGGCTCCACTGCCAAACCCCAGGTCTGGGCGCGCAACAACACCGCCAATTGCGTGGCCAGATGAATGGCCTGCTGGTAGTGCTGGTCGCGGATCACGTCAACAATCACCCGTGCTTCAAAGGTGACGTTCAGAGTGCTTTCGCCGGTGCCAATATCGGTACCTGGCTCAATCTCGGCGATGTCGAGAAACACTGCCGGCAGCGGGATGTGCTGCTTGATATCTGGCCAGAAGCTGACCAGTTGAATACCTGCCAGCGACTGCTGCAGGTGCTGCTCAATCGTTTGATACAACAGGTCGAGGCTAAACGGCTGCTCAGACACGGCGCGTCCCCTTCAGGTATTTCTGCAGTTCAAAGTTCATTTCTTGCCGGAGGATCTGCAGCAGGCGCTCGTCGGCCTTGCGGCTCCAGGCTTCAAAATGCGGCCGTACTGAATCCAGTGAAATTTTGGCCTTGGCCAAAGGAAAGCGATCGCTGTTTTCCCCCACAAAACCGGAGCTGGCCCCGGTCTGCGAGGTGACCTCGCTGTCAGGGTAATCCGCTCGGTCAAAATGCTTACTGGCGGTACGAATCCAGATATCAGCCTGATTGCCGTATACCTTCTTGAAGAAAGCGCCGCGATAGCGACGACTGCCCACGGACACACCGGCCTTGGTCTGCCGTGGCCGACCTGCCCGGCTGGCTTCCAGCGGGTTGATGCCGAACCAGAGCTTGCCGCGAGCTTTTCCCCCGCCCTCCACTGGATAGCTGCGCAGACGCTGCCGCACAGCCCTGACCGCGATTCGCTCCTGCTTGCCCACGGCCCGGGCTATATGGGTGCTGAGCCAGCCCAAGGTTTTATTGATTGCGCGGCGTTGCGCGTTGGCAGCCGCTTTGGGTACCAACGTGGCCAAGTCCGCAAATGCTTTCATATCCTCGGCCGAGACCTGAATATTGAACATCCCACTACTGGCCCGGTTCTCACTAAAGCTGCCAATGCTCATGCGCGCTTCCTCAAGATCAGGGAAACCAGGCCATCGCCGCTAGGCTCCAGCTGCAGCAGGTCGTAGTCACCACCACCGTCCAGATCGGGTAGGTCGATGGTGACCAGCAGTCCTTTGCTCAGACCGTCCGAGTCCGCGACCCGCACTACAAAGTGCGGCTCGCGAAGGCCCGTATTGAGACGACCCATCTGCGGCTGTTTCCACGGTGCCGAGAACATCCCCAGCACCGGCTCGGCGCGACCTTCGATGCGCGCGGTATCGCCCAGCACGTCGAAGATCACGCTGTCGATGTCGGCCACCAGGTCACGAATGCCCACGGTTACAGCTCCAGCAGGAGCTGCGCCAGAGGCCGCGTGCACATGTGCAACGGGTTGGACTGGGCTTCGCCGGTCATGCCTTTGTTAAACGGCAGCGGTTCAATCTTGCTGTAGTACGGAATGCCCTGGGTGTTGACCGTTTCCATGTAGTCGGCCGGAGCAAACACCGAGATGTACAGATCGGGGACGCCTTCGGGGATCAGCAGCGCTTTGTCGTCATGGATGAACGACACGCCCGCGACCTTGCCGCGATAACGCTCCCAGACAATGCCACCGAATTCGAAGCTTTCGCGGGCATCACCGCGCAGGGAAGCGGCCTGCATGGTGTTGAGGTAGGTTTGAACAACCGATTTGTGGGCGACCAACTTGTTCCAGAAATTTTTGCCGCAGAAAGCACGGGAGCCGGTACTGGTGATGCTGCCCAGTGCATCCTCCTGCAAGTCCAGGGCATCGGAGCAACGCACCCGCAAGTCAGTCTCTTGATTGTTGAGACCCATCGACAGCTTTTTGCGCACAACGCCAAAGGTCTTGTAAAGATCGAGCAAGACGGTGGTGCCATCGGCATCCAGGATCTGCCCGTTCAAGGCGCCCATGCGTTGAAATTCGTGGGTGGCATCCAACTGGCGACGAGCCTTGGACAGGCGTTTGTTGACCACATCCTGTACGGCTTGCAGCTCGCTACGTGTACCGAAAGCACGGATGCCCTGGATCTCGTCCGCCTTGATGGTGAAACGCTCTGGCAAGTGCACAGTGTTGAAAGGGATCATTTGGCGCTTGGTACCGGCCACCACCAGACCCGAAGTACCACGCTCACCCGCTGGCACCAATGCCAGAGTGTTGCCGTCCTTTTCGATCTGCACGGTCAGGGTGGTGATGCCTTCTTCACGGAACAAGCCAAGACCACCGATGCGGCCCGGCAGGTAGTCCTGATCATTGATGGCAGCGGTCAACGACGAAACGCTAAACGCATCGTCTTCAAAAATGGCGATATCAGCCATGAGGTACTCTCCAGAAACGAAAAATCCCGCACTGGGCGGGACTGATAAACGGGGATGAGCGTCTTAGCGGACGATCAGAAAGTGGGCCGTCAACGCCTTTTCGGCCGCTGGGTCGAGGCCGGTCAGATGTAGTTCGCTGACCTCGGCCAGGCGAACCACGGCACGACCGCGACGTACAACATCCGACTCGCCCAACGGACCATAAAGAATGGCAACTGCGTTTTCAGTACCGTCCTCGGCGGTCGGCTGATACGGCGCAAACTCGCCAGTGGCGGTGGTCAGGCCCAGAATCTGGCCCGGTTCCAGCGCCGGTCCGGCCGCGACGTTGATGGCTTCACGCGAGATGTTGCCGGCCCCCTCGGACAAGAGGAACTCACCCGCGTGGCGCTGCTCATGTTGAATCGTCATGGTCTAGCTCCTTTTGTAAATTGAGATTGCCCACCCTGTGCCGACTGACGAGCCGCCCAGATCGAGGATGGATCGGGTTGTTTGGCCAGGACTTTCGGCGCCGGGTCATCGTTGATCGGCAGGCTGTTATCGATCTCGAAACCGCCGCCGCTGACCAGCTTGTCGAACAGCCGACCGCGCACCGCTTCAGCGCTCAGCCCGGCCGCGACGAACTGCTGGGTGAACTCCGGCAAGCGCGCCGCCACGCACAGGTCGCGCACAGCCTTGGCGTTGGTAAGCGCGGCATTAACCGTGGCCTCGTCAGCCAGTTGGGTGGTGCTGATCAGCGACTCGATCAGGTTGCTGATCCCTGCCGTGTTGCAGCTTTGGGTGATCAGCAAGGCCAGCTTGGCCGAGTCCACGATGGGTGGCTTTTCGGGTTCAGGCGGAATCGGCTCTGGGGTTGGCTCCGGCTCAAGCGGCTCATCCAACTGAGCCAGCAATGCCTGCGGCGCGTGCTGATAACGCTGCAATGCACCGCCTTGACCAAGACAGGCTTTGACGGTCACGCCCTCGCCCACTTCATCGGCCAAGCCCAAGGCCACCGCCTCACTTGCCGTGAGCCAGGTTTCAGCATTGACCAGTCGCCGCAGCTCAACCTCGTCAATGTTCGGCGCCTTGGCTTTGTAGGCCGCAATGATGGCTTCCATCGCCTGATCCAGCGCCGTGGCGACCTTGCGCAAGTCCTCGGCATCGCCTGAGGCGTAGGTCCACGGGTTGTGAATCATCAGCATGGCATTGGACGCGATCACGACCTTGTGCGCGCCGCACACCGCGACACTGGCCGCGCTGGCTGCTAGGGCATCAACCCGGCCGGTGCAGCGCTCACCCAGCCGCGACAGGGCGTTGTGAATGGCCAAGCCGTCGAACAGGTCACCGCCGATGCTGTTAAACGCCACAACGATCGGCGACACGCCGTCATCGAGCGCGGCAAGGTCACGGACAAACTGGTTGGCGGTGATGCCCCAGGTGCCGATCTCGCCGTAGACGTAGACCTCAATGCTGCGGGTCTCGGCCTCACCGCTGGCCTTCAGGCTGTACCAGTGTTTGTTTTGCGGTGCTGGTGGGTCACCTGCCTTGTTGAAAATGCGTAGCCTGTTCATGGTTTCTCCTTGTCGGCAGGCTCTTCTGGCTGGTCGACGAGCGTTTTATAGTTGAGGCCAAGCTTTTGGGCGCGGGCCTGGTCAGCAGCGTTTTCGGCGTCGACGGTTTCGGCGTCATAACCCGAACGCAGGACCATTTCGCTGCGGGAGTTAAAGCCCGCGTTGACCTCCATCATTCGCGCCTGAATGTCCTGCACCGGCTGGATATAAGCCCAGCCCTGCGGTACCCAGCGGGTGCGCAGGTATTCGCGGCGCCGTTGCGCGTAGTCGTCCAGTTTGAGGCGACCGGCCAACACCGCCATGTCCATCCAGGCTGCGCGTACCGGGCGGCACAGCTGGTGGACGTACACACCGAACTGCAGTTGCTCCAGGCGACGGCGGAACTCGTTGAGTACAACCCGCAACGCCCGGTCGTTCACTTCACGCATATCCCCGGTGAGGATCTCGTAAGGCGTACCGGTACCGGCAGCAGCGGCCATCAATTGCTGCCGCATAAAGTCCGGGTAGTTGTTGCCCGCGTCCGGAGGCTTAGAAAACTCCACCTCTTCGCCGGGCCCCAGTTCCTGCATGGTGCCGGGCTCCAGCGCGACCATTGGTGTGAAGCCATCGCGGTCTTCGGTCAACAACGCTCCGGTCACCGGGTCGCGGGGCTGCTGTGAGGCTTCAGGTGGCGGCCTGCTGATAAACCCGGCAAACAGGTTGGCCACCTCCTGGCGGAACAGCACCGCGTCGTCGTAGTTGTCCAGGCTGCGCAAGCGCTTGAGCACCGGCGCCAAACGCGGCACACCACGCAACTGTCCAGGTTCGACGGGCTCAAAGATATGCAGCACCTGCTCGGCCGGTACCCTCACCAACTGGTTGTAACCGGCGTTCAACGACGAAGCATCACGCGGGTGAACGCGGTACATGTGATACGCCACGCGCTGGTGAGCCGGGTTGAACTCGATCCCGGCGCGGATGCTGTTGCCGTTTTTGGCCGGCTCAAACTTGTCATGGGGTACAAACTCGGGGGCCAGTACCTGGAGCTGCAGCGGTACCGCCAGATCCTCGCTCTGGCCCCGTGGTCGCAAGCGCACAAAACATTCACCCGCCGTTTCGACGGTGCGGGCAATCAAGGCCTGTTGGCCGTAGAAGTCGGTCAGGCCATCGGCGTCCGACTCATCCACCCAGTCCTCCCACAACTCCTGCTGTACTTTGCGCAGAGCATCGTCCTCGATCTTGGGTCGAGGGGTGATGCCGGTACCGATCAGGTTGCTGACGCGCTTGTCGATGACGTTGAACGCGTAGGGATCGTTGCGCACGGCTGCCCGCGAACGGGCACGCAGGTTGCGCAAGGCCGGGGTATTGATGCTGTTGATGCCGATATCGGGCGCGTCCCAACTGGCCGAACGCCTGCCCTCACCGGCCCCTTCGTAACTGGCTTTGATCCGCTCTGGTAGTAAGAAACCGTTGCGGGTCAGCGTCGGGTATTGGCGTGCCATTAGAGTCCTTTGCCTCCGTGATAAAGCCGGATCACCCGCGAGCGAGGGCCTGCAGCCGACACCAGCGAACTGCGGATCTGGTCCCGGGCCTTGAGCAGCTCATCCACCGTGCGGTACTCCACGGTGCGGTCGGCGTAGCGCACAGTTTTCTCGCCGCGCGCGATGGCCGACTCAACCGCGTCGAGGTGCTTTTGGGTAAAGGACATAGGTCAGCGTCTCTTGAGGTAGCCGCTGCTGGAGCTGCGACGTTGAGGGGGGCGTGCAACCGGCTGCGGTGGTGCGACCGGGGTTGGTGAGGGTGGTGGAGTGGAATCAACCGGTTGTTGCACGGGTACCGGCTCTGTTGCAGCGGTGACGGCAATGCGCGCGACTGCGGGTGGCTTGTCATCGAACAGCCCGGCCTGCGCCAGAGCTTGGCGAATGCGTTCCCAGTCATGCTCCTTGTAGCGGTTAAGTCCCAGGTAATGGGCCATTGCCAGGTTGTACACCATCAGGTCGAGCGCTTCGTTGCGCTCGGCTTTGCCTTTGACCCACTCGATACGCTTGTAGCCTTTGATGTAACGCGCCACTTTTCGCTCAGCCACACACTGGTCGAAGAACTCGTCCGGCAGGTCATTGGCAAAGTGCAGCGCCCCGGGCCCGTCTTCGAATGGGTAGCGGTTGTAAATCCAGTCCTTGGCGGTGTCGGTACCGACAAACCACAGCTCGGCGCCGTTGCGCTCGGTCTGGCCTTTCCAGGTCACGTCGACCATAGACGGACGTTGCGCGATCACCGGCCTACCCGGCTTGCTCGCACCCTTGATGGCAAAGATATTGCGCCACCGGCGAAGGCGGCAGAACTGGTAAACCTCGTCCGTGTGGTGACCGCCTGAGTCGACGGCGGTGGCCAGAATGCCTAGGCCGACGCCACACGGATGCGGGTAACGCACCTTGAGTTTGTCGTCGAGCACAGCCCAGGTACGATCGTCCGCCGGGTCACCCCAGATCACCTGGTAGTCAATGACCCAGCGCTCCATGCCAACGCCCCAACCCATCACCATCAGTTCCAAGCGGTTGGCCTGCACGTCGACCGACGCGGTGAGCATCAGCACCCGGTAAGCCATCGAGCCGAGGCCGTAGGTTTCGCGGCGGGCACGCTCTTTAAGCACATCCGCTTTGGTCTGCTCCTGGGCGCTGTCCCAGACCTTGGCCAAACGGGTGTTGTAAAACACCTGCATGGGTTCCAGGTCGCCCCGGTTTTGCGCCTTCTTGGCCTTTTCAAATTGCTTGGCCAGCGAGCGCCAATCTGTCCAACCGAGTGGTGCATACAGTGCGTTGAGGTGAAAACCGATGGTTTCGCCATCACCCGGCGCGTGAGATCGCCACTCACCCCGAGCCAGCATCTGCCCCTTGTGGTGCTCCTCGATCAGCACATCGCACTCCGGCCCGGAGCACTGGTAATGCACCACGTTGAAGTCGGCCGAGTAATGCAGGTTTTCCCATTCAAGAATTTGCATGTGGCCGCAATGCGGACATGGCACGTAGTAGTAACGCTGATCACTCGACTCAAACAGGTCAGCGATGCGAGATGCACCTTTGATCGTGGGTGAGCTGGAGAAGTAAAACTTGGCGTTACGCCCGAACGTACTGCCCCGGGTTTCAGCCAGTTCGATCGGATCGCCCTCTTCACCCACGTCCACATCCCAGCGATCGATCTCATCGCCGTAGATGTAACGTGCCGACAGCTCGGCCAGGTTAGCCGCCGAGCCTGCGGTGGTGACGTACAGCGAGCCGCCTTCAAACTCCTTAGTATCCATCGTGTTGCGTGAATCGCGAGAGCGGCTGGAGGCAACACGTTCCGACAGAACTGGCGTGGCCTTGATGGTCTTGCTGATCCGCGACGACACCCGTTTAGCCAGACTAAGGCTGGGCAGTAAGGTCAAGATGTTGGACGGCACCATGTGGATCAGGCCACCAATCCAGTTCAACGCGATCTGGGTTTTCATCAACTGCGAGGCCACCATTGTGACCACGCGTTTACAAGGGTGAGCCGGTGACAAACAACGCATGGGCTCGCGGGCATAAGGGGTACGCGAGGTGCGGTATTTGCCGGGTTCAGCGGCTCCGGCATCACGCGGGATTCGCATGTACTCGTCAGCCCACTGGTCGACCCACAGTGACGGGTCAGGCCGTAGCCCACGGAAATACGCCTCGCGGTACACCTCTGCACCGTTCGGGTTTTCCGTGTGCATGGGTTAGCTCTTGTTGTTGAGGGCGTGAACCAGATCAGCCGAGGACATGCGCTCAGCGTCCTCAAGCGAGGCGCGGATGGCAGCGGTCAGGCGGCGTTCGATTTCCCAGGGGTCGGTCATGGCGGCCAGCTCCGGCGCCAGTTGCGGGGGCATGCCCAACAACTGATCACGCAGCAGGCGACCCGCGTTAAAGGCGCCGGTCTTGACCGCCTCCAACTCGACCTGTGAACCCTGGACCTTGTGAAACTCGGCCTCGGCCAGTTGCGCCAGGTAGTACTCGCGGTGGGCGCGGGCTTTTTGGAAGTCGGGTTGCTTGCCAGCCGGGCCGATGGCGGGCTGCGGCGCAGCCATGCTCGGCGTGGATTCGGCCAGCGGGGACAACTGGCTGGTAACGTCGCGCTGCACCCGGGCCTCTTCATGCCGAGCCGCGACGGCAGCCTTGGTGGGATCGGCTGTTTCGCGGATCAGCGCGATGGTCGCGTCAACATTGACCTGCCTTTCATCCGCCGATAGGACCAACCGATTGTTGTTTTTAAGCCAGGTGATGTAACTCGGCGCCTTGCCGATGTGGGCCGCAAAGGCGCTCTTCGACAGAAAGATGGGGTCTGTCACAAGCCCTCCTTTTCAACGGCTTTTCAATGCAAGCCTTTCAATTTCAATGGATTGAATTTCAATAAGCTGCCAGCCCTGCGGCTAACGATTTTCCGCGGGTTTCCTGCCCCGTACCCGTGGAAAATGCCCAGGGTCCCCGGCAGGATTTGAGAGACGAGAATTATTCTGATTGGCGAGAACAGGGAGGAATTTCACAGGGCCTGAGAGCTTGGCTGCTGATGTTTACGCAAACTCCCGCAGCGCCTCTTGCAAGCGCTTGGCCTTGGTGATTGCTTCAGCATTGCTCTCCCGCTCAGACTCAACCGACAGGGCAACCTCTTCGATGCGGCTAGCCAACGCCTTCATGCGCTTGCTGAACTCATCAGACAGACTCACCACCTCACCCGACAGGGCAGCCAGAACATCTAGTGCACCCTCAGGTTTCTTGATCGATACAACGGTCTGCTTGGCTGCCTGAGGCATGGCTGTCTCCTTCTTGGATTTAGGGGTGGCTACATCGCGCTGAAACTTTCCGCCTATGGGCTCTCTGATAAGTCCAGCATCTTTTAGCTCACCGAGTGCCCGGCGAACGGCATAGGCCGATGCGCCACTGGCGTTGGCAGCAAGCACTGCGCCGTGGATATCGCGAGCACTCCAGCGCGCTTGAATGGGGACATGGCCAAAGACTTTTTGAGCAATCGACGATTGCCCTGCCAGCATCTGCTGCTGCCTGGATTCATTCATGTCTGGAGTCCTGTTCAACAAGTGGATGTGAAGAAGTTATTCAGAGCGGTCCGATTGAGAAGGCACATCGCAAACACCGAGGCGTCGGGCTGCCCAGCGTTCGTAAAGACCAATGGCGACGTCCGCCCCGGCCATTGCAGTGAGACAGCCCACCGCCGATGCAGCCCAAATCGAAACGCCGTTGGCGTGCAGCAACATCATCGTGGACAGCCCGCACCCGATGCAGGCACCTGACCGCAAGGCCAAGCGACGGATCAACGACCAACCCCGAGCACCATCCTTATCCGCTCGCCACATCTCACCCGATACACCGCCGATCAAGGACAGTGCGATCACCAACCAGATCGGCATATCAGCTAACGCTTGTTGCTCAGTTGTCATAAATCAATTCCAGTGGGACAAGGTCATGTTGCAGGATGCGGATGATGGTAGTGTCGATATGCCATCAAACTAGACTAGGAGGCCTTATGAGCTTTTTGCACAAGCGTGAACACTTGAATGAAGGGGATGTGGTAGTCGTACAGTGCTCTCATCAATGCAACGTCCGTCTCACCACTGATACTCAGTTTTCCAATTACAACAATGGTCGCCAGCATCAATACTACGGCGGGTTCTTTAAGATGCTTCCTGCCCGTATCGCAGCGCCACATACTGGCTATTGGAACATCACCATTGATTTAGGCGGAGGGTCGGCCAACATCCGACACTCCATCAGCATAATCAGAAACAGTTAGCTCGCCGCGGCACTGCTCGAGAGCTCTCTGTAAGGACTGTTCAATTTCTCGTAGCATTCCACTCTTCCCGTAGGCGCTGGATGTGAGACCGCCTACGGGATTTCGAGCCCAAATAATTTGCCCTTCCCCATTTACGATCTGTACTTCCATGCGTCCCTCCCATGCCATTAAAGGCGATTTCCCAGTAACCGAAAAAAGAAAACCCCGCCGGGGTGGGCAGGGTTTTCAGTGCGCTGGTGTAGACCAGGGCGAGGTGCACAGCACGTGCTCGGGGAGCGCTTAGGCGCAGAATTCATATCGTGGGTACGTTTTACCCCTGTTCGGTAAAACCGAAAAGTGGGGATTTTCGGTCATTCTGCTCTACTCACTTTGACGCAACTTTGACGCAGGTTTGAGGTAAGTCACCCCGACAAACGGTAAGCGCTTAACCGGCTTTGCTCAGCACCGTTGCACGCGTCAGATTGGTTTCCTGGTGGCCGCTGCGCCGGGTGTAGCCCCGAGTGGTACCGCTTCGAACGGTAAGGATCAACATCACTTGTTGATGCAGTCGTTTAACCCAGTTGCGATACGTTTGGTCTGCCCCTTCGGTGATGTCGAGGAGTCGCATCTGTTCACGCCGTGACATCGCTGGTTGATGCAGGTAACGCAGTCGGGCCAGCTGGGCCAATTGCTTGCCTTTGGTTGACTGGCGATCCAACTCGGCAACTGCCGCCGCCACTTCGCAGGCAATGTGATCCATGCCTGCTCCCGCTCCCACCAACAGATCCCGCGAACCGGCCGTACCCCGAGGGGCGCACCCGCCGTACTGCATGATCGTGGCCATCGGGCTACCCAAGCCACCTGCCTCCCCAACGTGGCAGTGCTGCTCGCCCCAGTGCTGCATAAGCTCTTCGATTTCTTGAATCATCCTCATCTACCCCCTGAAAACCCAACCCGACACAGAAAACAGCCAACCCGACACACACCTAACACACTTAAAACCCTTTAAAAACATACTCTTAATGCTCTATGTGTTGGGTGTGTCAGGTGTGTTGGGTTTCTTCTCACGTACGAGAAATAATTAATAAGCATCAGTCTTTGGTTTGTTGATCATGCACATACGCCCGCATGTGTGAGAAACCCAGCACACCTGACACACTGACCCCGAAAGCCTTAAAAGACGTGGCCTGTAGCTGTGTCAGGTTGAGGGTAATAACCCACCACACCGTCAACACACCCCACACACAATGAGTCGTCATGCTGCACTGTCCTGTCGTTGCCCGAACTTGACGTGCTCCCAACTGCCCACACTCCAGCCTCCGGCCTTGGCTGCTTCGCGCCAGGTAACGACCGCCGCACCCAGTCCGGCCGCTGCCACAGATGGGGGTGGGGAAGGTGCTGGATCGATACCCGCCCACGGGAAGAAGAACGTGCCAAAGGATCGCCGCGAGCCATCCATCCAGGGCTTACCCTGAATCTTGTCCACTTCGGTGGAGATAAACCCGCTGAACTTGGTATGACTTAAGGTGTTTTCCTTGTTCCGGTGGCACCACTCCAAAAACAACGCGTACAGATCACTGCTGACGCACACGCTAAATGGTGCCCCCAGCAGGCCATTACGCCATTCACGCAGGAAGGTTTGCCAACTGGCCATGCTCAAATCAACTACCCGTTGGCGGGCATCTGTATTGGGTGGCCGGGTGCGCTGATCGAAGTCACCCAGGTCATAACTGAGCAGGTAGTCATAAAGTGCCGGGATGCCATCATTAGCCAGCTCGTACTTCACCCGTTCCTGCTCTTCAAGCCCCAACGTTTCCCTGGGCCACACCACCAACATCCGGCGATCATTCTCGCCGATGGGCCAGGGCATGATTTCGTTGGAGAGGAACACCGCATTCATATGGTTGGCTTCCTCCCAGCCATTCACAAACTTGGACTCCATACGCACCGTCTTGCCGGTGACCATATGTTTGATCTTGCCCACCTGGTTGTAACGCTGGTCACGGCTAACTACTTCCTCGAACACGCCATACAGCTTGTTTGACTGCCAAACCGTCCAGCTCGATTCCAGTTGTGACTGCCCGACTGTGGCCGCGTATTCACCATAGATCGCGCCCATGATGTCGCTGAGCAACAAACTCTTGCCGCTGCCTTCCATGGTCGAGTGCAGCAACACGGCGGTGTCCATCTTGGCGCCGATGTTTTGCAGCGGGTATGCCAACCACTTGATCAACCAATCAGTTGCCGCTTCGTCGTGGTTGCACAAAAAACTAAACAGCGAGCGCAAGGTGCGGCACTTGTTCGGCGCATCGATCGGGACCAAAGGCAGCCCCTCAAAGGTGTTGATGTAAACCTCCGGGTCTTTGGTCATGCGTGGATCGAACACAATGTGTTGCATGTCCACGGTGCGCCGGTCAGGGCTGTTCAACCACATGCCATAGGCATCGCCCAACGCCATACGCATGGCACCCTCGGGGACACGGCGGCGGCATTTGATGTCCCAGGAATCTTTGGTGCCGTCTATATAGACGTAGCGTTCGGTCGGGCTCATGCCCTCCCCTGATACCTGTTTGAACTTGGCCTCTGCTTTGGCTTTGCTGGCTTGGCGCTCCGCCATGTCATCCGCAATGACCTTTTTCTGTGTCGACTCAAACCAGTCTTTGGCCAGCGCTTTGGTGACCAACAATTCAAACGCAGGCTTTTTGATAATGACGCGCCTGAACATATCGAAAACGGCAGTCTTGCCTTCGATCAAAGCGAAGCGCTGAAAGATTCGGTCCGACGTCCAATCACTCCCCCCGCCCCCCTCAGGTGCAGGAGCCGCAGAGGCGGGCATCGATTCGCCCGGCCCGCTGGCATCCTCAGATGGGGTCGGGGGAAGATCCGCCGGAGATGGCCGGGACGACTGCTGCATACCCAACATGCGCGCTGCGTCTTTAACCGCTTTGGACTGATCGCCGCCGTGCTCAAGTAAACAGAACACCTCAAACGCATCATTCTGGTGACCATTGGCCAGCGGATCAGCACCGTGATGCGAATACAGCTTGTCATCGGTGATGGTGATGCCTGGCAAGCCTGTGCTGCTTTGCGGATAAAGCCATTTATTACCGCGCTTGATGTAACCGTGGGTGCGCAGTAACTCTTCAACATCATGGCTACGGTTGAACTCATCAATCACCGAAGGTCGATTGCCAGTTACCTGGACAGGCGCCTTGCTCGACTTTGGTTTGATCTTTTCAGCCTTTGGCGCCCAAGGGCAAGCAGCCTCGGCATCACGTTTGAAAATGTCCCAGTTTTGCCAGATGGCCAACAGATCGTTGGTCAACACCGGCAAGCCCTCGGCGGAAGGTGGTGTGCGCCAGGTATACGGTTTACCGGTACCGGGATGAATTGAGGGCGGCAACACATCTTGCACCAGGCCTGCGCGCAACTCGAAAACCGTGAAGCGTTTATAGGGCTCAGCCTCGGCACGTGCAGCCGCTTCGCCGTCGAGATTGCCTGCTTCTTTTGCCGCCTTGGCTTTCTCGATCAGACCTTTAAAAATCGACCCATCAGGGTCGTTTTCGTTGGGCCATGCAAGTGAATGACGCGTGAGGTCTATCCCATCCGGCAACTGGAACAGGATACGAAAACGCGCCGGGTTACCCACTACTGTCGGGTACACCAGCGCCATTGCGTCCAAGTCCAAACCGAGCAGCTCGTACAAAACGTGACGTGTCCACTGGACATCATCAACATCCAACGAGCACACCCGGCTCGGCCCTAAGACCACGCCAAGGTTGTGCGTTGGATTCGCGGTCCAGAAGGATTCGGCGGCTTGTGCATCGGTGATGTAACCACCGGGCTTATTCCAGCCCAACCCTTTGGGGGCTTTTTCGCCCGGTTCGATGGCAACAAGTGCCAGCTTGAAGGTGTCGATGTAGCGCCGCGCCCATGTGGCTATCGGCGCAGCGTGAAAACGATCGGTCATCTGCGACGCTCCCGCAACTCTTGGCAACTGATGCAGGTTTGGCAGCCTTTGACCTTCTCTTGGCGAAGAGCTGGTATAGGTTCATCGCAATCAACACAGATTGATGCACTGACCGCGGAAGCCGAAGCACGCAGACGTTGTTCCAAAGCGCGCTGTAAAAACTCATCCGCATAGTCATTAGCCAGATCAACGATGTCAGCCATTATCGCGATCCTCCATTGCCTGGCGTGCGCCGGCCATGATGCCCAGTACCTCACGGATAACGTCCATGCCACGCTTCTCAAGAATGGCGACTTCGTGCGACTCCCAAACTGCGTCGGCCACACCGTCGTGCATGCAAGACACAAACTCGCCAGATTCATGAAGCAACTTGCCTACCGCTTTCAACGCTTCTTTTGTTGCAGGCACTGGCGTTGGCTTGTACCAAACGGCCCCGGCTGGACGCACTAAGGCATCGAGCAAACGCGGATCAGCCGTGAGGCGAATCACCTCTTCCAGCTCATCCGGCGTCAGCCAGCGGCGCTCTTCGTCGAGTTTGAGTTTCTTCTGCAGAGCGTCGTTGTCGATCACCATTGCGAATGCAAGTGCGGTGACACCACCCTTGTAGGAACGTCCTGCACGATACAGCGCATGACGTAATGAAAGCACCGGACCAGCGTCCGGTAATAGATCGATGCGACTCATAACCGTAAAAACCCCTTTTACGGTGTAGCCATAAGACAAGGCGCGCCCTATCCTACGACTACGACCGATGTACATGTGCTGTGTATCGTCGTCGCTGGACCGGAGGATCTTTGGTGAGAGGCTCCGGTCCAGCACCGTTATGTATTTTTTGCTTTACTGCGGCGCCCGATCGGACGCAGTTCAATTGCTTTGTAGTTGAGTCCTTGCTCAATCAATATTCGGATGTCCCGATTCGAATTGAGCATTTGTGAAATCGCGCTTTGAGAAACCCCTAGAAGCAATGCCAGCTCTGGCTGGGTCTTCCCCTCAGCAAAGTTCACAAGCGGTGTACCAATCCCATCAGCCATCCACCTAATCCTCAAATGTGTCCAGCGGCATAGATATTAGTGATACTTCTTTTTTTGAGCAAGCTAAAAAAGACGTAACACTGTTTTGAAGAAATAAGCAGAGCTTATAAAGTAGGCAGATGAAGAACGTTACCGATGTCACTAAATCTGAAGCTGCGCGCTTGAAAGCTATCTACCAAGATAGGAAGAAGGCGAACCCCTATCTGAGCCAAGAGAAGCTTGCTGAGGAATGCGGGTGGTCTGGCCAAAGCGTCGTTAGCCAGTATATGAATGGCAAGATCCCACTCAATTTACCCGCGCTGCTCAAGTTTTCTAAGGCATTAGGATTCAATCCTTTTGACGTAAGCCCTCGATTAACTGAAGGCTTTATCGTCATAGATGACGTACATAAGAGCCAATCAGGCTCACTTGCTCTAGACCGTAGCTCTCCGGCACAAGACCCGACTGGTTTAACCGCGATCCCTTCATTCAGAAGCGAAATTAGTCCAATCGAGGTCTGGGACGATGAGGTTCCACTTGGAGCTGATGAGGTTGAGCTGCCGTTCTTTAAGGAAGTCGAGCTATCCGCAGGTAATGGATCTACAGTCATGCTTGAAGAACACGGAAGAAAGCTGAGGTTTGGCAAGCGCACCCTGCAGCGAAAAAATATCGACCCTGCTTCTGCTGCATGCGTACCGGTAAGCGGCAACAGCATGGAGCCAGTACTTCCTCATGGAAGCACCGCGGGCGTAAATTTGGCTGATACAAATATCATCGACGGGAAAATGTACGCTATTGATCATGATGGCCAGCTAAGGGTCAAACTGATTTATAGCCTCCCAGGGTTCGGACTTCGGCTCCGAAGCTACAACACTGAGGAGTACCCTGATGAGCGATACGATGGGTCTTACGTTAGAGATCACATTCGGATCATAGGCAAGGTGTGGTGGTACTCAGTTTTGTTGTGAAGTACCCGAAAGAAAAAGCCGCTGCTTTCTGCAGCGGTTTTTTTTGCCTGAAAATAATTTTATAAGTATTACTGTTGACTAATTTTATCAGTAACACTAATTTATGGCTCACCCCTCTCACCAAGAGAACGAGCCATGCCATCGACACAGCACAGCCATATCCGTTGCCGGGTATACATCCATCCGACAGCCTGCAACAACCCATCCTCAGTGGATGCCATTCAACGCCGCACCGGCAGACTGGCGATCATAACCACGCCAGGGCGTATCGAACTTACACCTCAGATTGTTGAAACCACCCCCTCATTCGGAGGGGCTGCAGCATGAAAAAGCTACTGATTGGACTGGCAGGCCGTGCTCGCTCGGGAAAAACAACTGCGGCCAAGCACCTAGCTTGTACGCACAACCTACAGACCTACGCATTTGCAGACCCGCTGCGTGAAGGCCTGATATCCATCTTCAACCTTAGCCAACGTGACTTTGATGACGAGCGCAAAGAACAGCCCATAGGCTGGCTAGGCCGCTCAGCACGCGAATTGATGCAGTCGATGGGCACTGAGTGGGGCCGCAATCAGGTACACCCTGAGCTGTGGCTGCTTCTGGCCGAGCAAAACCTTGGCTTCCTCGAACAAACCAACACAGCAGCCTCTGGCTTTGTGATTAGCGATCTTCGTTTTGAAAACGAAGCGGCTTTCGTTCGGGAGAAAGGCGGTTTGGTCATCCATTTGCTGCGCGAAAGCGCACCGGATGTGAACCCACATATCAGCGAAACCGGCATAGCCATACACGACAACGATTTCGTGGTGCACAACGACGAATCGATTGAGCAGATGACCCGCCAACTGGACGAGATCTTCAACGCCCTTCGCGCTCGCGCAGCAGCTTAAGGAGCGTCCACATGAACCGAACCC
This sequence comes from Pseudomonadota bacterium, assembly GCA_040385125.1. Lineage (GTDB taxonomy): Bacteria > Pseudomonadota > Gammaproteobacteria > Pseudomonadales > Pseudomonadaceae > Aquipseudomonas. The sequence continues at coordinate 292,255 of JAZKIA010000021.1, read as the reverse complement.
TGGACGCTACTGCTGCCCTACTTGGCTTGAAACCACGCGCCTTCCGCAGCCGCCTACGTGAACTTGGCATTTTGACCCAGAACGGTGAACTGGCCAGCAAGCACCGAGACCAGGGTTATCTGTATGTAGACACCCGCAGTCGCTGGAACGCGAACATCAACACCTTCAGCTATTACGCGGTTGTGATGGTGAAAGAGCCCGGTGTGAACTGGTTAAGCAAGCAACTTGGCATCACCGTTACCCCTGTTAAAAAGGACGCCGCCGCATGAAACAGAACGCCATCACCCAAGCGATCGGCGCCTTGAAACTGGTCCCGATATTCGTCAACAACCCAGCCATCGTCAGCCGCGCCACGATGATTGGGGCATCAACAGAGGCTGTTGCCCTGCTTGAAGCTCTTCCAGCAGCCTCTACTGAACTGATCGAGGTGTTTCGCTGTGTCAACGCTGTAACGAGCGATGGGCAGACCGCTTACGTCACCCCTACCCGCTGCCCTGAATACCCATACGGAGCTGTAATTGCCGACAGCGAGGGTCACATTTGTGCCGCAGCCATGGGGAAAACCAAAGAAGGTCTGGCCGAGTTAATCCGCCTCAAGTTGCTGCCCCCACAGGAGGGGTACGGGGAGGATCTAGCGTGAGCAACACACTCGATCAACTGCGCAAGGAGTTCGCCACACCTTGCCCCAGCCTGACGGCAGTACGCGAGCGCTACTTCACACACATCAGGACTGATCGCTACCTGCTCAGTGAAATTAAAGCAGGGCGCATCGCACTGAAAGTAACGCGACTGCACCGCTCAAGCAGAGCAAAACCAGTGGTGTATTTGCATGAGTTGGCGGCCTACCTCGACGCACAAGCACCCAGCCAGGCCGCGTAAGTATGCCCCTGATATCCAGGGATCTAGAAAAACTAAAGCAATGAGGCACAGCACATGAGCAAGTCACGTCCATTCATTGACACCCTGCGCGACATCGAAGCCGGTGGCCTGCTGGATGAACTCAGCGAAGCCCAGCACAGCTTGATCGACGCCATTCGTTTAACAGGCAAAGGAGGCGAGCTGACGATCAAGCTCGCCTACAAGCCTGATGGCAACGGCCAGATGACTATCAAAGCGGACGTAAAAGCCAAAGAACCGGCCCTTTCACGTGGCACGTCTTTGTTCTTCCTGACCCCCGAAGGCAACCTCACTCGTCGTGATCCACGCCAACAGGATCTTCCGCTTCGGACGGTGAACGATGACAAGCCCGAAGTACTGCGACAAGTAAGTCAGTAAACACCTCTCACCACTTGCCTTCCCACTGGAGCACATCCAATGCAACAAGCCCTACAACAGCTGTTCACTCTGGCCCAAGCCCTTGGCAAGCCTGTCGACCACCCTGGACTGGCAGCACCGATTGCGCTGGTACCGCACGGTGTGTCGCTCGAGAACTTGGAGCACCTGCTACCTGCCCCTACCCGCACCAAGCAAAAGCTCACCGTTCTGGATGCAGAGTCGTTCATCGAGTACGTGAATCGCTTCGCAACTTCTGCCACTGCAGTCTTCTGTAATGGTCCAGAAGGCCGAACCTTCTCAGCGGTAATCGATTACCACCAGCCAGAAAGCCCAGCATGGCGCGAACACGTTGCGACCTATCGTTGCCCGACCACTGTTGAGTGGGGGCGCTGGAAGGAAAACGACCGCAAGCGTATGGACCAAGCGACCTTTGCCGAATTCATCGAAGAGAACGTGTGGGACATCACTCAGCCTGCCAACGAACAAAACGCCCCAGGTGCAGCTGACATGCTGGAAATCAGTCGCACCCTCGAAGCCAAGAAAAATATCAGCTTCCGCCAGGGCACCCGTCTCGACAATGGCCAAGTGCAACTGACCTATAACGAAGAGATCGACGGCCGTGCAGGCGAAGCTGGGCAGTTGCGCATACCGGAACAGTTCTTCATTGGCGTGAAACCCTTTCTTGGCGGCGATGCGTTCTGCGTTCCGGCACGCTTCCGTTATCGCATCCAAGACGGGCGCTTAATGATGTGGTTCGAACTGGTGCGCCCGGACAAAGTGCTTGAAGAAGCCTACAACGCGGTGCGCGACAAAATCCAAACTGCCATCAATGAAGTGCCGCTGTACGAAGCCACACTTTAAAGAACTGCATCTCCCCGCCGCCAGCCTCTCACCCACGATCCTGGCGGCGGGTACCGCGAGATACACAGCAGACGAACGCACGAAACAAAACACCTGAATTTCAAGAAACACATGGAGATGACTCATGAATACGCAGTTTCTGCTCATGGCCCAATACAATGGACAAGCAATCATCCCACTTGAGCGTATTTGTGCTGACTACTTCAGTCATCTAACACCTGAAAAGATGAAGTTGAAGGTAGCGGCCGGCCAAATTGATCTACCCCTTGTTCCGATGGAGCGCAGCCAGAAGTCAGCTCGTGGTGTTCATCTCAATGACTTAGCTGCGTATCTCGATGCTCAGCACTCCCGCGCCCGCACTGAGCATGACAAGCTGATGCGTAACTCTAGCCTTCGCCGCGCTTCTTGATTCGCTTCCGGGCCTCAATATTTGGGCCCGTTATTATCCTCTCCAGCCAAGGCCAGTTTTTGTAAGGGTCGCCATCCCCTTTCAAGTGCGTATATCTACGCATCGAGTTCCAATCCCGGTGGCCGGATACAGAGGCAACTTTCGGGATATCCCAACCCATCTCAAATAAACGACTCACGCCATCATGGCGCAGGTCGTGAAAGTGCAGGTCTTCGATTTCAAGAAAGTGGCAGGCACGCGTGAAGGACGCAGAAATGGAGCGGGAGTTGTAAGGGAAAATGTCGTCAGCAACCTTAGGCATCGACTGCATGATTCGCCACGCTTCATCAGGCACATGACACCAAACGTCATTGCCGTACTTCTGGCCCGGGTTCTTCATGTCGGTGACCAGAACCATCTGACGGGCTTCGTCCAGAGCATCCCATTTGATGCGCGTGATCTCTTCCTGCCGGCGGGTAGAGAACAAGGCAAACGCGGTCACGCGTACCATGTCGATTTCTTGTTTGCGCCTATCTCGCATTTCGCAGAAGTACCCAAAGAGCTTGTCCAGCTCTTCGAGAGTTGGGCGGCGGTTCCTTTCCTTACTGCGGGTAACCGCGCCCATCTTGCGCAAAACCTTGCGCGCATCGGGCATGGCCATTGGATCGATGTCATAACCCCAGGCCGGCCGCGCCACAGAAAGCACGGCACCTAAGTGAGCTAAGTCATTACCCACAGTCTGCGCCTGTATGCCGTCATTCATCATTCGCCCATCAGCGTACTCCACCAGCTTCTGGCTGGTGATTTCTCTATCCTCTAGCTTACCCAGCCAAGTCTCACCGATAGCTTTGAGCGTGGCGCGCTTGGTCTTCCCTAGCGGCCTCAGCTTTTCGTACTCCATAAGGTAGCGCTCGATCATCTCCTTGACCGTAACACCTGATCGATTGGCCTTCTCGATTGCTCCAGGAACTGACATTTCAGTTTCGACACGTTTGATCCAAGCCTGCGCGGTCGCCTTGCGGTCGAACGTCTGGCTTTCCTGATAAACTGTCACACCCTTTTGCATGATGCGGATCTGCGCGGTGTAACCCGTCGATCCATCCCTGCGCTTGCGAACGGTGATAGTGCCCATGATTTTGCTACACGAATATTCGGATTTGCTACATTGTAGCAACGAGCATTCAAAAACAAGCAAAAACAGCGGTAAACAGTAGTGAATGAGAGTTACCCGAATGCACACCAAACCCGCAGAAAACCTAGCCTCAGCAGCGAATCCGGTATCTAGGAGGTTTTCTGTTGCGCCCATGATGGATTGGACTGATAGGCATTGCAGGTTTTTCCTGCGCCTACTTTCCAAAAACGCTTTGCTGTACACCGAAATGGTCACTACGGGCGCGCTGATTAACGGTGATGCCGAGCGTTTTTTACGGCATGACGAGACGGAGCATCCTCTGGCGCTTCAGTTGGGCGGGAGTACCCCGGCTGATTTGGCGGCGTGTGCGCGTATGGCGCAAGAGGCCGGCTACGACGAGGTCAATCTTAATGTCGGCTGCCCGAGTGATCGGGTGCAGAACAATATGATTGGCGCATGCTTGATGGCGCACCCGGGGCTGGTGGCCGATTGTGTAAAAGCCATGCGTGACGCGGTGTCTATTCCGGTCACCGTCAAGCACCGGATCGGGATCAACGGGCGCGACAGTTATGCCGAGCTGTGCGATTTTGTTGGCACGGTTCGGGATGCGGGCTGCCAGAGTTTTACTGTGCATGCGCGCATCGCCATCCTCGAAGGGCTTTCGCCGAAAGAAAATCGCGATATTCCGCCTCTGCGCTATGACGTTGCCGCGCAGTTGAAAACTGATTTTCCTGAGTTGGAGCTCATTCTCAACGGCGGGATCAAGACGCTTGAGCAATGCAAAGAGCATTTGCAGGTGTTTGATGGGGTGATGCTGGGCCGCGAGGCGTATCACAACCCTTACATTCTGGCTGAGGTCGATCAGCAACTGTTTGGCAGTACGGCCCCAGTAATTTCCCGTGCGCAAGCCCTGGCGCTGTTGAGGCCTTATATCGCGGCGCACATTGCTGCCGGTGGCTCGATGCACCACATTACGCGGCATATTTTGGGGCTAGGCCAAGGTTTCCCTGGCGCCCGACGCTTCCGTCAGTTGCTGTCGGTAGATATTCACAAGGCCAAGGATCCTTTGGCCTTGCTGGATCAAGCCGGGGAGCTGCTGGAAGGTCGTTAAACGCCTGCGGGAGTCTGGCTTGCCAGCGATACAAGCGCCGCGGTGCATCTACCTAATCGTGGTGATGCAATCGCAGGCGAGCCAGCTCCCACACACCCCCGCAAATCTTCACATTTATTAATGACGCTCGAGCGCATTCACCAGATCATGGAACGCTTCTCGGTTGGAGTCGTTGAGGCCCATCAGGATCTTGTGCGCTTCAAGCACCTTGGTCCGGACCACTTCTTCAGACTGATCCTGAGAAGGCAGATCGGTGAGGCACTCAGGGCACGGAATAGGCTTGCCGATAATGTTGAACACCTGATCGAAGCCCATCGACTGCAACAGCCGGGTGATGTCTTCGTGGGTAGTGACGACCGTCGGCAACAGGCCGATTTTTTGGCGCGATAAAATCGACAGTTTCGCCAGCAAGCCCAGTGTGGTGCTGTCGATACTGCGGGCTTCAGTCAGGTCGATCACGATGGCGGTAAAGTTAAGCGCCGTGAAAATCCTGTCGATTGTTGCATCCAGTGCCGAACACAACGTCAGACGCACCTCACCCACAAACTTCAGAACGAAAGTGCCATTCTGTTCGGCGAACTGAATTCTACCGGTACTCATGTAAGATTCCTGCTCAACACCAACAAGGCGATATCATCCGGCATCTCCCCGAGCGTAGCTAATCCAAAAACCTGGCGCAGACCATCCAGGCTGCCGCCTGCTGCTTTCACCAATTGGGGCAAGGCAGCTTCTTTCTCTTTGAGCGTTTGCTCGGTCAAAAGATCCAAAATCCCGTCGGACATCAGCGTAAGGCTGAAAGCTTCTGGCAATTTCAGAACATGATCTTCATAGGTGGCTTCGTTGAATAGGCCAACGGGCAACCCGCGCCCTTCCAGATAGCTCACGCTGTCTGGCGTATAGAGCACCGGCAATGGCAAATGCCCACCAATACTGTAGGTCAACAAACCGGTTTCTTCATCAATCACACCGCCGACCATGGTCACGTGCTTGCCCAACTTGCAGTTGATCAAACCACGGTTGATATGCCCAAGCACTTCAGAAGGCTTGAACTCCGGCAAGGTGCCATTACGCTTGGATTCAAACAGCAAGCGCGTAGTCATGAACTTGAGCAGTACCGTGACAAACGCTGACGACGCACCGTGACCGGACACATCCGCCAGGTAGAACGCCACCCGGCGCTCATCCACCCGGAAGTAGTCGACGAAATCACCCGACAGGTACAGCGACGGAATAATCTGGTGCGCAAAATTGAACTCGTCAATCGACCAGGGACTGATCGGCAGCATGTTCATCTGCACCTGCCGGCCGGCGTTCTGGTCTTCCTGCAATAAATGCAGGCTGGCCTCAAGCTCCCGGTTGGCAGACTCAAGCTTGTCGCGGTAGCGCAGGTTCTCCAGCAGTAACCGGGAACGATCCAGCGCCCGATGAACGGAGTGTTCCAGTACGGCGAGGTCTTCAAGCGGCTTGATCAGGTAGTCGGCAGCCCCCAGACGCAGAGCCTCGACCACATCACTCATCACGCCGGCACCCGAGATGACAATCACTGGCGTTTGCGACGAACGCAGCGTGAGCTGGCGAATCAGCTCCAGACCACTCATTTGTGGCATGCGCAGGTCGCAGATCACCACGTCTGGTTGCTCTTGCTCGAACACCTGAAGACCTTGCAAGCCATTACTGGCCTGGAGGACGCTGAAGCCGCTGTCTTCCAAGTAGGCCGCCAGACTGGCGCGTACTACTTCGTCGTCATCAATGATCAGCAGCGTGGCACTGGTTTTTGACATGTGGGCAAACGGCGCCAGAATTAGGTTGTCGCGAACACTCGAACAGGTCGAGCTCAACGACTGAATTGGCTTATGAACATCCCTGATTCAAATCGACTGTATGACTCGATCCTACAAAGGTGCCCGTGTAAGGCGCAGACGGTACTCCCATCCGCGGGGGGTTTCAAGCTCAGGCCTATAGTGGTGCCGGGTGTTCATGACGTGAAATTCCCAGCAGTTATAAGAAGCCCGCCAACGGCAACTAAAACCAAGGTTAAAGGGCGGCGATTAATGTCGATCCGTTACGCGAACGCTGCTTTAGAACACCGTAAACAGCTGTGGGAGCCTGGCTTGCCAGCGATTGCATCAACACGGTCTGATGGCAGGACCGCATCGTTTGCATCGCCAGCAAGCCAGGCTCCCACAGGGAAGTCATCAAGGCCTTTTTTGTACGCACCTCGGACGATTTAAAAGTCGTCTTCGACCTGCCCGTCCTTAACCTTGAATTCACGGTTTTGCAGATACGCATTGCGGATAAAGACGTAACGGTCACCCGTGATCAGCTTTTCAGCGGACAACAAGCTGGCGCGGGTATCAATGACGTCCATGCCGATAGCCATGTTACGAGCAGGAATATCATGCATGTAGCGGTACGGTTCGGTGAAGGTATCGGGGTAAATACCGGCCGCATCACGCACAGTGCTTGGGCCTAACAGCGGCAGCACCACATAAGGGCCACTGGTAACACCCCAGTAACCCAAGGTCTGACCAAAGTCTTCCTCGTTGCGTTGCAGGCCCATTTTGGTACCGACATCGAAGAAGCCAACCACACCAAACGTGGTATTCATCAGCAGACGCGCCGTATCAATACCTGCAGCGCGAGGCTTGGCTTGCAACACATCGTTGGCCAGGTTGCGCACGTCACCGATATTTCGGTACATGTTGTGGATACCGTCTTCCAGAAACTGCGGCGTGATGAACTGATAACCCTGCGCAAGTGGCTTCAGGGCGTAAGTATCAAGCGTGTCATTAAATTTGAACACGACACGGTTGACCCCTTCCCAAGGGTCATCTTCGGTGGCCGCACTGGCCGCAAACGGGACCATCGCCACACTGGCACAAACACATAACTGAGCGAGACGATCGGTCCAGCGCATAGCAAAACTCCTGATAAGTACTTAACCCTTGGGCGCTACGCCCTGAGTCATGCACCGAGTATAACGGCATTTATCTATTTGGCAGCCACCCGGAAACATCCTACAAAAAATTACATACTTAGCCGGCGATTTTGATAGAGATCATGCACACACCGCACGAGTGGATTAATCTAGGGTCTATACCAGAGCTTATCAATAAAGGATGAATGCTATGCCTGCCCGCGACCTGCAAACACAACTCGACTCCCTGCGCGAGCAACTGGACAAGAACCCTCCGCTTTCACTTGAAGAGCGCGCTGATCTCAACACCCTTGCCGAACAGATCGATGCTCAGATCAAGATAGAGAACGCGACCCAAGATGCCAGCCTGGTCGACAACGTCAATCTGGCGGTTGAGCGCTTCGAAGTGGAACACCCTACATTGGCCGGTACCCTGCGCAATATCGTACAAACCCTGGGCAATATCGGGATCTGATTTCCCACCACCGCCCAGAAACAACAAAGCCCCGACTCATCTGAGCCGGGGCCTTGTTTTAGTACTCAGTTAGAGTGCTCAGGCTGTCAAAGCCCTGCTTGACCACTCAACGCCAGATCCAGCAGTTCACGGTTGGCCACCGCGTACATCGCGTAGTCAGTGCCACTGGCGGCACGCAAGTCCACCAGCATCGAGCGCCAGCGCTCAACCATCGCCTGATTCTGCTCCAGCCACAACACCAGACGTGCGTCGATGCTGTCAGACGCCTCGCCCATTTGCAGAACGGACACGGTGATTGCACGCTGCTGCCAGTCGATGTCGTCACGGAACGCTTCACGGGCCAGCGCCTGCCAGTTGTTCTCCACCGGCAAGTTGCTGATCTGCTGCAAGTACCAGGTCAAGTCCAGCTCGCTGCCCACGGCGAAGTACGCCTTGGCCACGTCAGCTGCATTCTGACCGGTCACATCCGAAGCTTCGATAATTGGCAGCAAGGTGTACAGGTGCGTCGTACCCGCCACCATCCGTGCCAGAAGCTCTGGTACACCGGCCGCAACATAAGCCTGATAGCGGGTCTGCCAGCCTTCGCGGGTAGGTCCTTCCAGCAGTTCGTCGAGCTTGAGCCCCAACGCTGCCAGATGCGGACCAAAGTGCGCCACATCCCGTGCGGCATCCAGCTCGTTGCGACGGCTGCGCAGGAACCAGCGCGTGGCGCGACGGCCCAGACGCATCAGCTCATCCATCAGCGCCATCTGAATCTCGGCGGGAACCTGATAGTCCAGCGCTTCGATCTGACGGAACCAGTGCGGGAGATGGAAAATGTCACGCACGATCACATAAGCCCCCGCCACATTGGCCGCGCTCATGCCGGTCGACTCTTTCAAGCGTTCCACAAAGGTGATGCCCATGTGGTTGACCAGATCGTTGGCGATTTGGGTGCTGACAATTTCGCGCTTCAAGCGGTGACGGCGCATGGCTTCGGCAAACTTGCTGACCAGCATCGGCGGGAATGCAGTTTCCATGTCACGGGTCAGGTAAGCGTCATCCGGCACCTGCGAGTTGAGCAGCGCTTCCTTGAGGTCGATCTTGCTGTACGAGATCAGCACCGACAGCTCGGCGCGGGTCAGGCCATGGCCAGCCGCGACGCGCTCGTTGAGTTGCTCTTCAGTCGGCAAGAACTCAATGGCACGATCCAGCTTGCCACGGGCTTCCAGATCGTTCATCAGGCGCTTGTACTCGGCAATCCGCTCATAAGCCCGACGAGCTGCCAACGAGATGGCTTGCGTCTGCTTATAGTTGTTGCCCAACACCAGTGCGCCGACTTCGTCGGTCATGCTGCCCAGCAACTGATTGCGCTGCTTCTCGGTCATATCGCCAGCCTGCACCACTTCGTTGAGCAGGATTTTGATATTCACTTCGTGGTCAGAGCAGTCCACACCGCCAGCATTATCGATAAAGTCGGTGTTGGAGCCCCCGCCATTGAGGCCGAACTCCACACGCCCCAACTGGGTCATGCCGAGGTTACCGCCCTCGCCCACTACCTTGCAGCGCAGCTCATTACCATTGACCCGCAGTGCATCGTTGGCCTTGTCGCCGACATCGGCGTGGCTTTCGCTGCTGGCTTTGACGTAGGTGCCAATACCGCCGTTCCACAACAGATCCACCGGTGCCTTGAGCAAGGCATTCAGCAGTTCGGTCGGGGTCAACTTGTCGGCACTGATTGCGAAGCGCTCTTTCATCTCGGGCGAGATGGCGATGCTTTTCGCGCTACGGGAGAAGATCCCGCCGCCTGCTGACATGATGCTGGTATCGTAATCCGACCAGGCCGAACGCGGCAGGTCGAACAAGCGCTGACGCTCGACGAAGCTGTTAGCCGGTGTAGGGTTAGGGTCGATAAAGATGTGCAGGTGGTTGAAGGCCGCGACCAGTTGCAGTTTGTCCGACATCAACAAGCCATTACCGAATACGTCGCCGGCCATGTCGCCGACACCTACCACGCTGATGCTGTCTTGCTGAACGTTAATCCCGCGCTCTTTAAAGTGGCGCTGTACGCCAACCCAGGCGCCCTTGGCGGTGATGCCCATTTTCTTGTGGTCATAACCGGCCGAGCCACCCGACGCGAACGCATCACCCAGCCAGAAGCCGTAATCAATGGCGATGCCGTTGGCGATATCGGAGAAAGTCGCGGTGCCTTTGTCGGCCGCCACCACCAGGTACGGGTCATCGTCGTCATGACGCACAACGTTCAGCGGTGGCACCAATGCGCCGTCTTTCAGGTTGTCGGTGATGTCCAGCAACCCGGAAATAAAGATTCGGTAGCAGGCAATCGCCTCAGCCTGAATCTCGTCACGGCCGCCGCCCAATGGCAAGCGACGCGGCACGAAACCGCCTTTGGCGCCCACCGGCACGATTACCGAGTTCTTCACTTGCTGCGCTTTTACCAGCCCCAGCACTTCAGTACGGAAGTCTTCCTCACGGTCCGACCAGCGCAAGCCGCCTCGAGCCACGTTGCCAAAGCGCAAATGCACGCCTTCAACCCGTGGCGAATAAACGAAGATTTCAAACTTCGGCACCGGTTTCGGCAGCTCGGGAATCAAGTGCGGGTTGAACTTGAAGCTGAAGTAAGAGCGGTTATGACCGTTGGCATCCGGCTGGTAGAAGTTGGTGCGCAAGGTGGCTTTGATCAGGTCCAGATATCGACGCAGGATGCGGTCTTCGTTGAGCACCTGAACATCGTCCAGCGCGGTCAGAATCGCCTGCTCCAGACGCAATTGTTTGTCTTCAAGATCCTCAGCCGTCAGCTTGCGTGCCAAGTAGAAGCGGGTTTTGAATAACCGGGTCAACTCGCGCGCGATGTCGGTGTGGTTGTTCAGAGTGCTGGCGATATAACCCAGGTCAAAGCCCAAACGAATCTGCTTCAGGTAGCGGGCGTAAGCACGCAGCAACGCCACATCACGCCACGGCAAGCCCGCGGTCAGAACCAGGCGGTTGAATGCATCGTTTTCCGCGTCACCACGCACGATATGCACGAACGCATCTTGCAGCGTGTCATTGAGTTGCTGAATATCCAAGTTCAAGCCTTCGCCAGCGGTAAAGGCGAAGTCATGAATCCAGAATTCACGGCCATTGGCATGGCGCAGGCGGTACGGGAACTCGCCCAGCACGCGCAAGCCAAGGTTTTCCAGAATCGGCAACACGTCGGACAGCGCCAGCGGCGTGTCAGCGTGATACAGCTTGCAGTGCAGCTCTTGACCCGCACTCTGGCCCAGCGGCTGATAAAAGCTCATTACCAGCGGATTTTTTTCGCTCAGGCTCATCAGGTGCTGCATGTCGACCACCGCCGAGTGCGCAGCAAAGCGCTCGCGGTAACCGGCCGGGAAGCCTTTCGGGAAGTCCGCCAGCACTTTGGTGCCATTGGCTTCGCCAAAACTCTCGACCACCAGGCTCGCGTAGTCGTCCTGCCAGCTGCGGCAGGCTTGGACCACTTCTTTTTCCAGCAACAGCGGATCGATATCGATCCGGTTTTTTGGGTCAACCCGCAGAATCAACTGCACGCGGGCCAGCACCGACTCCGAGAAGAAGGTCCAGAACTCGCAGTCCGAGGCTTGCAGACGCTCCATCAGTACTTGCTGGATTTTCTGCCGCACTTCGGTGGAATACACATCACGCGGTACGTACGCCAGGCAGTAGCAGAAACGGCCATACGGATCTTTGCGCAGGAACACGCGAATCTTGTTGCGCTCCTGGATCTGCACAATCGACATCACAGTGGTGAACAGCTCGTCCACCGGGGTCTGGAACAAATCGTCGCGGGGCAGTACTTCCACCACCTGCGCCAGCTCCTTACCCAAGTGCGCCTTGGGCTGAAAGCCCGAACGACGTTCGATTTCTGCAACCTTGCGTCGAATATACGGGATGACCCGCACGCTTTCGCCGTACACCGAAGAGGTGTACAAGCCCATGAAGCGGCATTCCTTGACGACTTTGCCGTCGGCGTCGATCTGGCGGATCGACACATAGTCCGGGTAGGCCGGGCGGTGCACACGACTTGGGTGTGCCGCCTTGGCGAACGACAGCAGGGCCGGCTCACGCAGATAGCTGACCGCGTAATCTTCGATGCGCAGGTCTTCAGCCGTCAGACCGGCCCGCAACAGTTTGGTCAGACCGAGGAACGATTGCGGGTCATATTCGATATGACCGCCGTCCGCCTCGTCACGTACCACAAACTCTTCATAGCCCAGGAACGTGAAGTGGTTACCCACCAGCCACTCCAGGAAGCTCTTGATCTCGGCCTTTTCATCGGCATCAACGTCGTACTGACAGCTGTCGATGCCTGCCAGCAGCTCCTGAACCTTGGCCTTCATCGGCTCAAAGTCAGCCACCGCCACCCGCACTTCGCCCAGAACCTGTTCCAGCTCCTTGCTCAGCACGCTCAACTCGGCCGGGTTGGAACAGCGGTCGATTTCCAGGTACATCAGCGACTCGTGCGAAACGCCTTCACCGCTCGTGCCCTTGGGCAGGACTTCCAGCAGCTCGCCTTTGCTGCCACGGCGCACGCTCAATACCGTGGTTTGCAACGTGTGGATGCTGTAACCGCGACGGTTCAGCTCGGTACGCACCGAGTCCACCAAGAACGGCAAGTCATGATGCAGGACTTCAACAGCGGTGTGCGTCGACTGCCAGCCGTGGCGTTCGTAATCCGGGTTGAAGACCCGCACCTGTGGCTGGGCCGGGTCAAAACGTTCAAGCAGGCGCCAGGCCGACAGCGTGCAGCCTGCCAGATCGGACATCCGACGTTGCGTGAGTTCATCCAGAGAAATGATGCCGAAGAATTGCTCAGCAAACAGCGCCACTTGTGGCAGTGTCTGTTCACTGACGTGCTGAGCCAGGGCGGCTTGCAGTTGATGCTGGAAGTCGGCTTTGCTGGCTGCGGTGAAGAACGCCATCTGTGGTACTCCGCTTGGGCTTGTTATTGAGAGAAGCGTCGCGTGTTATACCCGCGTGGGGAGCAGCTTAACGACTGAGCTGCCAAGCCTGCTTGCGGTGCGGCGACATATTCGGTCATGGGGACGCAACTTCAAGACGTGTACAGAACAACCCTAGCAGTCAAAAGCTCGGCACATCCTCAAAATCACTTTTTATCCTTCATCTATATGAGAAATAACCTACAAGCATGATCAGGAGCCATTCAGCCCAGCATAAATCTGCTCAGGCTGGCAAAATTGGGTTTTGTTCGACTTATCCGCGCCCAGAGCGCCAGGAATTTCCCCATGCAAATGACCACCTCCCTGTTGATGGCCAACCCGTGCGATGACGAAGAAGACAACATGGCCATGCTGTGCTGCCACAGCGACAAAGGTGAAATGTTCCTGATGACCCGCTACCCGGACGAAGACGAAGTCGAAATCACCCTCGATGACGAGCCGTCGACGCTGGACGGGATCAAAGTCACCTTGAGCCCTACCCGCCTGCTGATCGAAATCGGCGCCGGCGATACCGACGTACTGAACGGCGACGACCACCTGGAAATCACCCACAGTTCAGACCCTGACGAGCTGGCTGAAATCGAACAAACCCTGCAAAACATCCTTAAAGGCACCGGCACCTACGTCAGCGAACTGGCCTGATCCGGGGCGCGATTCAAAACCTGTTGAAGCCTGGCCTAGCGATGCAAACGGCGCGGTGTCATCTGGTTAACCGCAGCGATGCCATCGCGAGCAAGCTCGCTCCTACAGAATATTGAATTGCTCAAGTTCAGTGCAGTTCAAAAAATTGTCAGAGCTGAGCACTTGTCTGGGGGCCGACTCAAAACCTGTAGGAGCCTGGCTTGCCAGCGATGCAGACGGCGCGGTGTGTCTGGTTAACCGCGGTGATGCCATCGCGAGCAAGCTCGCTCCTACAGAATATTGAATTGCTCAAGTTCAGCGCAGTTCAAAAAATTGTCAGAGCTGAGCACTTGTCTGGGGGCCGACTCAAAACCT
>JAZKIA010000021.1:0-278018 GCA_040385125.1 Pseudomonadota bacterium | reverse complement strand
GTGGGAGTCTGGCTTGCCAGCGATGCAGGCGGCGCGGTGTGTCTGGTTAACCGCGGTGTGAAGTCACAGGCAAGCCAGCTCCCACAAGTGATTGCTGGCAGTCCATCCCCCACAAGGGCTTGAACTGCTCAAGAAGTGCACCCCAACCCTCTCGCAGATACGCACCATTCTCAACAACTGGTCCGTTTTCAGGTTTTTCCATAAAAAGCCCCACCGCCATTAGTCCGTAGCGCCCGCAATGGATTAAAGTAACGCCCCCAGCCCCGGCGTAATTCTTGCGCCGTCGGTGTCCTTTTCAGGAACAGTCATCGATGGAACATCGTGAAGCGCTGCTTGCGCTGCGAACCTTTCTCTCAACGCAGATTCTCGGCCAGGAAAAACTGATCGACCGTCTGCTGATCGCACTATTGGCCGACGGCCATATGCTGGTCGAGGGTGCGCCCGGCCTTGCCAAAACCAAAGCCATTAAAGAGTTGGCCGAAGGCATCGAAGCGCAGTTCCATCGCATTCAGTTCACCCCGGATCTGCTGCCCGCCGACATTACCGGCACCGAGATCTATCGCCCGGAAACCGGCAGTTTTGTGTTCCAGCAAGGGCCGATCTTTCACAATCTGGTATTGGCGGATGAAATCAACCGCGCACCCGCCAAAGTACAGTCAGCCTTGCTCGAGGCCATGGCCGAACGCCAGGTCAGCGTCGGGCGCAGTACTTACGAGCTTTCGCCGCTGTTTTTGGTGATGGCCACGCAAAACCCGATCGAGCAGGAAGGCACTTACCCGCTGCCCGAGGCCCAGCTCGACCGTTTTCTGATGCACGTCAAAATCGGCTTCCCGGACGCTGCCGTTGAGCGGCGCATTCTGCAACAGGCCCGCGGCGAAGCCCTTAACGGCGAAACCAAGCCTGAACGCCGGGTCAGCCAGCAGGCCATTTTTGCTGCCCGCAAGGAAATCCTCGGTTTGTATATGGCCGATGCCGTGGAGGAATACCTGGTGCAGCTGGTGATGGCGACCCGCACCCCCGGCAAGTTCGACCCAGAAATGGCTGACTGGATCGCTTACGGCGCCAGCCCTCGCGGCTCGATTGCACTGGATCGCTGCGCACGGGCCCACGCCTGGTTGGCCGGGCGCGACTTCGTCAGCCCCGAAGACATTCAGGCGGTGCTGTTTGACGTGCTGCGTCATCGCATCATTCTGTCGTTTGAAGCCGAAGCCGCCGGGATCGACCAGGACCGCGTGGTGCAGCGCATCCTCGACGTCGTTGCCGTTGCCTGACAATGAACAACCCCTTGCCCGCCGAACCCGGTATCCGCGTCACCCTCGCCGATCTGATCGAGATGCGCCATCGGGTGCGTGAAGTGCAACTGTTCGCCTCCCCCAGCCAGCGCAGCCCGATGGTAGGTTTGCACCACTCCAAACTGCGCGGGCGCGGGGTCGATTTCGATCAGGTGCGGGTGTATCAGGCCGGGGACGACGTGCGCACCATCGACTGGCGCGTCACCGCTCGCACCCAGGAACCCCACACCAAGATGTTCCATGAGGAACGCGAACGGCCGATTTTCATCCTCGCCGAACAAAGCCGGCGACTGTTCTTCGGCTCGGGGCAGATGTTCAAGTCGGTACTCGCCGCCCAGGCCGCCAGCCTGATTGGCTGGGCCGCGCTGGGCCATAACGACCGTGTCGGCGGGTTGGTGTTTGGCGATCACGAGCACTACGAGATCAAACCGCGACGCAGCAAACAAAGCCTTCTGCAATTGCTCAACCGGCTGGTGCGGGTCAATCAGTCTCTGCACACCGAGGTGCAGTCGGACCGTGATGCGCTGGGCATGGCGCTGATTCGTGCCCGCGAAGTGCTGCGGCCCGGCAGTCTGGTAATCGTGATCTGTGATGAGCGCGCCCTCACCGACGCCGCCGAACAACAACTGAGCCTGCTGGCACGCCATTGCGACCTGATGCTGCTGCCCTTGTCCGACCCGCTGGACCACGCCCTGCCCGCTGCCGGGCTGTTGCGTTTTGCCGAACGTGGCGCACAAATTGAACTCGACACCCTCAATTACGATCTACGTCAGGCCTACCGCGCCCAAGCCGAGGCCCGCATCGCCCGCTGGGAGCTGCTGGCGCAAAAACTGCGGGTCATGCTGATGCCGTTGAGCACCCAGAGCGAAATGATTGAGCAGCTGCGCGAATACCTGAATGCCAAACGCCCCGGCAAAGCCTCATGAAAGAACTTGAGCAACTGCAACCCTTGATCCCGCCGCCAGCCATTGGTTATTGGCCGCCGGCGCCCGGCTGGTGGCTGCTGCTGTTTTTGCTGGCCGCTCTCGCCTGGGGCGCTTGGCGGTTGCGTCACCGCTTGCCAGGCAAACGTCAGGTCAGCCGCGTCGAACAGCCGCTGGACCCGGTACGCCTGGCAGCCCTCGAAGAACTGGCGCAGTTTCAAAAGCCTTACGACGGTGCGCCTGCCGGGGCCTGGCTGCAGCAACTTAACGGCCTGCTCAAACGGCTGTGCCGCAACCACTACCCGTACAGCCAAAGCCACACGCTCAACGGCCGCAAATGGCTGGCGTTTCTCGACAACCGTTGCCCGGCAGCCGGTCTGACCCGCTGGATGGTACTGGTGGAAGGCGCCTACAAGCCCGAATGCAAGCTCGATGACAAGGCCATCGCCGGACTCAATCAAGCGGTTGAAACCTGGATTCGCAAACATGTTTGAATTCGCCTGGCCGTGGCTCTTCGTCCTGCTGCCTTTGCCTTGGCTGATGCGTCGCCTGCTGCCGACCGCCGACAGCGGCGAGCCCGTGCTGCAAGTCAGTTTCCTGGCCGACCTGGAACAGCTGGCCCAACGCAAGGCACGGGCCAATCTGCCCTCCTGGCGCCAACAGATGCCTTATGTGCTGCTGTGGCTGCTGCTATTGAGCGCCGCCGCTCGCCCGCAATGGCTGGGCGAGCCACTGCCGATTGCCTCAAGTGGCCGTGATTTGCTGGTCGCGGTGGATGTCTCTGGGTCGATGGACTACCCGGACATGCGATGGCAAAACGAGGACATCTCCCGCCTCGAGCTGGTTAAAAGCCTGCTGGGGGATTTTCTGGAGAACCGTGAAGGCGACCGCGTCGGTTTGATCCTGTTTGGCAGTCAGGCTTATCTGCAAGCGCCGCTGACCTTCGACCGCCATACCGTACACACCTGGCTTGATGAGGCCCGCATCGGCATCGCTGGCAAAAACACGGCTATCGGCGATGCCATCGGCCTGGCTCTCAAGCGCCTGCGCCAGCGCCCGGCCCAGAGCCGGGTACTGATTCTGGTCACCGATGGCGCCAACAATGGCGGCCAGATCGACCCGCTGACGGCTGCGCGCCTGGCAGCAGAAGAAGGGGTGAAAATCTACCCAATCGGTATTGGCTCCGATCCAGAAGACAGCAAAAGCAAGGGCATCCTCGGCATCAATCCGGGAGTCGACCTCGACGAGCCGGCGCTGCAAGACATCGCCAAAATTACCGGCGGTCAGTACTTCCGTGCCCATGACGGCAAAGAGCTGTCGGACATCAAAAACACCCTCGACCAACTCGAACCGGTGGCCCAACAGCCAACCCAGGCGCGGCCAGCACAGGCACTTTACAGCTGGCCGTTGGCTGTTGCCCTGCTGCTGAGCGTACTGCTGGTGATCCGTGAACTGTGGCCCAACCATCCACTACAGCGCTGGCTGAGCAAGGAGCACTTTCTGCAGCAACACCCTGACTGGCGCGAACGGCTCAAACGCCTGCGCCTGCGGAGGCGCCGATGAGCGCGCTCTGGCCGCACTGGTTTCGCCCCGAATGGCTACTGGCTCTGCCGCTGCTTGGCTGGCTGCTGTGGAAACTCTGGCACCGGCAAAAACGCGCTGGGCGCTGGCAGATGATATTGCCTGCGGCCTTTCATCGCGTTCTGCTCAGCGGCGGCAATGGCCGCGACAGCAAGCTGCCGTGGATCGCCCTTGGGCTTGCGTGGCTGCTGGCGTTGCTGGCACTGCTCGGCCCCAGTTGGCAGCGCGTCGAACAATCGACCCAAAAACCTGCCGACCCGCTGGTGGTGATGCTCGAACTCACCCCGCAAATGCTCGCCACCGACAAATCGCCCAATCGGCTGGAACAGGCGCGACGTAAACTCTACGACCTGCTGCAAAGCCGCAGTGATGCGCAAACCGCGGTGATTGTGTATGCCGGCAGCGCCCACACGCTGGTGCCGCTGTCCGACGATCTGGCCACCAGCCACAACCTGCTCGATGCCCTCAAGCCCTCGATCATGCCGCAACCGGGGCATCGCGCCGACCTCGCGGTGGTCAAGGCCTTGAAACTGCTCGACCAGGGCGCATTGGGTCAGGGCCGTTTGCTGCTCATCACCTCCTCACTCAGCGAGCAGGAGCGCTTCGGCATTCGCCAGGCGCTGGATGGCCATACCCCGCAACTGCTGATGCTCGGCATCGGCACCCGAGATGGCGCACCGGTAGTGGACGAGAGCGGTCAGTTCCTCAAGGACGATCAAGGCGCGATCCTGATGCCGCGCCTCGACAGCCCAAGCCTGCGCGCCTTCGCGCTGGATATCGGCGGGCGCTATCGCCAGGCACGTCTGGACGACAACGACCTGCGCGGCCTGGGCTTGCTCGACGGCCCGCAACACTTGCGCGAAGAGGGGCAAACCCTGCAGCTCGACACCTGGGCCGATCAAGGCTACTGGCTGCTGCTCCCGCTGTTGCTGCTGGCCGCCTGCGCGGGTCGCCGCGGCTGGCTGTTCTGTTTGCCGCTGCTGTTTATGCTGCCCCAACCGAGCTACGCCCTGAGCTTTACCGACCTCTGGCTGCGCCCCGACCAGCAAGGCCAGCGTCTGTTGCTGCAAAAAAAACCGCTGCAAGCCGCGGAGCACTTTAACGATTCACAATGGCAAGGCCTGGCGCTGTATCAGGCAGGCGACTATGCCGGCGCGGCTCTGCGCTTTGCCGAGGGCAACAGCGCTAGCGCGCACTATAATCGCGCCAATGCACTGGCCATGAGCGGCGAGCTGGAAGCGGCCATAGATGCCTACGAACAGGCCCTTGAGTTGCAACCCGATCTGCCAGCCGCCGCACACAACAAAGCCTTGATTGAACAGCTGCTTGAGCAAAAAAACGCCGAGCCACCCGCTGAGCCAGAAAAAGAGCCCGAAACCGCCACCGAGCCTCCCGAGCCCGAAACGCCGATCAACACCAGCAACCCGGGCGCTTCCGGCACCAGTGCGCAGCATCAGGAAAACAGCTCAGCAACGACCCCGGCCAACCAGGCAAACCCGGACATGGCTGAGCCGGACTCAGACGCTGACATCCAGCCCGACGACGAACCAACCGCGCCGCCACCTGCCCCAGCGGCCAGCCAGTCGAACGACGAACAGCAGCAGGCTCTGGAACAATGGCTCAGACAGATTCCCGACAACCCCAGCGAACTGTTGCGACGAAAATTTTGGTACGAACAGCAGCAACAACAGGACACGCCTCAATGAACCGCATCTGCGCCTTGCTTCTCTTGCTCTGTTGCTGGACCTTGCCAGCCCATGCGCTGGGACTGGTGGCCAGTGTTG
The DNA here is from genome assembly GCA_040385125.1 of Pseudomonadota bacterium. Classification (GTDB taxonomy): domain Bacteria; phylum Pseudomonadota; class Gammaproteobacteria; order Pseudomonadales; family Pseudomonadaceae; genus Aquipseudomonas. The sequence goes on along the minus strand of JAZKIA010000021.1, from coordinate 272,438 downwards.
ACCGCGACCAGCTCAACTCCGGTGAAACCGTCGAGCTGACGCTGGAATCCGACGACGTCACGATGTTCGGCAAACCGGACCTGACCCCGCTGGATGCTTTTTTTGAAGTGCGTGGCACGCGTCAGGTCAACCAACTGACCACCCTCGGTGATGACAACAAAGCCGTCACCCGCTGGATCGTCACCTTGCAACCCAAGCAAACCGGCACCGTAATTATTCCGTCGTTGCAAGTCGGCGACTACCACAGCCAGCCGATCAGCCTCAGCATCACCCAAAGTGTCGCCAGCGACACTGCACTGGCCCCAGTGTTTATCGAAGCCAGCCTCGACCAGCCCAGCGTATACGTGCAGGCTCAGACGATATTGACCCTGCGCATCTACCATTCGGTGGCGCTGTACGACGACAGCAGCCTGACCCCATTGCACCTTAAAGATGCCATCGTCGAGCAACTGGGCGAGTCGCGCACCTACGAGAAAATGATCAATGACATACGCCACGGCGTGATTGAAGTGCGCTACGGGATCTACCCGCAGCACAGCGGCAAACTGCTGATCCCGGCCCAGACTTTCAGCGCAACCCAGGTTGATAACCAGCAAGCCGCAGCGCCTGCACCACTAGGGCCAAAGCCGGGCAAGCTGATACACGTAGCCTCCAGCGAAATACCACTCACCGTCAAACCCAAGCCCGCCGATTACCCGAGCACCGTCGCCTGGTTGCCTGCACGCAGCTTGAGTATGAGCGAAGCCTGGAACCCGGAGCCTGATCACGTTCAGGTTGGCGACTCCTTGACCCGTACCCGGACACTCAAGGCCGAAGGCCTGTCCAGCGCCCAGCTGCCAGCGCTGCCCACCACTGACGTGAGCGGCTTGCGCGGCTACCCGGATCTGGCGCAGTTGAGCAACCAGATCACCGAAAACGGCCTGATCGCCACCCGCGAAGAACGTGAAGCCCTCGTGCCTTCACGGGCTGGTCAAATCGAATTGCCCGCCACGGAAGTCGTCTGGTGGAATACCCACGAAGACCGCCTGGAGCGCAGTTATCTGCCCGCCCGCACCTTGCAGGTCGCAACCAACCCCAATCTGGCAGTCGACACCCCGATCAGCGATAGCTCCATTGCACTGAGCACAGCGTCATCACTGTGGCTGTGGCAACTCAGCACCTTGCTACTGGCCTGCACCACGCTCGCAGGCTTCGGCCTGTGGTGGCGCGCGCGCTGGCAGCCGGCCATTTTGCGGGCCGCGCAAACCGGCCCCAGCCCTCGCACCTTGCTCGATGATCTCAAGCGCGCCTGCCTGGCCAACGACCCACAAGCCACGCGTCAGGCGCTGGATGCCTGGGCTCGACAACAACCGGAAACCCTGGCCGACATGGCCGCCCGCTTTGTATTACTGTCCGATGCTCTGGACGGCCTCAACGGAGCGCTGTACAGCGAAACCGGCCAATACTGGCAAGGCGAAGAGTTGTGGAAGGCGATTCGCAGCATCCCGGCCACCGAGCGCGAGCAAGACGCAAGCACCGAGCCGAGCAGCCTGCCACCGCTCTACCCCAAATAATTTCAGCACCCCATCCCTGTAGGAGCGAGCTTGCTCGCGATGCAAGCGACGCGGCGTATCGGTTACACCGCAGCGATCCAATCGCGAGCAAGCTCGCGCCTACAGCGCACGCGTGGGGGCGAGCCTTTTAAAACGGATTCTGTTATGCGCCTGTTTCACACTTCCGATTGGCACCTGGGGCAAAACCTCCACGGCCAGGAACGCGACTTCGAACACGCTTGTTTTTTAGCCTGGCTGCTCACCCAGCTGGCCAGCGAGCAACCTGATGCCCTGCTGATTGCCGGCGATATCTTCGACACCGTTAATCCCCCGGTCAAAGCACAGGAACGACTCTACGACTTCATCGTCAGCGCTCACGAGCAACAGCCCAAACTGACCATCGTGATGATCGCTGGCAACCACGACTCCGGCTCGCGCATCGAACTGCCCGCGCCCTTGATGCGCCGCTTGCACACCCACGCGCTGGGCCGCGTGCTGTGGCTCGATGATGGCCAGCTGGATGCCGAGCGGCTGCTGATCCCTCTGCCCGACGCTAACGGCGACATCGCCGCCTGGTGCCTGGCGCTGCCCTTTCTGCGCCCTGCCGAAGTCACCGGTGCGCACCTGGGGGACGATTACCTGCGCGGCATCGGCCAAGTCCATGAATGGCTGATCGCAGCCGCCAACGCCAAGCGCCAGCCGGGCCAGGCACTGATCGCCATCAGCCACGCGCACATGGCCGGCGGTTCGGTCTCGGAAGACTCCGAACGCAGCCTGATCATCGGCAATGCCGAAGCCCTGCCCGCCAGCCTGTTTGGCCCAAGCATCAGTTATGTGGCGCTGGGGCATTTGCACAAGCCGCAGCGGGTCAACAGCGAAGACCGTATCCGCTACTGCGGTTCACCGATCCCGCTGTCGTTCTCGGAAATCGGCTACCAGCACCAGATCCTCGACGTCCAGCTGGACGGCGAAACCCTGGTCAGCGTCGAGTCGCGACTGATCCCGCGTGCGGTCAATCTGCAACGCGTTGGCCCGGCGCCTTTGGCGGAAATTCTCAAACAACTGGCCGAACTGCCGGACATCGACTTGCTGGCCGACACCCAACGCCAGCCTTGGCTCGAAGTGCGGGTCACACTCGACGAGCCGCAGCCTGATTTGCGTCAGCAAGTCGAGACGGCGCTGCAAGGCAAGTCCGTGCGACTGGTGCGCATCGCCGCCGAATATGCCGGCAGCGGCAGCCGCGCCGAAGATGACGACGCCACGCGCCTGATCGAACTCGACCAATTGACTCCCCAGGAGCTGTTCAGGCGCGCCTGGCAGGAAAACTACGGCAGCGAAGCCGACGAGCAAACCCTCAAGGACTTCGCCGTATTGCTGCAAGAAGTGCAGCTGGAAGGTGAACAGCCATGAAGATTCTCGCCATTCGCCTTAAGAACCTCGCCTCGCTGGCCGGCCCCTTTGAGCTCGACTTTACCGCCGAACCGTTGGCCAGCGCCGGGCTGTTTGCAATCACCGGCCCCACCGGTGCCGGTAAAAGCACTTTGCTCGACGCTTTGTGCCTGGCGCTGTTTGGCGCCGTGCCACGCCTGAACAACACCGGCCGCGATGCAAAAGTACCGGATGCCGACGGCGAAATCGCTACCGGCGACCCACGCACTCTGCTGCGCCGTGGCACCGGCGAAGGTTTTGCCGAAGTCGACTTTGTCGGCATCGACGGCCGTCGGTATCGGGCCCGCTGGGAAACCAACCGCGCACGCGAAAAAGCCACCGGCAAGCTGCAAGCCAGTCGCCAAAGCCTGCGCGATCTGGACAGCGACCAACTGCTGGCCAGCCAAAAGAACGATTACAAAATCCAGCTCGAAGCTCGACTGGGGCTCAACTTCGAACAATTCACCCGCGCCGTAATGCTCGCGCAGAGTGAATTCAGTGCCTTCCTCAAGGCAGACGACAACGAGCGCAGCGAGCTGCTGGAAAAACTCACCGACACCGCGCTCTACACCCGTCTGGGCAAACGCGCCTTCGACAAGGCCAAAGAAGCCCGCGACGCGCACAAGCAGTTGCAAGACCAGGCTGTCGGCGTCACCCCGCTTGAGCCCCAAGCCCGCGCCGAGCTCGATCAACACTTTGACGCCGCCCAGCAACAGCTGAAAACCCAACAAAACCAGCTCAAACAACTGGAACTGCAACACACCTGGCTCAAAGCCCTGCGCGAACTGCAAGAACAGCACCACAGCGCGGCCGAGCAACTGCAACAGGCGCAGACCCAGTGGCAGGCACAGGCCGAGCAACGCCAGACCCTCAACCTGCTGGAACAACTGGCGCCGCAACGCCATCAGTTTGCCCGCCTGGCTGAACTGAACGCACAACTGAGCCCGCTGGCCGAGCAAATCGCCGCCCATCTTCAGCAGCAAACCGTCCTCAGCCAGCGTCAAATCCAGCTGGAGCAGGCGCTACAAACGGCCCAACTCGCCGCCACCCAGGCACAAACCGAGCAACGCGATTGCGCACCGCGCTTGCAGCAAGCTCATCTTGAACAGGCCAACCTCAATCGCCTGACCCAAACCCTCAACGATCAGCAAACCCTCAAGCAGCAAGCCGAGCAGGCCTGCGCTGAAGGACAACTGGCGCTGCACGCTTTACTTGAGCGTCAGCAGCAAAGTGCCGAGCGTCTGGCACAGATTGCCACCCAACTTGAACACAGCCTCGAACTGGCGCCCCTGACCAGCGCTTGGGATGGCTACCGCCCACGGCTGCAGAAACTGGTCTTGCTGAGTAACACCCTGAGCAAAGGCCGCGCAGAATTACCCGGCCTTGAGCTGCGCGCCCAGCAAGCCACGCAACAACTGACCGAACTGCGCAACAGCCTGGAAATCCTGTTTCAGGAAGCCGGTGCCGAACCGCAGGCGGTCAACGAACAAATTCAGACCCTGGGCAGCCTGCTCAATGAAAGCCGCAAACAACAGCGCGCCCTCGAAGACTTGCAGCGCCTGTGCAGCAGCCAGCAAGCGCTCGATACCCGCCTGCAAGAACTGCAAGCCAAACAGCACAGCGTGCAGCTCGAACGCGACCGACTGAGCCAGCAAGGGCTTCAGGCCAAAGCCGAACTGGCGCTGGCCGAGCAAACCCTCCACGTCACCCGCCAACTGCTGGAACGTCAGCGTCTGGCGCGCAGTGCCAGCGTCGAAGAACTGCGCGAGCAATTGCAAGACGACCAGCCGTGCCCGGTGTGTGGCAGCCACGAGCATCCGTATCATCAGCCCGAAGCCCTGCTGCAAAGCCTGAGCCGCCACGATGAACAGGAAGAAACCAACGCCCGCAACGCGGTCGACGGGCTCAAGGAAACCCTCGTCCAACTGCGCGAAAAAGTCGGCGGCCTGATTGCCCAGCAAAAAGAATTCCTGCACCAGCAAGAACGCATCCATCAAGAGCAACAAACACTGGCGCCAAGCCTTGAGGCCCACCCGCACTACCCACAATGGCTGGCACAAGATCCGGCCAAGCGCGAGTCGTGGCTAAGCCAGCGCCTGAGCCAACTGCAACAGAGCATCAGCCAGGATGAACAGCGCCAAAACGCCCTGCTCGCCCTGCAAAAAGAAGCCGCCCACCTGCAGCAACAAATGCAGCACTGCACCGAAGCCAGCCAACTCGCCAACCAACAGCTGAGCGAGCAACAACTGCACCTTAACGCCGACGCCGTTCGCCTTGAGGAAGAACTGTCCGACTTTGCCGACCTGCTGCCCGCCACCACTCTGGCGGCGCTGCGCGATAATCCGTCGACCTGCTTTATGGCGCTGGACACGCAAGTGACTGATCGCCTGGCGCAACTCGATCAACAACGCGACGAACAGTCGGAGCAGACCGAACGGGCCAACAAAATCGAGCGCGAGCAGTATCAACAGGCCAGCAATGCCAAGGCACTCGACACCCTGCAACGCAGCGTTACGCAACTCACCGAGCAACAACAGGTGAGCCAGCAAGCACTCAAGGACTTACTCGGCCAGCACACCAGCGCGCAAGACTGGCAGCAACAACTGGAGCACGCCCTCGAACAGGCCCGCAGCGCCGAGACGCAGGCCAACGAAGCCCTGCAAGCCACTGCCAGCCAACTGATCCAACTGGCCGCCGAACTCAAGGCCCAGCAAGATCGCCTGCACGCGCTGCAACAGGAACACAGCACTTTAAGCGCCCACCTCGAACACTGGCGGGCGCAGCACAGCGAACTGGATGACAGCCGCCTGCAGCAACTGCTGGCCTATGACGACGCGCAACTGCGCGAACTGCGTCAGCACCTGCAAAACAGCGAAAAAGCCGTAGAACAGGCCCGAGTACGGCTGCAAGAGCGCGAACAACGCCTGAGCCAGCACCAAGCCCAGGCCAACGGCAACCTTGACGCCGAGGCCCTGGACACAGCCCTCAACGAACTGCGGGCGCAACTGGACATCAGCGAACAGCAATCCGCCGAACTGCGCGCCCAACAAAGCGAAGACCAACGCCGCCAAAACGCCAACCAAGCGCTGGCCCAGCGCATCGCCCAAGCCTACGAAGAGTGGCAGCGTTGGGCGCGACTCAATGCCTTGATCGGCTCAGCCACCGGTGACACCTTCCGCAAAATCGCCCAGGCCTACAACCTCGACCTGCTGGTACACCACGCCAACACACAACTGCGCCAACTGGTGCGCCGCTACCGACTCAAACGCGGCGGCAGCATGCTCGGCTTACTGGTCATGGACACCGAAATGGGCGACGAACTGCGCTCGGTGCACTCCTTGTCCGGGGGGGAAACCTTCCTCGTATCACTGGCCCTGGCCCTCGGCCTGGCCTCGATGGCCTCCAGCACCCTGAAAATCGAATCACTGTTTATCGACGAAGGCTTCGGCAGCCTCGACCCCGAGTCCCTGCAACTGGCGATGGACGCCCTCGACGGCCTCCAAGCCCAAGGGCGCAAAGTGGGCGTGATTTCCCACGTGCAGGAAATGCACGAGCGCATACCGGTACAAATTCAGGTACGCCGCCAAGGCAACGGCTTGAGCACCGTGGAGGTCAAATGACCGAGCACGTGCTGTATTCCTTCCGCCGCTGCCCGTATGCCATGCGAGCGCGCATGGCCTTGCGCTACAGCGGCGTGCCGCTGTCGATTGTGGAAGTCAGCCTTAAAGCCAAGCCGGCTGAGATGCTCGCCGTCTCGCCCAAGGGCACGGTTCCGGTTTTGGTGTGTGCCGATGGCCGGGTGATCGAGCAAAGCCTGGACATCATGCATTGGGCGCTGGCCCGGCATGACCCGAATCATTGGCTGCACGCCGATGCTCAGTTGTTGATCGAAGAAAACGACACGACGTTCAAAACCCATCTGGACCGCTACAAATACGCCATCCGCTACCCCGAATACCCGATGGAGTATTACCGGGGCCAAGGGGCGGTGTTTCTGCAGCGCCTGGAAGACTTGCTGGCACAAACGCCGTATCTCTGCGGGGCTGCGCTGAGCCTGGCGGATGTAGCCCTCGCGCCGTTTGTGCGCCAGTTTGCCCATGTCGATCCAGGCTGGTTTGAGCAGGCGCCTTACCCGCACCTGAACGCTTGGCTGGAGCAGTTTTTGGCGTCTGAACTGTTTACCGCAGTGATGGCTAAAAACCCCTAACCCCAGTATGTAGCCGCTGATCGCAGCCTTCGTGCCTCGTCAGCGGCTACAGGATTTCAGCGCCTTAAAAAGATGTGCAAATGACCAACAATCAATCCTTGCCCCGCACCATGCTTTCCAGCACCCCATCACGCCGCACCCAGCCGTGATACAGCGCAGCCGCCAAGTGCAACAACACGGTAAAGAACAGCAAATACGCCAAGTAAGTGTGAGCCTTGCGCAACAACGCAAAGGTCGTGGGATTGGCCGGTAAAATCGCTGGTAACTGCAGTGAACTGCTGATCATTACCGGATCACCCGCCGCCGAGATCATCGCCCAACCCACCACCGGCAACACCAGCATCAACCCGTACAACAACAGGTGCGACAGCTTGGCCGCCAGCGCCTGCACCGCTGGCAAGTCCGCAGGCAGTGGCGGTTGCCGGGTCGAGAAGCGCACAAATAAACGAACCATCACCAACAGCAAAATAGCGATACCCAACGGCTTGTGCAGGTTCAGCAACCATTCATGGCGCTGCGATACCGAAGCTGCCATGCCCGCGCCGATAAACAACATGGCAATAATCATCAGCGCCATCAGCCAATGCAGCAGGCGCGCCAAGGGTGCGAAATACGAGGTGGGTGCGCTCATGGTCGGGACTCCTGGGGTAGCTGGTCAACTTCACGGGTACGACGCACATAGGAACTGGCATAGGCCGCTGAACGTGCCGCCAGCAAGGGGTCGTCCGAGCCTTCAATGCCACTGGGCAAAATCAGTGGGTCGTAGTTGATATCGCGGCATTCGCCGGTGTTCTGCGGCTCGGCTTTTTCCAGCACCAGGGTGCCGGCATTGATCACAGTGCGCCCGGCAGGCCAGGCTTTGCTTGCATCATTCGTCGGATCCCCCGCCTCGGCCAGGGTCAGATTGAACTGCCATTTCAACGGCCCTGCGGCCAAACGCGTCGCCAGGTCTTGCTCCAGGTAATCCGCATCATTGGGCGCCGTAGCGCCTGCTGCATCCTGCCCCTCGGGCACTACCCCCCAACGCACTGCCTGACGCTGACCGGCCGTATTGACCAGGTAAAACGCATTGATCCCGTTATAACTTTCGGTGGCGAAACTGGCTGACGGTTTTACGGTTTTAACCCATTGCAAAAATGCCGCCGTCTCCGGGTGTTCGGCAAAAAATGCGGGCATGGCGGTGGGCTTGGGTTTTCCCGTGGCCGGGTCTGGCGTACCGGCTTGCAACATCTGATAAAACGCCTCAGGCGTACCCACCGCAAACACCGGCATGCTGTTCATCCCCGTGCGCCACTGCTGACCATTAGCCTGGGTAAAACGCAGCGCCAAACTGCGAATCGGCACACTGCTGTCGGGGGCGTAAGGGTTGACACTGGGCAAGGCAAAACGCCCCATCACCGGGGTACGCCCGACACTGAATACCTGAGCACTGGACAGCCCCTGCGCATCACCGCTGCCCTGGAAATACCCCACCACGCACATACCCTTGGCATGGTTGCGCCGGTAACCCGGATGTACCCCCCCATTGGTCTCCAAGACGTTGATAAAGTTTTTGGGCTGCAGACGTTGCGAATCCAGCGTGCCGTTGACGTAGTAAAACGCACCGGCGATGAACGCCAACACCATACCAATACCGGCCAGGCGCAGCATCACACTGGCGTTACTCAAGGGTGGTTTGGTGGACCGTTCAGGCGGCAATTGATCTACCATAAATAACTCCGGGGCCCACGGGGCCGTAAGATGTGTGGCCTATGAGACGAAGGCCAAAGCGGCTTATTCCCGCAGCAGGCTATTTAATTTGGATATTTCTTTTTACACCCCGGGAATAACCGCTAACTCTGGTCGTCTTCATTGCACTCACCCGATTAACTGACCCACAGCGTGCAGGCCCCGATGAATCCATTTGACGAGCAACTGCGCGAGCTGATTCCTCGCCTGCGACGGTTTGCGCTGTCGTTGACGCGTCATTCCAGTAATGCCGACGATCTGGTGCAATCGTGCCTGGAGCGCGCGCTCAACAGCGCGACCAGCAAGCGCCCCGAGGGTGATTTACGGGCCTGGCTGTTTACTATTCTGTATCGCCAGTTTGTCGACAACCACCGACGTTCCCGGCGCTATGCGCGCATGCTCGAGTTTTTTACCGGCCGCGACGACACCCAACCTTCCACCGAACGCACAGTCATCGCCCAGACGGCCCTTGCCGCGTTCGAGCAGTTGAGCGCCGAGCAACGGGCTCTGCTGCTGTGGGTGTCAGTCGAAGGCTTGAGTTACAAGGAAGTCGCCGAAATACTCGACGTGCCGATTGGCACTGTAATGTCGCGCCTGTCTAGAGCGCGCCACGCCTTGCGCCAACTCAGCGAGGGTGAAATCACCCGCCCTGCTCTGCGGAGACTTAAATGATCACCAGCCCACCCAGCGAGCGCGACCTCCACGCTTACATCGACCACGCCCTCAACGAAGCCGAACGCCATCAGGTTGAACTGTATTTGCAGGCCAATCCGCAAGTCGCCGCGCAAGTTCAGGCCTGGCAGCGCGATATTCAGGACTTGCGCACGGCGCTCCACGCACCTCTGCTGCAAACCGCTAATCCGGCACTCGACCCGACGGCCATCCGCCAGCGGCAACGACATCACGAACACCGGCAATGGGCCAGTGCGGCACTGTTACTGATTGCGCTCGGTATCGGTGGCTTGGGCGGCTGGCAGGCCCGGCAAATGACCCTGGCCGCCAACAGTTTGCCGATGACCGACGCACTGGTCGCGCACCGCATGTTTGCTGAACAGGGGTTTCTGCCTGCGGACTATAAAGTGCAGCGCAGCAGTGACATGCAGGACTGGATTGATCGTTATTTCCGTCAGGCCGAGCGTTTGCCGGATTTGAGCGGCGCAGGCTTCAAGCCCGTGAGCTGTCGGTTGCTGTCAACCGACCAAGGCGCGGCAGCGATGGTGCTGTACGAAGATAGTCAGGGCAAACAAATCAGCTTCTATATCCGCCCGCCTGGCCCGAAGAACAGCCTGTTGCCGAGGGGGAGTCGCCGCGATGGTGACTTGCAGGCTGATTATTGGTCAGGCCCCGGCTACAACTACGCGATGGTCGGCCCGGCTGACGAGCCGACGGCAAAACTGCTGGATACGGTAGGGTTTTGACACAGCGCTGTCGCGCAGCAAACTGGAGTACACCGATCCGCAGGAGCTGACGAGCTCCGCGAGGCTGCGATCTTTTGACGTTGGTTTATTGCCTAACAGCTCGCAGCTTTCGTGCCTCAGCAGCTCCTACGTCCAGTCCCCAGTCGGCCTTGATGAGGTCTCGTAGGAGCTGACGAGGAACGACGGCTGCGATCTTTTGACGTTAACCCGTTGTCTGCACGAAAGATCAACAGCTCGCAGCTTTCGTGCTTCAGTTGCTCCTACGGGGTCTCATAAAAGCTGCATGATTTTTTACAGCAAGAACATATGAAGGCTAGCCCGCAGTTACGGACGGTTGATGAACTTCACGTCAGACGGTGCATCCATCGGCAGGGTTTGTACGGTCTTACCCAGCTTGCCGGTGGCTACGTCGCGCTCCAGCACTACGATGGCGTTGCTCATCTGGTTGGCGATCAGCAGGAACTTGCCGTTGGGGCTCAAGGCAAACTCACGCGGGTGATCCCCTTCAACCGAACGACGCTGAATCTCGGTCAACTCGCCATTACTCAGATTGATCGCAAACACCAGCAGTTCATTGGCTTTGCCACGGTTACTCACGTACAGAAACTTGCCGTCCGGCGACGCATGTACAGCACCTGCCGCACGGTTGGCTGCGGGCATGCCGTGGGCCAGTTCAACGGCCTGGCGCTGCTTGAGCTGACCGTTGGCATAGTCGAACACAAACACCTGCGCACTCATTTCAGTGGTCAGGTAAGCGTGCTTGCCATCCTTGGAGAACAACAGGTGACGCGGCCCGCTGCCGGCCGGCAGTTCAACCGCAGCGGGGTCTGCTGCAACCAGTGGATGCTCAGGGTTCGCTGCCGGGTCGTAACGATAGACAAACACCTTGTCCGCACCCAGATCGCTGGCAAATACAAACTTGCCGTCTGGTGAAGAGACCACCGAGTGCACATGGGCCGAGGCCTGGCGCTCAGGGTTAACCCGGCTGGCCGAGTGGCTGCTCATCTGCGTCACAGGCTGCAATTGACCTTCAGCATTGACCGGCACCACGGCCAGGCTACCACCTGGATCGGCGTGTACACCGTAATTGGCCACGAACAGATAACGCTCATCGCCGCTCAGGCTGGAGTGGGTAGGCTCTTCGCCCAAGGTTTTGACCTGACTGAGCAAGCTTAGCTGATTGGTTTTTGGGTCAATCGCCAGGCTGCTGACGCGACCAACAACATCCGCCTGCCCCTTGCCGTTCTCGTTAACCACGAACAGGCGCTGCTGGTCTTTGGATAATGTCAGCCACGACGGGTTGGAGGCCTTGAACACTTGCAGCGGCTCTGGGGTGATGTGCCCGCTGTTGCTATCAAATTGCAGGCGGTAAATACCTTGGCTCTTGCCTTGGGTATAAGACCCTACCAACAGCTCTACTTCGTTTTTCGACTCGGCCTGCGCCGACATCGCGCCGATGCCCGAAGCCATCAGCAAGGGCAGCCACTTAAGCTTCATCAGCGACCTCAGACTCATCGTCATCATTGTTTGCGCTCAAGGCGCTGAGGCAAACCAGGCGGTGCTCACCCGAATCACCGGTCAGGGTCCAGCTTTGCAAGGTGTCGTCAAACACCGCGACGTCGATCTGTTCAGTCGTGAACTTCCAGCGCTTTTCAGCACGTCCGTCCATGCATTTGATGAGCAATTGCGCATCATCCAGAGAAAAGTCCCAGGCATGCAGCCCGTCAATCACCAACATGTCGCTGGTTTCAAGGGCTGCGCGCAGGGTCTGGTTTGAATCGCTCATTGATCATTCACCTCTTGGAAAGGCGCAATGATAGGTCAAATTCGCGCTCTAACCCATGTCGGTGACAAGTGGCATCAGGCATCCAGAACCAAAAAACGCTCGCCGAGCATCTTTTGGCTTATTTTGCCGTAATGCACGGCCTCGACCGCTGCACCCGGCCTGGCCTTGGCTTGCAGAGCTTGCGGGCTGGCCATGCGCTGGGCCTTGAGTTTGAAATGCGCCGCACTCGGGGTGTTGGCGGGATCGGTCAAGGTTTTGTAATGCAAATGGGCATACCACAGCACCTGATTCTTCTTGTCGCGAATCTCATACTCCTGAACAAAGTCTTGGCGCTCGCCTTTCATTTGGACTCTAGCGCCCGTCTTGACCAGATATACCGCCCCTTTTCCCAGCAAAAATTCGACCGTCGACTCGGTTGGTGGCAGCGATTTGAGAATCCAGATCGCTTGCTCGCGGAGTTTGCTGGCGCCTTCGTGCAAGCGTTTTATCAGCGATTGAGGGGTGCCGGGCTTGGGCTTTTCCAGCACCTGCACGACCTTGAAATTGCCCTCGATTTCGACAATCAACCGCTCCAGCTTTTGCGCCTCCCGATCAAGAATCTCCTCCAGCTCCAAGGCAAATCTGGAGTTTTGCGAGTAGCCCTTGACCCGACGAATTTTCTCGTCGACTTTGCCCAATAACGTATTGCACTGCTTTTTAATCGCCTCCAAAGACCGCGTTACAGCAGGTGCCGTGGGACGCTGCTCGATGGCCTCCCACTGGTCAGCCCCCGACTGCCGGAATGTCAGAACAGGCATATTAGAAACCGGGCTGATGGGCTGCTGCGACGATTCACTTGCCGCTGAACCGCCCACATCTACAACCAAGGGTTCCTGGTCTGAGGTTCGGGCCCTGGCCACGCCGATCAAAATGCCTTGTTTGCGGGTGCGAATAATCCTTTTTGAGGCGCTCGGTCTACGCGATGGCCCAGGTTGCTCCGGCAGCCATTCGTTTTGTTGACGCACTTCCTCGGCCAATTGCCTTTCCAGCCGAGCACTCAGCGCATCAACAGCCTCGGTCAACTGCTGGTAATCGTCGGGGTTGAACTGATCGCCCACCTCCAGATGCAAAATAGCCAACGCATCCTGCGCCCGGGCATAGCGCTGCGCCATGTCCTCCATGATCTCGATACGCTCACTGTGAGTGAACAGTTCTGTGTCGATCAACTCGGCGTGAGACTTCGCGGTATAGGTCAACGGCACAATAATGCTGGCAAGGCTATCCCACTCCTCGCTGAACAGATTCTTGGGAGCGAGGTCCATCAGCAACCCCAACTGCATGTTCAAAAAATCGATATCGGTGGTATATCGTTGATCGCCTTCAGCACTGGAGCCGATCGTAGGCCTCTGCTGCTCCAGCGCACGTGCCAGTTTTTCGCCAACCCGCGGTACGTGCTGCAATTGATTGAGATAGTCGGCCTGGGCTTTAAAGTAGCCGAAGAATAGTTGCTGACTGTTGAGCATCTCGCGCTTGAAGGTGACGTATTGCTCAACGTCGCTGGGGGCTATGGCTTGTTCCATCTCGATAAATTCGGGGTACAGCTCCTTGAGCCCTTCCGTCAACATGCTTTGTGCATAGAGCAAATCAACTGAATAGTTGAAGAGCACACTGTAAAAGTTCCTGGCGAGCAAATGATCATTGGAGCGCGGCTGTAACCCGTATCGTTCGTTGAAATAGTTGAGTTCCGTTATGTAGTCAGCACTCGTACGCTCGATCAGTGATCTAAAGAACGTCAGTCTCCGGGTTCTTTCCTGGTATGAAAAACTCTGGACGGCCTCTCCTTGCGTCACTTCATACACCTTGAGCCGCTCGCCAGCAATGTACTGCGCCAACTGCGGCTCGCGTAACTGAAGCGCCTGAAACTTGGCGTCCAGCTCGCTTATGCGCGCTTTGCGTTGCGCCAGACGTGCACGCTTTTCCTGAGCTTTTTTCGGTCCGCCTCCACGCAGACGCAGGCGGGTATCAAAGTCCCAGGCCCCCTCTTCATTGCGCCGTAGCCACGGCCCCGTATCAAGTTCATCGTGCGGGCTGACCACCACCACACCGTCATCCTCCTGCGACACTTGATAGCTGAACCCCCTGACCAAGGCGTGCCACTTTTTATTAGCCACGTACAACCCCTTGTAGGGGCCATGAGACAGAGGCTTTAGATTTTCCAGGCTTTGGCCTCCGTTGCGGTCCAGCCAGGTGAGTTGGGTCTGACTAAAGTCGATACGCGGGTTGTTAAACCACGAAAAATCCAACCCGCGGTCTTGGTTCCCCAGCGGTACGCCTGGGAAATAGACCTGACCTTGGGCCACGCTCAACACTGTGTTACCGGACTCATGCTCGACAAGTGGCCGCGCCAGCACCGCATCGTCCAGCGCCAAAGGTGGGGGCTGGACGGCGTTCGCTGCATGCAGCAGCACTGCGGCAATGTTGAATAGCACATCGACGATCGCCGCGGCCTTGGCCCGCTCATCGTCACCGCGCAACACTTCTATATCGTTTTTCAATGTCGACACGGTCATGTACAGCCAACCAAATACGCCGATCGGCCCCCGAATCAAGGGCAGCAAGGTATTGAACAGTAACCAGCCACCTTCCTTGAGCGTCGCCCAGCGGCTTTCGGCGTTGGACACCGACTGGCGGTCTGCCAGCAGCGCCAGCGCCATTGCACTCTCCCTGAACAGGTCATGCTCAAAACGAGTGCTCAGCGGCTGTACGAACAGCACGTCAGATGATGCCGATGGCGCCGCTATGAGGAGGTTCGTTGGGTGTAAAAGTATGTGCTCATAGGTGCTCTTGACTGCGCTGGGCAACCACTCCAGCACACTGTTGCGTACAGGCCCCTCTCTCACAATGGCGTCCACTAAAGCCGACGCCGAGGCGTATTCAATCAACATGTCCTTGAACAGTGGCCGGTAGAGCACGCAAGGCCCGTGCAGTGAATTTGTTGGCCCGATCACAAACTGGTTGCGGACAAAATCCGGGGCCCCGCCCGGAGCACGCACAAAGGCCAAGGGACGAATGCCCACGCTCTGCTCGTCCAGTACGCGGGCGGCCGGTTCTCTCTGCATCAAGGCCAAAATACACCGATAGCCCCACTGGCTGATTGCTCCTTGCCCTCTGAGTTTGAGTTCCAGGGCCAGCATCGGCAGGGCCACGCGCAGTTGATCAACGTAAAGCGCTTCACGACGTTGTGCCTCCTCAACATCATCCACCAACAAACGCTTGATCAGTTCCGGGTAATTGCCGCCGATATCCACCCTGTGAATCAGGGACTTGATGTAACTGGGGGTCATCCACCAGTCCTGAATCAACTGGTCGCGGGTGTGCCGAATCGTCATGCGCCCACTGGGCATAGCGATCAGGTTCTGCACTGCCAGCTCGGTCAGGCTGAAGGTGTACGTCTGAATCATGCCAATGGTGCCGAATGGACCCGACGCCACCGTGAATTCAAGCTCGATTTCGTCCGGGTCATAACCTGGCGCCAGAGGCTGATCCTTGAGCATTTGCGCGTGCAGCACCTGTGACGCGTAAGTATGAATATCGGGAATGTCTTCATTGAACATGCGGCCTTGAGCGTTGCGCGTTGTATCCGCCAGCTCAATCACATGCCGACGATAAGCAACCCGATCAGCCAGACTGGCGTTTTTCAGCCAATCCGGCAGCGCCTTGAATACCTGCCCCAGCTGTTCGGACGACTCCGGCTGCAGGTCATCGAAGATCGAACACGGGTCTGTGATAGCCAGCAACTGGCGCTCCAGCGCAAGCAGTGTTCGGGCGGACTCAGGCACGGCCTGCCTGATCGCGGCAATCTCGTCGAGCTGTGTGTTGAGCACAATCATCGCTTGTACTTGCAGGAAGTCGACCACTGGTTCGTAACGCTTCCAGATCACGGCATCCATCGTGTGACGGCGACTGAGTGTGCGGCCCATGGCGCTGGCAAACTCATTCAGCGACGCAAATGCCTGAATCTGCCCCGATGGCTTGCACTGCAGCACGTGCTCGGTACCGTTGTTGACATGAACCACTAGCGCTTCGGCCAGCAAGTGCTCATCCCCGTGTACGCCGCCACTGCTTTGAAATTGGGCGAAGTACACCCTGGGTTGACCGTTTGCCCCAAAACGCTGCAGTCGATCCGACAGCACTGGCCTGTCAAGCACCTGACGCAACGCCTTGACCTGTTGGTCGTCAAGCGCCGGGGTGGTGTTGGCCGAGGCCCGCAAGTTGTCCCCAAGAAAATCTCGAAACCCGTGCAAACGGCTTCTGTGACCCACCAAGGGCTGATTCCAATAATCGACCAGGGCTTGCTGGAAAGCCCCCGTCCAGTCGCGCTGAATGTCGCGCATGGGCACTTCAACCTCGCGCATGGGCGCCAGGCTTTGCCAGCCGTCAGGGGGCGCAGTGCCATCGGCTAACCAGGCCAAGTAGCATTGCTCGGGCTCGTAGTAGCCGTAGTGCATGGGCGTGCCAACGGCAATGTGCTCCAGCATGGCGTCAAGCAACAATCGGCAGCGCGGTTTTACCAAGGACTCATCGGCAGTCCAGACAATGTACAAGCGGCTCACGTCATGCGGGGGGTTGAGGCGGGAGATGATTGTTTTCAGTGCGGTGATCAACAAGTCGGCAACCACGCTGCGCAGCGTGGGCCGATGGGAGAATTGCTGAGCCAGTGCCTGCCGCAAAAGGCTGACACGACCCAGCAACAGCGGGGATGAATCCAGGACAGGTGGCATAAGGCGTCTACTTTCAGATGGGAGTGGACCGGCGCGAAATCACCGGTTTCAGAACCCCATCTGAACGTAAAAATACCCTCTGACTGCGGTAGCTGACTACCGACAACCACGCACTGTTTAAGGCAGCACACAGTCCGGAGGCACTTGCCCCAGCAGTGAGCATTTCAAGTTATTTGCGGCCGTGCGGGCCATCAGAGCACGGGCTTCTACCGTTGCCGAGCCGATATGGGGCAATGCCAGCAATTGGTTAAAGCCAAGCAACGGTGAGTCGGCGGGCAATGGTTCCTGGGCAAACACGTCCAGCCCCGCCGCACGAATACCACCGCGCTGCAGCACCTCAAGCAAAGCGCCCTCATCGACCACCGGCCCACGGGACACATTGAGGAAGATGCTTTGCGGTCGCATCAACCCAAACTCGCGGGCGCCGATGAGCTGTCGAGTCTTGTCCGACAGCGGCACACAGACACAAATAAAGTCCGATTCAGCCAACAGTTGCGCCATCTCTACCCGTTGCGCACCCAGCTCTTGTTCCAGCGCCGGCTTGTGCGACTGGCCGCTGTACAAGATCGACATGCCAAAGCCAAAGTGCCCACGCCGCGCGATAGCTGCGCCAATCCGACCCAGGCCAATGATGCCCAGACGTTTACCGTGAACATCGGTGCCAAACAGCGACTCGGGGATGTTCTTCTCGCGCCATTGCCCTTGACGCACCAGGTCAGCCATTTCCAGTGCCCGCCGCGCCGCCATCATCAACAACAGGAAAGCGGTATCGGCCGTGGTTTCAGTGACTGCGTCCGGGGTATTGGTCAGTCGGATCCCGCGCTCGCGCAAATACTCCAGATCGTAGTTGTCGTAACCGGCCGACACACTGGCAATGATTTTCACCCGCGGCGCCCGCTCAAGCAGGGTTCGATCCAGCTTGAGGCTGGCGCCCATCAGTGCGTCGGCCTCGCTCAATGCCGCAAAAAATCGGGGCTCATCCGCGCCCAACGGGTCGGTGCAATAGGTGACGTTGTAGAGCGTATCCAGCTCAGCCAGAACCTCAACCGAGGAAACGCGACTGAAGATCAGCAGATTGGGTTTCATGCTCACTCCGATTGAACCGTTCATTGTTTAACCTGGTAGTAACGGGCTGGAATCCCCCAGATCACCAGCACAGTGGCCAGTACGCAGACAGCACTGAGCACGTATAAGGCTGGTGTTGCGCTGCCGCTCAAGTCTTTGATGCGACCCACCATAAACGGCCCGACGATCCCGCCTAACTGGCCTAAGGAGTTAATCAGCGCGATCCCGGCAGCAGCCGCAAGGCCGGTGAGAAAGCGCGGTGGAATGGTCCAGAAAATCGGCATCCAGGCAATGATCCCGGTGAGTACCATGCTCATGCCAACCATCAGTGGCAACAGCTGGCCAGGGAACCAGGCACAAAGCAAATAACCCGCCGCCGTCAACAGCGCACAACCGGCCATGTGCCAGCGACGCTCGCCGCGCTTGTCCGAACTGCTGCCGATCAGCAGGTTGCCCACCGCCGCAATCAGATACGGAATCATGGTCAACAAACCGATATCGAAAGTGTCCGCAACGCCCGCGCTTTTGATCAACTGCGGCATCCAGAACAACAAACCGGTCAGGGCCATGACCAGGCACAAATAAATGGCCGACATCACGTAAGTGGTCGGATGCTTCCAGATATCGGCAAGGCTGCTGGAGGACTCGGGCTTAGGCTCGCTGGCCATACGCTCCAGCAACACGCGTTTTTCGTCTGCCGTGAGCCACGGCGCGTCTTCGATCTTGTCACTCAACAGCCACAGCACCACAAGGCCCAACACCACCGAGGGCAAGCCTTCAAGCAGGAACAGCCACTTCCAGCCCGCCAAGCCGTACAGCCCGTCGAAGTGCCCCAGAATGAAACCCGCCAGCGGGCCACCGACGATCCCGCACAGGCAGATTGAACTCTTGAAATAGGCATTGACCCGGCCCCGGCGATTACCCGGATACCACTGGGTAAAGTAATACAGCACACCCGGCACGAATCCGGCTTCCATCACCCCGATCAGAAAACGCAGGGTGTAGAACCAAAATTCGTTGTTCACAAACATCATGCACGCGGAGGTAATGCCCCAGGTCACCATGATCCGCGCAATCCAGACCCGGGCGCCGATCTTGTGCAGCAGGATATTGCTCGGTACTTCAAACAGAAAGTAGCCGACAAAAAACAGGCTCGCGCCAAGGCCATACACGGTTTCACTGAATCCCAGATCACTTTGCATCTGTAATTTGGCGAAGCTGATGTTGACGCGGTCCAGGTAGGCAAACAGGAAGCACACAATAAACAGCGGGATGATCCGCCAGTTCACTTTGCGATACAGCACATCGTCCAGCGATTGGGCCTGCGATTGCACGGCCGACAGGGTTTCAGCAGTCATGACGCACCTATTGATTATTATTTTTTAAGGTGTTGGATAAACGCGCTGCCGCGGCCCGGATACGGGCCGCGGCAGGTTAAAACGTGGTTATCAGCCAATCGAGCGATCGGATACCTGACCATCCAGCAGACGCTGAATGCCTAGCGGGTTGGCGTTTTTCAAGGCGTCGGGCAGCAGGCTGTCCGGGTAGTTCTGGAAACACACCGGGCGCAGGAATCGATCAATCGCCAGCGTGCCCACCGAAGTGCCGCGCGCATCGGACGTCGCCGGGTAAGGCCCGCCGTGCACCATCGAATCGCAGACTTCAACGCCAGTCGGATAGCCGTTAAGCAGGATGCGGCCGACTTTCTGCTCCAGCAGCGGGGTCAGTTCGCTGAATTGCTCGAAATCGGTCATTTCGCCAATCAGAGTCGCCGTGAGTTGGCCGTGCAAGCCGTGGATCGCAGCGCTGAGCTGCGCCTGGTCGGCGACTTCGATCACGATAGTGGTCGGGCCGAAGACTTCTTCCTGCAGCACTTCGTCACCTTCCAGCAACAGGCTGACATCCGCCTTGAACAGCTGCGGCTGCGCCTGATTGCCTTGCTGCGCGATACCGGCAACATGCTCGATATGATCATGAGCAAGCAGTTTGCTCACGCCTTTGGCGTAGCTGCGCAAGGTGCCGGCATTGAGCATGGTTTGCGCGGATTGCTCGCTGATCTGCCCGGCCAACTGCTCGATAAAGGCGGTGAAGGCCGTTGAGCGGATGCCGATCACCAGGCCCGGATTGGTACAGAACTGCCCGCACCCTTGCACCACGGACACCGCCAGTTCGCGGGCAATAGTTTCGCTGCGGGCCGCCAAAGCCTGAGGCAAGATGATCACCGGGTTGATGCTCGACATCTCGGCAAATACCGGGATCGGCTGCGGACGGGCCGCTGCCATATCGCACAGAGCACGGCCACCGTGCAGCGAACCGGTGAAGCCCACAGCTTGAATCGCAGGGTGCTTGACCAGTGCTTCACCAACACCTGAACCGTAAATCATGTTGAACACACCGGCGGGCATGCCGGTACGCTCGGCTGCGCGAATCAGCGCGTCAGCCACCCATTCAGCGGTGGCCATATGGCCGCTGTGGGCCTTGAACACCACCGGGCAACCGGCGGCCAGCGAGGACGCGGTATCGCCGCCAGCGGTGGAGAATGCCAGCGGGAAGTTACTCGCGCCAAACACCGCAACCGGGCCCAGGCCAATTCGGTACTGACGCAGATCCGGACGTGGCAACGGGGTGCGATCCGGCAGCGCCTGATCAATCCGCGCCCCATAAAAATCACCCCGGCGCAGCACCTTGGCGAACAAACGCATTTGCCCGCTGGTACGCCCGCGCTCACCTTGAATACGCCCGGCTGGCAGCGCGGTTTCTCGGCATACGATGGCAACAAACTCATCGCCCAGTGCGTCCAGTTCATCGGCGATGGCGTCCAGGAACTCGGCGCGGCGCTCGGCACTCAAGGCGCGAAAGGTCGGATACGCAGCAGCGGCGCTGCTGGCGGCGCGGTCAACTTCATCGAGGGTGGCTTGATGAAAGTCATAGGCCAGGGTTTCGCCGGTGCTGGCATCGACACTTTTTACGATGACGCTGCCTTCGGCGCTGCGTTGGCCACCAATGTAGTTGTGGCCGAGAATCTGAGTCATAAGAGCGGTCCTTTTAAAGTGTACGAACGTCGCCGGGCTCAAAGGCAGCGGCTATCGGGGCAATACCATTGATCAACGGCGCGCCGAATTCGGCCTGGCTGATTTCAAAGTGGTCGCCCGGTTGTGTGCGAATGCCATCCCCAAACGACAAGGTAGCGGTGCCAAAAAAGTGGACATGCACATCACCCGGCCGCAGGAACTGGCTGTACTTGAAGTGGTGGTACTCAAGGTTCTCCAGGCTGTGGCACATGTTGGCCTCGCCACTGAGGAACTCGTTCTCCCACAGCACTTCACCGTCACGGATGATTCGGCTGCTGCCGGCCAAATGCTGCGGTAACTCACCGACCCGCAGTTCCGGGCCAAATGAGCAACTGCGCAACTTGGAGTGCGCCAGGTACAGGTAATTTTTGCGCTCGATCACGTGATCGGAGAACTCGTTGCCCACGGCAAAGCCCAAACGGTAAGGCTTGCCATCATGGCCGATGACATACAAACCGCCGATTTCCGGCTCTTCGCCAGCGTCTTCGGCAAACGGCGGCAATGGGAACGGGGCGCCGGGGCGCACAACGATGCTGCCATCGCCCTTGTAGAACCACTCAGGTTGTACACCTGCCTGCCCGGCCGCCGGTTTGCCGCCCTCCACGCCCCATTTGAAAATGCGCATGGTGTCGGTCAAGGTCGCTTCGTCACCTGCCTGCTGGTGCATTTTGTCCCGCGCCGAGGCGCTGCCCAAATGGGTCAGGCCGGTGCCGCTGATCAACATATGCGCTGGGTCCGGGTGGTCCAGCGGCGGCAAAATACGCAGTTCCGCCAGCAGTTGCGGATAGTCATGGCTCCCAGCCAAACCCTGAGCGTCGACTTGCTGGGCCAGGCTGATACCGGCCTCAATCGCCGCCAACGCCAGCTCGCGGACACTGGTGGCCGCCTTGACTTCACGCACCAGCGCGCCATCTACCAGGCCAACGCGGCGCTCACCGTTGTTCAATTCAAACTGTACTAAACGCATATTTATACTCCTGTAGACCGTAGGAGCTGCCGAAGGCTGCGATCTCGGATCAAAAGATCGCAGCTTTCGTACCTCAGCAGCTCCTACGGTTTAATTCTTTGAGTTAGTGAGTGGCGGCAAACTGGCCCGGTTGCAGCACGTGCTTGCGCTCCAACAGGCGATACACCACCACCGTCAGGAACAACCCGAACACCATCACTCCCGACAGGAAGTACAGGCCCGAGGCCAGATTACCGGTGTGTTCCTTGAGTGCGCCGATCACGAACGGACCGATGTAACCGCCCAGGTTGCCCACCGAGTTGATCAGGGCAATCCCGGCCGCTGCACTGGCACCGGCAAAGAAGCGTCCTGGTAAAGTCCAGAAAATCGCGGTGCAGGAGAACAACGAGAAGGCCACCAGGCACAAGGCCGCCAGTTGCATCACTGGCACGGTCAGCCAGGCACTGAAAAACAGACCGATGGCACCCAGTACGTAGAGCCCCGCCAAGTGGCCATAACGGTCATTCAAACGGTCGGAGCTGCGTGGAATGATCAGCAAGCCAATGATGCCGAAGATATACGGCACCGAAGACACAAAGCCGGTGGTCAGGTCACTGCCGCCAAACTGCTTGATCAGTGTCGGCAGCCACAGGCCCAGACCATAAATGCTCAGGGTCACCGGTAGATAGAACAGCGCCAGCAGCAATACGCGCTTGTCTTTCAAAGCATGCAACGGGTTGCCGTGACGCGTCTGGCCAAAGGTCTGCAAGTCTTTTTCCAGCTCGCCCACCAGCCAGTCCTTCTCGGGCTGACTCATCCATTTGACCTGCTGCGGGCCATCCGGCAGGTAACGCAGAACCGGCCAGGTCAGCAGAATCGCCGGCATGCCGATCACAATAAACAGCCATTGCCAGCCGTGCAGGCCGAGTACGCCATCCATGCCCAACAAACCGCCGGACACAGGGCCGGTGATCATCATGGCGATCGGTTGCGAGAGGATAAACAGGCCCAGGATCTTGCCGCGATGGCGTACCGGGAACCATTGGGTGATGTAGTACAGCACCCCAGGGAAGAAGCCTGCCTCAGCGACACCGAGCAAAAAGCGCATCACATAGAAACTGTGCGGCCCCTGCACAAAAGCCATGCCGATGGTGATGCTGCCCCAGGTGATCATGATCCGGGCGAACCAGCGACGGGCGCCGAACCGCTCAAGCATCAGGTTGCTGGGGATCTCCATCAGGAAATAGCCGATAAAGAACAACCCCGCGCCCAAGCCATAAGCCGCATCGCCAATGCCGATGTCGGCGCCCATGTGCAGCTTGGCAAAGCCCACAGCAGAGCGGTCTACATACGCAATGAGGTACAGCAGGATCAGAAACGGAATGAGTTTTAGCGTAATACGGCGAATAAGCCCGAGTTCCTGGCTCATATGACGGTCTCCCATTGTTTTTGTTATGGCACCTCTGGAGTGGCCTCAGGCGGGGAAACGCCAGGATCAGCTCTCAGTTGAAATCGACTATATAGTAATACTATTTGCTCAACAACACTTCCAAATACACTTATTTGAGGATAACTTAGGCGCATCAAAACAAATTAGTCATACAATAAGAGAATCCGCCATGTCTGATAAAACTCCTCCTCTGCGTTCCGCTCAATGGTTTGGCAGCGCGGATAAAAACGGCTTTATGTATCGCAGCTGGATGAAGAACCAGGGCATTGCCGACCACCAATTTCAGGGCAAGCCGATCATCGGCATCTGCAACACCTGGTCAGAATTGACCCCGTGCAACGCCCATTTCCGCACCATCGCTGAACACGTCAAACGTGGCGTGATTGAGGCCGGCGGATTCCCGGTTGAATTCCCGGTGTTTTCTAACGGCGAGTCGAACCTGCGCCCTACCGCCATGCTCACCCGCAACCTGGCCAGCATGGATGTGGAAGAAGCGATTCGCGGCAACCCGATTGACGGCGTGGTGCTGTTGACCGGCTGCGACAAAACCACCCCGGCCCTGTTGATGGGCGCTGCCAGCTGTGACGTGCCAGCCATCGTGGTTACCGGCGGACCGATGCTCAACGGCAAACACAAAGGCAAAGACATCGGCGCTGGCACCATCGTCTGGCAAATGCACGAGTCCTATAAAGCCGGCAACATCAGCCTCGACGAGTTCCTCTCGGCCGAAGCCGGCATGTCGCGCTCGGCCGGCACCTGCAACACCATGGGCACCGCCTCCACCATGGCCTGCATGGCTGAAGCGCTGGGTACTTCGCTGCCGCACAACGCCGCGATCCCGGCAGTGGATTCGCGTCGCTACGTGCTCGCGCACATGTCCGGTATGCGCGCCGTGCAGATGGTTAAAGAAGACCTGCGCCTGTCAAAAATCCTGACCAAGGAAGCCTTTGAAAACGCGATCCGGGTCAACGCGGCCATCGGCGGTTCGACCAACGCGGTGATCCACCTTAAAGCCATCGCCGGGCGTATTGGCGTGGATCTGGAACTGGATGATTGGACCCGCATCGGCCGTGGCACCCCTACGCTGGTTGACTTGCAGCCTTCGGGGCGCTTCCTGATGGAAGAGTTCTATTACGCCGGCGGCCTGCCTGCGGTACTGCGTCGCCTGGGTGAAAACAACCTGATTCCGCACCCGGATGCCTTGACCGTCAACGGCCAAAGCCTGTGGGACAACGTTAAAAACTCGCCGATCTATGGCGACGACGAAGTGATCCGAGCGATTGAAAACCCGCTGGTCGCTGACGGCGGCATCTGCGTACTGCGCGGTAACCTGGCGCCATTGGGTGCGGTGCTCAAGCCCTCCGCCGCCACTCCGGCGCTGATGAAACATCGCGGTCAGGCGGTGGTGTTCGAGAACTTCGACATGTACAAGGCCCGAATCAACGACCCGGAACTGGACGTCACCGCCGACTCGATCCTGGTGATGAAAAACTGCGGACCCAAGGGTTACCCAGGCATGGCCGAAGTCGGCAACATGGGCCTGCCAGCCAAGCTCTTGGCTCAAGGCGTGACCGACATGGTGCGTATCTCCGACGCCCGCATGAGCGGCACCGCGTACGGCACGGTGGTGTTGCACGTAGCACCGGAAGCCGCGGCCGGCGGACCGTTGGCGGCAGTGCAAGAAGGCGACTGGATTGAACTGGACTGCGCCAGCGGGCGTTTGCACCTGGACATTTCCGATGCTGACCTGGCGGCTCGCTTGGCCGATATCGAACCACCACAAAAACTGCTGATTGGCGGCTACCGCCAGCTGTACATCGACCACGTCATGCAGGCTGACCAAGGTTGCGACTTCGACTTCCTGGTCGGTTGCCGCGGATCGGAAGTACCGCGTCACTCGCACTGATACTCGCCCCCATGTCTGACCCGGCGAGCGCCGGGTCAGATCACTCGCAGCTCAATCCTCTCGCCCTCAGCGGGTTCAGGAATGTGCGTAATGCCCAAACTGTCGATTGGGCGCTTCGCTGTGTGCCCGGTGACCCTACAGCTGCGATTGTCCAAACTCTGCGCAGTCTCGCTGTCAGCCACATGAAATACCTGAATCGCAGGAGGCTTTGCGTGCGGTGGCGCAGCACTCATCAGGTCCATGACGCGCTGTTCAAACATGCTCTGCTCAAACTGCCCCCAGTCGAAGTAATAAGCCTCGGGCTTGATCAGCAACCATTCGCCACTCTGAACCTGCTGCAGTACTTCATGCTCAACGTTGAGCATCAAAAAGCTGCGAAGCTGATCCATGCCTTCGATGTTCTGCCCTGAAGCCAAATGCTGCCGAACCTGAATCACGGCGTCTTCGCTGGCAAACGCGTGCTTGCGCTCCCACGATGAAGCGTACCGGCCGCGGATCAACTTCATGCCTGACGCTCTGTCTGCCATATATCCCAACCCGAAGTGCCGGCGATTTCGTGCTGCCAGGTAATCGACTCGTAAGCAAAATGCACGGTTTCCAGTTGGGTAAAATGCGCGGTCTCCATGTTTTGGCAATGTGGCATGACCACATCAACGGCAATGATCACCGCACCTTTCAAACGCATGGTGTAGAAATGCTCCTGAGTAGCGCTGCCCGAGGTTCGGTACCACTTCACCTCGCAGAGGCTAAGCCGTTCGCCATTGCACAGCGCGGTATTGATCAACGGCGACGACTTGTCGATCACCTTGGTGATGATTAACGGTTTATGCATGCGCTGACTCGACTGTGCACCGCCGGGGACAGCAATTCCATGACTCAGCGCCTGCACCAGAATCTCGTCCTCGCGCCCCAGCTGCCAGGCATTACCGACCGACTCTCGACCAAGCGCGCCAGAAGTGATCAGACCTTGCGACGTTCCCATGATTTTCAGATAGGCGGGAGTGGGCATAAGAGAGCTCCGTAAGTTTTTTGAGGTGGGATGGGTTGGGGGTTAGTCTTCATCGGCGGGTATCCATGGTTTGGCAATTGCTAGACTTATGAGATAACGCTCCTCTCTGGGGCGTCTGCTGTCTTTGAAACGATGCAAGATCAGCATGACCTGATACTTGTCGCCCGCTTGCCAAAAAGTCCTTCCGCCCTTGTTTACATCTCGCAACTGGTCACGCCATTGAGGAGTATCAGCCAAAGGTGGATCACTCTTGGGGTTGGTGACAAACCAGCCCTGTCGACGCCACTGATCCTGTAAATCCAGCACAATTTTCAGGGCGTCATCCAGCAACAGCGGTTCGATTTGCGGTGACATTCGAATATTGGCCACACGCTCATTATCAAAACTGATGGTGAAGAAGCGGGCCAACGGCGTAACGAATCCATATTGAGGGTCAATAAAACGTAATCGAGCGTCTGTCTCAGGAATGCGAAACCAGTAATGGCCAGGTATCGCCGCTCCAATTTTTGCACTTGAGCGCTGGCGCATGTCCTCCCAAGGCTCGCCACGTATCAGGGCGATTTCTGGGTCGTCCGATAACGCATGGACTACCCAGCGCAGGGTTGCCGTGGCCATTAGCACAAGCAGCACAATGACCAGCGCGCGACGCCAGCCCCCGCGGGGAAAAGTTACGGGTTCATTGGTCATTTCGAGGTGTCCAAGGTCTGGCGACTTCAAGCGAAATGAGAAAACGCTCTTCATCCGGGTGTCTTCGGTCTTTAAATCGGCCCATACCCAGCATGACTTCATATTTATCGCCCGCCTGCCAAAAGGTTCTCCCACCCTTGTTGACGTCACGCAATTGGACACGCCATTGCGGCGTATCAGCCAACGCTGGATCACTCTTCGGACTACTGACAAACCAGCCCTGTCGACGCCATTGATCCTGTAAGCCCAATACGACCTTCAGAGCGTCATCCAGCAACAGAGGCTCTATTTGCGGTGACATGCGGATAGTGGTCACGCGTTCATTTTTGAATCCTATCGTGAAGAAGCGAGCCGAGGGCGTGACAAATCCGTATTGCGGATCGATGAAGCGTAATCGGGCATCCGACTTCGGCATACCAAACCAAAGCTCATCAGGAATGGCCGGGCTAATTACTGCACTTGAACGCTGGCGCATGTCCTCCCAGGGCTCACCAAGCAGCAAGGCGATTTCTGGTTCATCCGCTAACGTGCGGGCTGCCCAGCGGACGATAAATACAGCCAAGAGAGAGACGATCAGCCCTTGGCGCCATCCGCCGATTTTCAGGCGCAAGGTCATAGCACTTCACCTGCTCCCGCTATTTCGTTAATGGACTGCACCAGCGCGTCGCGGTTGAAGTCATGCAGCATCTGGTCAAAGCGCTTGGCAGCATCCAGTACAAAGACCATGCGCTGCTGCACGTTAGCCAAGTTCGCAAATAGACTGTCGTCAAAACTGATCGTGCGTCCATCGTCGACGCGCTGGCATTGGCTGGTAAGGGTCAGTTCTATGGCTTGTGCTACGCCTGAGGGGAAACCTGTGACATACGACATGTGGTTGCTTCGCAGCAACCTGATCAGTTGAGGGTCTTCGTATATTGTCGGCTGGAGGATATTTTGTTGTTCGTGAGTTGCGAAAAACTCCACGCTTTGAGCAATATCCCCCTCCTCTATCGCATTGAAGGCTAGAAGAATCTCCTCTTGGCTACCTCCGAACCGAAGCTTCTCCTGCCCTACCGGCCAAAGCACCGGAAACTTCGGATGGCCATAAATTTTCGCGCGGCTTTTCAAGCACGTCTTCAATTCCTCCAACCCACGCTTTTTATAAAACGCATGCAGCGGAAAAATATCTAAAAACAACGTGGTATTGCCCAACGCCAACATGTCGTGCACATGTTGGAATTGTTGCTGCACCAAAGACTGGGGCTCACCCTTGATCCGCAGATCCACCGGGACGGGGTTGTTGGTATCGGCCTCTTGCTGTTCACGCAGCAACTGCGCTCTTTGCGGGTCAGTGGAGAACAGGCCCGAGGCCAGCCTGTCCTCACGCAAGCGTTGACGGGCGCTGTAATCAGACCCAATGGTTTCTATCGAGTCCGCCGCATGCAGCAACCCGCACCCCACCTGCTTGGACGCAAACGCCGCCAGCCCAGCCCACTGAAAACGCGGGTCGTGTAGCCACAGGCGTGCATAGGCGGCATTGATCGCGCGGTTACGGGCGATGGGGTCGGCAATCAGGACGCCACCGGGGGCGACTATTTCCTCAGCTTCGCGCTGAAAAATTCGCCAGATTCCTTCACAGGTCAGAACCGGCACTTCGGTAACCAGGGTCTGGCAGCCGTAAAGTTCGACCCAATGCGTCTTGCACTCGGCAATCGGCACAGTGTTGTAGTTAAGACGCTGGGTATCGCACGGATGGTCTTTGAAGCACTTAGTCATGGGGCTGGCTCCGGATCGAATATCGCGACCCTATCAGCCCTTTTCCTGCGCGGATCACCGACAAGAAAATCCAGTGGTGTCCTACGGCTTACGGGTACTTAATCCGTCAAATACCAGATATGCGTCCTTCATACTCCATCAACCTTTTCGTAGCTCAAGACAGCGACTGCGGACACTTGCCGTATCACTCACTGCGTTAATCCACTGCCGCGCCTGTTATGATCAGCGCTTTTCCACGACAGGATCGACCTGCGCCCAATGGATTATCGTCAGCCCTCCGAACGCAAAAGCATGCATGCGCGCATCGTCCAGGAGCTCGGCATGCAGATTGTGTCCGGCCGCTTCAAGCCGGATGACAAACTGCCCGCCGAAGCCTTGCTGTGCGAAGAATATGCGGTCAGCCGCCCTGTGTTGCGTGAAGCCACGCGGGTTCTGCTGGCCAAGGGTTTGGTGTATTCAAAGCCGCGGGTAGGCACGGTGGTCAAACCGCGTCGCGAATGGCACATGCTCGACCCGGATGTGCTGCATTGGTTGATGCAAAGCTCGCCGCAAAACGAGTTTTTCGCCTTGCTGACCAGTGTGCGCAGCATCATCGAACCCGCCGTGGCCGCCCTCGCCGCCCAGCATGCGACCGATGATGAAGTGGCGTCGATCCGTGAAGCGTATGAGCGCATGGAGACAGCAGAGACGCCCGAAGCGTTGCTGCAACCCGATCTGGATTTTCATAGCCGGATTGCCGACGCAACCCACAATGACCTGCTGGCCAACCTGTGCAACATGCTCTCGCTGGCCTTGCGCGAAGCGTTGAAACACTCCAACCGCCGGCCCAACTTGCACGAACTGGCGCTGCCGCGGCACAAAGCAATTTTGACCGCCATTGAAAACCACGACGCCCTTGGTGCCCGCCATGCGACGCTGGTGCAACTCGACGATGCACGCACGGCGCTGGATGTGGTGCTTAACGCCCAGAACTAAAAACCTGTAGCCGCTGCCGAAGGCTGCGATGGGCAGCGCAGCGGCCCTGCCCTTTAAAAGGCGAAGGTCCTGCGGCCCTTATCGCAGCCTGCGGCAGCGGCTACAACAGCAGGTTTACGCCAGGCTTTTGCTGACCACTTCAAACACGTCGCTGGACAACTCGCCCGAGTTGCGGATGCGCTCCAACTCAGCCTTCATCAGCGCCTGACGGGCGCTGTCGTATTTGCGCCAGCGGGTCAGCGGTGCCAGTTGTCGCGAGGCGATCTGTGGGTTGAAGCCGTTAAGCTCGATCACCAGGTCCGCCAGGAAGCGATAACCCGAACCATCGGCTGCATGGAAGTTGATCAGGTTCTGCCCGGCAAACGCCCCGACCAGCGCCCGCACCTTGTTCGGGTTCTTGATGTTGAACGCCGGGTGCTGCATCAACTGTTGAACCCGCTGCAAGCCACCCGGCAAACCGCTGGCCGCCTGTACGCTGAACCACTGATCCATAACCAGCGGGTTGTCCTTGAAGTGCTCGGCAAAACTGGCCAATGACGCCGCCCTTTCGGCCTCGAACGGCGAGTTGACCAACACCGCCAGCGCGGTCAGGCGCTCGGTCATGTTGTCGCTGTGCTCGAACTGTTCCAGAGTGGCCGCCACCACCTCTGGCTTGCCGCTGAGCATCAGGTACGACAGCGCAATATTTTGCAGGCTGCGACGGGCAAAGTGTTCGGCGGCGGCCACATACGGGGTGACTTTCGACACCTCGCGGTTGGCCTGATAACGCGTCCACAACCCATCAAACAGGCTGTCAGTCAGTTGCTTGCGCGCAAACTCGCGAGCCACGTGAATCGCCTCGACATCCGCCACTTCGCTGATTTCCGTCAGGTAGGCTTCGCCAGGCAACGAGAGCATTTCGGCGACCATCGCCTGATCCAGTTGCTGATTGCCCAACACGCTGCGCAGCGCTTCAACCAGACGCTGATCCATGACCAACGCTTCGCCGCGCTGATGCTGGCCAATCAGTTCTTGCAGCACTTGCACCGACAGTTGCTGACCGGCTTCCCAGCGATTAAAACCATCGCTGTCGTGTTGCATCAGGAACATCAATTGATCACGGCTGTAGGCAAAGCTCAACTTCACCGGCGCCGAGAAGCCGCGCAGCAACGAAGGCAGCGGCTTTTCAGTCACGCCAACGAAGGTGAACGTTTGCTCGGCGTCAGTCACCGACAGTACGCGGCTGGTGCCGCTGGCCGCTGTTTCGCCAGCCAGTTGCAAGTCAATTTCAGCGCCCTGGGCATTCAGCAGGCCCAACTCGACCGGAATCACGAAGGGCAGTTTTTCGACCTTGTCCGGGGTTGCCGGGCAGCTTTGAGCGAAGGTCAGGCTGTAAGTTTTTTGCTCGGCATCATAGTGCTCGCTGACGGCCAGGCGCGGTGTACCAGCCTGGCTGTACCAGCGCTTGAACTGAGTCAGGTCAACGCCGTTGGCGTCTTCCATGGCCTTGATAAAGTCATCACACGTGACCGCCTGGCCGTCATGGCGCTCGAAATACAGATCACTGCCCTTACGGAAGCCTTCGGCGCCGAGCAAGGTGTGGATCATGCGCACCACTTCCGAACCCTTTTCGTAAACGGTCAGGGTGTAGAAGTTGGAGATTTCGATGAAACTGTCCGGGCGCACAGCGTGCGCCATGGGACCGGCGTCTTCGGCAAACTGGTGGGTGCGCAGGAACGCTACGTCTTCGATGCGCTTGACCGTACGTGAGTTCATGTCGGCCGAGAACTCGGAGTCACGGAACACCGTGAAGCCTTCCTTGAGCGACAGCTGGAACCAGTCGCGGCAGGTCACGCGGTTGCCCGACCAGTTGTGGAAATATTCGTGGGCGACCACCGCTTCAACCCGCTGATGCGCAGCGTCGGTAGCGGTTTCGGCGCGGGCCAGGACGCAGCTGGAGTTGAAGATGTTGAGGCCTTTGTTCTCCATCGCGCCCATGTTGAAGTCGTTCACCGCCACGATCATGAAGATGTCCAGATCGTACTCACGACCGTAAACCTGCTCATCCCAGAGCATCGACTTCTTCAGGCTGTTCATCGCGTGCTGGCACTTGTCGATGTTTTCTGGCTCGACATAAATGCGCAACGCCACCGTGCGCTCGGTCATGGTGGTGAAGGTGTCTTCAACGCACCACAGATCACCGGCCACCAGCGCGAACAGGTAGGCCGGTTTCATGAACGGGTCTTCCCAGGTCGCCCAGTGCCGACCGTCTTCGTCCGGGCCGCTGGCAATCGGGTTGCCGTTGGACAGCAGGATCGGATAGCGATGCTGCTCAGCCACCACAGTAGTGGTGAATTTGCTCATCACGTCCGGACGGTCGAGGTAATACGTGATCTTGCGAAAGCCTTCGGCCTCGCATTGGGTGCAAAACATCCCGCTGGACTTGTACAAGCCCTCCAGCGCGGTGTTGGATTCAGGGTGGATCCGCACGCTGGTATCGACCACAAACTGCGCGGTGGTCGGGTGCAGGATCAGGTGGCTGTCCGTCAGTTGATAATCAGCGGCCGTCAGCTCGGCGTCATCGAGTTTGACCGACAGCAACTCCAGTTGCTGACCGTCCAGCTCCAGCACCGGGAAACCCGCCCCCCGTGCAGGGTTGCGGCGCATCACCAGTTGCGCATGGACCAGCGTGTGGTCCTCGAACAACTCAAAGGTCAGGTGCGTCTCGTCGATCAGGTACTCGGGCGCCTGGTAGTCCTTGAGGTGGATCATTTGCGGTTGTTCGGTGCGCATGCTGGAGTCCTTTTACTGATGCACGGCCAGTTGGTAGGCCGTGTACTTGCGAATATTGATAACGCCGGTGTCGAAGATCAGGTATTGGCCCTTGATCCCCATCAGCGTGCCTTCAACGATCGGATCTTTGTCCAGATTGAAGCTGACGATCTTGGTCGGATACTGCTCGACCGGGTAACAAATTTCGATGGGCTCGACGTCAAGCAGGGGCTGGACCGCTTGCAGGCCAAAGCGCTCTTGCAGGGCTTGCATGCCCTCGGCGCAGCTTTCGAACAGCTGATCACGCACTGCCAGCAGGTCGACCGGTTCGGCATCGCCCTTGAGCAGTGCGCGCCAGTTGGTGCGGTCAGCCACTTGCGAGCGGAACAGGTCTTCGACAAACCCCGACTGCTGACGGGTCGCCACCCGCACGATCGGCAAGGCCTGACTGGCACCCTGATCGAGCCAGCGCGTCGGCAACTGGGTGGCACGGGTGATGCCGACCTTGACCCCAGAGGAGTTGGCCAGATAAACCACGTGATCGGTCATGCAGAATTGCTCACCCCACGATGGATCACGGCACGTGCCTGCGTCGTAGTGGCAGCGCTCCGGGCTCATGATGCAGACATCGCACTGCGCCAGCTTGGTCATGCACGGGTAGCAATAGCCCTGACTGAAGCTCTTTTTGGTTTTGCGTCCACAGTGAGTGCAGTTGATCTCACCCAGGAATTCCAGACGCAGTTTGGTACCGATCAACGCATTGACCGGCACCTCGGTATCGCCCAAACGAAACGCATATTGAACAGTCGGCGTTTCCAGACTTGCCGACATTTTGCTGACTGCACCACGACCAATCTCAATCAATGGATAGCATCCGACTTGAACAAGATATTGGGCACAGGGGCAGACTTGGAGCTGCACTCTTGTGGCCCCATGTAGCCGGTGCGCTGGTCTTCAGGCAGGTTTTGTACTTCCCAGGCGATCATCGCCTGCAAGGACAGTTCGCGCTGTTCGGCAGTAAGTTTGTTGCCATCAGCCCATTTACCGATCTCTACCGCCAGTTTCAGGCTTTGATAGATCTCGGGGGTGATGTTTTGAATCATTTCATTGAAAGAGGACATGGTTCTGTTTCCACTCTAAAAAAATAAACCTGTAGCCGCTGCCGAGGGCTGCGATGGGCAGCGCAGCGGCTACAGCGTTAAGCAACTTGCTTGCGACGGGCCCAAAGGCCACCGAGCAAACCGGTAAAACAGCCTATCAGCAAGCCACCGACATGAGCCGCATTGGCAATCTGGCCAAAGCCCAGCATCGATACCAAACCGGACATGCACAGCGCCAACCACACCAACATCATCACTAGAACACCACGTGGCATGTGATACATCGGGTTGGGCGCCATTCGCTGATAAATCCAGACATGTCCCAGCAGGCCGTACAGCACGCCGGACAATCCGCCAAACAAACTCGGGCCGCCAAACAGGTATTGGGCAAAGTTGGACACCAGGCTGAACAGCAGGCTCAGCCCGATCAGGTTGATGCTGCCCTGGCGCATTTCAATACGCCGCCCCAGTTCCCAGTACCACATGCCGTTCATGGCAATGTGCAGAAAACCGAAGTGAATCAGCATCGGGGTCACCAGACGCCACCACTGCCCTGCCGCCAGGCTGTCGGACAACGGGGTGAACGCGATGTACTGACCTTGAATGCTGAAATCGAGAAATGTCAGCGTGCTCAGGGTCGACAAGTTGTCACCCAGTTGCGTCACCGCCGCGACGATCACACACAGCAGCAAAATCACCGCTGTAGCCGGGCTGTCGCGCACTTGCTGGACAAAGCTTGGGCGTGCCGCAGCTGATGGACGCTCAACAATGGGTAGCTCGTGCTCGGGATCTCCTACCGGAAAACGCTGGTACAGACTGCGCACATCCTCGGCAATGGTTTCAGGCGCCCACAACACCTGTTCGCCCGCTTCCTCGCTGACCCGATGTGGCACTTGCATGCGTTTGAGCAAGGTCACAAAACCGCTCAGGTCAGTGGACAGCGGCAAACGTAAAACAGCTACAGCACTCATTGCATCGCCTCCGGGCGCTCGACATCAACCCACACAAACTTGCTCGGATCGAGGCGTGTTTCCTGATCCAGACGATAAGCCACCAGTTTGCCGTACAACACGGCGCTGTAATCGAGACACGCCAGGTTCGGCCGAATCGGTGCCGGCTGGCCACTGCGCCAGTAATGCCCGACAAACAGCAGCGGCTCGTCGTTGCCATAGCGTAGCAACGCGCCTTTTTCAGTCGTGGATAGCGTTTTTTGCGCCACGCCTTCAGGCAGTGCGTCAGGTTGGAACACAATATCTCCGTAAGTCTTGGGATCGTCTTCCCAGAACTTGGTGCGAAAGAACGCTCGTGTCAGCCCGTCGCCACCGGTCAGGGTCATGCCGCCGGGCAGACGCATGTCGGTGCCGCGCAACAGACGATTGAAAGCCAGATTGGCAAAGCTTTCAGAAACGCCTGCGGCTCTCAAAAATGCCTCGTCAATGCAGCCATCCGGGAATTGCGCACGCAAGGGCGCGATCACATCGGCATCCCAGCAGGCATGCACCACCCGAAAACGCCCGGCATCGACAAACAGCGGCATGTCGTAAAACCACTGCACAAAGTCCCGCCATTCATCCGGGTACTGCGCAAATTGCTCCAGCGTTTCGTGGATCAACCGGGTATGGCGCGGGGTATGTTCACGCACAAACTGCTTGCCACTGCCGGCAGGCGCGGGTGTGCACCAGCCCAGCGCGTTGAACTCGTGGTTGCCCATCAGGCACAGCGCCTGACCGGCCTGAACCATGTCGTAAACGATATGCAGCGATTCGCGAATACGCGGACCGCGATCAATGATGTCCCCCAGAAACACCGCCATCCGTTGCGGGTGTCGCCAGATACCAGCCTGTTTTCGATAGCCCAGACGCTCCAACAAGTGCTCAAGGGTATGAGCACAACCATGCACGTCACCGATCAAATCGTAACTGCGCGCTGGATCGAGCATCAGTCAGTCCTACCGCCCAGTCGGCTACCCCAGCCGAGCTTGGTCCGACACACTTCATAGTAGTTGTGGTCCAACGGGTGAATCAGGCGCAGCTTTTGCGCTTTTTTGCTGACGGTGATGGTGTCACCTGGTGCACAGGTGAAATGGTTCTGCCCATCACACGAAACTTGCGGATAGATCTGCATGTCCTTGGCCACCACGATTTTCAGTTCGCTGTTGCCATCGACCACAATCGGTCGGCTGCTGAGGGTGTGCGGGTACATCGGCACAATGACCAGCGCATCCAGTTTGGGATGCATGATCGGGCCACCCGCCGACATGGCGTAGGCCGTGGAGCCGGTGGGTGTCGCAACGATCAGGCCGTCGGCCTTTTGGCTGCACACAAACTGGCCGTCGATGTGCAACTCGAACTCGATCATCCGCGTGGATTTGCCAGGGTGCAGCACCACGTCATTCAGGGCATCACCCTGGCCAATGGCTTCGCCGTGACGGCGGACTTCGGCCTGCAACAGAAAACGGTTTTCAACCAGATAGTGACCGTCGAGCACTTCGGCGACCTTGACCTCCAGTTCATCCGGGCGGATGTCGGTCAAAAAGCCCAGGCTGCCACGGTTGATCCCCAGTACCGGAACATTGTGCCGGGCCAGCGCACGAGCGGCGCCCAGCAAACTGCCGTCGCCACCGACCACAATCACCATGTCGCAGACTTCACCCAGCATTTTGCGCGAAGACGTTTGCAAGCCGTGACCGGGCAACACCTCGGCAATGGTGTCTTCGAGGATCACGTGCAGGTGTCGCCCAAGCAGGAATTTTTTCAGTCGGCGAACCGTGTCGAGCACCTGAGAACTGCCCAAACGGCCAATAATGCCGATATTACGAAATTGCTCCATGAGGCTCCTGCGGGTACTTGGCGGGTGAAAACAGCAATTATGGGCGAAAGCGCACGATAGACAAAACCCTTTCAGCCCTCGGGCAACCAGCTATGCTCGCAGAATGATCCTCTTCCCCGACTTGCTCAACCTGCCCCATCAATTGCGTCACCCTGAGGTGCGTGATTTGGCGTGGGTGATTCTCGCCCCGCCGATGCTCAGCCAGACACCTTGGCCGCAGCGTCATCCGCTGGCCGGCAGCGACTGGGTCCAGGCACCGCAGCAGCTGGAACGCTGGCTGCTTGAACTCGATCAGCGCAGCGAGCCGTTGCAGCACTGGCTGGCGCTGGCCACCACTCGCCGCCTGGGACGCTACTACGAACGGCTCTGGCAATTCGCCGTGCAGCACGCCCCCGGCGTTGAACTGCTGGCCGCCAACCTGCCGATTCGCCTGGGAGGGCACACCCTGGGCGAACTGGACCTGCTGCTGCGTGATCGCGACGGCATTCACCACCTGGAATTGGCAATCAAGCTCTATCTGGGGCCGCAACACGCCGACGGCACTGACCCCGCGCAATGGCTTGGCCCAGGCAGCAATGACCGGCTAGACCGCAAGCTCAAGCATTTCACTCAACATCAACTTCCCATGTCCAACCGCCCTGAAAGCCGCGAGATACTCGCGGGGCTGGATGTCGAGCACTTTGATGCCCATTTGTGGCTTGGCGGCTATTTGTTGTATCCCTGGCCTGGCCATGCAAAACCACCTGCCGGCGCCCACTCCCAGCACTTGCGCGGGCGCTGGCTGCATCAGCGTGATTGGCCGGCATTTGTCTGCCAGAGCGCTGCCGGTTGCTGGCAACCCTTGCCCCGACATGCCTGGCTCGCTCCGGCCCACTACGGCCCTGAAGGATTGTGGAGCGCGCAACAGCTAAAGGTCTGGCTCGAAGAACTTCACCCGCAGGCTCCCGCCCAACTGTTAGTGCGGCTGACCGAGAACGATAACGGTGACTGGGAGGAAGCCGAACGCCTGTTTTTGGTGTCCGATCTTTGGCCAAACGTGCCGGGAAACCCTGAAAGTTGACACATAGCAAGCGCAAAGTGACGCAAGGCGATTAAAGTAACCCTACTCCGTCGAACAAGAACGGAGGCTTAAAGACCTGAAGTGAGGAAAAACCATGTCCTGGAAAAGCTCCGCCGATCAATACAGTCGAATGTCCATCGCCCTGCACTGGTTCATGGTGCTGTTGTTCGTTCTGATTTACGCCACGATTGAATTTCGCGGAATCTTCCCGAAAGACAGCGATGGTCGCAACCTGATGAAAGACGCGCACTTCATGCTCGGCCTGACGGTATTTGCGCTGGTCTGGCTGCGGCTGTTAGCCCGGACTCTGGGCGCGGCACCGAAAATCACCCCCACCCCGCCGGCCTGGCAAACCGCCTTGGCCACGCTGATGCATTGGGCCCTCTACGCGTTCATGATCGGCATGCCGCTGCTGGGTTACCTGATCCTCAGCTACAACGACAAATCGGTGTTCTTCTACGGCCTTGACCTGCCCGTGCTGACTGGCAAAGACCCGGACTTCGCCAAACAGATCAAAAGCTGGCATGAACTGGGCGGCACCATCGGTTACTGGCTGATCGGCTTGCACGCACTGGCCGGTCTGGCGCACCACTACGTGATCAAAGACAACACCCTGCTGCGGATGCTGCCTAAACGCCGCTAAGCCTTCGTTGCGAAACCCCGGCGGCCTTGCAAGCCGCCGGTGTGTACAAACACCACCCGCTGCCCCCGCTCAATCCTCCCCGTTTCGACCGCCTGCTTGAGCGCCATCAACGCCTTGCCGGTGTACAACGGCTCCAACGGCACGCCACTGGCCGCTTCGCTGTCCTGAATAAACCCCAGCAACGCCTCATCAACCTTGGCAAACCCGCCGCAACTGGCGTCAATCAAGTGAAAAAGGCGTGACTCAAGCCCCGCCTGTTGCACAATCGCCTCCACCTGCGGC
Organism: Pseudomonadota bacterium; assembly: GCA_040385125.1. GTDB lineage: Bacteria > Pseudomonadota > Gammaproteobacteria > Pseudomonadales > Pseudomonadaceae > Aquipseudomonas. The sequence continues at coordinate 234,050 of JAZKIA010000021.1, read as the reverse complement.
GCCACGCCATGATCCTCCGGCACCGCCAGCGCGCCATACACCGGATGCTCTCCTGCCTCGGCCAACACCAAGCCGGCCAGGGTCGTGCCCGTGCCTGCGGCCAGCCACCAGCTGTCGTAATCGTCCCAGCCCAACGCCCCCAACTGCTCATGCACCATCGCCATCAACGGCACACACCCCAAAGCCCCGGCCAGACCACCGCCGCCTTCAGGCACCGAGTACAACTGCGGATACTGCACCTGCCAAGGTGCCCAAAAACCCGGTTCGTGACGCGCCCGATAACCGCCAAAGCCCAACCAATGCAGCTGCATGCCAAAACGTTCGAGATCCAGAGTTGTAGGCGTTTGCTGGGGATGACCGCGCAACAACCCGACCGTGGCAAAGCCAAAGCGCTTGCCGGCGGCGGCCAGGGCGTGCAAATGATTGGAATGAGCGCCGCCCAGGCTGATCAACCCGTGAGCCCCAGCGGCATGCGCCGCCAGCAGGTGCTCGGTGAGTTTGAACCACTTGTTGCCACTGATCAGCGGATCAATCAGATCCAGACGCAACACCGCCACCTCAACCCCGGCCTGTTGCAGCCAATCGAAATACAAACGCTGCAACGGCGCATGGGGCCGCCAGTCGATCAAAGGCAACATTTGAGTAGCCCCTACTAAAAAGGAAATGAGTTTACAGCAGCCGGCAACCCTAACAGCCGGTCGACTTTCATCTACGAGACCAAAGCTTCTTGGTAAGGTGTGCGCCGACTTTTGCAGCCCGCTGACGACCTCGCGGGTTGCTGCTTTTCTGTTTTCTGACGTGAGACACCCGAAACATGCCCGAGCCGATCACTCTCAAAGATCACGAATCCGAAAAACGGCTGGTCAATAAAAGGCTGATTGCCTGCGCAGCACTGGTGCTGAGCATCAGTTGCGCCTTGATTGGCAGGATGTATTTCTTGCAAGTCACCGAGTTTGATTACAACTCGACGGTGTCCGAGAACAATCGCGTGCACGTGTTGCCGATCCCGCCGGAGCGCGGCTTTATTTACGACCGCAATGGCGTGCTGCTGGCTGATAACCAGCCCAGTTTCAACATGACCCTCACCCGCGAGCGGGCCGGGGATACGGCCAAGGTGCTGGATACGGTGTTCAGCATCCTGCATTTGCCGGAAGAAGATCACGCGATTTTCGCCAAGGCCATGAAGCAGGCGCGCCATCCGTTCGATCCTTCGACGTTGCTGTATGAACTGACTGAAGAGCAAATTGCGCTGCTGGCGGTGAATCAGTTCCGCCTGCCCGGAATTGATGTCGAGGCACAGTTTGTGCGCCATTACCCGCAGGGTGATCACTTTGCCCATTCGGTGGGTTATGTCGGCCGGATCAACGAGAAAGAAGCCAAGCAGTTGGACAGCACCGAGTACCGGGGCACGCAGTCAATCGGTAAAACCGGTATCGAGCGCTTTTATGAGCCGGAACTGCATGGCAAGGTCGGCTTTGAAGAAGTCGAAACCAACGCCCAGGGCCGGGTGATGCGCGTGCTGCGACATACCGATGCGATCGCCGGGAAAAACATCGTACTGAGCCTGGACATCAAACTGCAGGAAGCCGCCGAAGAAGCCTTGGGTGATCGACGCGGCTCAATCATCGCCCTCGACCCGAAAACCGGTGAAGTGCTGGCGATGGTCAGCAAGCCCAGCTTTGACCCCAATCTGTTTGTGACCGGCATCAGCTCCAAAGATTATTCGGGGCTGCGCGACTCCATCGACAAGCCGCTGTTTAACCGGGCCTTGCGCGGGCTGTATGCACCGGGTTCGACGATCAAGCCCGAAGTCGCGATTGCCGGGCTCGACAGCGGAGTGATTTCCGCCTCCACCCGGGTTTTCGACCCCGGTTACTTTCAATTGCCCAACGTTGATCACAAGTATCGTAACTGGAACCACAGTGGCGACGGCTGGGTGGATTTGAACGCGGCGATCATGCGTTCCAACGACACCTACTTTTATGACCTCGCGTCCAAGCTGGGTATCGACCGCATGCACGACTATATGTCGATGTTTGGCGTCGGCCAAAAGGTCTCGCTGGACATGTTTGAAGAGTCGCCTGGCTTGATGCCGTCCCGCGAATGGAAACGCAGCACTCGCCGTCAAGCCTGGTTCCCCGGTGAAACTGTGATCCTAGGCATTGGCCAAGGCTATATGCAGGTCACGCCGCTGCAATTGGCTCAAGCCACCGCGCTGATTGCTAACAAAGGCGTGTGGAACCGCCCGCATCTGGCGCAGACCATTGACGGCACACCGCCGGTGGACGAGCACCCAATGGCCAATATCGTGCTGCACGACCCCAAGGAATGGGAACAGGTCAACCATGCGATGCAACTGGTGATGCACGACCCTCGGGGTATTGCCCGGGCGTCCGCCGCGGGGGCGCAGTATCGAATTGCCGGCAAAAGCGGCACCGCACAAGTGGTAGCGATCAAACAAGGTGAACGTTACAACCGCCTGAAAACCGCTGAGCGCAACCGCGACAACGCCTTGTTTGTCGGCTTTGCTCCGGCTGAAGACCCGCAGATCGTGATCTCGGTGATGATCGAAAACGGCGAAGCCGGTGGCCGAGTGGCCGGTCCCGTGGTGCGCAAAGTGATGGACGCCTGGCTGCTGGACAACCAGGGCTTGCTTAAACCGCAGTACGCCAGCCCACAGATCAAGCATGGCAACCCGCATGTTTGACTCAAAGTTCAAGAGTGCTTGCGCTAAATTTCTACCTAAATAACAACCTGTTAGCGGCTGGCATAACAAATGCTTCCTGACGTGCAAAAGCACAAAAGGAGCGTAAGGATGGCAACGCCTGTTACTGGGTCACCGCTTAATCAGCCTGCGGTAAAAACCGTGGGCTTTCTGGTGATACCAAACTTCACGACCATTGGCTTTGCCTCGGCGATTGAAACGCTGCGCATGGCCAATATGGCGGCACGCCGCGAAATGTTTCGCACCGTGGTCATCGCCCCCAGTCTGGACCCGGTAACTGCCAGCAATGGCATGCGCATCCTGCCCGATTATGTGGTGGGCGATGCACCAAAACTGGACATTTTGCTGGTGGTCGGTTCAAACCCGATCGTTTCCCACCTCAGCAGTCGCCCCGTACTCAACTGGTTGCGCAAGCTGGCACACGAACAGGTCGCGCTCGGCGGGATTTGCACCGGCAGTTACTGGCTGGCACGTGCCGGGGTGCTCAAGGGCTATCGCTGCACCATCCATTGGGAAGACATCGAAAGCCTCAAGGACCACTTCCCGGGGATTATCATTTCCAACCAACTGTTCGAACTGGACCGCGACCGCTACACCTGCTCCGGTGGCGTGGCATCGATGGACATGACCTTGCAACTGATTGCCCGTGAACCGGGCGGACGGGAGATCGCCGCCCATGCCGCCGAGCTGCTGTTGTGTGATCGCGCTCGCGGAGCGCAAGAGCAACAGCGGGTACCGCTGCGGCAAAAACTCGGGACCTCACAACCCAAGCTCAGTCAGGTCGTAGCCATCATGGAGGCCAACCTTGAGGAGCCGGTAAGCCTTGAGGACCTGGCGCGTTTGAACGAGGTGTCGGTGCGTCAGCTTGAGCGCTTGTTTCACAAGCATTTGCAACGCACACCAAGCCAGTATTACCTGGAGCTGCGCCTGGCCCGGGCACGTAATCTGTTGCTGCGCAGCGAGTCACAAGTACGCGATATCGCCCTCGCCTGCGGTTTTGTCTCGGCCGCGCACTTTTCGAAATGCTACAGCCGTCTGTTCGGGGTATCGCCCATCGGCGAACGTAAGCAGGTGGCATTGCACTAGGGTCTGTACGAAAGGTTTTCGAGCGAAGGTCAGGCAAGGCGAAAACAGGCGAGGAAGCGGAGTTAACGGGTTGTTAATGAGCATTGCGAGCCTGTTTTCAACGCAGCATCACCGAGCGCAGATACATTTCGTACAGAGCCTAAATCACAGGCATAAAAAAACGGTGAAGGCGGACCATTCCGCCTTCGCCGTTTTTTTGTCTCAGTCTTGTAACGCTTTATGCGCCGTCTCTCGGCTGGCCAACATGGCAACCAGCGCCACCGCCGCCGCTGCCAGCAAGTACCAGGCCGGGGCCATTTTGTTGCCGGTCATTTGAATCAGCCATGTCGCTATAAACGGCGCCGTGCCACCGAACAAGGCATTGGCAATGTTGAAGCTGAAGGCAAAACCGCTGAAACGCACCCGGGTCGGGAAAATCTCGGCGAGGAAGCACGGCAAGGTGCCGTCGTTCATCGCCAGGATCGCGCCAAAAGCGATCTGGATCATCAGAATCACCACCAGCGACGGATTGCCGAGCATGCCGAACAGCGGGAACGTCAACGCCAGAAACAACACCGAGGCGGTCACCAGCATGGTCTTGCGACCGAACCGATCTGACAGTTTGCCCATCAGAAAGATCAAGCCGATGTAGGTTGCCAGTGACACGGTGGACGCAATAAATGAATCACTTTCACTCATGCCCATTTCGGTCGACAGGTAGGTCGGCATGTAACTGAGCAGCAGGTAAAAGGCCACCGCATTCAAGCAGGTCACACCCACCCCGATCATCACCGCCCGCCGATGCACGGTTAGCAATTCACGGATCGGTGCATGGGTTGCGCACTCCTTGGCTTCCAGACGCTGTTCCATCTCCAGAAACTTGGGTGAATCCTGCAGGCTCATGCGGATGTAACGTCCGACCAGGCCAAAAGGTGCTGCCAGCAGAAACGGCAGGCGCCAACCCCAGTCATGCAGGTTTTCAGTGGTCATCAGCGCATGCAAACCGGCGACAAACAACGCACCAAACAACAAGCCCGCCGCCGTACTCGCCGGCACGATGCTGGTATAGAAACCGCGCTTGCCTTCGGGGGCATATTCGGCCAAAAACGCCGAAGCGCCCGCGTATTCACCTGAAGCAGAGAACCCCTGCACCATCCGGATCACCAACAGCAACGCCGGGGCCCACAGCCCAATATGGTTATAGCCCGGCAAAATACCGATGCAAAAAGTCGAGACTGTCATGATCAGAATCGACCACGACAAGGCGCTGCGGCGCCCGTATTTATCACCAAAATGGCCCCAGATCAGACCACCGATCGGACGCACGATAAACGACAGGGCAAACACCGCGAAGGTTGCCAGCAAGCCCGTGGCGGCATCGGTCTGCGGGAAAAACGTCAGGGCAATGACCGTCGCCAGGTAACCATAGGCGGCGTAATCAAACCACTCGACAAAGTTACCCATGAAACTGGCTGTGGCCGCACGGCGCAGAGCCTTGCGTTCACTGACGCGTTCAATATGTTGTGCTGCACTCAGGGGCAAAGCGAGACTTGCGCTTGGGATACTCATCGAGCACCTCCAGAGTAAGAGGTGCGGGATTGAAAAACGGGAGCCGAGGTTGAGACGTAAGGCATGACAAACACCCTCATTCTGTTTTTTCTTGGCAGGGGTAGTGGTCAAAAAACGCTGCGTATCTGGGCACGCATGCGGGGGATAGCTGCAAGCTGCGAGCCACAAGCTGGATCATGTGCGTGCTTGCAGCTTGCAGCTCAAAACTCGACGCTTACTTCTTAATGATGTTGTGTTCTGGGCCGTATGGGAATTTGGTGATGTTTTCACCGCCATGCTCGTTAACGATCAGGATGTCGTGCTCGCGATAACCGCCCGCGCCCGGCCGTCCTTCAGGGATCATGATCATCGGCTCGATGGACACCACCATGCCAGGCTCCAGCACGGTGTCGATGTCTTCGCGCAGCTCAAGCCCGGCTTCGCGGCCATAGTAGTGGCTCAAAGTGCCGAACGAGTGGCCATAGCCAAAGGTGCGGTATTGCAGCAGGTCGTGCTCCATGAAGATTTCATTGAGCTGCAATGCAATGTCCGAGCAGCGCATGCCTGGCTTGATCAGTTTCAACCCGGCCTCGTGCACCTTGACGTTGACCTCCCAAAGACGCAGGTGCTCGTCAGAGCAGTGATCCAGAAACAGTGTGCGCTCAAGTGCGGTGTAATAACCGGCAATCATCGGGAAGCAGTTGAGGCTGAGGATGTCGCCCTTGTTCACCTTGCGGCTGGTCACTGGGTTGTGCGCGCCGTCGGTGTTGATCCCTGATTGGAACCAGGTCCAGGTGTCCATCAATTCAGAGTCAGGGAAGGTACGGGCAATTTCACGCACCATGGCCTGGGTTGCATGCAACGCCACTTCGTATTCAGGCACCTGGTCACGCAGGGCTTCAACGATTGCCGCGCCGCCAATGTCTGCAATACGCGCACCGTGACGAATGATCGCGTGTTCTTCTGCCGACTTGATCATGCGCATCCGCATGCACGGTGCTGCAATGTCTACCAGCTCAGCCTGTGGGTAGCGACTGGCGAGTTTGTCGCGATTGAGCAAGTTGAGATGGTCAAATTCGATACCGATTCGCCCGGCTTTCGGCAGCGCCTGCTGGATTGCAACAAAGTAGTTATCACGCTGCCAATCGGTGTACACGATGTTGTCCGTGCCCACGGTCCGGCGCCAAGGTTGACCGCCATCAATGTTGGCGCTGATGGTCACCGCCTTCTCTTGAGTCACGACCAGGGCGTAACTGCGGCCGAATGAGCAATACAGGAAGTCACTGTAATAGTTGATGTTGTGGTAGGACGTGAACACTGCCGCATCAATATTGTTCTGCGCCATGTAAGCCCGCAACTTGGCCTGACGATTGGCGTACTCCTGAGCCGAGAACGTTGAAGTGACCTTTTCGCCGTTCTTGATCTGGATGGTTTTCGGCATTTGCATGTCATTTACCCTTGTCTGTGATCGCGCATCAGAGGCCGCCAGTGGGCGGGTCGTTGAGGATCATTCGAACAGATACAAAGGCGGCTTTTTTGCGCGAATCCGACCTGTAATTGGTCAGATCCGCTGTGCGTTCAACTCGCAAAAACGCTGCAGGAGGATTAAATCGGTCAATGATGTTAAAAAGCCGAGCCAAAAACATGAACGCAACGCCACTGCGGATATACCCGTGTTTGAACTCTCCAGCTATTTCGGGCTATTTCTGGCGGCATTCGGTGCCGCTTCGATACTGCCCATGCAATCTGAAGCCGTGCTGGTCGCGATGCTGTTGTCCGAACAGTATGTCGCGACCACCCTGCTGACCGTGGCCACCTTGGGTAATGTACTCGGCTCGGTTTTGAACTGGCTGCTGGGTCGTTCGCTTGAGCGGTTTCGGCACAAGCGCTGGTTCCCGGTCAGCGCGGACAAACTCGACAAGGCCCGGCAGTTTTATCTGCGTTATGGACGTTGGTCACTGCTTTTGAGTTGGGTGCCCATCATTGGCGACCCACTGACCGTCATCGCTGGCGTCATGCGCGAGCCGCTGTGGCGCTTTGTGCTGATCGTCACCTTGGCCAAGGGCGCGCGTTATCTGGTGCTGACGGCCGCCACGCTGGGATGGGAATAAGCGCCAGCCTTACAATATTCCAGCCTGCCCCGGTGCGACTATATGCACCACCCCGCCCCCTGCAAGCCACGTAGCGTGAGTCCTTTATCAACGATGTTCTGGTCGGTAACGACCAGGCAACGGCGCGCAAGGAGCACGCGATGACAGACAACGACGTACCCTATTATTTTGTTGAAGCGTTTGAACCACGCACAGAACCGACCCCCCGAGAGCGGGCGCTGGGGTTCGATGAAAACGTACGCGCGTGGCTACAGATAGCGCGCTACGCCACGGCCGAGAGCCGACTGAGCCATGAACAGCCAATGCACATAGAACGGATTTTGCTGACGTTCACGGACCAACCGGCCGTGGAGTTGGCGGGAGCGTTTCTAATGACAGCTCCGCTCAATGGCTATGTGCTGCTGTATACCCCGGCTTTTGGCCTGATGCACTTTGCCAGTTATGCCGACCTTGAACATCACCTGAGCGAACGCCTGGCCATTCCCACGCTACGAGACCGGCTCATGGCTTTTGTTGCCCGAGCACAACGTCTTGCCTTGAGCGTATGGACGACCCCTCGCATTTCATACCAGCCCATAAACGGCTCACCCTTCAAGGAGGTCAGCGACACGATAGAGGCCAATAAACGACTCAACTTGCAAGCGCTACAGACCGAGTTGCTGGAACTCCCCACATTAGCCACCCTGCTTGCCCGAATCCTGCACGCGGAATTGACTCCGCTGTTTCCTGGATGGAATCAATCCACTACACGAATGATTACTTACCGCGCAGTGACTACGGTTACCGAGCAGGGACAACCCACCTTCAAGCAACCAATCACCTCGCAAACTCTGGAGCAGACGCTGCTGGCCTGGTTTCGACTTCAGCGCTGGCCTGCCGAGCTCACATTTGAGTTCGTTGACTCCGCAGCCGGCCGGGCGCCCTACACCGCCACCAGCAGTGAAAACCTGCAATGGCGCGCAGCAATCTCACGGCTTGGGGCGAATCTGCCCAACCGTCTGCACGACCAGTTACAACACTATTGGAACTCAGTCACAGAGCCCCACCTGTCGCGGCTGGAAGTTTTTTCCCAGACGCTCATGGACGGTTACCAGACAGGCCTGCTCAAGGAGCTTGAGTCAGGGCATATCACTGGCGATGATTATCAGTGGTTTAAAACACTCAGCACCGGCACTTCACTGCAGATCGATAAACTGCGCTTGAGTAGCCATAAAAAACCATTCATGGAGCTGGCCGGGTATTTGGTGCTCAGCCATCCAGAGCGCAGCAACAGCCCAGTACTGCTGTACCGCAGCTTCGATACCGTCAGGACATTCGCCTCGGTGGAAGACCTGCACCGTCATTTGCTTGCACCACTTGATGCAGAACCAGTCCCCACCCCGCTGGTGAACTCACTCGCACTCAAGGAGCACAAGGATGCTCGCACTTACGAGTCCGCCAGAATCTTCAGCAGCAGCGCCAGGAACCCGGTCACGTTCGGACTCATGCAGATCATCACCGACAAACAGGCACATAACCTGAACTACGTGATGAATCTGTACAGGGAGCGCTCACAACCCTTCGATCTGGCCGCCGTACTCGACTCCGTTATAGATGTGCGCAGGCTGATTGATCCGCAGTTACTGGATTTCGACACTAAAGGTCGCTGGAGTACCCATCTGGATCTGGCCTCTCTGGAAGACGACGCTCACCCACCCCAGCTCCCTTCTCCCACAATACCGCTACCGGCCAAGGAGATTTTGACTCAGCAGATTCAAGTACTTGAAAACCTGCACCATACCAGCCAACAGATGCTGCACGGCTATCCCTCTCTCTATTACGTGGCCAAGGTGGTCTTGAGCAAAGCGTTATCGGGGGAGAAGTTAACCTTGGGCCCGAACGAAATTTTTTTGAATCATTACAGCTCCGCGCCCTCCAGCAGCGAGTCACGCCCGCCATTAAAGTCTCAGGATCTGGTCGAACATTTTATCGAGCGCGTGAGCGGCTACGCTCATGCGCTGCAGTCACCACACAATTGGGGCGCCTATGAGAAGCGCGTAGATGGGGTGAGCCAGCTTATCCAAAACATTGATTGGCCCACTCTCAATCGGCTGGTGGACACCGCCTTGCAAGGATTTACAACACAGCTTTCCTTGCAGCATCGACATTTTTATACCCGCCTGATCGACACGTTCAAAAATACTCAACTGGCTGCCCTGCGCAACGAAACAAGGATCAAGGCCCAGTCTCACACCGACTTCGGTCTCAAGCAGAACATCGTGCAGTGCATTCTCGACAATCCGCAGCAAGCCTTGCGCAAAAGCTTAAATGGGTTTGTGCCTGAAGTATTCGGCTTGGCGGTGTCCCGGCATGCAATGGACACCCCGGTTGATCTGCACACCGCTTTCATCATCACCGAACACGGCGGACTGGACCCTGAGCACTCGGGTTGCGTCCTGTTCTGGACCCCGGTCGCCGGGCTGGAATTGGCCGCCAACCTCAATCTGGCGACCCAATGTTTGAATGAGCGACTGGCTGATCCGCTGTTGCGCGAACTGTTTCAGAACTTGCAGGGCTATCCTGAACGTCTTGCTTCGTGGCGCCGACATGCAACCGAAGCACATAACCTGCCCCGTATTCACTATCGCCTGATCAAGGAAGACTTTATTGAACATCTGCTGCACACGCAGATCGAGTCCTTGAGTCGTGAAGTACAGCATGCCGTAACTCAGCCCTTACCGGCACACCAGACCCAAGAGTGGGTTAACTACAGCCACACTCATCATCGTTTTCACCTGCATTTACAACACGCGCTGAAGCTCGCACACGACTCGTTGCTGCAGCTTGCGGTACCAACGTGGCTGGTGGCCGCACCCGCCCATAGCCTGCTCAGGCTCGCCGGCCTGATTGAGCAACACCACCAGCAAGTGCAGGTCAATCGCGACTTTCTAGACAACGGCTTGCCAGACCTGACGGCCTTTGCTCATACCCGCCTGCTGGCTCAAGTGGAAGCTGATCGCCCGGATCACGGCGTTGATCTGGAGCATTTCAACGTTGTGACAAGCCCCAGATCAGCGCTGCCCGTCACTCACAGCACCCACTCCTTGACCGAGTTCATGCTGATTCATGCCCAGATGCTGTCCACCCATAACCTCAGGCTGATAAGCGCCGCTGGCACTCCGATTCCTGACTGGCTGACCATTGACTACCTCAAGCAACTGCACCAGCGGCTCAACATTGGCCAGCACTTTAGCGCCATCCTGCGGCCACGACTCACCCCCCAGTCTGCGGGCAGTGCTGAACGCTGCAAGTTGTTCAGCCAGCACGCCCCCTGGCAAATTATCGGGCACGCCTTGTCGAAACACCTGCAGGGGCAACTGTCATCGGCCGCACTGAACCTCATCGAACAATTGATGGAAATGCCTGAGCATACGACGCGTATCGCGGTCAATGGACACAAGGCCGTGCTCCGCCCCTTGCACCTTCGACATGAGGCCGGCGCGGTACCGAACTTATTGCAGGGCATGTACTGGATCAGCCGTGAGATCGCCCAGGAAGGTCCACGGGTATTACTCACCCTGCTTGATGACACGTTCAGCCTCAACGAATACTCCCATGAAGAGGGTTTTCTCAATCAACTGCGCCACTCCAATAGCCTCCAGTCACTGGTCCTTCAGCGTTTACCTGCGTCTGTACGCCCCTTGTTTAAAGCAGGGCATTTTTTACTGGCACATCTGGATGCCGCCGGCGGTAGCCCGCACCACACGGGTAATGTGTTGAAAAAGCTCTATGACGACACCTGTCATCTGGTACTGAGCCTGCTCGGCCAGCAACACGCGCCGCATACCCAATCCGCCTGGGACATCGCCAAAGCCATGTTTGAAGCCACTGAACGGCTGGGCTCTACATTACTGCTCGGCAAGCAACGGCTGCCGGCACTGGCCTGGCACCTGCTGCCACAACTGCTCAAGGCTGCCAAGCTGGCCTGGCAAGGCGAGTGGAAAACCGCAATGAGCGAGTCTGCGCAAATCTTGCTCCAGGTGGCGCTGGCCAAACAAATGCCCATCGTGCAACAGACTCTGCCTGCCCCCCAGTCGGCCGCCCTCACCCAGGTCTCTCTCAGACCCGTCGTAGCCTCCCCCGTACTCGCACAGGCCGAAGCATTAAGCACATGGCACAGCCGGATAAAACTGACCCCGGCACAAGAGCAACGCTTGCGCAGCTATGAGGTCAAACATCTGGAGTTGAGTGACTTGCGACACGATGCCACCACCGGTGTATACACCGACCCAGCCACCCAACAGCTATACGCCCCCGTGACAGGCAAGACGTTTCAGGTAGCGCAACAAGGCCAACGCTGGCGCATCATTGGTCCTCAAGAGAAAGGCCCCTTCCTGATCAAGGATCATGAGCAACGCTGGCAACTGGATCTCAAGGGCTACCTGCATGGCGGTGGTGGCGCCCTGGGGAAAATCTTTGACCCTGTCCTGCGGAAAATGGAAATCAGTGAGAGCTTTAGAATCGAAGCCTCGGGCATGAAAAAAATCAACAGACTGTACCCTTCCCAAGCCGCCATCATCAGGAGCTCCCACGAGCGAGCCTTGAACGATCTGGCCCAATGCCAAACCAATCTGTCAAACCCGGATGTGTTCACTCACTCGAAGACCCGTGATTTTTTCAAAAAGCTGTTTGGCGAACACAATCTCACCGCAGCCCTGCGGCTCAAGCTGCAAACCATGATTTCGACCCTGCAAGCTGACATGCTCAGCAAAGCCATGTCACCCATCGACTCCGAACGCTACGTGATCGGCACACTTCGAGATGTACATGAAAACTCGTACGCCTTTGTCCATCCGTTAGAGCAGCCGATGAAAATCTATTTGACCGACCTGTTCTTCAGCCCACCGCTGGAGATCCTCGAGAAGTGTCTCAAGGAGCCATTCGAAGTATTCGCCAACGCACGAGCCATGTCCTTGATTCATGAACAGACTCACATCAGCCTCAACACCCTCAATATCGCTTACGTCGATGCCATACTTCCGAGACACGAACTTATCGACACTCGAACGGAGCTGGGTCGTGAAGCCTACAACATCCTGTTTGAGGGCCAAGCCCAGGGCCTCTCGACGCAGACACCGGTGTCCCGTCTGTTTCGGGTTTTGGACCCCCAAGGCGCAAGCTGGGAGGAGCCTGGCGAGCGACTCACCAAGGATATAGTTCAGCTCACTCAAGCAACCGACTTGACCGCCGCCAGAGCGCTGTTTTACTCCAGTGATGAGGTACGGATGAAAGTCATTTTGCGCAACGCCGATTCGGTGACGTCAATCGTTGCAGCCTTGAACGGCAAGCTGGTAACACCACCACCAATTCTGCCCCAGCCCCCACTCTCTGAGATAAACCAGTAAATGATCATCGGCTAAGCGCAGTATTTTGGTGCGATATTACTGACCGAGGAATCTGACACTGGCACGCCAGATTCCTCGGTGTATCAACGGCTCGACTCAGACTGGCTCAACCGATAGCTGGTCCAGCCGTAAAAAGCCAGGGCCAGCCCCGCCAGTGAGCCGCCCACCAGCCCGATCCAGGCAAACCCAAGCTGACCGCCGACATAACTGCCCAGCAGCGCGCCGCCACCGATACCAATATTGTAAATCCCCGAAAACATCGCCATCGCCACGTCGGTCGCGTCTGGCGCCAGCGTCAGCACCTTGGACTGCAGCGCCAGGCCAAAGCCCATGATCGCCATGCCCCAGATCACACTCAGAATACCCAAAGACTCAATGGACCCACTCGCCGGCAACAGCAGCAACAGGCACAACGTAAGCAGGCCCACGGCCACCAGCAGAAAGCGTTGCGGACTGTACTTGTGAAACCAGCTGAAACACAGCGAACCAATAATCCCGGCACCGCCGAACAGCAGCAGGATTAACGTCACCATACTGCCACTCATACCCGCCACACCTTGGACAAAGGGCTCGATGTAGCTGTAGGCGGTGAATTGCGCAGTCACCACAGCCGCCGTCAACACATAGGTCGCCACCAGCGCCGGGCGTTTGAACAGAACCGGCAGGCTTCTGAGAGAGCCCGAGTTTTGGCTCGGCAACAACGGCAAGGTCTTGGTCAGCCAAAACACCAACAAGGCGGCCAAACCTGCGATCACCAGAAAAGTAGTGCGCCAGCCCATCGCCTCACCCAGCAAGCGTCCAAGGGGAACCCCTAGCACCATCGCCAGCGATGTACCGGTGGCCAACAAGCCCAGCGCCTGCACCTGCTTGCCCGGCGGCGCCAAGCGCACCGCCAGCGACGCGGTAATGGACCAAAACAGTGCATGGGAAAACGCCACGCCAATTCGGCTCACCAGCAACAGCCCGAAATTGACTGCCAGACTGGACAGCACATGACTGACGATAAACAGTCCAAACAGCACCAGCAGCAACTTGCGGCGCTCGACGTTACGCGTCATCAGCATGATCGGCAGCGACGCCAGCGACACTACCCAGGCATAGATCGTGAGCATCAGCCCGACACGCGTCGTGGACAGATCAAAACTGCTGCCAATCGCAGTCAACAGGCCGACGGGGACAAACTCCGTGGTATTGAACACAAAAGCGGCCAGCGCCAGCGCGATGACCGGTTGCCAATTTGCGTTAGGTGTTGCTGTCGGGGTGCTCATTTAAAGGGGGTGCTACTCGCTGTCGATGATCAAACAGGCCATGAATCGACCTCCCATGCACTTGCGTGAGCTATACACAACACGTGCCACTTACACAGGCAGACATTCTATAGGCTTCTCAAACCCCTGTTGGAGAACATCGATTCGGCCCTGTGAGGCATTTAGCCGCACGGGGTGGATGCAGCCGTGAACTGCATTACGTAGCAGTTGGCGAGTGTAGCCGCACCTATTGCCTGATTTGTTTAGAGCACCCCAACCTCAGGATTCAAACGTTTGAACGCTGGCTTGCAGCCGTATCTGCTATTAAGGCTCTACGTTTACAAAAAATAAAATCCTAAAAAGGAACGCCGCATGTCGCCAGCCGCGCCTGCTGCCCTTTCGACCAAGGGCCTGTTCGGACTTTTTTGTTTGAGCAGCTATCTGCTGTCCGTGTCGTATGGCACTACGTTTTTATTGGCCATGATGCTCAGAACCCACGGTGGCAGTGAGTCAGATGCCGGTACCGTGATCTCGGTCGCCATGCTCAGCACCTTTTTGGCGGTGATTTTTTCCGGGCACCTGACCGACCTGTTCGGCACCACCAAAGCGGTTGCCGGCGCAGCGCTGCTATTGGCGATGGCATGCGTGGGCTTCGCGCTGGTGCCGACTTTCGGGGCCGCAGTGCTGGGCTTCGGCCTGCTGCTGGGCTTGGGTTGGGGGCTGTTCTACACCTTGGGCCCAATCATTGTGGCCATGCTCATCGAGCCCGCCCGGCGAGTGAAGTACTTCGCCTTGCTTTCGGGCAGCATGATGAGCGGAATTGGTACCGGCCCCTTGCTGGGGCGCGCCAGCGAGGCGCTGGGGTATCCGTTGGAATCAGCGTTTCTACTGGCGGCCGTCGCCAGCCTGGTGGGCGGCATGGCATTTGTCCTGATCGGCCCTAAAATCCAGCGCCAGCACGCCACGCTCGGCCCTGTGACGGTGTGCAAGATTACCCTTCGCGCCACACGCTCAGTGCTGCGTTCCAAAGCGGTATTCTCGATTGTGATGGTCGGTTTGGGCGGGGCCATTTTCGGTGGCTTGTCGAGCTTCCAAACCTCATATGCCAACCTCAAACACTTGGACTACTCGCTGTTCTTCCTCGGGTTCATGTGCGCCGTGATCACCTGCCGCTTGCTGGTCGCCGGGTTTATTGTCAAGCGTGACCCGTATGTGACGTCGTGCATCCTGACCGCCTTGATCGTGGTGTCGGTGCTGATGCTGATGTTCTTCGTCAGTTCCAGTGCCACCTACTTGTTGGCAGCCATGACACTCGGCGTCGGTTACGGCCTGACCTACTCGGTGATCAATGGGCTGGCCGCCAACGAAGCACCGAGCGGATACACCGCGCAGTCGCTGCTGCTCTTCAGTCTTGCGTATTTTATCGGCATATTCGGATTTCCATGGTTCGCCGGCCAAATCATCGTTAGCGACGGCATCCCTGCCCTGCTCTCTGTGCTCCTGGTGATTGCCCTGTGCAACTGGTCGATTACCTTGGGTCGTGTGCTGTGGCGGCGAACCCGTCAGACGGATGCTGACAACGCTGCCAAATCTCGCGTATCAGTGTCTTGAGCATCAGCGCTTCGACCCAGCGGTCGCTGATATCACGACCGTCAGCGCCGGTGATGGCATAGGGTGGCGGGCCCAGTTCACAGGTGAAGGACAAACTGCCAGGCGTGTCGGCGCGGGCCAGCCAATCTTCAATTCCGTACTTCCACCAGCCTGAAAAGCGCTGCAGCCACGGTTGATGCTGGGCGAAGCTGATGGGCACCTGAACCTGCTCGCAACTGGCGACACGCCCGTGAAAACCCCAACTGTGACGCAGGATGGTGTGGATCAATGCGTCGTCTTCAGCGTCGGCTGGCTCTGGCAGTTCACGCCCCACAACGTAATGCGACAAGTCCGCGAGCAACTTGAGATCCGGCATTTCGGCCAGTAGATCCAGGGTGAAGAACAAGTCGTTGGTCAGCCGGTAGCGATGGGTTTCCAGCAGCACCGGAAAGTCCACTTGCTCGGCCAGCCGCTGCCAGCCTTCCACCAGTTTTATTGCTTGTGACAGCGAACGCGGGCGCACGTCGGCTTGCAACGTCAGGTGATGGCAGCCATAGCGCGCAGCCACGTCGAGCGCCGCAGCCAGGTCATCCACCGTACGCGGGAAGACTTGGCCTTCGACCTGCAAACCCTGCGCCTTGGCCGCGTGGTGCAGCCGCGCCGCAGGCTGCGCCAGGCAAAAATGATCCGTGACACCGTCAAACCCTGCCGCCGCTATTTTCTCCAGCTGCGCCTCCAGCGACAGCTCGCATTGGCCGCGATGATCCTGCATCGCCCACAGCGATTGAAACACCAGAAATTCACGCATCTGAGCTCCTTAACACCTGTTTGAGTGGCACATCAGCATCGGCCAACGTGTCCGCCAGCAACGGACTGCCTTGGGCGATCAAACGTTCGCAGAGTTTGATGTCCTTGGCGATGCTGTTGCCCTGCCCCCAGCCGCAAGCGCCTTGCAAACGCTGCTGCGGATCAAGGTAAAACAGCAGAAAACCACCACCCGTGAGTGCCCGGATGGCCGCAGGTTCGCCAGGGCTGATCACGCCAACGGTCTGCAAACTCCAGTCGTAGTGATCGGACCAGAAACCGGGCACAGCGGCAAACGGCAAGTCAGCCCCCAACAGGTTCAACGCGGCATGACGCCCCTGAAGCTCGGCGTTGCGCCAGGTTTCCTGACGCTGGAACCCACCTTGCGGTTGTAACTGAAACTCACAGACGTCACCGGCCGCATAAATATCCGCCGCACTGGTGCGCAATTGCGCGTCTACACGGATCCCTTGACCCACTTCCAGTCCGGCCGCGGCAGCCAGTTCAATGTTCGGTTGCATGCCGATCCCGACCACCACCAGATCGCAGGGCAAGCGCTCACCGTCGACCAGTTGCACCGCCTCGACCCTATCGGTGCCAAGCACCGCTTCAATCGCCACATTCAAGCGCACCTCTACACCTTCGCGCCGATGCAGTTCCAGCAAGACATTGGAGACACGGTCCGGCAACACCCGCCCCGCCAGACGTAACCCGGCTTCAAGCAAGGTCACGCTGCATCCCAGTGAACGCGCCGTGGCGGCGACTTCGAGACCAATAAAACCACCGCCAATGATCACCAACCGCGCACCGGGTCGCAGGCCGGCGCGCAGGGCCAAGGCTTCATCGTGGGTGCGCAGGTAAAGCACATTGGTCAGCGACTCGGGAACATTGGCCAGCCGTCGTGCCCGACCTCCAGTGGCCAGCAACAAGCGCGCGTAAGACAGCCAACTTCCATCCGCCAGTTGCAACCGATGCTGCGCCGGGTCCAGGCGTTGCACCGGGTTGCCCACCCAGTGTTCGATCCCCTGCTCGACCAACTGCGCGCTGTCGCACACGCTGCACCCCGCCAAATCAATCGTGCCCTGGAGCAAACCCTTGGACAGCGGTGGCCGCTCATAAGGTGCGTGGGGCTCATCGCCGAGCAAAATCAGGCGCCCGGCATACCCCTCGGCACGCAGGGTCAAGGCAGCTCGACCACCGGCATGACCGGCGCCAATAATCACCAGTGGAGCGTTGACTGAGTTCATGACCTTACTCCGCGCAATCAAACCGGAACAGCCAGCAGTAACCGGCCCGCTTCGACTCGCACCGGGTAGGTTTTCAGGTTGACGCACACCGGCGCACCCAATGCCTTTCCAGAGCGGTAATCGAAGCGTCCGTTATGTTTGGGGCACTCGATCACGTGTTCCATCACCAAGCCATCGGCCAGGTGGATCGACTCGTGGGTACACAACCCGGCAGTGGCGAAAAACTTACTGTCAGCCGAGCGGTAAACCGCGTAGGTGTGTTGGCCATGATCAAAGCGCATCACATCTTCTTCATCTATATCGTCCACGGCGCAGACGTCGATCCAGAGTTCGCTCATGATTTTTCTCTCTTGTTGTTGTGCAAACAGGAGTCAGCTGGCAATGGCCTGCGATTGCGCCGGGGCGACGGACTCGACGTTCTGGTTCACCGGGCGACGCACGAAATAGCTCGGGTCTTTTTGCTGCTTCAGGATCGTTGGAATGATTTCCTTGAAGGCAACAAACAGGCTGGAGTAAGGCGGCGGGCAGTCATGACGGATCTCTTCATGCAATTGCGCCAGAGCGTGGTAAGGCACCATTGGGAACATGTGGTGCTCAAGGTGGTAGTTCATGTTCATGTACACAAAACGCAGCAGCGGGTTCATGTAGATCGTGCGGCAATTGGTGCGGTGATCCAGCGAGTCCTCGGCCAAACCAACATGCTGCGACAAGCCAAACAGGTAGGACAACCACTCACCGTAGAGGCTGGGCAGGCCAATAAACATCAACGGCAGCCAGCTGTGCAGGTACAACGCCAGCCCAATCACGGCGGCGTAAATCACCAGCCAGATCCGCGCCGTACGTACCACTTTTGGCCACTCTGACTCCGGGATAAAGGTCTTTTCTTCTTCGTTCATGTGCCCTGTTGCATGAAGAAAGACCGCGCGCCAGGTGTTGTAGGTGTTAGGCAATTTGAACACGCTCAACGCCATGCGCAGCAAGCTTGGCGGACGAGGCTCAACGATCTCGGGATCGCTGCCCACCACGATGGTGTCCGTGTGGTGCCGGGTATGGCTCCAGCGTTTGACATGCGGCTCAAACATGCACATGAAGCTGGCCACCTGATACACCGCATCGTTCATCCAGCGCGTTTTGAAGGCCGTGCCGTGGCCCATTTCATGCCAGACCGAATTGGACATGGAACCGTACAGCACACCGTAGGCGATGAAGAACGGAACACAGGCCCAAGAGCCCCAAAACCAGTAACCGCCAAAGCCGGTAACAGCCAGACACAGCGCCCACAACGCGGTGTCGCGCAAGGCCGGGCCGTCACGACGTTGCATCAGTTCTTTGAGGCGTTTGCGCGAGATCGGGCATTGATACCAGTCACCCGAGACCAGTCCTTTTTCCAGGGCTTTGGCCGCTTCCGGGCCGGTCAGTGAATAGTCCCGGCGCCGGGCCGGATTCGGACTTGATTGAGGCATATCGGGTTCTCCGCAAGCTTGATTATTGTTGGAACTTGCCTGGATGCAGGTGCACATCGCTGGAGGAAATATAGGGAGCGCACCCATGGCCCTCAAGGCCTTGATTAGATTCACTATCAAGCTATCATCCAGACTTGGTACGGCTTGATAGTTTTCTATCACGCCCCTTTAGAGGCTCAGAATGAACAACAATAAGCGCCCAACCATCGCCACCGTGGCCGCGCAGGCGGGACTGAGTGTGGCCACCGTAGACCGGGTGCTCAACGCCCGGGCACCGGTCAATCCCGAGACTGCCGAGCAAGTGTTTCAAGCTGCCGAAACGGTCGGCTACTTTGCTGCCCGGCTGATCGGTCAGCGTATCCGCGAACGTCGCCCTACCTACCGCTTCGGCATCCTGCTGCTGGGCACCGCCCAAGCGTTCTATAGCAATCTGGCGCAGGCAATCACGAACGCGGCACAGTGTCAGGTCGAGGCCAATGTGAGCTGCCACTTCGAGTACGTCTTCGACCGCACCCCAAGCGCCATCGTTGACCAGATCGAACAACTGGCGGTGCAGTGCGATGGACTGGCCGTGGTCAGTTTTTCTCACCCGCTGATCAACGCCTCCATCGCCCACCTCCGCGAAGCTGGCGTGCCGGTGATTGCGCTGATGTCCGATATTCACGAACAAGGGCTTGAGGCATATGTCGGCCTGGACAACAACGAAGTCGGTCGCACCATGGGCTGGCTGTTGGCGCATACCTGCAGCGCGCGCAAAGGCAGCGTTGGCGTGTTATTGGGCGGGCACCGCTTTCTCGGGCATCAGGCGCGGGTTGAGGGACTGCGTGCTTATCTGACGCAACACGCACCCGGGCTGCGCGTGCTCGACGCCATGATCAACCTCGACAACAACGATGTAACCGAAGAGGCAGCGCTGGAGCTGCTGGCCCGCCATAGCGACTTGCGCGGCCTGTGTGTGGTGGGCGGTGGAGGTGACGGCATCATCGCCGCTTTGGCCCAACTGCCTCAGCGACCGGCGCTGTGCAGCCTCTTGCCGGAGTCAACGCCGCTGTCGCATCAAGCCTTGGAACAAGGGCTGATCAGCGTGGTGGTGGACTCCCAGCCACAGCTAATGGCAACTGCACTGATCGACTTGTTGGTCGAGTTGCAAACCTCGCCGGACTTCGACCCGATCCGGCATCGAATTCATACGCCGCTGCAAATCATCACCAGCGAAAATGCACGGCGCTTTAAGCCGGCATCAGGGGAAGATTGAACGGCGTCACGATCTGCACCGAAGACGACGCAATCGGGCCCGGCTTCCATAGCCGGTGAAACTGCAGAATGTGCAGGAACACATGCCGGGCATCGATATTGAGGTTATGGTCGATGACCGCAGCCATTTTTTCTTCGGCCAACAACTGACGGTTTTCCTGATCCAGGTCGTGGCCGACAAACACCTCCAGAGGCCGTTTCAACGCTGCGAACGCATCGACAATCGCCCGATTACCGCCGCCCACGCTGTACACCGCTTTCAACTGCGGATGAGCTTCAAGCGCTTGGGTCATGCGTTCAAAGGTCGGCGCGTACACCCCGAACCCTTCACTGACGTCAAGCACCCGCAGGTGCGGCGCACGCGCCCGCAGCCACATGCGAAAGCCCATTTCACGCTCTTCTTCGCCACGAAAGCGTTCGCTGCCAATGACCACGGCAACCTCTTGCGCTGCCGGGTCGAGCCAGCGTGACAGCAGGTAAGCGGCCGTTTGCCCTGCGTTGCGGTTGTCCATCCCGACGTAAGCGATGCGCTCGCTCTGGGGTAAATCGGTAACCAGCGTCACCACCGGAATCCCGGCCGCGGCCAACTGGCTGACCGCCCGATTGACCTGCGGCTCATCCTCGGCCTTGAGCACAACACCTTGGCTGCCTTTCTCGGCGCAACGCATAAGCACATCGTGCATTTGTTGCGGATCGATGTTCTCGAACAGGTGAAAACGCGGAGCAATCCGGAACGGCCCCAGGCTCCCCAACTGCGCCGTGATGGCTTCTTGCACGGCGTTACTGAAGCGGCGTGGCGTGTGCATGATCACGTCGACATGGAAGGTGCGGCCTACCGCCAGACCGTTTTTCTCCTGTGCCTCAAGTTCGTCCAGAGCCTGCTCGATACGCCGCTGGGTCTGGTAATGAACACTGCCGCGCTGATGCAGTACGCGGTCGACGGTGGCCTTGCTGACCCCGGCCTGGGTAGCAATTTGCTTGATCGAAAAGTGTTTGGCGCGGCTGAGCATAAGGATTGGGATGCCTCTAAATGGAGAATCGGCTGAGGTTTTTCTGAGGTCTTTTCGGGTCATATTGAGGGTTTTGCAATGCTAGTCTCGGTCTCACGCGATGTATAGCTGACCCCGTCAGTGCCCCTCACAACAATAAAAACCGCAGGAGAGTCTTATGTCCCAAGCCGATCTATCCACTCAGTTCGCAGGCCAGTATTTTGTCGTCACAGGCAGCACCCAAGGCCTGGGCGCTGCTGTGGCGCACACCCTGGCGCGTCGCAGGGCCGCCGGCCTGATCATCTGCGGACGCAGCCGTGACAAAGGCGCGGATCAGGTGCGCCAGCTGGAGCAACTCGATTGCCAGGCTTTTTTTGTAGAAGCCGACATGGAACGTGTCGAGGACTGTCGTGCGGTGATCGATGCCGCCCGCCAGCACTTCGGCACGCTGCATGGCCTGGTCAACTGCGCCGGCATGTCAGACCGTGGCACCATTCTTGACACGTCACCGGAACTGTTCGACCGCATTTTCGCGGTCAATGTGCGGGCACCGTTCTTCCTGATTCAGGAAGCACTCAAATTGATGATCAGCCGCCGCGTGGAAGGTGCCATCGTCAACATTCAGAGCATCGCCGCCCATGGCGGGCAATCGTATCTCTCACCTTATGCAGCCTCCAAGGGTGCACTGGCGATCCTGACCAAAAACGTTGCGTTCAGCGCCCTGCGCAATCGGATCCGAGTCAATGGCCTGAACATCGGCTGGATGGATACACCCCACGAAGACCAGATCCAGCGCCAGTACCACGACGCGCAAGATGGCTGGCTCGCGGCCACGGAACAGGCACAGCCGTTCGGCCGCTTGCTCAAGCCGGAAGAAGTTGCACGCAGCGTGGCATTTTTGCTGTCCAGCGAGTCTGGAATGATGACCGGCTCGGTGATTGACCTGGAGCAAGGGGTCATCGGTTGCGGTGACGACACCGCCCCGCGCCCGGCCGCAGGGCTGACCCTGACCGACACCGGAGTCAATTCAGGAGCACACGCATGAACGCCTTTGTTCGGGAAAACGCGGTAGCTCTGGCTGACTTTTCCGCCCTGTGCGAGCAAACGGTCAATGCTACGGATTACCCACACAGCCTCGAAGTGCAGCGCAATGTCGTGATTTATCACGCCGACACGTTGCACGCAGCCTTGCGCGACGATCCTGTCCCATTGATGAGCGAACTGCACCACCTGTTCCGTCAGGGGCCGGGGGTGATGGTGGTGCGCCAGGGTTACAGCGACCTGGACGTGATCGATCGGCACAGCCAGGTGTTCAACGCAATCTTTGCCCAGGAAAATCAGCAAGGACATGCCGCTGACCACTTCGCCAAGGCGGGTACTAACGGGCGGATCTGGAACTCGCTGCAAAAGGCCGCGGTGCAATCCCCCGACTCCTTTATCGAGTACTACGCCAACCCACTGATCGGGCTGATTGCCGAGTCGTGGCTGGGGCCGCACTTTCAGACCACGGCGCAGGTCAATGTGGTACATCCCGGCGGTCGGGCACAGCAGCCGCACCGCGATTACCACCTGGGCTTCCAGACGGTGGACGAGGTTGAGCGTTTCCCCCTGCCGCTGCATGTGCTCTCGCAATACCTGACCCTGCAAGGCGCAGTTGCGCATACCGACATGCCACTGGAAACCGGCCCTACCCTGCTGCTGCCGTTTTCACAACAATACGACCTGGGTTATCTGGCCTGGCGCCGTGCAGAGTTCGTCGACTACTTCCACCAGCACGCGGTGCAACTGCCCCTGAACAAGGGCGACCTGCTGTTTTTCAACCCGGCGCTGTTTCACGCTGCCGGCAACAACATCACGGCGGATCAGCAGCGCATGGCCAACCTGCTGCAAATCTCTTCAGCGTTTGGCAAACCGATGGAAAGCCTGGACCGCGACCGCATGATGCAGGCGCTCTACCCGGCGCTGCTCAAGCGCCTTGAGCAAGATGAACTGGACGCCCAAGGGCTGGCGGCGGTCATTGCCACAGCAGCTGACGGCTACTCCTTTCCCACCAACCTCGACACCGACCCACCCTTGCACGGCCTGGCACCACAGACCGGACAGCAACTGATGCTCCAGGCCCTGACCCAGCGCTGGCCATACGAGACCTTTGTTCAACGCGTGGGCCTGATGCGCAGCAAGCGTCAGGCCTGAAAGCTGCACCCTTCATGCTCCAACGGTTTACCAAAACAACAAAACAGGACTGAAACCATGAAGAAAACACTGTGTGCCTTGCTCTTGAGTCTCGTGTTCACCCCGTGGGCGCTGGCGGATGTGCGTATCGGTGTCAGCATTGCTCAAGTCGATGATGTGTTCCTGGCGCAGATGCGCGAATACATGGCCGCCCATGCCAAGCAATTGCAAGGTGTCAGCCTGCAGTTCGAAGACGCCCAGGGCGATGTCGTGCGTCAGTTGAACCAGGTACAAAACTTCACCAGCCAAGGCGTCGACGCGATCATCGTCAACCCGGTAGACACCGCTGCCACGCAAAAAATCACCAACGACGCCCTCAACGCAAAAATCCCGCTGGTGTATGTCAATCGCCGCCCCGATCAACCCACGCTGCCTCAAGGCATTGGCTACGTCGGCTCCGACGAGGTCAAGGCGGGGGAAATGCAGATGCAGTATCTGGCCGACAAAATGGGCGGCAAGGGCAATCTGGCGATCATGCTCGGCTTGCTCTCCAATAACGCCACCCACAACCGCACCCAAGGCGTCAAAACGGTACTGAAAAACTACCCGGACATTAAAGTGGTCGAGGAACAAACCGCCGAGTGGCAGCGCAGCAAAGCCATGGACCTGATGAACAACTGGATCGTGTCCGGCAAAAAAATCGACGCGGTGGCGGCCAATGCCGATGAAATGGCGATTGGCGCAGCCATGGCTATCACCCAATCCGGGATGACCCCTGGCAAGGACATCCTGATTGGCGGCAGTGATGGTGGGCCGGCCGGACTGGAAGCGGTCAAGAAAGACCAGTTGCTGGTCACCGTGTTTCAGGACAACAAAGGCCAGGCTGTCGGCTCCATTGATCTGGCGCTGAAAATGATCAAAAAAGAGCCCTACATTGCAGAAGTGGTCATTCCTTACCAACTGATCACCAAGGCCAACTATCAGGAGTTCCTTAACCCTTGAAAACCGGTCTTCCTTTGTAGCCGTTCGGCCAGAGCCTTGGCTTGCAGGGCGACATCGGTGACGGCGGTGCTTTCCCACCACTGGCCACGCAACGGCGGACCCATCGCAAACAGACGTGGCGCTGGCTCAGAGGCGACGCTCAGCACCGCGCCACCCGGATCAACAGCAATCCCCAAGCCCAGGTTGCCGGGCTGGATCAAACCGCGCAGCAGCAGGTTCTTCGGCAGGGGTTTGTCTACCCGCCGCCAGTCGTATTCGATGCCGGTGGAATTGATCAGCCCATCGCCTTCAACCACGCTCACCTGCGCTTGCCCGCGATAACGCAACAAGATGCGCGGACGCCCGCTGCCAGTCGTTTCGACCCCTTGCAGAGAAGCAGCACGAATATTCAGGCGACCTTCCTCCAGCAACCGTTGGAGAAGCGCATTGCCCTGAGGTGGCGAGCGATGGTGATGACTCTCCCACCACGGCCGCACATGCCGCACAAACTGGCGACGCTGCACATCACTGGCCTGACTCCAAAGCCGGCCAATATGCACCCGTACCGTGTCCAGCGGCGCTTGCCAGTCAATACCGGCAGCCTCGGCCAGACGGCATTGGCGTCGCAATTCGCGCATCAATTGCAAGGGGCTGCGAATGTCAGTCGCCTGGCCCAGAAAGTCCTCCCAGGCCGGTGGTTGACGGCGCACCTGCGGCAGCAGGCCGTGACGCGAGTAAACCTCGATCGGGCCGCGATGCCCAGCCTGATTCAGCGTTTCCAACGCATCCACCATGGTCAACCCAGAGCCGATGATCAGTACTCGCGCGTCCACTGGCAGTGCTCGCAACGCGTCCACATCCCAAGGGTCCAGCGCCGCTGCGTTGAGGCCGCTGGACTGACGCTGCGCCGTGCGCGCCGCCGGAAACATACCGGTGGCCAGCACTGCTGCCCCGACCAGCCATGGGGCAGCGTTTTTGAGCGTCACGGTGACGCCATGTTCAACCGGTTGCAGGTCGATCACCTCGTCACAGATATGGGTCAGGCTCGAGCCGTGCCCTGCCCCAATGATCTGGGCTTGCGCCAGACGCTGCTGAGCGTACAAGCCGAACAGCCCACGCGGCGGGAACAGATGCGCGACCGGTACGTGCTGCGTATCGGACTCCGGCCACCCACCGTCAGCAATGTGCGCTGTCAGCCAACGGGTCAAATCGTTGGCATCGTCCGGCTCGACACTCATCCGTGCGGCATTGCCGTTAAGGGTATGCCCCAGCTCAGTGGCACTGTAAGCCTCGCCCCGACCCAGCTCGGCCCGTGGCTCGACCACCACAATCCGTCGGGTGCCCGGCAAGCGCAGCAGTTGCATGGCTAACAAGGTGCCACTCAGGCCACCGCCAATAATCAAAATATCAGCCTCGTGGATGCCAGGGGTTGCCTGTCCAGTTTGTGGCTCACTCATGGGTATTCACTCACGCTTGAATGGGGGGCTACGCAGGTTCAGATCCTGCGGCGAATGCACGCCCGCTGTCTAGAGCTGCACAGGCCGCCATCCGGAAAGTCTCGACTGTTTTTCCTGACGCTTGGCTGAACATGAAACATTATTAAGAAATGTTTCAGCTTTTTCGGGGCAAACTGTGCCCATTGCAAAGAAGGCTTATCAGGTGACGGCATGACCCGTATTTTGACCATCGAAGACGATGCCGTAACGGCGCAAGAGATTGTGGCTGAGCTGAGCAGTCATGGGCTGGAAGTAGACTGGGTGGCCAATGGCCGCGAAGGTTTGGTACGCGCGGTGAGTGGCGACTATGACCTGATTACCCTGGATCGCATGCTCCCGGAGCTGGACGGCCTGGCGATTGTCACCACCCTGCGCACGATTGGCATCAGTACGCCGATTCTGATGATCAGCGCCCTGTCCGATGTCGACGAACGCGTCCGAGGCCTGCGGGCCGGTGGCGATGATTACCTGACCAAACCCTTTGCCAGCGATGAAATGGCCGCACGGGTTGAGGTCTTGCTGCGCCGCAAAAGCCCGGTCGACAAGTACGAAACCTCACTGCGCGTCGCCGATCTCGAACTCAACCTGATCAGCCGCGAAGCCAGCCGCTCCGAGCAGCAACTGAGTCTGCTGCCCACGGAATACAAGCTGCTGGAATTCCTGATGCGCAACACCGGGCAGATCCTCTCGCGGATGATGATTTTCGAGGAGGTCTGGGGCTATCACTTCGACCCGGGCACCAACCTGATCGACGTTCACATTGGTCGCCTGCGCAAGAAAATCGATCCGCCGGGCAAGGCGCCCCTGATTCGCACCGTTCGAGGCTCTGGTTATGTCATTGCCGAACCCCTCTAAGGGCTGGCGTTCTTCCAGCAGCCGATTGTTGGCGCTGTACAGTTTTCTGTTCGTGGCCTGGAGTTGCATCCTGATGGGGGTGCTCTACCACGAGGTGTCGGTTTACCTCGCCGATTTGGCCAAGCATTCGTTGATGCAACGCCAACACCTGTTTTCGCGCTTTGAAGGCGAGCAATTGGATGAGGCGCTGGCCACCAGCATGACCTTCGATTTGCGCACAGTAGATGCCTATGGACTGTTCGATGCGCAACACACCCCCTTGAGCGGGCCGATTCAAGAGATCCCGGACGGTTTGCCACTGGACGGCCAGATCCATGAGCTGAGCACCTGCATCACTTCCGACGATCCCAATCTGCCGCAAGACAGCTGCGATGCAGTGGCGACCCAAACCAGTGACGGCCGCTGGCTGGTGCTGGTACGCGATAACGGCTCGCTGTTTGCCGTGACCCGAATCATTTTGCATGCCCTGCTCTGGGGGATATCGCTCACCATCATTCCCGGCATCGCGGGCTGGCACTTGCTGCGCCGACGGCCGTTACAACGTATACGAGCGATCCAGGCCAGCGCCGAGGCAATTGTCGCGGGGGATCTGACGTACCGCCTGCCGCTGTCCAATCGCCGCGACGAACTGGACATGCTGGCGGCCATCGTCAACGCCATGCTCGACCGCATCGAGCGGCTGATGCATGAGGTCAAGGGCGTGTGCGACAACATCGCTCACGACCTGCGCACTCCACTCACCCGCTTGCGGGCACAGCTGTACCGGATTCAACAGCAAGCAGCCGAAGGCTCGCCTCTGGCGCTGCAACTGGATCAAGTCATCGGCGAAACCGACACCCTGATGGCACGCTTTCGCGGGTTGTTGCGGATTTCCGAACTGGAAGACCACCAGCGACGCTCAGGTTTCCTGCGTCTCGACCCTCTGCCGCTGCTACAGGAGCTATACGACTTTTATCTGCCACTGGCAGAAGAGGGACAGCTGAAGCTGACTCTGGACACGCCTGCGACACTGCCCAGCCTGACCGGCGACCGGGCCTTGTTATTTGAAGCCTTGGCCAACTTGCTCAGTAACTCGATCAAGTTCACCCCGCCCGGTGGCGAAGTCATTCTGCGGGCAAGCAACGAAGATGGCAGCCCGCTGATCGAGGTGCTGGACACCGGCCCCGGTATTCCCGAGGCCGAACGCGTGGCGGTATTCCAGCGCTTTTATCGCAGCGATGACACACACAGTGGTTTTGGGCTGGGCCTGTCCATCGTCGCCGCCATCGTCAACCTGCATGGCTTTTCACTGGACGTCAGCAACCGTGAAACCGGCGGCGCAAAACTGAGCCTGCGCTGCCGACAAAGCCTGATCAACGCAGGGTAATGGCTGCGGCGCTAAATCCGCTAAATCGTCAGCTCGATGACTCCCAACAGCGGTACAAACCCCAGTGGCAACCACACGGCCAGACGCGGCCGGTAGGGCAGCAGCATCAGCAGTGTGAAGCCACTCACCGAGATCAGGCCAAACCAGCCAATGGGGCCAATGGCCCAGCCCCAGGCTTGCCCGCAGAAGTAAAAACTCAACGCCAGGCTCAACCAGCCAGAAGCGCGAAAGGTACGACGCAAACCGGGCGATGGCGCTTTGTTCCAAACGTGTTTGTAGTGACGTTCCAGGCCCTGGCACAACGCGAGCATACCCAGATAGGCGAACGCCCACGCCGCAAAGTAATCCACCATCATGTCAATTCACCTCGGCCAAGGCAGCGCTCTTCTTGCGTGTTACTCGTTCAACTGCCGGTTGCGCGACCTTCCAGCCAGCCCACAGAAACAAGCCACCCACAGCCATTGAGGTCAGCTCCACCCCCATGCGGCTGGGCACTGCCCACGGGTGATCAACCGTGAATACGCTCAACAGCGGCAGGCTCAGGCACATCAGGCCAGCTAGCCCCAACTGTTCGCGCCAGGCCTGCAGGCGGGGTCTGAGCAAGGCATGCAGCAGGCTGAGTGCCCACACCCCAAAGAACACGTCCAGCTCGGCATCGGCACGCTCTTTGAGGCCGACCGGCAGCAGGTGATTGGCCCACAACAGGCTGATGCAGGCCAGGCTCAGGCCGGCCATGACCGTGACATTAATCGCCTCGACCAACCGGTACAGCACCTGCGTCAGCCGATTTTCACTGGCGTATTTACGTCGGCGTTTTACGGTAAACAGCACCAGACCGCTGCCAATCATGGCACTGCTGATCAGACCGCAGATGAAGTACACCCAGCGCATTGGATAACCACCAAATTGGGCGAAATGCATACCGGAAATCACCTGATGAGTGAGTACGCTGGGGCGCATCTCGGTCGGCCCGGACAATTGCTCGCCAGTCACCCCATCAAATCGCATGCCCTGGCCTTTGGCCAAGGCAACCCGGTTGCCCAGAACAGGTCGAAACTGGATCTCGGCGTTGCTCTGGCCAGGGTTGCTGATGCTCACCCCGCTCAACGGCCCGACCACCTCCCGTGCCTTGGCCAGCAGCGGCCCAATCGCGACCAGGGGTGCAGGCTCGGCAGTCACCGCACGCTTGACCTCAAGCGCGGGCGGCGTGCCATCCTGAGCCTTGAAAAACACCTCGCGATTACCCTCGAACAACGCGTCCATGGCCGCTGGCATATAAATGACTAAAAAGATCGCCAGCCCGCTGTAGGTAATCATCAAATGAAACGGCAACAGCAGCACGGCGCTGGCGTTATGCGCGTCGAGCCACGAGCGCTGTCCTTTGGCGGGACGAAAGGTGAAGAACTCCTTGAAGAACTTCTTGTGAATCACAATGCCGCTGACCAGTGCCGCAAGCATGCCCATGGCCATCGCGCCGGCCAGATAAATCCCGATCAGGCCCGGCATGTGAAAAGTAAAGTGGAACAAGAAAAAGAACCTGCCGCCCACCGTTTCGCGCACCGGCAACACCTCACCGGTGTTGGGATCAAGCGTCACCGAAACGCCATCGCGGCGCCCGCCGGTAGCAGCCTGTAACTCAGGGGAACGCTCATAGGGCAAGCTGATGCGCCATTGCTTGGCATCGGGTTGGTGTACCTGCAAGTAATCCAGCGCCCGTTGTGCCGCTTGCTCATCAGTGAGGTGATGCGCAGGCTGCTCCGGGTGCATCCAGTTATCAATTTCTTGATCGAATACCGCCAGGCTGCCCGTCAAGAAAATCACAAACAGCAACCAGCCAACAATCAGCCCGCCCCACGTGTGCAGCCAGGCCATCGATTGGGTCAGGGTTTGTTTCATCCGAGACGCCCCATCAGTTGTGGCCAAAAGCCAATCACGGCCAAGGGTACGGCAAGGACAGCGCCCATCCATGCCGACCACTGCCGGCGGGCAGCAAACGCCCACAGAATGGCAAAGGTGTAGATCACAAACGACAGCAGGCTGGCCACGATCAGTGAGTCGACGTTGTCCAGCGGCAGCAACCGCGCCAACGCCGCTGTAAAGGCGTACGTAAAGGCATAGCCACCGATCAGTGCGGCCACTGTGCGAGACAGAATCGGCACCCAGGCCGATGTAGTGCGTTTCATTGTTACCCGTCCTTCATCGACCCGTTTACAGTGTTTGATGCCACAGCGATCAGCGATAATGATAAACACTCTCATTTAACAGTAAAGGCCATTTGCAACCTACTGTTGCGATCAGTGCTCGCCAGCCTTTGTTTTAGAGGCCCTGGCGCGAAAAATAAATCAAAGTATTTGCAAAACACGGCTCAACTTGAGAGAAACTCCGCCCGAAATCGTCGTTCCACCTGATTAATGCAAGGCCACATCATGACTAACGAACTGCAGATCAACGACCTCGTGCCGGGCGACGGCAAAACAGTGGTCAAAGGGGCGCTGATCACCACCCAGTACACCGGCTGGCTCGAAGACGGCACGGTGTTTGATTCATCATTTGAGCGAGGCAAGCCGTTCCAGTGTGTGATTGGCACCGGCCGAGTAATCAAGGGCTGGGACATCGGCCTGATGGGGATGAAAGTCGGCGGCAAGCGCAAGCTGCAGGTTCCTGCGCACTTGGCCTATGGTGAAAGAAGCATGGGCGCGCACATTAAACCGAACTCGGACCTGACGTTTGAGATCGAACTGCTGGAAGTGCTGACGCGCGACGATTAATTAGAAGCAGCAGCAAGAGGAGTTGGGTAAGTGAGTCGATTTTTTCAGCATTTTCTAGCCGTGATGCCGCTGATCGTTCTGGCAGGCTGTAGCAGCCAGAACACTCAAACCTTGCCGAACCTGACACCAGAGCAAGCCCGCAGCCGCATCGTGCAACTGATGCCTGCCAAAACCCCGGATCGACAAGGCTGGGCCACAGACATCTACGCCGCCTTTTCTGCGCAGGGCCTGGCTCCCAGCGACGAGAATCTGTGCTCGGTGCTGGCCGTCACGGAGCAGGAGTCGACCTTCCAGGCCGACCCGCCAGTACCGGGCCTGGCTAAAATCGCGCGGACTGAAATCAACCGTCGCGCCAGCAAAGTGCATGTCCCCGAGTTTTTGGTGCGCAGTGCACTGAACATCACTTCGCCCACCGGCAAAACCTACAACCAGCGCCTGGACGCAGCACGCACAGAAGGCCAACTGAGCGCCATTTTTGACGACTTTATTGGCATGGTGCCGCTGGGCAAGAACTTGTTCGGCAGCTTGAACCCGGTACACACCGGTGGCCCGATGCAGGTCAGCATCGCGTTCGCCGAAAAACAAGCGCGTGACTACCCGTACCCGGTGACTCACTCGATCCGCCAGGAAGTCTTCACCCGCCGGGGTGGTCTGTATTTCGGTACCGCTCATTTACTGGGGTATCCGGTCGCTTACACGCAATCGCTGTACCGTTTCGCTGACTTCAATGCTGGCTGGTACGCCAGTCGCAATGCTGCGTTTCAGAGCGCTGTGAGCCGTGCTTCAGGCATCCCGCTGGCATTGGATGGCGACCTGATAATCCCTGGTTCCTACGCACTTGGCTCAACCGAACGGGCAGTTCGTGCCCTGAGCAAGCAACTCGACCTTAGCAACAATGCCATCCGCCGCCAGCTGGAAAAAAGCGACAGCCTGGCGTTTGACGAGACCGACCTCTATGAGCGCGTTTTCGCTCTGGCTGATCGTCAACACGGCAAGCCCCTGCCCCGCGCCGTCTTGCCGGGCATTACCCTGCAAAGCCCGAAGATCACCCGCAACCTGACCACCGCCTGGTTTGCTCAACGGGTTGATGAGCGGCGCCAGCGTTGTGTGACTCGAGCCAAGTCGCTGGCAAAGCCCTAGGGCAACATCGCAGAAAATTCGGATATGAATTAATCTGTTGAAAATATTCATATCCGGAGTAAGGTTGAACTAAACCCGATCAAGGAGCGCGCCATGGGACTGCTAGCCCATAACATCGAACCCGATATCACCAGCGGTGATGCCGGTCGCGTGGCCCTGACGTTCTTCTTCAACCTGATGCAGCATTGGGGTTGCAGCAAAGAACAGCAATGCACACTGCTGGGGTCAATCGGCAACACCACCTACTTCAAGTACAAAAAGCTGCCCAACGTGCGCTTGCCCCACGACACGCTGGAGCGCATTTCGTACCTGATGGGGGTGCACAAAGCGTTGCGTATCCTGTTCAGCAATCAGCCCGAACGCGCCTACGAATGGGTGCATAAAACCAATACGGCCGCACCGTTCAATGGCCAAAGCGCTCTGGACTATATGCTCGCCGGGCAAGTGGTTGATCTGGCTGACGTACGCCGCTATCTGGATGGGGTTCGCGGCTGATGCCTGCGCTGTTACCGGACTGGAACAAGGCCTACCGGCTAATCAACAGCGCATTTCCACCGATCTCGGTATTTGAAGACACCGTTGACCCAGCGGACCTGGAGATCGCCTTTGCCCTCGAAAGCCTGACCAATGACCGCTTGCGAGACCAGGCCGGTTTACTGGTTCGGGTCAGGCCTGAAGACCGATTGTCTGGTGAAGGCTCAACCCCGGTGATGGCCGCTTTCACTCACATTGGCCGCGCCAGCCGCTTTACTGACGGCAGTTACGGCATTTACTACTGCGCCAGCAGCCTGGAAGCAGCGATTGCCGAAACCTGCTTTCATCAAGCGCAGTTCTGGCGTGCCACCCAAGAGGCCAGCATCGAAATCACCCTGCGTACTTACATCAACACCGTGCTCAAACCGATGATCGACGTACGCGACGACGCCACACTGCACCAACCATCACCTGCCTGTTACGGCGTATCCCAAGCCTTCGCCCGCCCCCACCGAGAACAAGGCGCCTGGGGCCTGCTTTACAACAGCGTGCGCCTGAGCGGCCACGAGTGCGTGGCAGCGTTGCGCCCACCCGCATTGTCACTGCCCGTGCAGGGCCCGCACTTCAGGTATGTCTGGGACGAAAAGACCCAAGACATCGCATGGGTGTTGCAGGTTAGCGAAGTGGCGTTCAAGCCGGCAGATTGACGCCGCTTTGTCACCCAGACCTTGTGGGAGTGGGCTTGCTCACGATGCAGACGACGCGGCTTACCTGATGCACCTCAGCGATACCATCGCGGGCAAGCCCGCTCCCACAGGACTTGCACCGCTCCTGCGCCCACATCTGTGTCGAAGACGCGGCGCAGGCTCGTATTCAAAACGTGCAAAACGATCGCTCATAAAGGAATATATGGCTTATAGCCACTACCTCTCTATCGAGCAATAAGGACATTCCGTGGAATCTTCTACCACCATTCAAAAAATGATGGCGAACAAGCGTATCGTGGTCCCTGCCTATCAACGTGCCTATTCGTGGGAAACACCGACTGAGACGAGTACACGTACCACCCAAACTGACGTGTTCCTTATCGACTTGGAAGACTATCTAGCCAGCAGCACCAAGAGCCCTTACTACTTCGGGCATTTTTTGTTTGAGGCAAAAGACGGCAAGTACCGCGTTATAGACGGTCAGCAACGACTCACTACTATCACCTTGTTTCTGGCCGCTCTGTTCAAGCGTCTCCAGTCGCTACGCCCGTTGAGCGAGCCAGAGCAAATATGCTTTGCCGATGTCATTCGTACACCCAATGCTATCCGTTTTAGTACCGTCGACTATGACAATCGAGTGTTTGTCGACTACGCCATTGACCACGTCAAAACTGACCACAACGGTCTGACCACTACCTCATCCCAACGCATTATTCGCGCGTTCGATTACTTCACGGCTCATCTGGCGGACAAACCCCAAACCTACCTGTGTAAGATGCTAGAGATTGTTTGCCAAGCCGTTTGCACCACACACCCGGTTCACGATGAATCTGAAGCAATTCAAATGTTCATCTTCCAGAACAACCGCGGCAAACGACCTTCACATCTGGAAGTGGTAAAGGCGAAATTTATGTACGCCGTGCACCTGTATGGGGATGACGATGACCACAAAGAGTTGCTGATTGGCGAAATTAAAGACCGTTTCGAGCACATATACAAATCAATTGCGTCAATTGATTACCGGATCAACGAGGACGAGGTGCTGCTATATACCTTGAGAGTCAACTGCAACTCCCTCTGGGAAAGCGACAGCTTGGTAAAAATCGAAAAAATGCTCGCTCAGGAAGACTCGCTGACCTTTATTCGCACATTTACCCAAGCATTGGCGGCCAGTTTTCTGCACTTGTGCAATTTTTTTGGCAAGCACGAAAAAGAACACTTTTCGATTCACTCATTGGTGACGTTGGGCGGGATCGGGATTGCTCTGCCTTTTATCATCAAGGCTTATAACTTCAAGCTATCCATGACCCAAATTGAAACCCTGTGCAGTGCATTTGAAGGGTTGATCGTGCGTCACAGACTTATCGGTACTCGCGCCGACATAACCTCGCGCATCAGCCGCACGTATGAGGGGTTCACAGCAGAGAGTCCCGAGATTGAGCCCATCCTGGCCCGCATCGAGAAACTCAAAAACGCTGAAGACTCCTGGTGGGGCTACTGGAACAACGATAACCTGAGACAGGCTCTGAACGGTGACATCAATCACGCTACGGCCAAGCATCTGCTATGGAAGTATGAGATTCATCTCGAAACCACTGGCCAACGTGGCTATAACCCCAAACGGTACGATGCAATAAAACAAGCCGAGCTAGAACATATAGCCCCGACGACGGAACCAAAAGGCAAGCCACACGGTTATGGCAAATATGATGAGACCTTCGTATCTGACTATTTAAATTGCTTGGGCAACTACCTGCTACTTTCGAAATCGCATAACTGTGCCGTAGGCAATATTTCCTTTTCGAAAAAACTGGAGAGCTACACACGCACGACGCAACAACGAGAAATCGCCGAACTGTGCGGTGACAAACCGGTTTGGGGCAAACGTGCGATTGATCGTAGGCACGAGAAAATCGTTGATGTACTGATGTGCAAACTGTGAGGCGCTATGAATTGCCGAAGGCAGCGATCTTTTAACGTGTACGCCACTCCAGGCAGCGGGTTATCAGATCAGCAACTTCATGCTCGCACAGTGGAAATGCATCGAGACAGTTGCTTCTGCGATATTTCATCAAGCCGGCATGTTCTTATTGTCTACTCTGGCCAGCTTTTCAGCTCACTCACTGACCACCACAGCACTCAAACGGTGTACTGCTTGAACAGTTCCTCCTTGATGATCAGCAGCGCGTCCTCGTAGTACCGTTCTCCCCGCGCTTCACTGAGCAACACTGAGCGCACACTGCCCTCGCCTTCGCCGGGGGTATGTTCGCAGGTCAGGTAGAACTCGGCGGTTTCGGGCTTGAATTCCAGGTAGTAAAACAATTCGCGACCTTCGCGGTGCCAGTAACCTATTTCTCTGCGCATGGGTTTGCCTTGTTTATGAGTGGAGTAGTGCCAACGCACAGGAACGGATGCGCTCCAGCGCCACGTTCAAGGTCTGCGCGCTGTCGGCTGCGGTCAGGCTGATACGTACGGTATTGTCGGTGCTGGATTTAACCGCAAATACATCCGCCGGCACCACGTCAACGCCCGCTGCACGACAAACCTCTGCGAGCGCAACATCGCTTGCAGCCACTGTCAGCCAGATATGCGGCGATGGGGTTTGGGTCTGGTACATCAACGGCCCCAACAGTTTTTTCGCCAGCCGCCAACGCCGGGCGACTTCGGCGGTTTGCCATTGCACTCGCTGGCGGGCAGTGCCGTTACTGATCCATTGACTGGCAATGGCCATGCACACGGGGGAAATCCCCCAGTGCGCCGATTGCGCGTGGGGATCAATGCGCGCCAACAACTGCGGGCTGGCCACAATCCAGCCCAGGCGCACGCCAGCGGCGACGGTCTTGGACAGGCTACTGATCAACACACCGAAATCAGGCAAAAAGCCATACAACGGCGGGCTGTCGGTCAACGCACCGTACACATCGTCTTCAATCACCCAGACCCCATGACGCCGAGCGATCTGGGCAATGGCCTGCTTACGTTCGACCCCCATCACCGCCGAGGTCGGGTTTTGCAGGGTCGGGGTCAATACTGCTATCCGCGCACCAGTTGCGCGGATCATCCGGTCGAAATCTTCCGGCACGATGCCCTGTTGGTCGAGCGCCACCCCGTGCATGGGCAAACGCAATTGTGCGCAGGCAGCCTTGATCCCCGGCGCAGTGAAGGCCTCGACCAATACTGGTTCACCTGCTTGGCACAGCGACAGCAGTACCGTGAACAGCCCTTGCTGGGCGCCGGTGCAAAGCATGATGTTGTCTACCGCCAGTGCCAGTCCACGCCCCTTGAACCATGCCGCACCCTGCACCCGCGCCTGAAGCAAGTCCGCTGCACTTAAATAGCGCTGCAAACGGATTGCCTGGTGGGTATCAAGCAACCACGACAAAGCTTGGGCGTCGCTCTGAGCGGCGTGATCAATTGCCGGAACATTGGTGCGCAAGTCAATCAGCGCTGCGTGGTCGTCCACCTGTTGCAACAGAAACAGCGTGGCCTCTTGGCTACCCGCCAGCACATAGGTGCCGCGCCCGACTTCCCCAGACACCAGATGCCGACGCGCCGCCTCGCGATAGGCCTGCATGGTGGTGCTGGGGTTCCAGCCCAGCGCCCAAGCCAATCGCCGCTGCGGCGGCAAGCGCTCGCCGGGTTTCAGCTCGCCACAGGTGATGGCCTGGGCAATGGCATCCACCAACGCCAGATAGCGCGGTTGCGGCGAATCATTGAGCGTCGGCATCCACATTTATTGTTGGCCATGCAATATAAGGTTCGGCCCATACAATGTTCGATGGCTAGAATCGAGTCAAACCCCTTGATACCGGTGCGCCATGTTTGATTTGAATTCCCTTCGCCTCGCCGCCACCTCCGTGTACCAAAGCATGGCACCGACACCGCAGTTGGCCTGGCCATTATTGGCCGAGCGGCTGGGCTGCACGGTGTGGGTCAAACATGAAAACCACACGCCAACCGGCGCCTTCAAAGTGCGCGGTGGCTTGCTGTATGTGCAAGGCTTGCTTGAGCGCCATCCCGAGACCCGCGGGTTGGTCACCGCCACCCGTGGCAATCACGGGCAAAGCCTGGCACTGGCGGCCCGACGCATGGGGCTGACGATCAGTATCGTGGTGCCCGAAGGTAACTCGCTGGAGAAAAACGCCGCCATGCGCGCCTTGGGCG
This sequence comes from Pseudomonadota bacterium, assembly GCA_040385125.1. Classification (GTDB taxonomy): domain Bacteria; phylum Pseudomonadota; class Gammaproteobacteria; order Pseudomonadales; family Pseudomonadaceae; genus Aquipseudomonas. Next base: position 196,500 of record JAZKIA010000021.1, on the reverse strand, counting down.
CTAACGTGATTGAGCATGGCAAGGACTTCGATGAGGCACGACTCGAAGCCGCCACCCTGGCTGAAACCCATCAGCTGCATTTGGTACCGGCCTTCCATCGCGACCTGATTCGCGGAGTCGCCACCTACGCGCTGGAGTTGCTCGAAGCCGTGGCAGACCTGGACACGGTGTATGTGCCCATCGGCATGGGCTCGGGTATTTGTGGGCTGATCCAGACCCGTGATCTGCTGGGGCTGAACACCGAGATTGTCGGCGTGGTGTCATCGCATGCCGATGCCTTCGCGCAAAGTGTCGAGCAGGGCCGTGTGATCTGTACGGACACCGCCCACACCTTCGCCGACGGTCTTGCCTGTCGCCAGCCATTGCCTGAGGCGCTGGACATTATTGCCAAGGGCGCGGCGCGGGTGATTCGTGTGTCCGACCGCGAGATCGCTCACGCCATTCGGGTCTACCATGAAACCACGCACAACACCGCCGAAGGTGCTGGTGCCGCCGCACTGGCTGCGCTGATCAAAGAACAGCATCAGCAGCAAGGACGACGGGTAGCGGTGATTTTGAGCGGAGCCAATATTGACCGACAGGTGTATGCCGAGATCTTGGCTGAAAGCGTTGATCACTGACTCAGGTCTTGCGGCTAGACGCTTAAACCGTAGCACGACTATGCTTGAAGCCGATGACTCCTTCAGTGGCAATCCGCTCACCCTGCCCACCCGGCGCCTGCATCTGCGAGCGGGAGCAGCTGTTGGCGGCGCCCAATCCGGATCTGCGAATTCTGACCCTTGATCGTCAGGCCGAGAAAGTCCTGCTGGAGCGCCTGGAGAATATTCAAAGTTTCAACGATCTGCAGCACATGCAACGCCGGATGTTTGAGTTGCTGGGTATCCAGCTGGAGATCGAACCCAGTTTTAATGAAGTACGCACCATGCGCGGTATCGCCATTCGTATCGCGGAGCAGCCCGGTCTGTGCAGAAAAACCCGGCAGTCGATCCCGGCCGCCATCCGCCGAGCTTTTGAGATGCGCCCAGAAATCGCCTACAGGGTACTGGATGGTCATGACTTGTTACGCGACACCTGAACTACCCCCCACAGGTGTAAACACGGCTTTTTTAGTGCGACTGAGTAAAACTGCTTGCTATCACCTTGATAGCTACCCTATAAGCGCGTCTTTAAAATTAATAGAGTCTTAACATGAGCTCCGGATTCACCGAGGACGAAATGCGCAAAGCGCTCGGCCTTGATACCCCTGCCCCGTCTGCCGCACCCCAAGTCGAACCAAAAATCGAACCCGCAGCCCCAATACCTGCCCCGCCACCGCCCAAGGCTGCAGCTGCACCCCGCGTGCCGGTTAAACGCAGAGGCCCGATGCTGCGCGTCACCTTGCAGGTGAGCAAAGAATATGACGGCGAAGAAACCCAATTTGTCCATGACGCCAAAACCCTGAGCCGGTTTGATGCCGAACAGGACGCAAAAAAAGCCTTGGCCAAAGCCGGCTTCAAATATTTTGTGGTCGAGTCCATCGTCACGGTGGACTAAGGTATTGGCTGCCGCCGGATAATTGGATCTGGATAAAAGTCGCCGTACAGGGCATTCTCCGCGACTTTTTACTGCGCGGCGGTTCCTCCATGCCAAGCGCCTTCAGCCAAGGAATTTGTCCATGCACGACCAGCCCCTGAATACTGCCGACTTCGACGTCATCGAAAGCACCCTGCTTAAATACGGCGACGATCACTCTGTACTGAACCCTTCAGAGCTCGATGGTTACTTCACTGCCTTGGTGTCGAGCCCTGCGCAGGTGGATATTGCTGACTGGTTCCCGGGGATCTGGGGCGGACAAAATCCGGCCTGGGAAACCACCGATGAGGCCAAGCTGCTCATCGAGTTGAGCGTGCGCCACATCAACACCTTGGCCCGCCAATTGGCGGAAGACAGCCAAGCCTTCGCCCCGCGCTTTGAACAGACCGAACACCTGGGTCAGGACGTTACCTTGGCAGAAGAATGGTGCTTCGGTTACTTGCGCGGTGTGGCGGTCGCCACCTGGACACCACTGCCCGCCATTCAAGCCACCCTGCTGCAAGCCATCGCCGACTGTGCCGAACAGGACAACTTTGAGCTGCCTGAAGATTTGGATGTGGTTGCACATCAGCAACGCGTGGCCGAAATTGCCCCGGCGGCCCGGGCGCTGCATGACTATTGGTTGAGCCAGCGCTAATCTGGCTTCAACGTTAAAAGATCGCAGCCTTCGGCAGCTCCTACGGGGAGGTGTCCCACCCCTTCCCCACTTCTCAGACACAAAGGCCCCATGACCACCCTCACCCACTTTGATACCCCGAGCAGCGAGCCGATCAACAGTCAGATTCTGCAGATCGTCGTCGACCATCTCACCGACATCAGTGCGATGGAAATCGCGCCGAGCAATCTGCTGTACAGCATTTATCAGTACGCCATCGGCTTTGAAGTGCATCTGTACCTGGAGGCTCTTGGCGGCGCCAAAGGGATTGCGGTTGAGCTGCTGGTTGCAACTGATGATCAGGACCCGGACAAAGTGACCGGTTTCGTCCTGTACTTGCCGGTCAAGGATGATCCGCAAGCCTGCGGTATCGCGTATATGGCTGAGCTGGCCAGCCATCGGCACTTGGGCGTGATTCAGAGCATGGTGCAAGAGGTGGTGAACCGCTATCCACACACCGAGCTGACCTGCAGCGTCGGCAAAGTTGCAGCTTTTGAGGCGATGGGCTTACAGGTGATCGGTACACGCGGCCCACAAGTACTGATGAATACCCTCGATCACAGCACTGACGGGCTGATGGGCGTGCTCGACGTTGCCCCCATCTACAGCTCCACAGAGGTACGGCAGATTCATACCTACCTGCTGCAACGCAACGGCAAGAAAGCGATGCTCGACGCAGAGAAGAAACGTGATCGCCAGATCGATCAACTAACCGCCAAAGCCCGAGCTTTTGTGGCTGAACGCCTTGGCGACATTTGAGTCAGCGCGGCTGACACCAGCGTGAAGGTGACACGCCAAATGCTTTCTTGAAGTGACGAGTCATGTGGCTTTGATCGAAAAAACCGGCCTCAATCGCCGCATCTGACAGTGAGTGGCCCTTGAGCACAAGGGTCTTGACCCGCTCCAGGCGGCGCAGCGTGAGGTACCGGTGCGGGCTGGTGCCAAAGAACACACGAAAGTCTTTCGACAAACTCCAGCGATCGCGCCCGCTGCAACTGGCCAGATCGTCCAGCGTAATCAGTTGCTGCAGATTGTCGTCAATAAACTCGCGGGCGCGAGCAGCGGCCAGAAAATGCCCGGACTTGCCGAGATTGGCTTGCCCTGCCAACTCAGCCAAGGCCATCACAAAGTTGTAGACCGCGTCATCCACCGCCAGCGAATCAGGCTCGGCACCCAGCGTATTCAGCAACCCGTCACTGGCCGCCGCCAGACGCGGGTCACGAGCAACGCCCCCCTTGAAAAACGGTAGCGCCTTGCCCTTGACGATCTGTTGCACCCATGCAGGCGGCAGATGCACACCCTGATAGCGAAAACCGTGCTCAGAACCGGCATACCCGTCATGCGCTTCGTCGGGGTGCAGAATCATGGTCTCACCGGGCAAGCACAGCTTGGCCTCGCCCCGGTAATGAAAATGATGCACACCACTCACCGTGCGGCCAATCGCGTAACTGTCATGGCGATGGGCGTCAAAAGCGTGCCCGCCGAAAAAGGCTTCGAAGCGCTCCAGGCTCGATATGCCTGGTGAGTGTTGGACCCAGTCCGGCGATGCCGGGTGATCGTGCATGGTGTCTGGCCCTTTACGTTAACTGCCAAGTCTTCAGAAGCTGATAAAACGGTTGCAGCATAAAGTACGCGCATACCACCAGCGCAAGCCCCATCAGACGGTTGAACAGTACAAACCACGCGCCACGGGTAATTCGCCGCCCCATAACCGCTCCCAGCAACGCATAGCCCCACGGCGCACCACCGGCGGCGATTGCCAGTAACCCAGAAACAATAACGATAGAAAAGCCGCTGATATGCGCGGCGGGCAACATCACGCTGCAGATTGGCAACACCGCCATGATGCCCTTTGGGTTGAGCGCCTGAATCAGGAAGCCGTTGCCGAAGGTCAGCGTCCTGGCCGGTGCTGGCGCCTTGCCTTCTGCCGCTCCCGGCGTCGGCGCGGTATACACCTGATAAGCCAGATACAGCGTATACAGGCCACCCGCCAGCGACAGATACGGCAACGCGGCTCTGGAAACGACCGCCTCGCCGGTGAAACCAAAAAAGATAAACAGCATCAGCATCGCGCAACCGACTCCGACGAAAAAACCCGCCGACCGTCGAAAACCACCGCTGAGTCCGGCGTTAAGCCCCATCAAATTGACCGGGCCAGGGCTGTACATCACGCTGAATGCGTAAATAAAAATTTCCATCTTGAACCTGCCAGCAATCACCAATGGCGCGCAGTCTACTCAGTGGCTTGCCGTCGGGCTTGTACGTTTGTGAGTGGTCGCGGGCGCGAAAAATAACGCATCATGGGTGCCTTGCGTTCAGAGGAAACTTTCATGCGTGCTCATTTCACCCTGTTGACCCTGGGGCTGGTGTTTGCCGCTTCGGCCATGGCTACTGAGGAATCGCAGTTGGTCGACTCGATCAACGCCTACCGCAGCCAGATTCAGCGCTGCGCCGGGCAGGTCTCACAAGAGCTGCCACCGCTTGCGGCTGACCCGCGGCTGAAACTGCCAGCCAATAATTTCGGCGACTTGCAGGAAGCGCTCGGTCGCGCCGCTTACCCGATGGTCAATGTGCAGGCCATCAGCCTGTCCGGGCCACGAGACGCGCAGGCCGCCATGAAAGCGGTGCAGGAAAGCTTCTGCAAGGTGGTGCTTGACCCACAATTTGTCGATATCGGCGTCAGCCGTGATCAGAGCGAATGGAAGATCGTGCTGGCCCGCCCGCTGTTGACCGGGCGTCTGGGTGACTGGCAAGCAGAAGGCCAAAAGGTGCTTGAGCTGATCAACACGGCACGCGCGCAGTCGCGCCAATGCGGCACTCAGGCGTTTGGCGCTGCCGGCCCACTGACGTGGAATGCAACCCTGGCGACTGCAGCCGAATCTCATAGCCGGGACATGGCCAATAACAATTACTTCGATCACAAAAGTCGGGACGGCGCTATGCCTGGGGATCGAGCGGAGTTGGCGGGCTATATCGGTCAGCAGATAGGCGAAAACATCGCCGCCGGGCAAGACACACCGAACAAGGTGGTCGAGGGTTGGCTGGCCAGTCCTGGCCATTGCGCAAATGTGATGAACCCACAATTTCGTGAGCTGGGCGCTGCCTATGCGGTAGACCCAAAAAGTGACGCGGGGATTTACTGGACGGGAATGTTCGGAACGCAGTGAGTGTCTTGCTCAAGCCCTCTGTAGGAGCGAGCTTGCTCGCGATGGTCTCAAGAACGCCGCGTTAACTCAGTTAGAGTGCACGTTACGTTGAAAACCATCGCGAGCAAGCTCGCTCCTACAGGGCATTGCCGGGTTTACAGCGCCATATCAGCCGCTGGGTTGCTTGGCGCAGGCGTGGCCGGCGCAGCAGGTGCTGCTTGGGTTGCAGTTGTTGCAGGAATGGCCGGTGGCGGAGTCAGTTGCAGGACTTCGCTGGTGTATGCCCACTCCTGAGCAACGCGCTCAGGTGAACCGTTGAGTTTGGTGCCATAGCTCGGAACGATCTGGTGCAGCTTGGCTTGCCACTCAGGGCTCGCCACTTTGTCTTTGAACACAGTTTCAAGCACGGTCAACATGATCGGTGCTGCGGTCGACGCGCCCGGCGATGCGCCCAGCAGGCCAGCGATGCTACCGTCTTTGGCGCTAACAATCTCGGTACCGAGTTTCAGCACGCCGCCTTTGTCTTCGTCACGCTTGATGATCTGCACACGCTGGCCGGCTTGCCACAGGCGCCAGTCTTCAGACTTGGCGTTCGGGAAGTATTCTTTCAGCGCATCAAGACGGTCTTCATCAGACAGCATCAGTTGGCCAGCCAGGTACTCAACCAGTGGGTACTGTTCGACACCGACTTTGGCCATCGGCCAGATGTTGTGCGTCGTGGTGCTGGTCAGCAGGTCGAGGTACGAGCCTTCTTTCAGGAACTTGGTCGAGAAGGTCGCGAACGGGCCAAACAGGATCACGCGCTTGCCATCCAGCACGCGGGTGTCCAGGTGCGGAACCGACATCGGCGGTGCGCCAACCGAAGCCTTGCCGTAGGCCTTGGCCAAATGCTGCTGGGCAATGGTTGGGTTCTCGGTCACCAGGAACGAGCCACCGACCGGGAAGCCAGCGTACTCTTTGGCTTCAGGAATACCGGACTTTTGCAGCAGGTGCAGAGCACCGCCACCAGCGCCGATAAACACGAACTTGGCGTCGGTCTGAGTTTCAGTACCGTCTTTCAGGTTCTTGTAAGCCACACGCCAGGTGCCATCGGCATTGCGCGTGATGTCTTGCACTTCGCTCGACAGTTTCAGCGAAAAGTTAGGCTTGGTTTGCAGGTTAGCCACGAACTGGCGCGTAATTTCGCCGAAGTTCACGTCTGTACCCAGCGGGGACCAGGTGGCCGCGACTTTCTGGTTCGGGTCACGCCCTTCCATCATCAGTGGTACCCACTGCTTGATCTGAGCCGGGTCTTCGGAGTACTGCATGCCAGCGAACAGCGGGCTCGCCTGCAGAGCGTCGTAACGCTTCTTCAAGAACTTGATGTTGTCATCGCCCCACACAAAGCTCATGTGCGGTGTGGAGTTGATGAACGAACGCGGGTCTTTCAGAACACCGTTCTTGACCTGCCAGGACCAGAACTGACGCGAGATCTGGAAGGCTTCATTGATTTCAATGGCCTTCGGGATTTCAACGTTGCCGTTCTTGTCTTCCGGCGTGTAGTTCAGCTCAGCCAGGGCCGAGTGACCGGTACCGGCGTTGTTCCAGCCGTTGGAACTTTCGAGAGCAACGCCATCGAGACGCTCAATCATCTCCATGGTCATGCCTGGTTCCAGCTCATTGAGCCAGACACCCAGGGTTGCACTCATGATGCCGCCACCAATAAGTACGGCATCCACGTGTTTGGTCTCGGCTGCCTGCACGGACGTAAGGCCCATGGTCAGCGCAAGGCCCAGTAGCCCCTTGTTCATTTTTTTTAACATTTTGTAGTACCTAAGATAAAACGCCATCTACCCGGCACAGTGGCGTTAGCCATCAGGCCTTGAACGGGTAGAGATATAAGGCCTATGAACACTATAGACCTCACTTGTATGTACCTTGGACGCTGATCTCTTATTGGTTTTGGCTTCAGCTGCTTGGGTGACATTAATAATGCTGCTAGCCGCGACATTCTACCTCAGGTGTCACTTTGGGCGAAAACGCATCTTTTATAGGGTTTTTAGAGGCGCTGAAACGGTATGATTGCGCCTTTTGAACGCCAGCCCACAGGATTCACCCATGTCTTCAAGCAAACGCCATCAGGCACAGTTCGAACACCGCCTGATCAAATCCCTGACCGACGCCTGTGAGACCGCCAAAGGGCAAATCCCGGGCTTTGTCTGGCTGACCCATGCCGTCGACTACGATGCCTTCCCGGTCAGCCTGAAGGTGGTCTGGGTATTCGACACCCAAGTCAGTAAAGACTTTGCCCTGGCGGATGGCGAGGCTGGATTTATGCTCGAACTGACGTCCAAGGCATTCGATGAGGCGGGCGTGAAAGTGCGCAAGGTCGCCGACCACGTGTACTACGATTCGGAAGAAGAGTGCCAGCGCGCCAATGGCGGTAACTGGCCAAAACGCCTGACCCAAAAACGCTAAATGGCCAAGGACATAGAGAACCCGTGCATCGCCGTGTGCCAGTTAAGTGGCGAATTGTGCGTGAGCTGCGGGCGCACCAAAGAAGACATTCGCAAGTGGAAGCGCATGAAGCGGCCCGAAAAAATGGCCGCTGTGCAACGCGCCAGTACGCGGTTGAAGAGCTTGCAGAAAAAGAACAGCTGAATTTTTACGACAAGTACTGGCGAAACCAGTCCAGCGTTCTGCTCCAGGCCAATGTCGCCGCGGCCTCATCGTAACGAGGTGTAGAGTCGTTATGAAAGCCGTGGTTTACCCCCGGATAGATATAGGCCTGATACGTTTTACCGTTAGCCTTCAGGGCCTGCTCAAATGCCGGCCAGCCTTCATTGATCCGCGTATCCAGTTCAGCGTAGTGCAGCATCAGCGGTGCCTGAATGCGCGGCACCTCCTCGGCACTGGGCTGACGCCCGTAAAACGACACGGCAGCACCCAGCTCCGGGTAAGCCACCGCCGCCGCATTGGCCACGCCACCGCCATAACAGAACCCGGTAATCCCCACTTTGCCGGTGCTTTCATCGTGCTGCATCAACCATTCAACCGCGGCGAAAAAGTCATTCATCAGCTTTTCGGGGTTAACCGTTTGCTGAAGTGCCACGCCCTTCTCATCGCTCCCCGGATAGCCCCCCACAGACGTCAGGCCGTCTGGAGCCAGCGCGATAAAACCCTGCTTGGCCAAACGCCGGGCGACATCCTCGATGTAAGGGTTAAGCCCGCGATTTTCATGCACCACCACCACTGCCGGTAACTTGCCCTGCGCGTGTGCCGGACGCACCCGATAACCACGTACTTGCCCATGCCCTTTGGGCGACGGATACACAATGTACTCGGCAATAATATCGGGGTCGGTAAAAGGCACTTGTTCGGCAAGCGCATAATTGGGGCTTAGTGCCACCAACGCCGAGAGCGCAGTACCGCCCAGTGTGAACATCGCTGCACGATCCAGAAACTCGCGCCGGTTGATCTTGCCGTGGGCGTAGTAGTCATAGAGTTCAAGCAATTGCGGGGAAAAATCTTTTGCAGTGAGGCGGGTCATTGGTGCACTCCTTTCCGGCAGTTTTGTACCCGCTTAACCATAGAGCAAGATACCGCCCATTGAGCGGCCAAGGATTCACCCCGCTCTGGCGTTAGCTGTAACACCAGAGTGGGGCTTTGCCGTTAGCGCTGATGCAGTGTATTGATCCCGCTTTGGGTGGCGGTTTCACGCAGGTATTCTTCCATCGAGTCATCCAGCGCCTGCAACCAGCGCGTGTGGTGCGGCACCGCTGTGGTGCCGGTGATCACTGAACGATAAGACTTGTCGCGATAACCCATGATGTCGCGCTTCTTGTCCATCTTCCACTTGAGGAAAATCTGGTTTACCGCATCGATGTCAAAGCTCGGGTAGTCAGTCTGATCGATCAGGTGTTTGATATAGCGCCCCTGAAATTCATACATTGATGCCGTGCTTTCCAGGCTGTCTTCCTCAGCCCGCCAGCGCGCGCTGTCAGCCTGCATCGCGGCCGGAGCCGGCAAGTTGATACGACCTGATATGTAGTCCCGAACAAACCAGGCCTGAGCGTCAAACAGGTTGAAGCTGTACCACAGGTCCTGCATGCCGAGGTAGATCAGCTGCGGGTTCTGTTCCCAGACAACCCCCTGATAAAGGCCCAGCGGCCAAAGCCGGTTGGAGGTCTTGAGAGTCAGCTCATCTGGCAGGAATGGGAAGTGGTGCTGGTAACCCGTGCACAGAATGATCGCATCCACCCGCTTGCTTGACCCGTCAGCGAAGTAGGCCATGTCGCCTTCAACCCGGTTCAGGAGCGGACGCTCTTCCCAGCCCTTCGGCCACTTATAGCCCATTGGCTGAGTGCGATAGGTGCTGGTAATCGACCGTGCACCGTACTTGTAACACTGCGAACCAATGTCCTCGGCCGAATAACTGCTGCCAATAATCAGCAAGTCCTTGCCTTTGAGCTCGGTCGCCTCGCGAAAGTCATGGGCATGCATGATGCGCCCCGAAAAACGCTCAAAACCTTCAAACTCCGGCACATGCGGCGTGGAGAAATGGCCGCTGGCCACGATCACATAATCAAATACCTGAGTCACGCTTTGCTGCAGGCCGTAGTCGTGGGCAGTCACAGTGAACTCCCGCGTACCGTGGTCAAACGTGACCTGTTTGACCGCTGTATTGAAACGTATGTAGTTACGTACTCCCGCTTTACGCACCCGGCCCTGTATGTAGTCCCAAAGTACTTCGCGCGGCGGATAGGATGAAATCGGTCGCCCAAAGTGCTCATCAAAACTGTAATCCGCAAACTCCAGACATTCTTTCGGTCCGTTCGACCAGAGGTAACGGTACATGCTCCCGTGGACCGGTTCACCGTGCTCATCGAGCCCGGTGCGCCACGTGTAATTCCACATACCGCCCCAATCAGCCTGCTTCTCAAAGCACACCACGTTCGGCATGACTGCGCCTTTGGCATGAGCCGATTGAAAAGCACGCAGTTGCGCGAGGCCTGAAGGACCGGCACCGATGATTGCGACACGAATAGACATAGAATTCCCTCAACTTATTGAAAACTGAAAAACAGAGAGCCCACCCCGACCAGGCCAAGGCCTCGGAGGTGAGAAATATTCAGAAATCAAAAAGCCGGCGGAGGAACCGAACGATTGCGCTTGCCGGTAACGAGGGCATCACGCAGCGACGTTGGCTGAACGTGAAAACGCGTGGCTCGCAATGAGCCGGGAGAAAAACGAAGGGTTGTTACACAAGGTTTATGAATCGGCCCGTGTCCATCACTGCATTGCGCAGGACGCAGGCCCGAAGGGCAAAAGATACGTGTGTTCTCATACATCGAGCTTATTTAGCCTCTTATGGTTATGAATTACCTTTTACCTATAACGGATAGGGATATGGATTACAAGTTTGCGCGAGGCAGCTCGCCGCTGACTCTTGGCCATCACCGGGCTGCCAGCCAACCCTGGCAGATGTTCCACAGCGCCTTTTGCAGGGCAATCTTTCCACGACCTGATGGGCTACCATGCGCCGCGTGCCTGAAGCCTGTCAGGTTGAAAACAACGCAAGCAAACAACCTTTAAAAGGAGGTATTGAACGGTGAGAATTGCACTTGTGCTGCTGTTGAGCGCGCTGTCCATGCTGGCTCAAGCGGCCACTATCGGTGAGCGTCTGACACCCTGGACCTTGCTCGATCAGCATGACCAGCCCTACACCCTCGACACGCAAACCCGAGTCTTGCTGGTGGCGCGCAACATGGACGGCGCCAAACTGGTCAAGGCCGCACTACAGGATCAGCCCAAAGGCTATCTGGAAGCGCGCAACGCGGTGTTCCTCGCAGACGTCCAGCGCATGCCGTCACTGATTGGCAAACTCTTCGCCATCCCAAAGATGCGCGACTACACCTACCGCGTGGTGCTCGACCGCGACGGTAAAATTGCCGCCCAATACCCCGGTGCTGAAGACAAGGTGCTGTGGCTGCGCCTGGAGAACGGCGCAGTGGTCGAGCAAAAAGAGCTGGCCACTGCCAGTGAGCTGAGTGAAGCCCTGGCCAGTGTGCCAACCACCTGAATCAAGACGTTACTCCGACCCCGGGCGGTAGGCTCCGACACTGAGTCCAAAACGTTTCATTTTGTTGTACAAGCCCCCACGCGATACCCGCAATTGCTGCGCGGCCAACCGGATATTACCTTGGGTATTCCGCAGGGCCGCGCTGATTGCATTCGCTTCATGGGTGTTCAAATCCAAAGCACCGGTCAGTGACTGCGCACTCTGCGTCAAGAGGCCGCCCAGTCCCGGCCGACGCTGTTCCTGAAGCATTTCCAGCGGCAAATCTTGCGGCTCAAGCAATGCCGTCGTCGCCAGATTGGTGGCGCGCTCAATGACGTTTTCCAGCTCTCGCACGTTTCCGGGCCAGGCATGGGCCAAGAGTAGCGCCAGTGCTTGAGGGGATATGCCTTGCACCGCCTTGCGCAGTGAATGGGCACAGCGGACGAGGAAGTGCTGTGCCAGCAACGCAATGTCCTCACGGCGCATGCGCAACGGCGGGACAGTAAGGTTCAGCACGTTCAAGCGGTAATAAAGGTCCTCGCGAAAAGCGCCATTCGCCACCGCCTGGCTCAGATTGCGATGAGTCGCCGCGATGATTCGCACATCCACTCGTTGCGATTTCTTCGCCCCGACACGGGTTACTTCGCCTTCCTGCAACACGCGTAACAGGCTGACCTGGGCGTCGAATGACATGTCACCAATCTCATCCAGAAAAATCGTCCCGCCATCGGCCAGCTCAAACTTGCCGGCCGAGCCGCCGCGCGCCGAGCCGGTAAAGGCGCCTTCAACATGCCCAAACAGCTCACTTTGTACCAGCTCGCGGGGGATAGCCCCGCAGTTGACCGCCACAAAAGCGCCACCCGCACGCTCGCTGGCATTGTGAATAGCCTGGGCGAACAGCTCTTTACCGGTGCCGCTTTCGCCCAGGATCAGCGTGGTCGAGTCACTGCGACTGGCAATTCGCCCCAGGTGCAACGCCTCCTGAATCGCCCGTGACTGTCCTTGAATGGTGTCGAAGGTATAGGTCGCCTGGGTGCCAATAATGCGCCGGGTTATTTCGCGAATTCGCCGGTTCTCACGCAACGACACAATACGTCCGCCCTGTTCGAGGGAACAGACCGATACCAGACACGCCAAGTGGCTACGGTCATGCAGCACAAAGGTGCAATCCAGATCGCGCAGCCCTTCCCCCGCATGGCGCAAAATCTCGTCTGTCAGCTCACTCTGGCCCAAGCGCCGGAACGAGCAACCCAGCAGGTCCTGCCCCACTCGAAACAGCTGCCGGGCGTAATGGTTCAACGCTTTGATGCGGCCTTGCCCATCCAGTACAACCAAGCCTTCGTTGAGGACTTCGAGTACGCTTTTTTGCTCTGCCAACAGCGCCTGTAATGCCAACTGCCGGGACACGGCTTCAGCCGCGGCCTGCACCGTGCCCAAGGTATGAAAGTGAAACCAGCCCGGTTCTGCCGTCAGGGTCAACAGGCCCAGGGTCTTGCCCTCGGTATCGCGGATCGGTGCCGCCGCACAATGCATGCGGCGCTTGCGCAAGCCGGCGGCAAAGTTTTCTTCGGCCAGCACGTACATCAGGCGGTCTTCGGCAAGCGCCAGCCCCGTGCAATTGGTGCCCTGCACCGACTCCAGCAAGCGGCTGCCGATCGGCGTCAGATCAAGACCACAGTAATGCAGAGTCACCCCTTCGGCATCGGTGAGGTTGATATGCCCTCGCGGGTTGTAAGCCAGCAACCCCGTCATCACCTCGGTCGCCGCCTCGATCAATGCACGATTGAGCACTCGCTTGGCGGCCAGCACTGGCGGTGCGACGAACTGATATTCGCACTCTTGCGAGTCGATCCCGGCCGTCACGCTGCGCTGCCACGAGTCCCAGATAACTTGGCGCACACCCTCCGGTCGAACAACAGCGCCACTCAGGCACGCCTGCCACGCTTGCTCCAGCTCGGGGATAGGTCCCTCACTCAACGAAGCGGGATCCAGAGCCGCGATGTAGTTGAGATCTTCCGAACTGAACACCCTGCACTGGTCAATCGTCATTGGGCACCGCTGCTATGTCTATATTTTAGACATGTGAGCATAGACATGTCTAAAACATAGACATAACCGCATGCGATAAATATTTTTTATCCTTATAAAACAGTTAGTTACATGTTGGCACAAGCTTTGCTCCTGTCTGGATGCACACGGTTTGCTTGGCATTGCTCAGCCCGTGCGACCCACAACAATAATCAGGAGTCACTTCATGGGTACGCTTAAAACGATCCGCCTCGGCCTCATTGGTGCTGGCCGCATGGGCAGCTTTCACGGCCAGACAGCGGCCCTGCACATTCCCGGCGCCAGCCTGGTTGCCATCGCCGACCCAACCCCAGGCCAGGCTGCGCGCCTGGCCGAAACACTGGGCGTGCAACGGGTGTACACAGACCCACAACAATTGCTCGACGACCCTGAAGTTGACGGCATTCTGATTGCGGCCCCGGCACGCAGCCACGCCGAATTGGTGATCAGCGCCGCCGAAGCAGGCAAGGGTATTTTTTGCGAAAAACCGATGGCCATCACCCTTGACGAGGCCGATCGAGCCATCGCCGCAGCCGCCCAGGCCAACGTAACGCTGCAGGTCGGCTTCAACCGACGCTTTGTCAGGGGTTTTCGAGAGGCGCATCTGGATGTGGTCTCGGGGCGCATCGGCACCCCACAATTGCTGCGCTCGCTGACCCGCGATCCTGGCCTGAGCAATCCGGCAGGCGTGCCGCAGTGGACGATTTTTCTGGAAACCCTGATCCATGACTTTGACACCCTGCGCTACTTGAACCCGGGTGCCGAAGCGGTTGAAGTGTTTGTGATGGCCGATGCACTGGTTGCACCCGCCTACAAGAGCAAAGGCTTGCTGGACACGGCGGTCGTCACTATCCGCTTCGATAACGGCGCGATTGCGACGGCCGAAGCCAATTTCCAGGCCGTGTATGGCTACGATGTTCGCGGTGAAGTCTTTGGCAGCGCGGGCATGCTGACCATGGGCAGCATCACTCAATCGTCCATGCTGCGCTACCTTGCAGACGGTATCCAGACCGATACCCAGCGCATGGACACAGACCTGCTGCGCGATGCTTACATTGCCGAGCTGACGCACTTTGTCGACTGCCTGCGCAGCGGTCAAAAACCCCGCGCCAGTGGAGAAGACGCACGCGCCGCGCTGGCCATTGCACGCGCTTGCATCGAATCCGTTCAACAGGGCAAACCTGTCCGCCTGTGAGGAGTAATGGCATGAGCTTTATCCCGTTCAAACTGGCCATCAGCGCTGAAATGGTGTTCCTCGACCTGCCATTCATCGAGCGCGTCCAACGTATTCATGCCCTGGGCTTCAGCGCAGAAATCTGGGACTGGACCAACAAAGACATTCCCGCGCTGGTGGCCACCGGCGCTGACTTTACCTCGATGACCGGCTATATCTCGGGCAACCTGACCGATCCCGACGGCATCCGGCAACTACTCGACAGCGCAAAAGAGTCTCTGTCAGTGGCCGCTCAACTGCACTGCCCGAGCCTCAACCTGCATGGCACCGGACTCGGCGACAAGGGTTTACCGGCCCAACCGGTGGCCCATGCCAGCCCGCGCATGTGGTTAAGCGCCTGCAAAACCCTGGAGCAAATTGCCCGCTTGGGCGAAGCCGCAGGCAAGGTGTTTTTGCTGGAAAACCTCAATACCCAGGTCGATCATCCCGGTACGCCTTTCGCTCGTGCCGAGGATACTCTGGCGCTGATCGAGGCCGTTGGCAGCCCGCACCTGAAGATGAACCTGGACCTTTACCACGCGCAAATCGGCGAAGGAAACCTGATCGAGCTGATCCAGCGGGCGGGCCCGGCCATCGGCGAAATTCAAGTTGCGGACGTACCGGGGCGAATGGAGCCGGGAACCGGTGAAATCCATTACCCTGCCATTGCCAGAGCCTTGCACCGCATCGGCTACAGCGGCGTGGTCGGTCTTGAGGGCTGGGCCTCTGGCAACAGTGAGGTCGCACTGGAACGCTTCCGGCAGGCCTTTACTCTGGATTGACAGACCTGAGGTTCACCCTTGTGGGAGCCTGGCTTGCCAGCGATAGCATCAGCGCAATTAATCAGGCACACCGCGTTACCTGCATCGCTGGCAAGCCAGACTCCCACAGTGAAATGGCATCAAGACAATTGCTCCTGCGCCCCCGCTTGTCCCCCATAACAATAAAAGGAACACCATCATGCGCTGCCGCTCCCTTGTTTTTGCCCCGCTGCTGTTGCTCGCCAGTACCTGGGCGCTCGCTGACTATCGCATCGGGGTCAGCATTGCCAAAGTCGACGATAACTTCATGACCTACGTGCGCAGCGGCCTGCAAGAAGCCGCGAAGAAAGAAAACATCCAGATCCAGTTCGAGGACGCACAGGGTGACGTGGTCCGTCAGTTGAATCAGGTTCAGGATTTTCTCAGCCAGAAAGTCGATGCTGTCATTGTCTTGCCAGCCGATACCGCAGGCACCGCCAGCATGACTCGGGCCGCAGTCGCGGCAAACATCCCGCTGGTGTATGTCAATCGCCACCCCGACCAGCGCGACCTGCCCAAAGGTGTCGTCACCGTGGCGTCGAATGACATCGAGGCCGGGCAACTGCAAATGCACTTTCTGGCCGAGAAACTCGGCGGCAAAGGCAACGTGGTGATCATCATGGGCGATCTCGCACAAAACGCTACATTCGACCGCACTGAAGGCGTCAAGCAAGTCCTGAAGGACTATCCAGAGATCAAAGTCATCGAGCAGCAAAGCGCTGAATGGCAACGCAACAAAGCCATGGACCTGACCAGTAACTGGCTGCTGGCGGGCACCCGCTTTGATGCCATCGTCGCCAACAACGACGAAATGGCCATCGGCGCCGCGATGGCCTTGCAGCAATCAGGCAAGACCAAAGGTGAAGTGCCCATCGTCGGCATCGACGGCCTGCCTGATGGCCTGACAGCGATCAAACGCGGCCAGTTGGCAGCTTCTGTCTTTCAAGATCCTAAAGCCCAATCAACCCAGGCCATTGATGTAGCACTGAAAATGATCAAGGGTGAACCAGTCGAGGCCGAAGTCTGGGTGCCATTCAAATTGATTACGCCGGATCAAGTCGCGATGTACGAACAGCGATTTAAATAAGACCGGTTTAGGGTCTGGACGAAATGTTTTCGAGCGAAGGTCAGGCAAGGCGAAAACAGGCGAGGAAGCGGAGTTAACGGGTTGTTAATGAGCATTCCGAGCCTGTTTTCAACGCAGCATCACCGAGCGCAGATACATTTCGTACAGAGCCTAGAGCATCGGTGGCGCCAGGGCATCAAACCCTGGCGCCCTCACCTTCGCGTATTTTTGGTGATCATCGTTCGTGATCACGGCATCACCATAAACGATTGGCATCCAAGGGCCAGAGCGGTTGAAAGTGGCGGCGTCTACCACCCTCGCCAAGGACCGCCACATGCCTCAATCCCTGCCGACCCTCTGCGGCTCAATCATGGGCTCGCCATTTTCACTCTCTGCAAAAATCCACAACGCGGCGTACGCGGCCTTGGGCCTGGACTATACGTTTGTCTGTTTTGGCGTCGAAGATCCAGTGGCGGCCGTAGCGGCCATTCGTGCGCTGGGCGTGCGCGGCATGAACGTCTCCATGCCTTACAAAACAGCAGTGATGCCACACCTGGATGCCATCGACGAGTCGGCCCTGGTGATTGGTGCGGTCAACACCATCAACAACATCGACGGCGTACTGACCGGCTACAACACTGACTACCTGGGTGCCGTGCGCGCCTTGCAGGAAGTCACCGAGCTGCGCGGCAAGCGGATCGCCGTGATCGGTGCCGGCGGCGCAGCTCGCGCAGTGGTTTTTGGCTGCCTGCAAGCGGCGGCTCGGGTCACGCTGTTCAACCGCAGCGCTGAGCGCGGAACAGCCCTGGCCAAAGACTTGGGCGCCCAGTGGGGCGGCAGCGTCGACGCCTTCGATGCCCAAGCCTTCGATATCGTCATCAACGCAACGTCTGTGGGCTTCAAGCAACCGGACAGCAACCCGCTGGACGGCCGCCTGGCCAGCCACCTGATTGTCATGGATGTGGCGTTCATGCCGGTACAAACCGCCCTGCTGGTGCAAGCCAAAGCACTCGGCTGCATCACCGTGGCTGGCACCCGCATGCTGGTGCATCAGGCCTGTCGACAAATCGAGCTGTACACCGGCCAAGAGGCCCCGATCGACATCATGGAGCAGGCGATGCTCCAGGAAATTAACCGTCTCAAGCTGTAAGCAACACCGTTACCTGCTCATAACAAGAAGCCGTAAAGGCACTTATCCGAGGTCTTCCACATGACTCACGATCAATCTGCATCCGATATTGTCCCGGTCCCCGACGCACAAGAACGCAAGAAAGATTTGCACCGCGCAGCCTGGGCCTGCTCTTTGGGCAGCGCGTTGGAGTATTACGACTTTGCCCTTTATACCCTCGCCTCGGCACTGATCTTCGGGCCGCTGTTCTTCCCTGAACAAACCCGCGCCATGAGCCTGATCGCCAGCTTCGGCACCTACTTTCTGGGCTTTGCGATTCGGCCTCTGGGTGGTGTGCTGTTCGGCATGATTGGCGACCGTATCGGACGCAAGTTCGTGCTCGCATCGACGGTGCTGCTGATGGGTATTTCCAGCACCCTGATCGGCGCCCTGCCAACCTTTGCTCAGGTTGGCTATCTGGCCCCGGTACTGCTGGTGGTTCTGCGTCTGCTGCAAGGGTTGGGCGCAGGGGCCGAACAGGCGGGTGCCGCCGTGATGATGACCGAGTACGCGCCCGAAGGCCGACGCGGTTTCTACGCGGCTCTGCCGTTCCTCGGCATTCAGTTAGGCACCATTCTGGCGGCCGCGGTGTATTTTCTGGTGGTCAGCGGCAATGACAACGTCATCGAAAGCGGGCTGTGGCGCGTGCCGTTCTTCAGCAGCGTGGTGATCGTGGCACTGGGTCTGTACATGCGCATGTCGCTCAAGGAATCACCGACCTTCATTCGCCTCAAGGCGCTCAAGCGTGTCTGCGAGAACCCGCTGAAAAGTGCAATGAAATACTCCAAGCCTACGCTGCTGATTGGCATCGGCCTGCGCCTGGGGGAAAACGGTGGTTCGTCGATTTACCAGGCTTTGGCGGTCAGTTACATCGTTGGCGTGGTGGGCCTGCAAGGGCCGGTGGGCGTACTGACATTGATCTGCGCCGCCAGCCTCGGCGCGCTGACCGTGCCGATTGCCGGCAAACTCAGCGACCGCTTTGGCCGTGTGGTGGTGTACCGCGCCTTCGCACTGCTGCAACTGGTACTGGCCTTCCCGGTGTGGTGGGTACTGAGCCAGGGCAACGTGGTGGCGAGCATCATTGCGATCTCCATCGCGCTGGGCATTGGTACTTGGGGCATGTTTGGTACCCAGGCAGCGTTGATGCCTGAGTTGTTTGGCTCACGTCACCGTTACATGGGGGTGTCGATTGCCCGGGAAGTGTCCGCAGTGATTGCGGGGGGCATTGCGCCAATGATTGGTGCCGGCCTTATCGCCTGGGTCGTTGCGAGCCATGACGGCGATCAAAGCGCCGGTGTTGGCGCCTGGTTGCCAATTGCCTGCTACTTGTCATTACTGACGCTGATCACCCTGTACACCACGTTCAAGACCCCGGAAACCCTCAACCGCGACCTGGACGAACCGCGTGACGCCTGGGAAATGATGCCTGCTCACTCCGAGGTCAGTGCAGCGGTGCATACACGCACTGCCTGAAAGGAATGTAGCCGCTGACGAGGTACGAAGGCTGCGATCGGCTGCGATCGGCTGCGTAGCAGCCGTAAAACCTGAGGCCACAATCCATCAGGCACACCGAAGGGGGTGAGTTTACGGCGGCTTCGCCGCCGATCGCAGCCTTCGGCAGCGGCTACAAAGCCGAACGCCGTCGGCGTGACCACCACACCAGCAACCCCACCACCAGCAAACCGCCAATGCCCATCGCGGGTGCAATATAGGGCTGAACCACCGCCAACAGCGGTTTCTCCCCGCCCTGGCGCGCGGTCAACACATCAGCAGCCGTAATCACCTGCGCAGGATTGCCGAACGTTTTCAACACGTAGTTGGAGATGTCGGCCACTTGCTGATCATTCAACTGCGCCACATAGCTCATCTCGTCAAAACGCGGCATCAGCACGTGATTAGCACCTTCCTGACGCTCAACACCATACAGAATCGCCGCGATCAAATTGGCCGGATTTGGCAGACCTGTTGCGGTGTTATGGAACAACGACGGATAGGCCTGATTGGCACTGCCCTGCCCGTTCGGCTGGTGACAGCTGGCGCAATAACCACTGTACAACTCGGCACCGGAGCGAACGCTGTCATGGGCGTTGGCCGGCGCAAAACCGCGCACCTCGCCTTCAACACTGTGGGCCGAACCAAATGCGTAAGCCGGGAGCGTCTCCCCTTCGTTGCGCACCGCCGGGGTACTTTTCAGGTAGGCAACAATAGCCTCAAGGTCAGTGTCCGGCAGGAACTGCAGGCTGTTCTGCACCGCTTCAGCCATGCCGCCAGCCGCTTGGTTCTTGCCATCAACGTGACCGGTGCGCAGGTATTGCACCAGCTCCCCATCACTCCAGCCACCAATCCCGCTGACCTTGTCAGAGGTGATATTGGGCGCGTACCACGGCCCGACCATGCCTCCGGTCAGGGCCTTGTCCTTGATTTCGGCCATCAGCGGATTACGCGGCGTGTGACAAGCACCACAGTGCTCAAGGGTGTTGGTCAGGTATTCACCGCGTTGCAGTTGCTCGGTCGCCATAGGCGGACGCGGGGTGTCGCGACTGTCGAGGAACAACAGGTTCCAGCCGGCCATGGAAAAACGCAGATTGAACGGGAAGTTCAACTGAGTGACCGGGGCCGGGGTGTCCACCGGCGCCACCGACTTCATGAAGTAGGCATACATCGCCGCAACATCGCTGTCCGTCAGGTGCACATAGGAGGTGTACGGCATGGCCGGGTACAAATAGCTGCCATCGGCGCGCACGCCATCGCGCACGGCCCGGGCAAACTGTTCCTCGGTATAGCTGCCGATGCCAGCCGTTTTCGAAGGCGTAATGTTGGTCGCATAAATCGCGCCGAACGGCGATTCAATCGCATAGCCCCCGGCAAACGCCTTGCCGCCCTCGGGCACGGTGTGACACGCCATGCAGTCACCGGCTACAGCCAGACGTCGCCCCTGTTCTTCAAGCGATACCGGATTGGCGCTCGCCAGACCGCTGACTGCCAGCATGCCCAGCAACAGATGAGTTTTAAATGGAGACATGTCTTCAACCTCTCGCCAGAGCTTTGCTCATGTCATCCGCCGACTTGATCGCCAGCGCCGCCATGGTCAGGGTGGTATTGACGACGCTGGCCGAGGTCATCGCCCCGCCGCCCGGCAACCACAGGTTGGCGTGATCGTGGGTACGGCAGTCGCCATTGACCACCGAATCCCGTGGATCGCTGCCCATGATGGTGCCGCCCATGATGTGGTTGTTGGCGTTGAGGTTGCTGGTGATCTTGAACTCAGTGGCGCCGAACAGTTGGCCAATGTGTTCCAGCTGCGCGCGGGCCGCTTCAGCGCCTTTGCGCACGTAGTCACCGACGTCGTAGTGGATATCCGGGCAGGCCAGACCGTGAGGATCGCGGCGCGTCGGGCTGAGGGTCAGGCGATTGTTGGGGTCCGGCAGCGGTTCCAGGCTGATAGAAAGATCGACGCCATGGCTCGCGCGACGACGGATCTCGGCTTCCAGAGCCTTGCCCACCAGGCCCATGGCCAAGGCTTGCTCGGTGGCCTTGCCGACTTGGGTGATGTTGTTGAGGATCATTTTGTTGGCGGAATAACGCGAGCGGAACTCCCCGTCACGCGGGCCGACAATGCAGCTGCTCTGCGCCGGACCACGGCCGATCCACAGCGGCTCATTGGCCAGGAACGTACAGTGGAAACCGGAGTGATCCATCATGTTGCGCCCCACCTGATCGGAGGAGTTGGCGATGCCAGCTGGATTGCGTTCGTTGGCTGCCAGCAGCAACAGCCGCGGGGTTTCCAGGCTGTTGCATGCAAGGGAGAACACCTTGCCGCTGGCCTTGTGCGACTTGCCATCCGGGCTCAGCCAATGCACCGCGGTAACCCGATTGCTCTCGTCGGTGTCGATCTTGTAGACCACCGCCTCGGTCAGCGCTACCGCACCATTGCGCTCGGCTTCTTCGATGGTATGGATCGCGTTGTACATGGCGCCGATCGGGCAGATGGGCTGGCAGTTGTTGTTGCCACAGCAGGTCGGGCGCCCCTTCCATGGACGCGTACTGCGGCCCTGAGGAATGGGAATGTGCTTGTAGCCATGAGCGTCGACGACCTCAGCGAAACGCTTATCGCCATAGGCCCACGGCACCATGTCCATCGGATAGGGCTGGCTGCGCTCAGGCGGCGACTGCAGCTGCGGATCGTTGGGGCCGGCCACGCCCATCGCTTCTTCGGCGCGGCAATAATACGGTTCCAGCTCGTCATAGCTGATCGGCCAGTCGCGACCTACGCCATATTCGGACTGCATGCGCATATCCACCGGCAAATGCCGCCAGCAGGACGCTGCCCAGTGCCAAGTGGTACCGCCCAGCGTACGCAAGTAACCCTGCTGGAAGCTGCTGGCGCTTGGACCTGTAAGCTCGACGTAATTGTTCTTCGGAAAATACAGCGGCGCCGGAGCGTGCTCGGCCTGTGGGTACAACCCCTGATAGTCCGAACCGATGCGGTTATCAAACGGCATATTGCGCCAGTTCTCCACCGCCTGAGCACGCTGGATGCGCAGCCCCGCTTCAAGAATCACCACCGAATGCCCTTCGCTGACCAATTGGTTGGCAACCAGCGCCCCGGCAACCCCCGAACCGACCACAATCACATCGGCTGTTACGTCGCCATTGGCGTCAAACACGGGCGTTCTCATACGTTACCCCGCGGGCCGTAGATCGATGCACTGGCATCAGGAATCGGGGCGGTCCACCACAATGGGCCATTGCCGCAGTAGGTCGGTACGATCAAGCCATCACTGGTGGAGCGATACATCAGGGCATCCTTGTAAGTAATCAGCACCGCGGTCTCGCCGTGGCCCACAGTTCCTTTGAACCAGGCGGCTACCAGCGCCAGCGCGGCGTCGCCTTGATTGATTTTTTTCGCGGCCGCCAGGAAGGCTTCGGCACTCTCTTGATGGGCCGGCTCAGCCAACAGTTGCGTGAGGCTATTCAATGAAGCGGCCATCGTCGGCTGCTGGGCGATCAACGCCCGTGCGATACGCACAGCGGTCTCGGGGTCGAGTTCGTCATAGCCGGTGAGTAACCGGGACACGTCGAAAAAACCCTTGGCATCGATGCCAGCATTCGCTGCCAGCGCCAGGGGCGACCAGCCCAGCGTGCTGGCAATACCAGCCTGAGCAGCGGCAAGGGCAAAGGCGGTGAGTACAGTGCGACGCTTAAGCGGCGCATGCCACAGGGCGGCTTGCGAGGGATCAGGTTCACAGGCAGGCATGGGAAAGGCTCTTGATCAGGCAGGGTACGGTGGTTTTTGTGTTGTATTTTTTGAACTGAAACCGGTTTCATAAAAACATCAAAAAAAGGCGCGATTTCAGAGCTGTCTCCATCGTAAAAGCCGAAGAATGACAGCCGAAACCACGCTAGAATTTGAAACATAATGTTGCAAGGATTATACGAAAGCGCCTGAACTGCAAGGAAAACCCTGTTTTAGAGAGGTTTACGCTAATTTTTACAAGCTGCGTCATCGTGTCGCCCTTCCTGCGAGGGCGTAGCCCAAGGCGCTGCGAGGTATTCGCTCCGGACCAAGATGAAACCGGTTTCAGTTTTTCACCCACGAGCCAATCTTTCATCGGGGATGATCAACTTATTGCAGGAGCTTCCAATGTAGGAACTGCCGAGGAACGACGGCTGCGATCTTTTGACGCTGGCTCTTTCCAGGCGTCGCGCTGCCTGTACGAAAGATCAACAGATCGCAGCTTTCGTGCCTCAGCAGCTCCTACGCCCAGCCCCCAGTTTACTGCTCGGGCGTCTGGACGACGATGGCTCTCCTACAACAATGCCTGCACAAATTTTGGGCAAAAAAAAGCCGCTATCGCTAGCGGCTTTTTTACTATCTGGCTCCACGACCTGGACTCGAACCAGGGACCCAATGATTAACAGTCATTTGCTCTACCAACTGAGCTATCGCGGAATGGCGTCTATCTTACTGATATCCAAAGAGAAGTCAACACCCTGATGACTTCTCCTGGAAAATTTTCAGATCACCTGAACAATCGCATCGGTCACAACTTCGATGTTGCGCTGGTTCAAGGACGCGACGCAAATGCGACCGGTGTCGAGGGCGTAGATACCGAACTCGGTACGCAGGCGCGCCACTTGTTCAACGGTCAGACCCGAGTACGAGAACATGCCGCATTGACGCCCAACAAAGCTGAAGTCATGCGCAGGTGCTTTTTTCGCCAGCAGCTCAACCATTTGCACGCGCATGCCACGAATGCGCAAGCGCATCTCGGCCAGCTCGGTTTCCCACATGGCACGCAGTTCAGGGCTGTTGAGCACAGCCGCAACGATGCTTGCACCGTGAGTTGGCGGGTTGGAGTAGTTGGTGCGGATCACGCGTTTGACCTGGGACAGAACGCGCGCGCTCTCTTCCTTGGAGTCGGTGATGATCGACAGTGCGCCTACGCGCTCGCCGTACAGCGAGAACGACTTGGAGAATGAGCTGGAAACAAAGAAGTTCAGACCCGACTCAGCGAACAGGCGCACAGCGGCGGCGTCTTCGTCGATGCCATCGCCAAAGCCCTGGTAGGCCATGTCGAGGAACGGGATCAGTTGCTTGGCCTTGACCACGTCCAGCACGTTCTGCCAATCGGCCGGGGTCAGATCGACGCCAGTCGGGTTGTGACAGCAAGCGTGGAGTACAACGACCGAGCCGGCTGGCAAGGCATTGAGGTCTTCGAGCATGCCGGCACGGTTAACGTCATGGCTGGCAGCGTCGTAGTAACGGTAGTTCTGAACCGGGAAACCGGCGGTTTCGAACAGCGCGCGGTGGTTTTCCCAGCTTGGATCGCTGATGGCGACCACAGCGTTTGGCTGCAGCAGCTTGAGGAAGTCAGCACCGATTTTCAGCGCGCCCGTGCCGCCGACGGCCTGGGTGGTGATCACACGGCCAGCAGCCAGCAATGGAGAGTCAACGCCAAACAGCAGCTTTTGAACAGCTTGGTCGTAAGCAGCGATGCCGTCGATCGGCAAGTAGCCGCGCGAAGCATGCTGAGCAACCCGAATCGTTTCGGCTTCGACAACGGCACGCAAGAGCGGAATTCGTCCCTCTTCGTTGCAATAAACACCGACCCCCAGATTCACTTTACTGGTACGAGTATCGGCGTTGAATGCTTCGTTGAGGCCCAGGATAGGATCGCGTGGTGCCATTTCGACAGCGGAGAACAGGCTCATTATTACGGTGGCTCTGAATGGAGTATGGAGGGGGTGACAACGCTCCAGCCGATTGCACTAGAGCGGTGCACAAACGGGGAGCAAGTATAAAGGCGATAACTAATTCCAGCGACAGGCGATTCTCGATTTTGAGCAACTATTTCAGTTTATTTCACGGTCACTGGTCTAATTGCAACCTTGCGCTAAACAGCCGTGTCAGACATGCGCCTTGAAACAGTCAGTCACGACCTCCATATTTAGCCGTATCCTGTTTTTTCATGCGGCCTGCGTCGTATCCCGTTTTTCTCGCTGTTGACCGGCCCACGCCTTCAAACGCGAACCCAGAGGTCCGTTATGCCCGACTTTCAGCTTGTTACCCGGTTTCAGCCTGCGGGCGACCAACCCGAAGCCATTCGCCAGATGATCGAAGGCATCGAGGCCGGTCTGTCGCACCAGACGCTGCTCGGGGTAACGGGCTCGGGCAAGACGTTCAGCATTGCCAACGTAATCGCGCATGTGAACCGCCCGACCCTGGTACTCGCGCCTAACAAAACCCTGGCCGCGCAGTTGTATGGCGAGTTCAAGTCATTCTTCCCGAATAACGCGGTGGAATACTTCGTCTCGTACTACGACTACTACCAGCCCGAAGCGTATGTGCCCTCCTCCGATACCTTTATCGAGAAGGATGCTTCGATCAACGACCACATCGAACAAATGCGTCTGTCCGCGACCAAGGCGCTGCTGGAGCGCAAGGACGCGATCATCGTCACCACGGTGTCGTGCATTTACGGCCTGGGCAGCCCGGAAACCTATTTGAAGATGGTGCTGCACGTCGATCGCGGCGACCGCCTCGACCAGCGCGAACTGCTGCGCCGCCTGGCAGACCTGCAATACACCCGCAACGACATGGACTTTGCCCGATCCACCTTCCGCGTGCGCGGTGACGTGATTGATGTTTACCCGGCTGAATCCGATCTGGAAGCGATTCGCATCGAACTGTTCGATGACGAGGTTGAAAGCATCAGCGCCTTCGATCCGCTGACCGGCGAGGTGATCCGCAAACTGCCACGCTTCACCTTCTACCCGAAAAGCCACTATGTAACCCCGCGCGAAACCTTGCTCGGCGCTGTCGAAGGGATCAAGGAGGAGCTCAAGGAGCGCCTTGAATACCTGCGGGCCAACAACAAGCTGGTAGAGGCACAGCGTCTGGAACAACGCACCCGCTTCGATCTGGAAATGATCATGGAGCTGGGTTACTGCAACGGCATCGAAAACTACTCGCGCTACCTCTCGGGTCGTGAATCCGGTGCACCGCCGCCGACTCTGTTCGACTACCTGCCGGCTGACGCGCTGCTGGTGATCGACGAATCCCACGTCAGCGTGCCGCAAGTCGGCGCTATGTATAAAGGCGACCGTTCGCGTAAAGAAACCCTGGTGGAGTACGGTTTCCGCCTGCCCTCGGCGCTGGATAACCGGCCGATGCGTTTCGATGAATGGGAGCGCATCAGCCCGCAGACGATTTTCGTCTCGGCCACCCCCGGCAATTACGAAGCGGAACATGCGGGCCGAATCGTAGAGCAAGTGGTGCGCCCGACCGGCCTGGTCGACCCGCAAATTGAAATTCGCCCGGCACTGACTCAGGTCGACGATTTGCTGTCGGAAATCGCCAAGCGCGTGGCACTGGAAGAGCGAGTACTGGTCACCACGCTGACCAAGCGCATGTCTGAGGACCTGACCGACTACCTGGCCGACCACGGCGTGCGGGTGCGCTACCTGCACTCGGACATCGACACCGTGGAACGGGTCGAAATCATTCGTGACCTGCGACTGGGTGTGTTCGATGTACTGGTCGGGATCAACTTGCTGCGTGAAGGCCTGGACATGCCCGAAGTATCACTGGTGGCGATTCTCGACGCCGACAAGGAAGGCTTCCTGCGTTCCGAGCGCTCGCTGATCCAGACCATTGGCCGGGCGGCGCGTAACCTCAATGGCCGAGCGATTCTGTACGCCGACCGCATCACCGGCTCGATGGAGCGCGCGATCGGTGAAACCGAACGCCGCCGCGAGAAGCAGATTGCCTTCAACCTGGCCAACGGCATCACCCCCAAAGGCGTGTTCAAAGACGTTGCCGACATCATGGAAGGCGCGGTGGTCCCCGGCTCGCGCAGCAAGAAACGCAAAGGCATGGCCAAGGCCGCCGAAGAAAACGCCAAGTACGAAAACGAACTGCGCTCGCCAAGCGAAATCAGTAAGCGGATTCGCCAACTGGAAGAAAAAATGTACGCCCTGGCCCGCGACCTCGAGTTCGAAGCCGCAGCCCAAATGCGCGACGAAATCGGCAAGCTCAGGGAACGCTTGTTGCAGGTGTAACGGCTGAGTGGGAGCGAGCCTGCTCAGCACTTCGCGAGCAGGCTCGCTCCCACAGTCCAAGGGGGCAACTGACCTCCTTAATCAGCCACGGCTGCAACCGCTTCGACTTCAAACAACATCTCGTCCAGTGCCAAACGCGGCACTGGAATCAACGTGCAGGCTGGCGCTGGCAACGCGCCCCACACCCTCGCCACTTCCGCGCCCAGAACATGCAGCCGCTCTTGGCTGTGGTCCACAATCAGCACCGTCAGCTTGGCGACGTCCTTGATCTGCGCATCCGCTGCGGCCAGGGCGATCTGCAGGTTGGCGAACGCCTGGCGCACCTGCCCGGCGAAATCTGCTGACAGCTGGCCGTCGGCATTCTCCCCGCCTTGACCAGCGGTGTAGACCAGACGCACGTTCGGCGCCAAGCGGGCGACATGGGAGTAGCCGTTGCCTGATGGGTCGTACAGGCCGGCCGGGTTGAGCAATTGCACGGCGGGGTGTGGTTTCTTATCCATAAAATTCGCACCTGGGTCAGTTGAATGGCAACGCGCGTCATTCAATCATTCTCCTGAGCGCCTGCGCCAGCGCCCTCGCGACAGGCAAGAGAAATATGCAAGGATGTGCGCAGTGCCATGCCAAGGTTCTATCACAAGGATGACCATGAACGCCTTCAACACCCAAACGCCCTGTGTTCCGGGGCGTCTTGAGCAAATGTCGACCCGCATTGCCTTCTTTATCGCCGGATTCGGCTTGGCGGCCTGGGCGCCTCTGGTGCCGTATGCCAAGGCCCGCGCCGGGCTTGATGACGCGACTTTGGGGCTGTTGCTGCTGTGTCTGGGTGCCGGATCGATTCTGGCGATGCCCATCGCCGGCCTGCTGGCGACCCGCTTCGGCTGCCGCCGGGTGCTGATTGCCGGCACCCTGCTGATTTGTCTGGCGCTACCGCTGTTAGCGACGGCCAGCTCCATCGCTCTATTGATCGCGACTCTGTTCGTGTTTGGTGCCGGTCTCGGTGCCGTAGACTCGACGGTTAACCTGCAAGCGGTGATCGTCGAACGCGCCAGCGGCCGCCACATGATGTCGGGCTTTCATGGCTTGTTCAGTGTCGGCGGGATTGCCGGCGCGGCTGGCGTCAGCGCCTTGCTCGCGCTGGGCTTATCGCCGCTATGGGCCATTGCGGTGGTGATTGTTCTGATGCTCGCGGCACTGGCCAAAGCCGCGCCGCACCTGCTGACATATGGCAGCGAAAGCAGCGGCCCGGCGTTTGCCATCCCCCACGGTGTGGTGCTGTTTATCGGCATATTGTGCTTCATCGTGTTCCTCGCCGAAGGCGCGATGCTCGACTGGAGCGCGGTGTTCCTGACTTCCGAAAAGAGCATCGACGAAGCTTATGCCGGGCTCGGCTATGCCGCGTTTGCCCTGACCATGACCGCGGGCCGCTTGATGGGCGACACCATCGTCAAGCGTCTGGGCGCGACACGCGTGATCGTACTGGGAGGACTGTTTGCCGCCATGGGCATGGCGCTGGCAACGCTGGCGCCGAGCTGGGAAATTGCCCTGCTGGGCTATGCGCTGGTAGGTGTGGGGTGTTCGAACATTGTGCCGGTGCTGTACACCGCGGTTGGCAAACAGACGGTGATGCCAGAAAGCATCGCCGTACCGGCCATTACGACCCTGGGTTATGCCGGGATTCTGGCGGGGCCTGCTGCCATTGGCTTTATCGCCCATGCCAGCAGCTTGAGCAGCGCCTTCTTGCTGATCACCGCCCTGCTGATAGGTGTTGCCATCAGCGGGCGGATATTGCGGGTGTAATGGCAGCCTATACAAAACCTGTAGGAGCGAGCTTGCTCGCGATACCGGCAAAGCGGTCTATCAGGCACCACAGCGATGCCATCGCGAGCAAGCTCGCTCCTACAGAAGTACGCAGGGATCTACATCTGCGCTTTGGCCAACAGGCGCTCCTCTACCTGATTGGCCCGTGCGAAACCGAACCAGCGCGCAGTCAGCAACCCGACCATGCCCATCACCGCGCAGAACACCACGCATACCCACGGGCTCCACGGCATCAGTGCAATCAGCAGCAACGGTGTGGTACTGGCCCATAGCGCGTAAGCGATGTTGTAGGTGAAGGAAATTCCCGAGACGCGGATCGGCGCCGGAAACAGCCCCACCATCACCGACGGCACCACCCCGACAATCCCGCAGGTCAGCCCGGCAAACGCGTACGCCAGGCCCGGCAGCGGCCATTGCCCAACAAGGCTGGCATAGAGCAGTCCAATCCCCAGCGGCAGCAGCAAACTGTAGAGCACGATGCTGCGCCACACGCCGATGCGGTCAACCATCAAACCGGCGAGCACACAGCCAATGTTCAAAAACACGATACCCAGACTGCTGAGTGCAAAGGTATGGCTGGCCGTCATGCCAAAGCGTTGCTGCATCACTGTCGGGGTGATCACCACAAACACCACTACCGCGCTGGTCAGCACACAGGTCAGCAAGGCCGCAGGCAGCAATGAGGGGCGATGATCACGCAACACCGTACGCAGCGGAAACTCTGCCCTGCCCTCTTTACGCTCGCGCAAAGCCAGAAACACCGGGGTTTCACTCAACCAGCGGCGTAGCCACACACCAATCACTCCAAACACGCCGCCCAGCAAGAACGGGAAGCGCCAGGCGTAATCGAGGATTTCTGCCGGTGTAAACAACTGTGCGAGCAAGGTCGCTACCACAGCACCAATCAAGTAACCAAAGGTCAGTCCGGCCTGTAAAAAGCCCAGTGCATAGCCGCGCCGCCCGGCGGGTGCGTGCTCGGCCACAAATACCCAGGCGCTCGGCACTTCACCGCCCACCGCCGCGCCCTGCAGGATACGCAGCGCCAGCAGGATCAGCGGCGCGAAGTAACCGATGTCAGCGTAAGTGGGCATGATCCCGATCAGCAAACACGGCAGCGCCATCATCAGGATGCTCAGGCTGAACACCTGTTTGCGGCCCAGATGGTCGGCAAAGTGCGCCATCAGGATTCCGCCCAGCGGGCGCGCCAGATAGCCGGTCACAAAGATCCCGAAACTTTGCAGCAAACGCAGCCACTCGGGCATGTCCGGCGGGAAAAACAGCTGGCTCAACGTCAGGGCAAAGAATACGAAGATGATGAAATCGTAGATTTCCAGCGCGCCGCCCAAGGCCGCCAAACCCAGGGTTCGGTAGTCAGAGCGCGAAAAACGCACGGGGGTGGCTTGAGTATCGGCAGACATAAATAGGCTCAATGCGGTCAAGGGCGCGAGCATAGCAAATCCGTCGCACAAAACACGGCTACAGGTTTTGCCACCCCCCACCCAACGCGCCATATAAATCCACCAACGACAACGACACTTGAGCGGTGCTGTCCACCAATGCCGCTTCGTTGGCCAGTAACGCGTTTTGCACCGTTAACACATTGAGAAAGTCCACCGTGCCTTGGGCGTACTGTTGATGAACACTGTCCAAGGCACGCTGGTTATGCGCCACCGCCTGCTGCAAGCTGTCACGCCGGCGTTGCCCGGCCTGATACGCCACCAGCGCGTCATCGACCTCATGCCAGGCACGCAGCACGGTTTTCTGATAGGTGATGCCCGCTTCTTGCTGTCGCCCTTCCTGCAACTGCAAGTTCCCTTGCAAGCGCCCGCCATCAAACAGCGGCACGCTCAGGCCCGGGCCAAAGGCAAAACTGCGTGAGCCCCAACTGCCCAGGTCAGACAGTTGCATGGCCTGAAACCCCACGTTGCCAGACAAGGTAATACGCGGATAAAAGTCTGCCTGGGCCACGCCAATCGAGGCCGTCGCCGCGTGCAACTGCGCCTCGGCCCGACGGATGTCCGGCCGCCGTTGCGCCAATTCGCTGGGTAAACCAATCGGTACATCGGCCTTGTAGGCCGGTACCTGCGCCGTTGCACTCAACTGTTGTTGCAAGGCGCGCGGTTCACGGGCCAGGAGCAAACTCAAGGCGTTGATCAGTTGCGCGCTGCGTTGCTGCAGTGGGGCCGTCCGCGCTTCAATCTCAGCCACCAGAGCCGAGGCTTCCGACACTTCAAGGTCTGTGGCGACACCCTCTTGGAGCTGCAATTGGGTCAGTTGCAGGCTACGCCGGGCAATCTGCAGGTTCTGTTGCACCACTGCCAACGCCTGCTGCGTGCCGCGCAGTTGGATATAGTGCTGCGCAGTTTGCACGATCACCAGCAACTGCACCCCGTGGCGGTCCTCTTCAGCCATCTGCACTGACGCATCCGCCGCTTCGACTGAACGTTTGACCCGGCCCCACAGATCGGCTTCCCAACTGATCCCAAGGCCGCCATTCCACAGGTTAAACGCCTGCTTGCCACTATGCCCCGAAGGGTCATTCAAGCCGCGCTGGCTGTTACGGCTGCGGCTATAACCCGTCGTCGCATCCACGGCGGGCAAGGTATCGGCCCCAATTTGACGCCTGATAGCCTGACTTTGCTCAAGCCGACTGGCCGCCAGTTGCACATCAAAGTTGCGCTGCTGCGCCTCGCGCACCAGTGCCGATAACTGCGCATCGCCAAAACTGTCCCACCAGCGCGGGTCAACCGCCGTCTCCACGCCTCGACTGTGCCCCGCTTCACTCGCAGTGGCTGCCCAATGCTCAGCCAGCGGCGAGGTCGGACGCTGAAAGTCCGGGCCCATTACGCAGCCGCTCAGGCCCAGCACGCTGTAACAGGCCACAGCGCAGGCCAACAGGTTAGGCTTCATCGCACACCCATCTGTTGATCCTGCAGGGCTGCGGTATCAATCGATGCATCCACTGACATCCCCAGGCGTAGTTGGCTGGCCAACGCCTGTTGCGGATCGAGGGTGATTTTGACTGGAATCCGCTGTGTCACTTTAGTGAAGTTACCCGTCGCGTTGTCTGGGGCAATCGCCGAGAACGTGACGCCGGTGGCCGGTGCAATGCTGTCGACCGTGCCCTGCAGCGTCTCGCCAGGAAAGCTGTCGACCTTGATCGTGACCCGCTGCCCAGGGCTCATGTGCGTCAGCTGATGCTCCAGAAAATTGGCCACCACAAACGCCTTGGCCAGCGGCACCACTGCCAGCAGCGTGTCACCCGGTTTGACGTAAGCCCCAAGGCGCACACTGCGCCGCCCCACCACACCGTCAAACGGCGCAACCAATTGGGTGTACGACAGATCCAGCTCCGCCCGCGCCTGCAAGGCCTCGGCATGTTGCAACGACGCTTGGGCGGCAGTGCTTTGCGCCGCCAACACTTGGGTTTGCTGCCGAGCGGCGTCCAGCGCGGCCTTGTGCTGCGCCAATAACGCACGGGCAGTTTGCGAGCGGTTCTTGGCCTGCTGCGAGTTCTGCAACGTACCCGCGCCCTGCCCCGCCAGATGCTCGTAGCGTTGCAACTCATGTTGGGTAAATTCAACCTGCGCCAAATCAGCATCGACCGTGGCCTTGGCCTGTTCGATCAGCGAATGCTGCTGCTCAAGCATCGCCTGGGCATTGGCCAGCTGCGCCTGCGCCGTGGCCACGCTGGCCTGGGCGGCCTGCAAGGCAGTTTGATAGTCCTGCGGATCAATCCGCGCCAGCAACTGCCCGGCCTTGACCGGCTGGTTGTCCTGCACCAGCACCTCGTCGATAAAACCTGCCACTTTTGGCGCGACCAGGGTGTAGTCGGCACTGACAAACGCATCATTGGTGCTCTGCACCGTGCCCGTGGCAAACACCAGGCGCCACAGGCCATACAACACGATCAGCGCCACCAGGCCTGCGCCTGC
Source organism: Pseudomonadota bacterium (assembly GCA_040385125.1). Taxonomy (GTDB): domain Bacteria; phylum Pseudomonadota; class Gammaproteobacteria; order Pseudomonadales; family Pseudomonadaceae; genus Aquipseudomonas. Next base: position 163,456 of record JAZKIA010000021.1, on the reverse strand, counting down.
CATAACCAAAGGCTTATGCCCTGTTGTGGTACTCATTTATTTGCTCCAGCCATGATTCAACTTGCAGCCCGTGGCGGATAAATCCGCGTCGGGCCGAAGGGGATTAATACGATTAACAACAGCGCCAAACCGGCCATATACAGGTACAAATCCGAAGACGTCAGCACCACCGCTTGCTGGTGCACCCGGCGCGCCAAATCGGCGCCGTTGCTGACCAGCGGCGAATTGCCCAGTCGGTCGACCAGCATCATTGAGTGGTAGTGCTCGCGATTGAGCGTCAGCACCTGCAACGCACAGCCCGCCGCCACTGCCGAGAAACCTTTGACGGTGTTGAACCAGGCCGATGCAAATGGGCCGTCAGCCGGGTTCAAGCTGCCCGTGGCGAGCATCAACAGCGGAATCACCGCCATCGGCTGGGCGATGATTTGAATGGCCTGCAAACCGTAAAAGTTCTCGCGACTCCACACCGACGTCACCTGTGAACCGAGGCCACAGGCCAGCGCAAGCAAGCCCAGACCGATGGCCAATACCCAACGGCAATCAACCCAACGCAGGTTGCACAGTGCGACCACCAATGGCAGCGCAATCAACTGCGGCAGCGCCACCAACAGCATCACGGGGGCCGTTTCCAGCGGGCGATAACCCTGCACTTGCGCCAGATAACTGGACGGGATCTTGATCACCGCCAGTAGCACAAACAGCACCCCACCCAAGGTCAGCAAGGCATGCGACAAGTTGCGAATCTTCAGCAGTTGCAACTTGAAGAACGGCAGCGGGTGCGACCATTCATTGATAAAAAACAGCACCATCAGCGCGCTCCCGCCGACGATGAAAATCCGGATCATTTCGGACTCAAACCAGTTCATTCGCTGGCCCAGTTCCAGGCCCAGCACCAGCATGATCAAGCCAGGCAAACCCAGCAACAGACCGCGCCAGTCAAACTGCTTGAAGCGTTCCAGGCGCAAGGGATCTTGCGGCAAGCCCCAGGCCACACACGCCATTGCCAGCAACCCCAGCGGAATGACCTGCCAGAACGCCCAGTGCCAGCCGACATACTCCACCCACCAGGCTGACAGTGGCGTGCCAAAGCTGGGGCCGAAGGTGGCGGTCAGCGCATAGCTGCCCAGACCGTACAGGCGAATGCCCGGCGGCAAAAAACGCAGCGCCGCCGACATCAGCATCGGTGGCAATGCACCACCGGCAAACCCTTGCAACGTTCGCAGCAGCATCAATACATCGACGTTGGGGGCCAACGGACACAGCATCCCCAGCAGCAAAAAAGCGCCCATGGCACACAGGGTAAAACGACGCATGGAAAAGGTTGTTCCGCACCAGGGCGCGAATGCCATGGCGCTGATGGAAGTGGCCGAATACACCGCCAACAGCCAGGTGCTTTCGTCGTAGCCAATGCCCATCGCGCCCCTGATGTCAGGCATGGCTACCTTGGTCACGTTCTCGTTAAAACCCGAGACCAGCACCGCCAGCAACACGCCGATCAAACCGATGCAAATCCTCAGACCAAAGGCGCTGCTGACAATGGGAGCCGGTGCAGGCGTGAGCACGCCCACTGAAACGGTGGTCAACGACGTCACACCTTGGCTCCCGGTGCACATTCGCGCGCACTGTTAAAACGCCAATACATGGCTGACTCCGTCGTCTAAATAGATGACAGAAAGTTTAAACAGCGCGCATTGCTATAAAAATTGATAAATAGCTAACTGTGGATTGCGCAAAACGCAATCCACAAACGAACGATCAAACGATGGCGTTATCGCAGAAGGTTTTGAGGGTACGCCGCAGCCAACGATGGGCATGATCGTTGTCCAGTCGGGGATGCCACGCCTGAACAATGTCTACCGACTGCAAGCGAATCGGCAACTCAAACGCACGCAGCTTCAAGCCCATGGGCTCAAGGGTGCTCAGCAACACTGCGGGCATCAGCGGCAGGATCAAATTGGCCCCGGCCAGGGCAAAGATGGCCGAGTAAAAGGTCGGCGTAGTGAATGACACTCGCCGCTCAAGCCCCAACTCTGCCAGCACCGTATCAATCGGCCCGCGGGCATGGCCACGGCGCGACACACTGATGTGGTCATACTCGACAAACCGTTGCACAGTGATCGGCTGATCGAAAAGCGGATGGCCTTCGCGAGCCAGGCCGACAAAGGGGCAGGTGAACAGCCGTTGCACCTTGATATCCGCGCTGAATTTATTGTTCGCGCAAATCGCCAGATCAATCCGCCCTTCGCTCAGCGCTTCATCGTCGGTAAAGCCTTCCGGCACGACTCGCAGCGCAGCCTTGGGCATCTCCTGGGCCATCTTCTCGCGCAAGGCTGCGCCGTAAACACCGAAGAACACGTCGTTGGCGCGAATACTGAACGTTCGCTCCAACAGACGCAGATCGCTGTCCTGGCTTTGAGTGAACACACCGTGAGCCAACTCCACCACACCGCGCACTTGCTCACGCAATTCCAGCGCCCTGGGCGTCGGCACCAACCCACGCCCGGAACGCACCAAAATAGGGTCATTCAAGGCTTCACGAATTCGGGTCAAGGTGCGACTCATGGCCGGGGCGCTCAGGTTCATGCGCCGGGCAGCGCCCACCACCGAGCCCTCCTCAAGCAGGACATTCAAGGCAACCAGTAGATTCAAATCAGGTATTTGCATGGGTGAAAGGGTAGCGTTTCACGGCGACAGTGCCTAGATCTGCTGAGCGCACTATTGTTGCGCATCAGGTAAAGCTGTACCGCACCTACTTAGGTAGCTAGCTAAGTAGATTGCTGCTACATTGCCGTCCGTCAGGTTGATGCCTGACGCTCTCTTTGGTTGAGATTTTTGGCCATTACCGGATCCCCATGAAGGTAATGGCCTTTTTTATGTCTTAAGCCACGCCACTTCCCCGAGTTTTCGCTACCTGAGCGCCCCAGTGGTGGCCTGTGTATTCCTGAACTACGCTCCCCGCGCATTCCACTACAGCGACTGGGGACTCTATGCAGCTCGGCAAGAAAATTTCGAATCTGGAACGGCTGGCGTGCAAATACAACCGCTGGATTCATGCCGCACGCATCAGCCTCGCGTTTCTAACCACGTTCATTGCCATTCGCTTCTTCAAACTCGACGGCGCGTCCTACGCCATGATCACCATGCTGATTGTGATGGGGCCGCAGCCTTATTGGGGCAATGTGTTTTCTCGGGCGATACAACGAACCGGCGGTACCGTCATTGGGGCGCTGTCCGGTCTGGTGGCGTTGTATCTGGAGATTTTCTCCTTTCCCCTCATGCTGTTGTGGTCTGCGGCCGTGATGTTTATTGCCGGTTACCTGACCCTAGGTAAACGCCCGTATCTGGCCCTGCTGATCGGCGCCACACTGGCCGTGGTCAGTTGCGCGCCACCCAACGACATGGAATCGGCCATTACCCGCAGTGTTTATGTGCTGGCCGGCTCCCTCCTGGCCATGCTCTATACCAGTATTTATCCGCAAAGGGCCTATACCGACTTACGGATCAAGTTCAGCGCAAGCCTGGGCAAACTGAGCTCGTTGTATATGCAGTACTTCTCCCCCCAAGTACTCGAACGGCCCAACCTGGATGATCAAATGAAGGACGAACTGGACGCCGTGATCAAGTTACGCAACTACATTGCTGCCGCCAGTAACGAGAGCAATTTGAAACCCGAAGTCTTTGCCTCCCTGCAAACCCTGCACCGCAATATGTTTGCAACCATGAACCTGATGATTGATGCGTACTGGTCTTCGCCCCAAAGCCATAAATTGATTGAAAGCGAGCCGGCGTTGAGCGACCTGAACCGGTTGATCCCTCAGGCACTTGAATCGTTGCAAAACAAACTGTGCATGGGCATCGCAGACAATCAAATCAGCGGCGAGCTGCGTCAGAAAACCCATGACTTACATGACCTTGTACTCAAAAGTATTGAAGGCAAGCTCAACGAAACATCGTTTTATGCCTATGTCTGGCTAAGCCTGGAACTGCTCAGAGAATTGACCGAGCTGAATGATCAGTTGCATGCCGCGCTCTATCAGAAAGGCCACCGGCATTTATTTAAAAACAACCAGATTCCAAAGCAAAAATAGATAGCTGCACAACCAGACCTGCAGGAGTCCCCGTCGCGTCTTCGACACAGCGCTGTTGCGCAGCAAACTGGGGGACACCGATTCTTAGGAGCAAGCTGACGAGCTCCGCGAGGCTGCGATCGGCGGCGCAGCCGTCGTAAAACCAACCTTTGCGGTGCTTCTGAAGAAAGGATCGCAGCCGTCGTTCCTCGGCTCCTACGGGGACTTAGAAAAGTAGCATGGTTTTTTACAGCAGAAACAACACCCGTTTAGATGACATAGCGCACTAAAAATAACGATTATTCAGTCATAAACAGTGTTTCAAGAGCTATTGTTTCTTCGAGATATCAAACTTAACTGTCTGTTTATAAATGATATTTATCAAAAAACGCTCCAAGAATCCTGTCAACCACTTCTTTAGCACCCTCCCTCTCCCGTCTAGCCTGCTGACAATTATGGTCTAGGCTCTGATCGCGCCCGTCTTAATGGATTTAAACGGTTGAGCCCTATGACACCCAAGCCTGCTCCAGAACAAGACCCCTACGACAACCGACCTCTGCATGCGATCAGCGTGCGGAGCAATTGCATGCGCGTGCGTCTTGTCAGCACTCCAGCTGTTTAATTTTTACCGCACTGTAGATAGGAGGGCTTATGCAGCTCACCCCCAGAGAAGTCGAAAAACTGATGATTTACACCTTGTCGGACGTGGCATACCGACGCAAGGCACGCGGTTTGAAGTTGAACTATCCAGAGGCCGTTTCGATTATCACCGTGACCGCACTGGAAGGCGCACGAGACGGCAAGTCGGTTGAAGATGTGATGAATGAAGCCAGCAAGGTGTTGACCAAAGACGATGTCATGGAAGGCGTCAGTGACCTTATTCCCAACGTTCAGGTTGAAGCGATTTTCACCGACGGCAGCCGCCTGGTTACGGTCCATGACCCCATCAAGTAACGGCGTGCAGTCAAGCCGGTTAACGCCCAACAGATCCGTTAGAGGAATCCGTCATGAGCACTAAAAAAACCACCAGCCCCCACCAGGACACCCGCCCTGACCACAGCATCCCCCACGCCAAAAATCCCGGTGGTGTACACAAGGGTGACGAGGCAAACGTTCCTCTGGGCGGCTGTATTTATGCCAGCACGCCAATCACTTTCAACGAGGACCGCCCCGTCACCAAGGTCAAAGTGCGCAACACCGGTGACCGCCCGATTCAAATCGGTTCGCACTTCCACTTCTTCGAAGTCAACCGCGCCCTTGAATTCGACCGGGCTGCCGCCTTTGGCAAACGCCTGAACATTTCTTCGACCACTGCCATCCGCTTCGAGCCGGGAGACGAAATTGAAGTGCCCTTGGTTCCTTTCGGTGGCAAGCAAACCCTTTACGGTTTCAACAATCTGGTCGATGGCTGGGCACCGGACAAATTGACCAGCAACCACGAACGCCCGGAAAAACTGCAAGCGATCCAGCGTGCAATCGATCACGGTTTCAAGTTTTCCAAGCCGGCCAAGTAATCACCGCATTCTCATACTTTGCACACGCGCCGCTGAGTGATTGACGCCTGCGCGGCATTAGAAAGGAGCTACCGATGCCTACCATTTCACGCAAGGAATACGCAGGTCTGTTCGGCCCAACCACGGGCGACAAAATCCGCCTGGGTGACACCAACCTGTTTGTCGAGATTGAAAAGGATTTACGCGGTTACGGCGATGAGTCCGTTTACGGCGGCGGCAAATCCCTGCGCGACGGCATGGGCGCAGACAACACCCTGACCCGCGACAACGGCGTACTGGACCTGGTGATCACTAACGTCACCATCATCGACCCCATCCAGGGCGTGATCAAAGCTGACGTCGGCATCCGTGACGGCAAGATTGCCGGTATCGGCAAAAGCGGCAACCCTGGCACCATGGATGGAGTGACCCAAGGCCTGGTGGTGGGTGTCAGCACCGACGCAATCTCCGGCGAGCACCTGATCTTGACCGCCGCAGGGATCGACACCCACGTTCACTTGATCTCGCCACAACAGGCCTATCACGCACTGTCCAACGGTGTAACCACCTTCTTTGGCGGCGGTATTGGCCCTACCGACGGTACCAATGGCACCACCGTAACACCTGGCCCATGGAACATCCGCCAGATGCTGCGCTCGCTCGAAGGCTTGCCGGTAAACGTCGGTATGCTCGGCAAGGGCAACGCCTATGGCCGCGACCCGCTGGTCGAACAAGTCATCGCTGGTGTTGCCGGTTTCAAGGTTCACGAAGACTGGGGCGCAACTTCAAACGCCCTGCGCCATGCGCTGCGTACGGCCGATGAATTGGACGTCCAGGTCTCGGTACACACTGACAGCTTGAACGAATGCGGTTACGTCGAAGACACCATCGATGCCTTCGAAGGTCGCACCATTCACACCTTCCACACCGAAGGTGCGGGTGGCGGTCACGCCCCAGACATCATCAAGGTGGCCAGCCAGAACAACGTACTGCCAAGCTCGACCAACCCGACCCTGCCCTACGGCGTCAACAGCCAGGCCGAGTTGTTCGACATGATCATGGTCTGTCACAACCTTAACCCTAACGTGCCGGCCGACGTGTCGTTTGCCGAAAGCCGCGTTCGCCCGGAAACCATTGCTGCCGAAAACGTGTTGCAGGACATGGGCGTAATTTCGATGTTCTCCAGCGACTCCCAGGCCATGGGCCGAGTCGGCGAGAACTGGCTGCGGGTGATGCAAACCGCCCACGCAATGAAAGCCTCGCGCGGCAAACTGCCGGAAGACAGCGCCGATAACGACAACTTCCGCGTGCTGCGCTACGTGGCAAAAATCACCATCAACCCCGCCCTCGCCCAAGGGATCAGTCACGTACTGGGCTCGGTCGAAGTTGGCAAGATGGCCGACCTGGTGCTGTGGGACCCGCGTTTCTTCGGTGCCAAGCCGAAGATGGTAATCAAGGGCGGCATGATCAACTGGGCCGCCATGGGTGATCCAAACGCCTCCCTGCCAACCCCGCAGCCGGTGTTCTACCGTCCGATGTTTGGTGCTCAAGGCAAAACCCTGCAAGACACCTGCGTGACCTTTGTTTCGCAAGCGGCACTGGATGACGGCGTCAAGGAAAAGGCCGGGCTGGACCGCCAGGTCATGGCGGTTCGCGGCTGCCGTACCGTCTCCAAAAAGGATCTGGTACGCAACGACAAAACGCCGCATATCGAAGTCGACCCTGAAACCTTCGCGGTAAAGGTCGACGGCGTACATGCCACATGCAACCCGATTGATACGGCTGCAATGAACCAGCGTTATTTCTTTGGCTAACGCCTGAACGGACGGCTGCCGGGGATGCATTGATCCTCGGCAGCCAATACCCGGCCAATCATTCAAGGAAGGAGTTTGCGACGTGATTTTGATTGAACACATTCTGGGCAACGCCAAGAAAGACCCGGTCTGGAGACACAAGCTCGAAGACGCCAACGTCGACCTGCTGGTGCTGGACCAGCGCGAAGCGCAAAAGAGCCGTTGCCGGCGCACCAGTGTGGGCGGCCTCGACTTGGGGATTTCGCTGGAACGCAATGTGGTGCTGTCCGACGGCGATGTACTGCTGTGGGACGCGCCCACTAACACCGCCGTGATGGTGCAGTTAAACCTGCGCGATGTGATGGTGATTGATCTGCGAGAGCTAAAGCAACAGCCCTTGGACGTGCTGATTAAAACCAGTTTCGAACTGGGCCATGCCCTCGGCAACCAGCACTGGAAGGCTGTGACCAAAAACAACGAGGTGTACATCCCGCTCACGGTCGAAACCAAAATGATGGATTCGGTCATGCGCACCCACGGTTTTCAACACCTGCCATATGCGTTTATCCCCGGTGCCGAAGTCCTGCCTAACCTCACCACCTCCGAGGCCCGCTTGCTGTTTGGGGGCGCCGAGGAAACCGACACCCACGTTCACGTGGCCAGCCCCCAGGACAAACTGGAGGCCGCGGCGCTGAAGATTCACGGCCTGCACAGCCATGATAACGGCCACACGCACCATGCTCACGACCACAAGCACTAAGTCCGGCAGAAGGCGCCAGCGATGAACGCATCAGATCTAATTCGCATCATGCAGTTTGGCGACTCGGTATTGCCCGTCGGTGCCTTTTCGTTCTCCAACGGCGTTGAGTCCGCGATCCAGAAGGGCATCGTCCACGATGTGGAAACCCTCAAGGGCTTTGTTCTCACCGCCCTCAAACAAGCCGCCAGCTGCGACGGCATGGGCGTGGTTGCGGCTCACCGGGCAGCGGTGGCCGACGACCGCGACGGAATTTTGCGTGCCGACTGGGCGGTGAATAACCGCAAGCTCAATGAAGAAAGCCGGCTGATGGCCACGCGCATGGGCAAAAAACTGGCTGAAATGTCGATCCATGTCGTCGAGAAACCATTGGTGCGCTGGTGGCTGGAACAGATCAAGGCCGGCAACGCCGCAGGCACTTACCCCGTCACCCAAGCCGTGGTGATGTCGACCCAGGGCATTGGTGCCCGCGAAGTGGTGGTGATGCACCAGTACGGTGTGGCCATGACCATCCTCAGCGCCGCGATGCGCCTGATGCGTGTCACCCACCTCGACACCCAGCACATCCTGTTTGAACTCAATCACGACATTGAAGCCTTCTGCGACATCGCCGAAATCGGCGACATCGATCAGATGTCTTCATATGTACCGATCGTCGATGTGCTGGCAGCCGTACACGTCAAAGCCCATGTGCGGCTGTTTATGAACTGACGCCCCATTGAATCCGGATCAACAGCATCGACCTGTGTCGGCGCTCAATCAGCTTTAATTTTGTTAAGGAACGCACAGTGAAAAAGATTACTCGCATTGGTATTGGCGGCCCGGTCGGTTCAGGTAAAACCGCAATCATTGAAGTGATCACTCCGATCCTGATCAACCGTGGCTACAAGCCCTTGATCATTACCAACGACATTGTCACCACCGAAGATGCCAAACAGGTCAAGCGCACCCTCAAGGGAATTCTCGACGAAGACAAGATTCTCGGTGTCGAGACCGGTGCTTGCCCGCACACGGCCGTGCGCGAAGATCCGAGCATGAATATTGCAGCGGTCGAGGAAATGGAAGAAAAGTTTCCGGACAGCGACCTGATCATGATTGAAAGCGGCGGCGATAACCTGACCCTGACCTTTAGCCCGGCACTGGCCGACTTCTATATCTACGTGATCGACGTCGCCGAAGGCGAGAAGATCCCGCGCAAAAACGGCCCGGGGCTGGTTCAGGCCGACATTCTGATCATTAACAAAATCGACCTTGCACCGTATGTGGGCGCCAGCCTGGATGTGATGGAAAGCGACACCAAAGTGGTGCGCGGCAACCGCCCTTATATCCTCACCAACTGCAAAACCGGTCACGGCATCGAGGAGCTCGTGGACATGATTGAACACATGTTCCTGTTCGCGCAAAAACCTGCGTCTACAGCCGCCAACAGCGAGGTCTCTGCATGACCGCACAGAGCCAGATCGTGAACACCCCTTCACGGCTTCGTGCTCATTCATTAGGCAATGATGCACCGGAGCTTGCGAACTATCAGGACGAGCCGCCACAAATGCGCAGCGGTACCTCTGGCAAAAGTGGTTACCTGCGATTGGGCTTTGAAAAGCGCGGGGATCGCAGCATTTTGGCGGACATGGAGCGACGCGTGCCGTCACTGGTGCAGCGGGCCTTGTATTGGGACGAGGAAATGCCCGAACTGCCCTGCGTCACCATGATTTCCACCTCGGGCTGCGTGCTTCAGGGCGACCGCTTGGCCACCGACATTAATGTCGGCGTGGGTGCCTGCGGGCATGTCACCACCCAGTCGGCCACCAAAGTGCACTCGATGGATGCCAACTACGCCTCGCAAATCCAATGCTTTCGGATCGAGGAAGACGGCTATCTGGAATTTATGCCGGACCCGCTGATCCCCCATCGCAATGCGCGGTTTATTACTGATACCCAGATCAAGATTCACCCGACAGCGACAGCCATTTACTGCGAAATTCTGATGTCGGGCCGTAAATACCACCATGTCGATGAACGCTTTGGCTTTGACGTTTACTCCTCTCGGGTGTCCGCCGAAAACCTTGAAGGTAAAGAGCTGTTTGTCGAAAAATACATCCTCGAACCCAAGCAGGAAAGCCTGGATGCCATTGGCGTGATGCAAACCTTCGACGTGTTCGCCAACGTGGTGCTGCTCACGCCCAAGGAGCATCACGACCGAATTGTCGAACGTATCCCCGCGATCTTCGACATGAGTGCAGGCCTGGCCAGTGGTGTCACGCGCTTGCCGAACAATTGCGGGCTGATTTTCAAGGTTTTGGGCAACGACAGCGGTGAGGTCAAGGCACAAGTTCGCAGCTTCTGGAAAGTCGCCCGCGAAGAGATCCTTGGCGTGACCTTGCAACCGCAGTTTCTGTGGCGTTGAGCCCCGAATGGGCCGCCCCCGACGCCGCGCTGTCGCGCAGCAAACTGGGGGCGCAGGAGCTGCCGAAGGCTGCGATCTTTTGATTTTGGTCAACCACATAATCGGGAGCGTCTAAATGGATACAGCAATCCATGGATCGAAGTGGTCACAACTGGCCAATGGCAACGCCGTACTTGCGTTTATTGACGTCACGCTACGCGGTTGCTCTCAAGTGATGTTCCAGAATAATCCCCTGACCGGGTTACTGTTTTTTATCGCGATTTTTATCGGGGCCTATGGCGAAGGCAACCCCGCCATGGCCTATGGCAGCGTGCTCGGCACCGTCGCGGCCTCATTCGCGGGCATGAGTCTGAAGGACCGCAAGTCCTGGAAGTCAGGGCTGTACGGCTATAACGGCTGCCTGGTCGGCGCCGCCTTGCCGACCTTTCTTGAGGCCACTCCGCTTCTATGGCTGTGCGTCATCCTGGGCAGCGTGGTATCGGTCATCGTCACCATCTGCATGGCCGACATCCTGAAGACATGGCGAGTCGCGGCGCTCACGGCGCCGTTCGTACTGGTAACGTGGGCACTCTTGTTGTCCAGCTATGCCTTCACCGAACTGCACACCAGAGCCCTGCCTACCCCGACCCTGCCCCATGACTTGGTGCTGTCAACCAGCGCAGCAGTCTCTGCCTCGGGGATCTTCAGCGGGATGCTCAACGGGATCTCGGAGGTGTTTTTGCTAAGCAGCGTGACCGCCAGCCTGCTACTGCTGGCAGGTCTGGCGGTTGCATCGCTGTGGTCGGCGGTGTTTGCCGTGTGCGGGGCCTTTCTGGCGGTAGTCACGGCCATGGTGTTGGGTGCCGAACAAGTCAACATCAATAACGGCATGTATGCATTCAGCGCGGTGCTGACTGCCATTGCCCTGGGTTCGACGTTCAACCAACCCAGCTGGCGAGTACTGATCTACACCGTAATCGGGGTGATTTTCACGGTTTTCGTCCAGGGCGCACTGAATACACTGCTCTCCCCCGTCGGCATCCCGACGCTGACCATGCCCTTTGTACTGGCTTCATGGTTGTTCCTGGTACCGAACGAAGATGTGATGCCCACACATCGCCAATAAACCCCAAGCCTTTTGCAGGAACCTCAGATGACTGCCATCGCTCAGCTCTCGCGCATCACTGCGCCACCCAGCACCACACACCGAGCGATCTACTTGTTGATCGGGCTGATTGCAGCCAACTTGCTCGCCTGGGCCTGGGCTTTCATTGAGTTTGGCAACAACCCGGTACTCATGGGTACCGCCTTGCTGGCTTACAGCTTCGGCCTGCGTCATGCGGTGGATGCCGACCACATCGCCGCCATCGACAACGTGACCCGAAAAATGATGCAACAAGGCAAACGTCCGATTGCCGTGGGCACCTGGTTCTCCCTTGGGCACTCCACGATTGTGGTGTTGGCGTCGCTTGCGATTGCCGCCACCGCGATGGCGTTCAAGGACGACATGCAATGGTTCCATGAAACCGGTGGTTTGATTGGCACCCTGGTCTCGTCAGTGTTCCTGCTGCTGTTCGGCGTACTCAACCTGGTGATCCTGATATCGGTGTACAAGAAATTCAAACAGGTCAAGGCCGGCCACACGTTTGCCGCCGAAGAGCTGGACATGCTGGTCGCCAACAATGGCGGCCTGATGGCGCGAATCTTTGGCAAGGTGTTCAACCTGGTCAATAAAAGCTGGCACATGTACCCGGTGGGTTTTCTGTTCGGCCTGGGCTTCGACACCGCCACCGAAATCGGTCTGCTGGGCATCAGTGCCACCAGCGCCTCACACGGCATCAGCCTGTGGTCAATCATGGTGTTCCCGGTGCTGTTCGCCGTCGGCATGGCCCTGATCGACTCACTGGACAACTTCGTGATGATCGGGGCCTACGGCTGGGCCTTTTCCAAACCGGTTCGCAAGCTCTACTACAACATCACCATCACCGCGGCTTCAGTCGTGGTTGCGCTGTTTATCGGCGGGATCGAGGCCCTGGGATTGATTGCCGACAAGCTTGAATTGACCGGCGGAATATGGACCCCAATCAATGCCATCAGCGAAAACTTCGGTGAAATTGGCTACTGGATCATCGGCCTGTTTGTTTTGTGCTGGCTGATCTCGGCCTTGAACTACCACCTTCGCGGTTATGACCACCTGGGGGCCAATAGCTGATGAAACTGCTCAATACGCATAATCCCCAAACCGGGGCCGCAGGAGCTGCCGAAGGCAGCTACAGAGGAACCAAGCTGACCTCCACCCACCCTTCAACTGACGCGTCGTAGGTACTATGACTTTATTACAGGACGTAAAAGCTAAAGCATCGTTTGCCTATGGGGTCGCCTTACTGGTGGCCATCAATGGTTTTCTATTATTTGTGCCGGTGTTGCAACGCGGGATCGCTCACGCCAATACCGTCACGGGCTCATTTGATACCTGGAAGGAGGCCCTGAGCTTTTTAGCCTTGCTGGAGATCCCCGGTTTCGTTGTCGGCTTTGTTCTGCTGCTGATGTCGCTGGGGCTGTTAATCAAATCACGTATCAGCTGGTTCTTCGCCCTGCTGCTGCTGTTGGCGACGGTTTGCGTCGATTTGTTCATCCTGAAAAAGCCCAGTGGTGTCACTTTCTTCTCAATCTTCACGATCGCAGTGCTGGCCTTTTTTTGGCGCCGGTTTGATCACTACAGCCTGGCCACCGCCAGCTTCTTTGCAGTCGTCAGCATCGCCTCGCTAATTGCCTACAGCACGCTTGGCACGCTCTTCATCGGAGATCAATTCGCTCCGGCCGTCACCGACCTGCCGTCAGCGTTCTACTTCGCCATTGTGGTGATGTCGACCGTAGGCTTTGGCGACATCATCCCGCACACCACCGATGCCCGCTTTTTCACCCTGACGGTGATCATTTTGGGCATCACCGTCTTCGCGATCTCGGTGGCATCGATTGCCGGCCCGCTGATCAGCAACAATATCCAACGCATCGTTAAAGGCAGGATTACCCACATGTCCCGTAAAAATCATTACATCCTCGTCGGCACTGGTTCTCTGGCACAAAACATCTACAAAGGGTTGAGTGAGCGCGGTGAACATGTGACCGTGGTTTGCGCGCCTGGCAGCCAGCACGACTTGCCGGAAAAGGCAGACATCATTGAAGGTGATCCATCGTCCGTTTCAACCCTAAAAATGGCCGGTGCCGCAGACGCCAAATACATTGTGGCCTTGTGCGACAGCGACGCCGAAAACGTGTTCACCATACTGGCGGCCAAGGAAATTGCCGGCGACGACACGCAAATCATCGCCTTGGTCAACGAAACCCGGAACATGCCCAAGGTCAAGCGCGTCAACCCGACCATGGTGCTGTCACTGCCGCTGCTGGGCAGTGAGTTGCTGGTTCGCACCCTGCAGGGCGATGCGATCAACAACGACCTGATCACCGAAATGTTCTTCGGCAAACGGACTTCACTGGGTTAACGCTTTAGCCCTTCAATTGGCGAGAGGTGGACGTGAGTCCACCTTTTCACTTTAGGTAATTCGGATAATCCACCAAACGCAGCCACTTCACGCCCCGCTCGCGAGCGTACTCCGGGAGGGTCTGGCCATAATCTGCAGATGCCGTCACGTTGTGAATGCCGAAGTACGCCATGTCTTCGGGTGACAGTGTCCACTCTTGGGCGACCTTGAGTTGCTGGCCCATCACCGTGACACGCGCATCTACGCCCAAGCGCTTGAAGAACGCTTCCTGCCTGGCTTGCGCATCAGAAATATACTGCGCGTACTTCTCACGTGCGCTCTCCAGCACCTGTCGTTTTTCCAGAGGGGATAACGCCATGCCATCGAATGTCGGGTGGTCCTCAGTGGCTGGCACTTGTTCGATCCCTTCCTGAATAGCCGAGCCATGCCATAGAACCAGTGCATTCGGGGTTATTCGCTTGATCTTGCCAGCGGGAAATACATAGTTGGCACATGACGAGGCACACAACCTGTCAACAACGACATCCAGTCCGTTTTTAACTACCAGCCCCGCTAGATCCATGCCCAGATTGATCTCGCCCCCAGCCGAATCAATCACCAGCCGCTTAACCCGACCATCGGCATTTTTAATCAGGTCTTCGACCCGGCTAATCGCAGACTCATCCAGCCCGCCGCGGTAATGCACTGCCTCCCCATCCTCCACCAGCATCACCTGTACATCAGATGGGGCTGGCTCTGCGCTTGCGGCTTGTTGGTACAGCAGCGTTACAGCGCTCATGAGTCCAATACAGATGGATTTAACGAACATCACATGTCCCTCCTCAGTCAACCCTGCAAAAAAAAGCACCGCCCCAATGCTTGGGGCAGTGCTTTATCGGATCGCCTATTAGAAACAAAAAAGAACACCAGATCTGTCGGAACCCAAGCCAGAGAATCTGAAACTGTCGTCTGAAAATTCATTCAACTCTCAGGTATCAGCTGCAGGTTGTGGCGTAACCTTGGCTCCGGCAAACAGCCCCAACTCAACCGCTGCAAAACCGATCACCAGGCTCGTCACCAGATAGCAGATGGAGACCAGAACGCTGCCGGGATCTTTCATCATTTCAACCGCACCGAACACAAAGCTGGAGAACGTCGAAAGCCCGCCCATGATGCCGGTGCCGACCATCACGTGTACGTATTGATTGATCCGGTTGCTTTTGAACAGCGACGTCGCAACCCCCAGCAAAAACGCGGCGACCATATTGGCGATAAAAATATCCAGCGGAAAACCGTCAGCCAGACGCGGCACCGACAGCATCACAAACTCGCGGCACATGGCGCCAAACGCCCCGCCGACAAAAATCAGAATAATCAAATTCAGCATGGTCTCAACTCCTTGTCAGCGCGCCAGCCAGGCACCGAGTGCGGCGGCAGCCAAACCCACCAGCACCGAGATAATCAAATAGCCTGCTGCCAATGCACGGTCCTTGCCGTTGGCCAGCTTGGCGGCATCCAGTTGCAGGCTGCTGAAGGTGGTGTAACCGCCAAGAATGCCGGTCAGCACGGCGGCGTTGATCACATCGCCATAGCGGTCGCGCCAGTCCACGCTAAACAGAATGCTCAAGTAGCCAATGACAAAGGCGCCGCTGACGTTGATCAAAAACGTGCCCAGCGGGAACTTGCCCTTATAAAACTGCCCCACTCGCAGGCCGACCCACCACCGCAGCAGCGAACCCAAACCGCCTCCCAGCCCTACCCAAAAAATGTCCAGCGCAGTCATGAAAATCCCTCTCGTGCCTGTGAATGTCAGGGGGAACTCTAGTCCATAAAACCCAAACGTCACCCACTGCAAGCCTGTGACTATCAGGGCTATGACAACGTATGCGCATGACGAACAGTGCCGGACGGCTGTGGGCAATTGTTTAAAAACACCCCCTGCATTTATATGAAACAGCGATAACGAAAACAATAAAAGACCCTATAAAACTGTTATTTCCGACAGTATCAAGCCCCGCAACTAACGACCAAACTGCACACCTCCCCACTCTAATAATCAGCGTCTACTTATGAGAGCCTAATTTTTAAACTTAGCTTGCTCACCCAAAAAGGAACACACCTATGTCAACCTCTCTCGCGCCATCCGCACACAAAACAGACTCGTGGATGAGCGACAACAAAGAAGCCCTCGGACGTTTAAAACTTCATGAGCTAACACTTCCTTCAGCCCATAATGCAGGCGTAGACAAAAAAGGTGTGGGCGGCGTAACTGAAGGCTGGGTCGCCTGCCAAGAAGACTCCTTTCTCTATCAATTAAGGGGCGGGATGCGGGTTCTTGATTTACGTATAGAAAAAGTCAACAGCTTCAATTACCGCTTTTTTCATGGCCCCGTTTACTCCTCGAGAAGCGTAGAAGATTTGATCGAAAACTGCCTTGCTTTTTATAGCGAAGGCAGGGGCACCAGAGATAACGAAATCATTATATTAGACATCAATAAAGTTTCATCACGTGCGGGAGGATTTGACTACGCGTACGTCGCGGGGCTCATTCTAGAAGGTTTGGCTGGAAAACTAGTGCCCTCTTCAGCATCCGGGTTAACGCTAAAACAAATTCGCGAACAGCATCCCGGAAAAACTATCATTGTGTGCTGGTCCATGAATGCCGGCGATCTGATCTGGCCCGGAATCTACAGTGACTGGGTAGCCGATGACCTTCCCAGCTTGAATCAACTTAAAGAGTATATTTCCACCACCATAAACGAGACATACCCGCCAGGCGGTTTGAGATCTCTACAAGTCGTCAAATACAGCAAGCTCTATGGCCCTGAAAAAATCTACGCAGCCATTAACGAGTGGTTCCCGGCCTCTTCGCCGTGGCTCAGAAAAACCAATATCATTAACGTGGACTTTTTTGAAACGACACATATTGTACAAAACTGCATTACTGCCAATTTATATAAGGCCGCAGTCATGCCTCCCACCGCACCAGGCGTTAGAGTCCACTACCAACCCGACGATCGGCTTTTGGTCGTCTCCCTCACTAAATCTACCGATAACCTTAGGGTTTCACATTACGTTGTGACCGTAAATAACGTGCCCAAAGAAGTGCCCCATCGAGAAAAATTCGTCGTCCACTCTGCCTCCTTTAAAATGGAATTTAATACACCCTACACAGGGACGGCTTATGCGGTCGATAACACTGGACTGAAATCAGCCAGTGTTGCTTTTTCTGGAAATACAGGCGCCGACCCAGTCCCTGGAACCCCGGATATTATTGGGGCAGAACGCACACGCATCGGTAACGCTGACATCATTACCGTCGGCTGGATTAAAACACTGCCTCACGGAACAAACATTGAGACCAGTATTTATAAGGCTGAGGACTTCCCCCTCAACACACCTGTTGCCCCCCCCGTGGAAACGAAGCTGCTACCAATTACCGCGGCGGCATACACATTTACAAAGTTAACGCCAAGTCAGCGTTATGTTATTACTGTCGGCCAAGTCAATGGCCTCGGCAAAAAAGGGGAGACCGACATTACATCCGTTGCCCCCAAGACGGTTTAACCTTTAAGCGCCTTCTGAATCAGGGCACGTCCAACCTTGTAGCTGCTCACGGGCGGCTGCTGGGTTGGTGTTTAAAAGCAGGCCCCCAGCGCAAAAAGGAGTAACCTGCCGCCCTGCTTTGATTCCTTCTCATGGAACCCCTATGTTTCCCAACGCTGAACGCTACAACCACTCCACCGAATACGCTAACAAACTGGTAGACCGCATCGGCCAGACGCCAGCCTGGATTGCCCTGCGCATCGGTGTCACCGAAAAACGCATGCGCTACATCCTCGCGGGCTCGCGCACGATCAAGGGCGACACCACCGAAATCCTGATGTCGTACGCCGAGCAGTTTTGTCTGGAGTGCCTGGCCGCCGAGGCCAAGGCCGCTAAAGACCGTGCCAAGTCGAAGGCCGCGACCCCGGCCAGCGACGCTTAAAACAGACCCAGTTGCCCGCCCACCAGCGCGCTGAAGTCATCGTCGACAAACGCGAGGATCGCGTCAGCCACCGGTTGTAGCTGACGCGTCAGGTAGTGGTCGTAGTCCACTGCTGCCGAGAGATTCTCCAGCGGCTGTGGGCCGGCGACTGTGATCACGTAACTGATGGTGCCGCCGTTCTGGTACTGCCGGGGCCGACCGTGCTGGTCGTTGTATTCGTCGGCCAGGCGTGCCGCTCGCACATGGGGCGGCACGTTGCGCTCGTAGTCGCTGAGCTGACGACGCAGGCGCTTGCGGTAGACCAACAGATCATCGTGATCCCCCGCCAGGGTGCTGCGCACAAAATCACGTACGTATTCTTGATACGGCTGGCGGTTGAAGATGCGCAGGTACAACGCCTGCTGAAACTGCTGAGCCAGCGGCGACCAGTCGCTGCGTACGGTCTCAAGCCCTTTGTAGACCATATCCCGACGCCCGTCCGCATGCACCACCAACCCCGCGTAACGCTTTTTACTGCCCTCCTCGGCCCCGCGAATGGTCGGCATCAAGAATCGGCTGTAGTGGGTTTCGAACTGTAGCTCCAACGCACTGGTGAGCCCGTATTCATCACGGACATGGGCTTGCCACCATTGGTTGACGTGCTGCACCAGTTCGCGACCGATGCGGGCGGCATCTTCCTCACTGTGTTCGCTGCGCAGCCAGACAAAGGTGGAGTCGGTGTCGCCATAGATCACGCTGTAGCCCTGCGCCTCAATCAGCGCCCGCGTCTTGAGCATGATTTCGTGGCCACGCAGGGTGATGGACGACGCCAGCCGTGTATCAAAAAAGCGGCAGCCACTGGAGCCCAGCACCCCATAAAACGCATTCATGATGATTTTCAGCGCTTGCGACAACGGCGCGTTGTGCTCGCGCTTGGCGACTTCACGTCCGTTGGCCACGCGCTCGATGATGGCTGGCAGGCAATGCCGGGTGCGTGAAAAACGTGCGCCGCGAAAACCCGGCACAGACGCTTCGTCGCTGGGCTCACGCAAACCTTCAACCAACCCCAGCGGGTCGATCAGGAAAGTACGAATGATCGACGGATACAGGCTTTTGTAATCCAGCACCAACACCGACTCATATAAACCGGGCTGGGACTCCATCACAAAACCACCGGGGCTGGCCTGCGGCGGTTTATCGCCCACGCTGGGTGCGACAAAGCCCTGACGGTGCATCAGCGGCATGTACAAGTGGTAAAACGCCGCCACCGAACCGCCGCTGCGATCCGCCTCCAGGCCCGTTACCGAGGCGCGCTCCAGCAAAAAGGTCAGCAGTTGGGTTTTCTCAAAAATCCGCGTGACCAGCTCGCAATCCTTGAGGTTGTAGCGCGCCAGCGCCGGCTTGTCCTCGGCAAACATACGGTTGATTTCGTCCATGCGCTGGTACGGCGTGCTGATGTCCTTGCCTTCACCGAGCAAGGTCTGGGCAACGTTTTCCAGACTGAAGGACGCAAACGACCAAGTGGCCGAACGCAGCGACTCAATGCCGTCGATGATCAGGCGGCCGGCAGCACTGGCAAAGAAGTGGTTTTTACGGGTGCCGTGTTCACGCCACTGCATCTCGCTGCCGGCTCGTCCCAATAACAACGGGATGCCCAGCCGGCGGGCATGTTCATGCAGCACCCGCAGGTCGAACTGCACCACGTTCCAGCCAATGATCGCGTCTGGATCATGCAGCGCCAGCCACTGGTTCAAACGTTGCAGCAACTCACCACGGGTGGCACAAAATTCAAGGTCGAAGTCGACCGCTGTATCGGCCTCGGTCGCTTTGCCCAGCATGTACACCTGACGCTGGCCACAACCTTCCAGGGCAATGGAATACAGATCGCCCTGGGGACTGGTTTCAATATCCAGCGACACCAGTTTCAAGCGTGGCCGATAGTCGGGATGCGGTTTCATCTGAGCGTCGAGCAGCGGCCCCTCACTCTGAAGGCGACCGCCGAAGCTCACCGGCGCGGTGATAA
Organism: Pseudomonadota bacterium; assembly: GCA_040385125.1. Taxonomy (GTDB): domain Bacteria; phylum Pseudomonadota; class Gammaproteobacteria; order Pseudomonadales; family Pseudomonadaceae; genus Aquipseudomonas. Next base: position 143,491 of record JAZKIA010000021.1, on the reverse strand, counting down.
AGCGCTCCATCAAGAAACGCTCGGGCGGGCGAATATCCGCCTCAAACACCTCAACGCCAATACGCCGTAGCCGGTGAGCGATGTCGGTCAACTGGCCATATTGCTGGCAATACAAGCCCACGACCGGGCGCGACTGAAAATCACACAACGCCAGATCGCGCAGTTCAACCTTACGCTCGTCCTGCAACAGCGCCTGTGCCTGCGCCCGCTGCTCGGCCGGGATAAAGGCGACACAGGTCTGATAAGGCAGGCGCACATGCTGCGGCCCTGCGTCGGTGGCCAACCAAAACTCAACTTCAATGCCCGATGGCGTATCACGCCAATGCCGGGTCAAGACAAACCCTTGCTTCACGTCCACCGCAACAGCCTCACAGGCCGATCAGCCGGATTACAGACACGTCGCCAGCATTGCCAAACGGCGCAGCGCCGCACTGTCATTTGGTTTGGCCGCGTAGTAACTCACCGCAGTGCCCGTGCCTTGTGGCAGCAAATCGGCAAAGGACTCGGCACCACGGGTATAGACCGTCATCTTGCCGGCCTTATCGGTATTGAGATAACCGCTGGCATCCACCCCGAACACGGACTCGTCCTGCCACGAAAACTGGATGCACTCAGCAACTAACGGGGTTGGTTTTCCTGAGGCCAGAACCCGGGTCGGGGCTTGACTGCGGGCCTCATTCATCGCAGGTGAAACACAGCCGGCCAGCAAGGCCACGCTCACAGCGCCAATCAACATTCGCATCGGATATCCCTCCAAAAGGCCAGCACGATAGCACGCAGTCGCGCCTACTCCACCGCCATCCGCTCCATGCTGTTGCTCAGGTGCAGCAACATGGCGGCACGGGCCGCGTCAGGGTCCTGGCGGCGAATCGCTTTCAAGATCGCTTCGTGTTCGAGGACGGCCATTTGCCCCAGCTTCATCAAGTCGGTATCACCGCGCTCATCGGCGTTGATCCGGGTGCGCGGGATGGCCGAACGGCCAAGCTGCGAAATGATGTCGGTGAAGTAAGTGTTGCCGGTTGCCTGAGCAATCAGTCGATGGAAGCGCAGATCGGGCTCAACACTGCTGTCGTTATTGGCCAGTGATCTTTGGTAGTCATCCAGCGCCTGACGCATCTGCAGCAACTGCTCTTCAGTGCGGCGCTTGGCGGCCAGGGCGGCAGCCTGGGTCTCCAGCCCCAGCCGCAGCTCAAGAATGCCGCGCACGCTGGCCGCCGTATCACTTTTGAGGTGGATGCCCTGACGCTCATCACGCTCCAGCGCAAAAGTGCCCACGCCATGCCGGGTTTCGACAAGCCCGGAGGCCTGCAATTTGGAGATCGCTTCACGGACCACGGTTCGGCTCACCCCATACTCGCGCACGATGGCCGACTCTGAGGGTAGCTTTTCGCCGGGAACAATTTGCCCCAAAAGGATTCGTTGAGTCAGATCGGCCACGATGTCGTGGGCCAGTCCTGGCGTACGCTTGCGAACCGGTGCGCTGTGCACGTCTTGCATGGCTGATCCCGTTAAATAAAGTGGCGCAATACTAGCACCTCACTCGGAGATGCCCTCCACTGCAAAGTAGATGTCCATCACACTTACATGTATGACAAGTAGAGTTTTATGCCCATAACGCTAGCAACAAAACATTCAGAACGCCGGCAAGGCCACCACCACACAGCCTGAATCATCTACCGAAAAGCCTCTAAACCTTTGAAAAAACGCGCAAAGAATATTAAAAGAAGATTTTATATAGCTTATTGGTTGGTTTCTGGGCATTGCGAGGTGAAAAACCAACTCGTATGATGTCCGTCAACAACACTCGCTCCACAGCAGCATCCCCAATAATAATTCGCAACACAGGCTGCCCAGACCATGACCTTCCAAGCACACCTCGTTGTACTGACCAAGCGCCTTGCCCCTTCCCCTTTGCCCCAACAGCTCGTCTCACACTAACGATCCGTCTCACCGCAGGCCTGGCCGTCGGTTTGTCACACCCGCATAAAAATAATCAGTGGGGTTTTGAATTGTGAATACTTCCAGCAACGTGTCTGCTGCGCCCGCCAACGATCCTGTTCTGGCGCGCGCGATCAAAAAAGTGAAGGCGCACATCCTGCCGCTCTTCGTCATCATGTTCATCGTCAACTACATCGACCGCGTGAACATCGGCTTCGTCCGCTCACACATGGAACATGACCTGGGGATTGGCGCTGCCGCCTACGGGTTGGGTGCCGGTCTGTTCTTCATTGGTTATGCACTGTTTGAAGTGCCGTCCAATATGTTGCTGCAAAAAGTCGGCGCGCGTATCTGGCTGACCCGAATCATGTTCACCTGGGGCATCACCGCCACACTGATGGCCTTCATCCAGAACGAAACCCACTTCTACATCCTGCGCTTTTTGCTGGGTGTGGCCGAAGCCGGCTTCTTCCCTGGGGTGATTTACTATTTCACCCGCTGGTTGCCTGCCGCTGAGCGTGGCAAAGCGATTGCGATCTTCCTCAGTGGTTCAGCGCTGGCATCCCTGATCTCCGGCCCTCTCTCCGGCATGCTGCTGCAAATCACCGGCCTGGGTCTGCACGGCTGGCAGTGGATGTACATCATCGAAGGCATGGCCTCGGTGCTGCTGTGCGGCTTCACCTGGTTCTGGCTGGACTCAAAACCCCACGATGCGAAGTGGCTCAGCCGTGAAGAGCAAGACGCTCTGGTTAACGAAATAGACCGTGAACAACGTGAGCGCGATGCCGTTAACGTCGTCAAACCAACCTTGGGCAAGCTGCTCAAGGACCGTCAGATCATGCTGTTCTGCGCGATCTACTTCTGCATCCAACTGACCATTTACGCGGCGACATTCTGGCTGCCGAGCATCATCAAGAAGATGGGCGACCTGAGCGATATCCAGGTGGGCTTTTACAACTCGATCCCATGGTTGATTTCGATCATCGCCATGTACGTGTTTGCCACGCTGGCCGGCAAGTTCAAGTTCCAGCAGGCCTGGATTGCCTGTGCCTTGCTGATTGCGGCCTTGGGCATGTTCCTGTCGACCACCGGCGGCCCGATCTTTGCCTTTATTGCCATCTGCTTTGCAGCCATCGGTTTCAAATCAGCTTCAGCGCTGTTCTGGCCGATTCCACAGGGCTATCTGGATGCACGTATCGCCGCCGCAGTGATCGCGCTGATCAACTCGGTCGGCAACCTCGGCGGCTTCGTCGCCCCGACGACCTTTGGCTTTCTGGAACAAACCACCGGTTCGATTCAGGGCGGGCTCTACGGCCTGGCCGGGACCTCGATCCTGGCGGCAATCATTGTGTTCTTTGCCAAGACCAAACCCAAGCCGGCGTCAGTCACGCCCGGAGCTCTGCAGCCCGCCTAGGGCGCAGCCCACGCTTGTTTAATCGATCAGCCAGCACCTGACTCTTTTTAAGGAACACACCATGAACGCCGAACACCAACACCACGCCGCAAAAGCCCCTGTCGTCACCAGCCTGCAAGTGATCCCAGTGGCTGGCCATGACAGCATGCTGCTCAACCTCAGCGGCGCCCACGGCCCTTTCTTCACCCGCAACATCGTGATTCTCAAGGACAGCAGCGGCAATATCGGGGTCGGTGAAGTACCCGGCGGCGAACGTATCCGCGAAACCCTGGAAGACGCGCGCAGCCTGGTCGTGGGCCAGCCTATCGGCAACTACCAGCGCATCCTCAATAACATGCGCACCACCTTCGCTGCCCGCGATGCCGCTGGCCGTGGCCTGCAGACTTTCGACCTGCGCATCACCATCCACGCCGTGACCGCAATGGAAGCGGCCCTGCTCGACTTGCTGGGTCAGTTCCTTGAAGTGCCGGTCGCCGCCTTGCTCGGCGAAGGCCAGCAACGCGATGCGGTGAAGATGCTCGGTTATCTGTTTTACATCGGCGACCGCCAGCAGACCGACCTGGCCTATCGCAACGAAGCCGATGCCAGCGACGAGTGGTTCCGTCTGCGCCACGAAAAGGCAATGACCCCTGAAGCGGTGGTTCGTCTGGCCGAAGCGGCCAAGGCCAAATATGGCTTCAACGACTTCAAACTCAAAGGTGGCGTACTGCGCGGCGCCGAAGAAATTGAAGCGGTAACGGCTCTGGCAGAACGCTTCCCCGATGCCCGCATCACCCTCGACCCTAACGGCGCCTGGTCGCTGAAAGAAGCCATCGCCCTGTGCCGCGATCAGCACCATGTGCTGGCGTACGCTGAAGACCCGTGCGGTGCAGAAAACGGCTACTCAGGCCGCGAAGTCATGGCCGAGTTCCGCCGTGCCACCGGCCTGCCGACCGCCACCAACATGATCGCCACCGACTGGCGTGAAATGGGCCATGCCATTCAACTGCAATCGGTCGACATCCCGCTGGCCGACCCGCACTTCTGGACCATGCAGGGTTCGGTACGCGTGGCGCAGATGTGCCACGAGTGGGGCCTGACCTGGGGTTCGCATTCCAACAACCACTTTGATATTTCCCTGGCCATGTTCACTCAGGTCGCCGCTGCCGCTCCGGGCGAAATCACCGCCATCGATACTCACTGGATCTGGCAGGATGGCCAACGCCTGACCCGCGAACCGCTGCAAATTGTCGACGGTCACGTCAAAGTTCCGGCCAAACCTGGCTTGGGTGTGGATATCGATATGGATGCTGTCGCCAAGGCTCACGAGCTGTATAAAGGCATGGGCCTGGGCGCACGCGATGACAGCGTCGCCATGCAGTTCCTGATTCCGGGCTGGAGCTTCAACAACAAAAAACCTTGCCTGGTGCGCTGAGGCTTCATTCGCGCACCCACCGCACTTAACCGCCTAACTCGAGAGAATTGAATCCATGTCGACTGTAACAGGCCACAATTTTATCGGCGGCAGCCGCAGCGCCGCTGGCACCATCACCCTGCAAAGCCTTGATGCAACCACCGGCGAGGCGCTGCCAGCACTTTTTTACCAGGCTACCGCCGAAGAAGTGGACCAGGCAGCCAACGCGGCCGACGCAGCCTTTATCGAATTCCGCCAACTCGCACCAGAGCGCCGCGCTGAATTCCTCGATGCCATTGCTGACGAAATCGATCAACTGGGCGACGACTTTGTAGCGCTGGTGTGCCGCGAAACTGCACTGCCTGCTGCACGCATTCAAGGTGAGCGCGGCCGTACCAGTGGCCAAATGCGCCTGTTCGCCAAAGTGCTGCGCCGCGGCGACTTTTTAGGCGCACGGATCGATCTGGCGCTGCCGGATCGCAAGCCGCTGCCACGTGTTGATTTGCGTCAGTACCGCATTGGCGTCGGCCCGACCGCCGTGTTCGGTGCCAGCAACTTTCCGCTGGCGTTCTCCACTGCCGGTGGCGATACCGCCTCAGCCTTTGCTGCTGGTTGCCCGGTCGTGTTCAAGGCCCACAGCGGTCACATGGCAACCGCCGACCAGGTCGGTTGCGCAATCATCCGCGCTGCCGAAAAGACCGGCATGCCCAAGGGCGTGTTCAACATGATCTTCGGTTCCGGTGTGGGTGAACGCCTGATCAAACACCCGGCGATTCAAGCCGTAGGTTTTACCGGCTCGCTGCACGGCGGCAACGCCCTGAGCAAAATGGCCGCCGAGCGTGAGCAACCAATCCCTGTGTTCGCCGAGATGTCGAGCATCAACCCGGTCATCGTCTTGCCTCAAGCCCTGACGGCACGCGGCGCGAGCGTGGCCAAGGATCTGGCAGCTTCGGTGACCATGGGCGGCGGTCAGTTCTGCACCAACCCGGGGCTGGTGATCGGTCTGCGCTCCCCTGAGTTCGCAGGTTTTGTTGAGCAACTGCAACAACACATGGCCGAACAGGCGCCGCACACCCTGCTCAATGCTGGTGGTCTGCGCAACTACGCCAAGGGTGTGGAGCATCTGCTCAGCCACGCCGGCATCACCCACCTCGCCGGCAACAGCCAGTCGGGCTCGCAAGCGCAACCGCAACTGTTCAAAGCAGATGTCAGCCTGCTGCTGCAACGGGACCCACTGCTTCAGGAAGAAGTGTTCGGCCCGACCACCATCATCATCGAAGTCGACAGCGACGCTCAGCTAAAAGCGGCGCTGCTGGCACTGCGCGGGCAACTGACGGCGACCCTGATTGGCGAGCCGGCCGACCTGCAAAACTACCAATGGCTGGTGCCGATCCTTGAGCAAAAAGTTGGCCGAATTCTGGTCAATGGCTACCCGACTGGCGTTGAAGTATGTGATGCCATGGTTCACGGCGGCCCGTACCCGGCTACCTCCGACGCACGCGGCACCTCGGTTGGTTCGCTGGCCATTGATCGCTTCCTGCGCCCGGTTTGCTACCAGAACTACCCGGATGCGCTGTTGCCTGAGGCGTTGCAAAACAGCAACCCGCTGAGCTTGCAGCGTTTGGTGAATGGTGAGTGGAGCTCGCGCTCGATTGGCTAAGGTTAACGCCATCCTGTAGTCAGCTGTGCAGTGGCTATCCCGGCATGAATGCCGGGATAGCCGTGTTCGTCACGGCGTGCTCACGGAGCGAGGACCACTCAAAAACCTGTGGGAGTCTGGCTTGCCAGCGATGCGGGCGACTCGGTGTATCAGCTCAATCGCGGTGATGCCATCGCTGGCAAGCCAGGCTCCCACACAGTCCCAGTTTGCTGCGCGACAGCGCGGCGTCGTAGACGGGGCGGGACCGTCCACAAGGATCAGCTCTTGGAGCCAACCTCAAATCGCAGGCAAAAAAAAGCCCAAGTAGCTGATGGAAACTTGGGGCTTAAAAATGCATAAACCGTGGTAGGTGAACGCGGGGCGATTCTACCCCCACGTTACAACTCGTAACAAGTAATTTTGCGCTATTTATTTCAACTCAATACTGATCTAAGCCATTAAAAATACACATGATTTTCAGGTTTCGCAGAGCGTCAGTTCGAATGCAAGTAATCATCCTCAGCATAAATTGCCGTATGCAGCCCGCCTTCGGCATCGCGCCAGGCGCGGTACATGCCCGGCGTGTTAAAGCTCAGTACCGTTTCGCCAGAAGGTGAAACCGCTACCACTCCCCCGTTACCACCAATGGCCTTGAGTTCACCCAGCACCACGTGCTCACAGGCCTGTTCAAGACTTTCGCCAGCCAGGCGCACCCGTGATGCAATGTTGTGGCCAACCACAGTGCGGATGAAGAATTCGCCGTGCCCGGTTGCCGAGATGGCCGCGCTGCGGTCATCGGCCCAAGTGCCGGAGCCAATCAGCGGCGAGTCGCCGACACGGCCATAACGCTTGTTGGTAATACCGCCAGTGGAGGTGGCTGCCGCCACATGCCCGTACTGGTCCAGCGCTACCGCGCCCACGGTGCCGAACTTCTTCTCCACGCCACCCGGCTCCAACAGAACGGTCTCCGGCTGTTTTTGCTGGGTCGCCCATTGGGCACGGCGCAACGGCGTGTCGTACCAGTCATTGCTGACGTGCTCAAGATCGGGCTGCTGCGCAAGAAACAAGTCCGCCCCCGCCCCGGCCAGCAGTACATGCTCGCTGTGCTCCAGCACCGCACGCGCACCACGAATAGGGTTGCGCACGTGATGCACACCGGCCACCGCACCGGCTTCGAGGTTGGCACCATTCATGATTGCAGCATCCAGCTCGTGATCACCGGTGTGGGTAAACACCGCACCTTTACCGGCGTTGAACCACGGGCATTCCTCCAGTTCCACCACACTGGCCTGAACCGCGTCCAGGCTGCTGCCACCGTTATCCAGAACGTTAACCCCGGCTTTCAGCGCGTGTAACAGCGCTTCGTGGATAGCCTGTTCGTCAGCCTGATTAAGCATCCCCGGCATCAGTACACCGGCACCACCGTGCAAGGCCATGGCAATCGAATGGGTCATCAAGCATGCACTCCGTGGTTAATAATCTGGCTCAAAAAGCGTTGGGTACGAGGGGACTCAGGGGCCGAGAAAAATTTCTCCGGCGGGGCTTCTTCGACGATTTCGCCCTGATCCATAAACACCACCCGGTCTGCTACCTTGCGTGCAAAGCCCATTTCATGGGTCACGCAGATCATGGTCATGCCTTCCTGGGCCAAACCCGTCATCACGTCCAGCACTTCGGCAATCATTTCCGGGTCCAGCGCCGAGGTCGGTTCGTCAAACAGCATGACCTTGGGCTGCATGCACAGCGCACGGGCAATGGCGATACGTTGCTGCTGGCCACCCGACAACTGCGACGGGAACTTGTTGGCATGGTCGCGCATCTTGACCTTGTCCAGCAGGCCCAAAGCTCGCTCGATGGCTTCGGCTTCAGGCACACCAAAGTTGGAGGTCTGTGGCAGTGTGCAGTTTTTCAACACGGTCAAATGCGGGAACAGGTTGAAGTGCTGAAAGCACATGCCGACCTGACGCCGAATTCGCTCCAGGCCCTTGACGTTGCCATTGAGCTCCTCGCCCAACACCTCAACCAGGCCCTGCTGGTGTTGCTCCAACTGATTCATGCAGCGAATCAGGGTTGATTTGCCAGAGCCGGATGGCCCGCAAATCACCACTTTCTCCCCAGCCGTCACTTGCAGCGAGATGTTCTTCAGCACGTGGGCGTTGCCGAACCACTTGTTCAGTTGTTCGATGCGCACCATCACGGTGGCATCGGCCTTGGTTATTATTGTCATGAGCGGCTCTGCTCCATTCGTTGTTCAAGGTGTCGGGCGTAGCGCGACAATGCAAAACAGATGATGAAAAAGTACATCGCCAGGAACACGTAGATTTCGTGACCGTACTCAACCCATTCAGGGGCGACAGCGGTGCTCATGGCGATCCCGACGATGTCCAGCACGCCGACGATCATCACCAGCGTGGTCTCCTTGAACAGGCCGATAAATTGCGTCAGCAAGGGCGCAATAGACTGCTTGAGCACTTGCGGCAAGATGATCTGCCCCATGGTTTTCCAGTAACCGAAACCCAGCGCTTGAGCCGCTTCGTACTGGCCCTTGGGCAAGTTCTGCAAGCCGCCGCGCAAGGTCTCGGCCATATAGGCGGCGGTAAACAGGATCAGCACCAACTGCACCCGCAGCAGGATGTCGAACGCCGAACCCGGTGGCAGGAACAGCTGGATCATCAGCGAAGCCATGAACAGCAGCGAAATCACCGGCACCGAGCGCACCAGCTCGATATACAGCACGCACAACATGCGAATCACCGGCAATTTTGAGCGGCGCCCCAAGGCCAACAGAATTCCCAGCGGCAAGGCAAAAATCATCCCGGCGGTGCCCAGAAATACAGTCACCAGCATCCCCGCGAACTTGGTCGATGACACCTCAGGCAAACCGGCGCCACCCTTGAGCAACCACCACATCACGATTGGCAGCAACGCCAGGTAAGCCAGCAGCAGGCGTCGATCCAGCCGCTTGAAAAACAGCAACACAAACGCAGAGCCCGCCAGCACCATCGACAGGGTTACCCGCCATTGCTCGGCCTGCGGATAAAAGCCATACACAAACAGGTTCCAGCGCTGGGTAATCGGCAGCCAGCACGCCCCGTTCGGGTTGCAATCCTTGGCTCGCTCGCCCACAAACGTGGCATCGAATACCAGCCAGTTCAGTGCCGCAGGAATGCCCCAGCACAACAGTGCAATCACGCTCAGCGTCAACAGGCTGTGGCCCAAAGAGGGAAACAACTGGCTGCGAGTCCAGGCCAGAGCCTGTTGCGGCCAGGGCAGGCGCGGCGGCGCCAACGGCAGAACCGGTGCTTGATTCATTGCAGTCATGTTCAGTGCCCCCTCTGGCCAATACGGTGGTTGTAAACGTTCATCGCCAGGGAAATCAGCAGGCTGATAGCGCAATAGGTGCCCATCACCAGAGCGATACACTCAATGGCCTGGCCGGTCTGGTTCAAGGTGGTGCCACCGGTGGACGACACCAGCTCCATAAAGCCGATGACTACGCCTAACGAGGAGTTCTTGACGATGTTCAGGTAGGTGTTGGTGATCTGCGGAATCATCGGGTAGATGGCTTGCGGCACGATCAACTGGCGCATGGTCGAGCCCCTTTTGAAGCCCAAAGCCTTGGCCGCCTCGTACTGACCACGGTGTACCGACTCGATAGCGCCGCGCACGATTTCGGCAATGTAACTGGCGCTGTAGAACGACAAGGCCAGACACAGTGCAAGCATTTCCGGCACCAGGGTAATCCCGCCGTTAAAACCGAACCCGCGCTGCACCGGGATCTCCCAGTGCCACTGCGCGCCACTGATCCAGTACGCCGCCACAGGCAACATAACTGCACCGGCCAGTACGCTCGGCCAGCGTCGCGATGCAAAACCGCGCCAAGGCGCACGCGCCTCCTTGAAGCGACAAAATACATAGCCCAACAACATGCCCGACAGCATCAGGAACAGGCCCCAACCCACCAGGTTGCCCTGCTGTGGCCACGGCAGCGTCAGCCCGCTGTTGTTCAAAAACACCACGCCGAACAACGACGCCGAGTGTTTGACACTGGGCAACGCCAGCGCCAGGCCGTACCACCAGACCAGATGCACCACCAGCGGCACGTTACGCAGGAACTCAATGCAGGTGCCGCTCAGACGCTTGATCAGCCAGTTTTCCGAGACTCGGGCCAAGCCCAGTGCGCAGCCCAGCAAGGTCGCCAGCACAATGCTCAATACGGACACCAACAAGGTGTTGAGCAAGCCCACCAGATACGCCCGGCCATAGCTGGCATCGGGGGTGTAATCAATCAGCGCGAAGCTGATGTCGTAGCCAGCACGCTCGGATAAAAAGTCGAAACCCGACGCGATGTTCAGCGTCTTGAGGTTCAACGATGCGTTGCTGGCCAGCAGGTAAAAGACCGCCGCCACAATGGCCAGCACCAGCCCTTGCTGCAAGACGCTCATAAGTCGCACGGTGTGCAAACGATGGGTCAACATGACAGTAATTCCGTTGGGTTAATCCACAAGCCGGCGCAATCAACGAATCGGCGGTGCATACAGCAGCCCTTGGTCTTTCCAACTGCGGTTGAGCCCGCGCGGGAAGTTCAAGGTGGTTTGCTGGCCCAGGCTACGGTCATAGATTTGCGCGTAATTGCCTACCTGTTTGATCGCGCGATACGCCCAATCATTGTCCACACCGAAGGATTTGCCGATGTTGCCTTCAGTGCCGAGCAAACGGCCAATATCGGTTGGCGCATCCTTTTGCGCGTGCAATTGATCAACGTTGTCCGAGGTGACGCCCAGCTCTTCGGCGGTCATCAGCGCATAGGCGGTCCAGGTCACGATATTGCGCCAGGTGGTGTCCCCCTGAGCGACGAAGGCACCCAGCGGCTCTTTGGAAATCACTTCCGGCAACAGCGCGTAATCCTGAGGGTTGTTCATCAGCGCCAGGCGCGCGGCCAGGCCGGACAAGTCATTGGAGATGGCATTACAGCGCCCGCGCTGAAACGCTGCATACAGTTCCGGACTCTTCTCGATCACCACGGTCTTGTACGTCAAGCCGCGCTGACTGAAGTAGTCTTCCAGGTTCTGCTCGGAGGTGGTGCCCGGCGACAGGCAAAAGGTCGCGCCGTCAAGGTCGGTGAGTTTTTTGATCCCGTCTGCGGCATGGGTCATAAACCCCTGGCCGTCGTAAAACCAGACAGTGGTGAAATCCACGCCCAGGTTGGCCACCCGCTCAGCGGTCCAGGACGCGGCACGCGAAAGGATATCGATCTCCCCGGAGGCCAGGGCAGTGAAGCGATTCTTAGCCGTGGTGGCCAGGTACTCGACCTTGTCAGCATCGCCCAGTACGGCAGCGGCGACAGCACGGCACAGATCCACGTCCATACCGGTCCAGCGACCGTGGTCATCAATCAGCGAAAACCCCGGTTTATCGCCCGCCACACCACAGCGTACAACGCCATTGGCCTTGACCTTTTCCAGCACACCAGCTTGGGCGGTTTGGGTAGCCGTCACCAGCAGCGCCAACAGAGGAGCGCCGAGTAACAACTTCGCCCTATTCAATTTCCGCATATCATTGCCCCTTGAAATTCTTTTTGTTATGCCTGACAACCACAGTCCAACGGCAGGTGGCATGCTTTGAGCTCCTGCACAATAAAGTCCGCAGCATTGGCGCGATAGCGACTCTTGATCCACTATGTTGGACGCGCTATCGAATATTGGAATAATGCAATGAACATCGACTGGTATGAAGACTTTCTTGCCTTGGCCGATACGGGCAAGTTCACCGCCGCGGCCAGCATGCGCGGATCATCGCAGTCGGCATTGAGCCGGCGGATTCAACTGCTCGAAGCGCACCTTGGGGCGACCCTGGTCGACCGTGACAGAAACCCGGTGCGTCTGACCGCCGCCGGTGAAGCCTTGCTGCCCAACGCCGTGGAGCTGGTGCGCATGGCCCGCGACTGTGAACAGAGCGTCAAAATTCTCAATCGGCCGCTGACCTTCGCCTCGCTGCACACCTTGGCCTGCAACTTTTTCCCGGACTGGATCAGCCAGCTAAACAGCCCTGAAACACCGCTGTTCACCCGGATCGATACCGGCTATCGCAGTACCGATGATTACTACATGGCGCTGATGTCGGGACGCTGTGACTTCATCCTGTTCTACCGTGACACCAAGACCGCGCCCTACTCGCGCCAAAGTGAATTCGAGGTCAAGTCCCTGGGCCGCGACGAGTTGTATTGGGTGGCCACTCCGGCCCTGGCCGCGCATTGCGCGCAAACCGACGCCCCGATCCCGCTGCTTAATTACTCGCGCAGCGCTCAACTGCATGAACTGTCGCGAACCCAGATCAGCCGCCACCCGCAACCCCAACGCTTGCTTCAGGTGTTCGAAGCGACTGTCTCCGAAGCCCTGAAACCGATGGTCGCCAGCGGCCAGGGCGTCGCGTGCATGCCCCACAGCATGGTGGCGCCGCTGATTGAGCGTAAGGAATTGGTACGGCTGTACCCCGACATGGAATCCGATCACCTGGAAGTGATTCTGGTGCGCTGGCGCGACAACCGGAACCCGCAGGCCGAGGCTTTTTGGCAGCGGTTGTGAGCAATCCCCGTAGCTGCACCTTCGGTATGGATTCGTAGCAGTTGACGAGCTCAGCGAGGCTGCGTCCGAGGACGAAGTCCTCGCAAAGCCGGTCTTTGCGGCGCGCCTGAAGAGCCGAGTTGCCTGGTTTTACGACTGCTGCGCAGCCGGACGCGACCTCGTTCTACTCGTCCACTGCTACGTGATGCAGGTTGAGTCACGGCCCTCATCCCAGCCCTGCCTGAATTTTCTCCACCACGCTGCGCATCGCTGGCAGGTAACGGCGGGCGGCCTCTTCGACGGGCATGGCTTTGGCGATGTATACCAGGTTCAGGCAGCCCATCACCCGCGCCTCGTGCATGATCGGAATCGCAATCGCGGCGATTTTTCGCTCTTCACCCCAATGCGCATTGTTCTCCCCATAGCCCTTGTTCTGTGTGTGTTCCACCAGTCGCTCGACAAATCGGCGATCCGCCGCCAATACCGATTGCGGGTCTTCCCGGCTGATCATCAGTTCGATTAATTCTTCGCGTTCTGCAGGCGGGCAGAACGCGAAATAGGCACGCCCGGTTGCAGTCATCAGCAACGGCAAGCGGCGACCGACCATCGAGCGATGAAATGACAGTCGACTAAAACGGTGGGTGGTTTCGCGAATCACCAGAGCGTCGCCATCCAGGGTGCACAGGTCGGTGGGCCACACCACTTGCTGCAGTAATTCACCCAGCAAGGGCGCGGCGATTGAGGAGATCCACTGTTCATCACGAAAACCTTCGCTGAGTTCTCGCACCTTCAACGTCAACCGATAGCTGTCATCCGATTCGCTGCGCCGCACGTAACCTTCGGCCTGCAATGTCTCCAGCAAGCGACGAACGGTGGTGCGGTGCAAACCACTCTGTTCAGCCAGTTGCGCCGTACTCGCACCGCCGTCGAAACGGTTTAGACCGTTGATCAGCGCCAGCCCGCGCATGAGGCCACGCACGGCTTTGTATTCGGTTTCGCTCATTGATGGTTCCGTTATTTTTATCAGTAAATCAACGATGTGCACTCAGTGCACCCTAGCAAGGGTTGTCGTTGTTCACCAGTCTTGTGATTTCCATACTGAGCCCAACAAAAAATCTAAAAAGCGCTGTACGGAGATGACCATGAGTTCTGCATCCACTCCTTCCCCATTGGATCTGACCACCGATGTCGCGATTGTCGGCGCCGGTCCCGTCGGGCTGATGATTGCCAACTACCTGGGCCAATGTGGTGTCAACGTCACCTTGGTAGAAAAGCTCGACAGCCTGATCGACTATCCCCGTGCCATCGGTCTGGACGACGAAAGCCTGCGCACGTTCCAGGCGGTCGGCTTGGCCGACAACGTACTGCCGCACACCACGCCTTGGCACGCCATGCGTTTCATGACGCCAAAGGGCCGTTGCTTTGCCGACATCCAGCCCAAGACCGATGAGTTTGGCTGGTCTCGGCGTAATGCCTTTATCCAACCCTTGGCTGACCGTGTGCTGTTCGAAGGCCTGGCCCGCTTTGACAACGTCAAAGTACTGTTCAGCCGCGAACTCGAAGGTTTCGAGCAAAGCGACAGTGGTGTGGTGCTCACCCTCAAAAACGCCGACGGTCGCGCCGAACGCTTGCAAGCCAAATACCTGATTGGCTGCGACGGCGGCAACAGCCTGGTACGACGCAGCCTGAACATCAGTTTCGAGGGCAAGACCGCACCCAATCAGTGGATTGTGGTCGACATAGCCAACGACCCATTGAGCACGCCGCATGTATACCTGTGCTGCGACCCCGTGCGCCCGTACGTGTCCGCCGCCCTGCCCCACGGCGTGCGTCGCTTCGAATTCATGGTAATGCCCGGCGAGACCGAAGCCGAGCTGAGCAAGCCCGAAAACCTGCGCAAGTTGCTGAGCAAGGTACTGCCCGACCCGGATCACATCGAGTTGATCCGCAGCCGCGTCTATACCCACAACGCCCGTCTTGCTGGCCGCTTCCGCGAAGGCCGGGTGCTGCTGGCCGGGGATGCCGCGCACATCATGCCGGTATGGCAGGGCCAGGGTTACAACAGCGGCATGCGTGACGCCTCCAACCTGGCGTGGAAGCTGTCGCTGGTGGTCAAGGGCCTGGCCGACGGCCGCTTGCTCGACAGCTATGAGCTGGAGCGTCGCGATCATGCCAAGGCGATGATCGATCTGTCGGTGCTGGCTGGCCACGTGTTGGCGCCGCCGAAACGCTGGCAAGGCACCCTGCGCGACGGTGTGTCGTGGCTGCTCAACTACCTGCCGCCGGTCAAACGCTACTTCGTCGAAATGCGCTTCAAACCGATGCCGCAATACACTCGGGGCGCGTTGATCGTGCCGAGCAAGAAAGGCTCGCCAGTGGGCAAGATGTTCATTCAGCCGAAGGTGCTGACTGACACCGGCAGCACGGTTTTGCTGGATGAAGTCATCGGTGAAAACTTTGCAATTATCGCCTGGGGCTGCGATCCGACCTGGGGCCTGACGCCGGCGCAAATTACGCAATGGAAAGCCCTGGGCACACGTTTTATTCAAGTGCTGCCGGACGTCCAGCTCAGAGCCCCGAGTGACGCTGGCCACGACGTGATCCGCGTCGGTGACAGCAGCGGTCGCCTGCGTGAATGGTTCGCTCGCGGCGATTCATCCATCGCCCTGTTGCGCCCTGACCGCTTCCTCGCCGGTCTGGCCACACCGCAAACCATCGGCAAGGCCTGCAATGAACTGGCGCTGGCACTCAACGCACTGCCACAGCCTAACGTGACGTTAGTCACCAGCAAGGTGGCCTGAGATGAGCGCTTATTTGCACTGCGTATCGCACACGCCACTGGTGGGCCACGTCGACCCAACGCCTGAGGTGCTGGCCGAAGTCGACAGCATGATCGACGCAGCCCGTGAGCGCATCGCCCGCTTCAACCCGGAGCTGGTCGTGCTGTTCGGCCCCGACCACTACAACGGTTTTTTCTACGACGTGATGCCGGCCTTTTGCATCGGCATGGCGGCTGATGCCATTGGCGATTTCGGTACCGCCGCCGGCCCACTGGACGTGCCCAAGGCGCTGGCCGAAGCCTGCGCCCAAGCGGTGCTGGATGCCGGTGTCGACACCGCCGTGTCCTATCGCATGCAAGTCGACCACGCCTTCGCCCAGCCGCTGGAGCTGCTGCTCGGTGGCTTGCAGGGCTGCCCGGTGATCCCGGTATTTATCAATTCGGTAGCCGTGCCGCTGCCCGGTTTCAAGCGTGCCCGACTGCTGGGTGAAGCGATTGGCCAATGGGCCAAGTCACTGAACAAGCGCGTGCTGTTCCTCGCGTCTGGCGGCCTGTCGCATCAGCCGCCGGTACCGGAACTGGCCAAGGTCGATGCGCGCATGGCCGACCGCCTGATGGGCAGCGGTCGCCAGTTACCGGCTGATGAACGTCAGGCTCGCCAGCAACGGGTAATCCAGGCAGCACGGCACTTTGTCGAAGACCAGAACAGCCTGCATCCGCTGAACCCGGTCTGGGATCAGCAGTTTCTCGACACCCTCGAACAGGGCCGCCTGAGCGATCTCGACGGCCTGAGCAATGACGCGCTGTCAGCGCTGGCCGGCAAGTCAACCCACGAAGTGAAAACCTGGGTCGCCGCCTTCGGCGCGCTGTCGGCCTTTGGCCCGTACCAGAGCGAAGGTCGCTACTACCGCCCGATTCCCGAATGGATCGCAGGCTTCGGTGCCCTGAGCGCACAGCCCCTAAACACTCCCCTTTGAATCCAAGGAACACTGTCATGACTGCCACTGCATCCGTATTCACTGAAGCTTCCACCAGCCGCTTTGCCCGTATCAAGGAAGGCGACCTGGACCTGCAACTGCACTACAACGATGTCGGCCAAGGCGCTGAAACCGTGGTCATGCTTCACGGATCCGGCCCCGGCGCCAGCGGCTGGGCCAACTTTCATCGCAATATCGACCCGCTGGTGAATGCCGGCTACCGCGTGATCCTGATGGATTGCCCGGGCTGGAGCAAAAGCGACTCGGTCGTCAGCGAAGGCTCGCGCTCCAACCTCAATGCACTGGCACTCAAAGGCCTGCTGGATGTGCTGGACCTGAGCCGCGTGCACATTATCGGCAACTCGATGGGCGCCCACAGCACCGTCGCTTTCGCCCTGGAAAACCCTGAGCGGATCGGCAAATTGATCCTGATGGGCGGCGGTACTGGCGGCCCGAGCGCATTCGTACCGCAGCCCACCGAAGGCATCAAGCTGATCGGCGCGCTGTACCGCGATCCGACCATCGAAAACCTGAAAAAGATGATGAACGTCTTCGTTTTCGACGCCAGCAGCATGACCGACGATCTGTTCCAGACCCGCCTGACCAACATCCTGGCGCGTCGTGATCATCTGGAAAACTTCGTCAAAAGCAGCACCATTAATCCCAAGCAATTCCCCGACTTCAGTCACCGCCTGCATGAAATCAGCGCCGACACCCTGCTCGTCTGGGGCCGCGAAGACCGCTTCGTGCCAATGGACACCGGCCTGCGCCTGCTCGCCGGTCTGCCGAACGCGCAACTGCACGTGTTTAACCGTTGCGGCCACTGGGCGCAGTGGGAGCACGCCGAGCGCTTCAACCGCATGGTGCTGGACTTCCTGACCCACTGATGACTGAGACCAACATGAACCTGACTCAAGACACCCTGCAACAACTCGCCGCCGACCTGCGCCAGGCTGAATCCCATGGCGAAGCCATCGGCCCGCTGCGCGAGCAAATCGGTGAAGACAACGCCACCGCCGCGTACACCATCCAACGCCTGAACGTCGACTACGGCGTGGCCAACGGCCGGCGCGTGGTCGGGCGCAAAATCGGCCTGACCAATCCCAAGGTGCAAGCGCAACTGGGCGTAAACCAGCCTGACTTCGGCACCCTGTTTGCCGACATGTGCTACGGCGACAACGAAACCGTACCGGTGAATCGCGTGCTGCAACCCAAGATAGAGGCCGAAATCGCCTTGATTCTGGAACACGACCTGCCCCACGCCGACACCAGCTTTGCCGAAGTCATGGCCGCCGTTGGCTGGGTGGTCCCGGCGCTGGAAATCGTCGGCAGCCGGGTACAGAACTGGAACATCCGCTTCGTCGACACCGTCGCTGACAACGCCTCAAGCGGCTGCTACGTGCTCGGCGGCCCGGCTCGGCGCATCGATGGCCTGGACTTGCGCCAGGCGAGCATGCGCATGACCCGCAACGGTGAAGAAGTCTCCAGCGGCAGTGGCGCCGAATGCCTTGGCCACCCGATCAACGCCGCCGTGTGGCTAGCCCGCACCATGGCTCGCCTCGGTGATCCGCTGCGGGCTGGCGACATCATTCTGACCGGCGCGCTTGGGCCGATGGTGGCCGTCGCAGGGGGTGATCGTTTTGAAGCTGAAATCGAAGGCATCGGCCGTGTCGGTGTGGACTTCTCGGTAGCCGAGTAATCGGCGACGGGTGTGCAAATGAGGCAATAACAATGAAAAAACTCAAAGTCGCCATCATCGGCTCCGGCAACATCGGCACCGACCTGATGATCAAGATTCTGCGCAACGGCAAACACCTGGAAATGGCGGCGATGGTCGGTATCGACCCGGCCTCCGATGGCTTGGCCCGCGCTCAGCGCATGGGCGTGGCCACCACCCACGAAGGCGTTGAAGGCCTGACCCGCATGGACGCCTTCAAGGACATCGACTTCGTATTCGATGCCACCTCGGCCGGGGCCCACGTCAAGAACGATGCGTTTTTGCGCTCGATCAAACCCGGTATCCGCCTGATCGACCTGACCCCGGCAGCCATCGGCCCGTACTGCGTGCCGGTAGTCAATCTTGAGCAGAACCTCGACCAGCTCAACGTCAATATGGTCACCTGCGGCGGCCAGGCGACCATCCCGATGGTCGCGGCGGTATCGCGTGTGGCCAAGGTGCATTACGCCGAAATCGTCGCCTCGATTGCCAGCAAATCCGCCGGCCCCGGCACCCGCGCCAACATCGACGAATTCACTGAGACCACCTCCAAGGCCATCGAAGTAATCGGCGGCGCAACCAAGGGCAAGGCGATCATCGTGATGAACCCGGCCGAGCCGCCACTGATGATGCGCGACACCGTGTTTGTGCTGTCCGAAGCAGCAGACCAGGCGCTGGTCGAGGCGTCCATCGAAGAGATGGCGGCGGCAGTCCAAGCCTATGTGCCGGGCTATCGCCTGAAGCAAAAAGTGCAGTTCGACGTGATCCCTGAAGACGCGCCGCTGAACATCCCCGGTCTGGGCAAATTCAGCGGGCTGAAGACTTCAGTGTTCCTCGAAGTCGAAGGTGCCGCCCATTACCTGCCCGCCTACGCCGGCAATCTCGACATCATGACCTCCGCAGCCTTGGCCACCGCCGAGCGCATGGCGCTGTCGATGCTTAACGCCTGAGGACAAGCCCATGAACGGTAAAAAAATCTATATCAGCGACGTGACCCTGCGCGACGGTAGCCACGCGGTTCGCCATCAATACTCGCTGCAAAACGTGCAAGACATCGCCCGTGCTTTGGACAAGGCCCGCGTCGACGCCATCGAAGTCGCCCACGGCGATGGCCTGCAAGGTTCGAGCTTCAATTACGGTTTTGCCAGCCACACCGACCTGGAGTGGATCGAAGCCGCAGCCGATGTGATCAGCCACGCTAAAATCACTACCTTGCTATTGCCGGGTATCGGCACGGTGCATGACCTCAAAGCGGCCTACAACGCCGGTGCCCGAGTGGTTCGCATCGCCACCCATTGCACCGAAGCCGATGTCTCGAAACAGCACATCGAATACGCCCGCGAACTGGGGATGGACACCGTCGGTTTTCTGATGATGAGCCACATGATCCCCGCCGAGCAATTGGCGGCGCAGGCCAAGCTGATGGAGAGCTACGGCGCGACCTGCGTGTACATGGCCGACTCTGGTGGCGCGATGAACATGCAAGACATCCGCGACCGTTTCCGCGCATTCAAGGCCGTACTCAAACCAGAAACCGAAACCGGCATGCACGCCCACCACAACCTGAGCCTGGGCGTGGCCAACTCGATCACCGCCGTCGAAGAAGGCTGCGACCGCATCGACGCCAGCCTTGCGGGCATGGGCGCCGGAGCCGGTAACGCGCCGCTGGAAGTGTTTATCGCCGCCGCTGAGCGCCTGGGCTGGAACCACGGTACCGACCTTTACACGCTGATGGACGCCGCCGATGACATCGTGCGTCCGCTGCAGGATCGCCCGGTGCGCGTCGACCGTGAAACATTGGCGCTGGGTTATGCCGGGGTGTATTCGAGCTTCCTGCGCCACGCTGAAATCGCAGCGGCGAAATACGGCCTCAAGACCCTCGACATCCTCGTCGAGCTGGGCAAACGACGCATGGTTGGCGGTCAGGAAGACATGATTGTCGATGTGGCACTGGACCTGCTCAAACGCTAACCCACTCCCCTTCTTTGTAGGAGCGGGCTTGCTCGCGATGACATCAAGCCGGTGCTTCAGACAGACCGGGTTGTCCGCATCGCGAGCAAGCTCGCTCCTACAGGGCTTGTGATGCTTCACCTCCATAACAACAATAAAACGGGTACTGCCCATGACTTTGCAAACGGCTACACCGCTGCACCTGACGCGGACCATCGGTCTGTGTTTTCTCGTGGCCTTGATGGAAGGTCTTGATCTGCAGGCAGCAGGGATTGCAGCACAAGGAATGGCAGCCGCTTTCGAGCTGGATAAGTTGCACATGAGTTGGGTGTTCAGCGCCGGTATTTTCGGCCTGCTGCCCGGCGCTTTTGTCGGCGGTTGGCTGGCTGACCGCATCGGCCGCAAACGCGTATTGATGGCCTCGGTGGCTCTGTTCGGGTTGTTTTCACTGGCCACCGCGCTGGCTTGGGACTTCAACAGCTTGCTGGTTGCTCGCTGCCTGACCGGAGTCGGTCTGGGTGCTGCCCTGCCCAACCTGATCGCACTCACCAGTGAAGTGGCCGGCCCGCGCCTGCGGGGCACCGCCGTGAGCCTGATGTATTGCGGTGTGCCGCTGGGTGCCGCGCTGGCCGCCATGATTGGCATCGCCGACCTGGCCGCTGGCTGGCAGACGGTGTTCTACGTCGGCGGCGTGGTGCCATTGATCATCGTGCCGCTGCTGGGCCTTTATCTGCCGGAGTCGCTGCAGTTTCGCAGCGCGAAGAATGACGCCCCCATCGGCGTGGTTCAGGGCCTGTTCCGCGAAGGCGCGGCGCTGCCAACCGCGCTGATTTGGATCAGCTATTTCTTCACCCTGATGGTGGTCTACATCTTGATCAACTGGCTGCCCAGCCTGGTGATCGGCCAGGGTTTCAGCGCTCGCCAGGCCAGCTGGGTGATGCTCTCCCTGCAAATTGGCGCCGCGATCGGCACCCTGTTTCTAGGTTGGGTAATGGATCGCCTGCCCGCCTGGGCCCTGTCTGCGCTGATTTATTTGGGCATCCTCACCTCGTTGACGGCCTTGGGCCTGGCCGATCATCTGCAGAGCATGTTGTTCGCGGGCTTTATCGCCGGTTTCTTCGCCACCGGCGGCCAGTGCGTGCTGTACGCCCTTGCGCCGCATTTCTATCGTCCGTCAATCCGCGCCACCGGTGTCGGCAGCGCGGTGGCTATCGGCCGCTTGGGCGCCATGAGCGGTCCTCTGGTGGCCGGCAAGATGCTCGCCCTGGGCACCGGTACCGCCGGGGTGATGCTGGCTTCTGCGCCAGGCATCGTCATCGCCGCCGTGGCCATGTTTTACCTGTCGGTACGGCGCAAGGGAACGCTGCCCGACTGACCGCTGCATCACTGCAATACCCCGTGCCGAAATGGCGCGGGGAACTACACCCATAACAATAAAAGTGAACCCGCCATGCTCAAGACTTCTCTTCGGGCGCTCAGCGCCTGCACCTGCGTTTTATCCATTGCTCAGGTCAACGCCAGTGGCTTTGTCGATGACAGCCACGCCGATCTGGTGATGCGCAACTATTACTTTGACCGTAACTACATCAACCAGACGCCTCAGGCAGCGGCCCGTGAGTGGGCCCAGGGTTTTATCCTCAACCTGCGTTCGGGCTACACCGAAGGCCCGGTCGGATTCGGCCTTGATGCACAAGGTATGCTCGGGGTGCGCCTGGACTCTTCACCCGATCGCGCCGGGACCGGCTTGCTGCCCTACAGCGCCACCACCCGCGAGCCCGCCAGCGAGTATTCGGAGCTGGGGCTGACGGCCAAGGTCAAAGCCTCGAAAAGCGAACTGCAACTGGGCACCATCAGCACCTTCCTGCCGATTGCGTTCGCCAGCCCGACCCGCCTGCTGCCGCAGACGTTTCGCGGTGCGTACATAAAGTCTCAGGAAATCGATCAGTTGACCCTGCACGTTGGCTGGCTGGACCGGATCAACCTGCGCGACTCTACCGACTACCAAAAAATGTCGGTCGGCTCACCCAACGGTCGCTTCAACGGCGCTGCTGAATCGGACCGTTTCACGTTCGCTGGTGGCGACTACGCCTGGTCACCGCAATTGACGCTCAAGTACTACCACGCCGAACTCGCGCAGCTGTACCGCAAGGACTTTTACGGCTTTGTCGACAATCGCCCGCTTGGTCCTGGCAGCCTGAAAAGCGATTTCCGTCTGTTCATCACCGGTGAAGATGGTGCCGCCAAGGCCGGCCCGGTAGACAACCGCAACGCGGCCCTGATGCTGACGTACAGCCTGGGCGCGCATAAGTTCGGCGCTGGCTACATGCAACTGACCGGCAAGACCGCCATGCCGTACCTGTTCGGCACCGAACCGCTGGTGATTACCGAGGGCACCCTGAGTTCCGAGTTTCTCAACCCCAAGGAACGCAGTTGGCAGGTGCGTTATGACTACAACTTCGCCGCCGTGGGCGTACCGGGCCTCAATGGCATGTTGCGCTACGTGAGCGGCGACAATATCGAACTGGCCAAACTGGGTGGCTCGAACCTGAGTGAGAGCGAAAAGGATATCGAGCTCAACTACGTTCTGCAGAGCGGCCCGTTAAAAGACCTGTCGCTGCGCCTGCGCAACGCCTGGTACCGCAATGATTTCAGCGCGAAAGCCAGCCATCGGGATGACAACGAACTGCGGGTAAACGTCGATTACACCTGGAAACTATGGTGAACATTCGAAGCCGCTGATGTCACATGGGCTGGCTGAGGAGGCCGCAACTTCGATAAGCTCTACGGCCTCCCACCAGCTACCAGCGGTAAACGCATGATCGAAGTCACTGAGGTTTCCATTGCCCAACTACGGGCAACGCTCGAATCTGGCCAGACAACCTCGGTTGAACTCGTCCAGGCGTACCTTGCCCGAGTCGATGCCTATGACGGCCCGCACACCCCTACCGCGCTCAACGCGGTGGTGGTGCGCAATGGCGATGCGCTCAAAGAAGCAGCGGCGTCCGATGCCCGTCGAGCCAAGGGTGAAACCCTGGGCCCGCTGGACGGCATCCCCTACACCGCCAAAGACAGTTATTTGGTCAAGGGGCTCACTGCCGCGTCCGGCAGCCCAGCCTTCAAAGACCTGATCGCCTATCGCGATGCATTCACCATCGAGCGGCTACGCGCCGCCGGCGCTATCTGCCTGGGCAAAACCAATATGCCGCCGATGGCTAATGGCGGCATGCAGCGCGGGGTTTACGGCCGCGCCGAGAGCCCGTACAACGCCGACTACCTGACTGCACCGTTCGCGTCTGGCTCGTCCAACGGCGCTGGCACCGCCACTGCGGCCAGCTTCTCGGCATTCGGCCTGGCGGAAGAAACCTGGTCCAGCGGTCGTGGCCCGGCCTCCAATAACGGTTTGTGCGCC
Organism: Pseudomonadota bacterium; assembly: GCA_040385125.1. Lineage (GTDB taxonomy): Bacteria > Pseudomonadota > Gammaproteobacteria > Pseudomonadales > Pseudomonadaceae > Aquipseudomonas. The sequence continues at coordinate 119,712 of JAZKIA010000021.1, read as the reverse complement.
TACACCCCGTCACGCGGCGTGATTTCAGTACGCGGCAACTGGCCGTTGACCCCAACCATGGACGTGGTGGTGCCGTACGCCCGCACCATGGCTGACCTGTTTGAAGTGCTCGACGTAGTGGTTGCGGACGATCCCGACACCCGTGGCGATCTGTGGCGGATGCAACCTTGGGTGCCGATCCCGAGCGTGGCCTCGGTTCGTCCCGCGTCTTATCTGGAACTGGCGGGCAATACCGACGCACTGGCGGGAAAACGTTTCGGCGTACCACGCATGTTCATCAATGCCGACCCTGAAGCCGGCACCGCAGAAGCGCCGGGCATCGGTGGCCCGACCGGGCAGCGCATCATCACCCGCGCCTCTGTGATTGATCTGTGGCAAAGCGCACGCTTGGCCCTTGAAGCCCAGGGTGCTGAAGTCATCGAAGTCGACTTCCCGCTGGTCTCCAATTGCGAAGGCGATCGTCCCGGCGCGCCGACCGTGTTTACCCGCGGACTGGTGTCAAAAGAATTCCTGCACCATGAACTGTGGGACCTGTCGGCATGGGCCTTCGATGACTTCCTGCGGGCCAACGGTGATCCGAAGTTGAACCGCCTGGCGGACGTCAACGGCGCGCTGATTTTCCCGCACGATCCAGGCACCCTGCCCAACCGCGAAGACGACCTTGCCGCCGGCATGGACGAGTACGTGCGGATGGCCGAACGCGGCATCACCCCGTGGGACCAGATCAGCACGCTGCCGGACGGTCTGCGCGGCCTGGAACAGACACGCCGCATCGACCTTGAAGACTGGATGGATGAGCTGGGATTGGACGCGGTGCTGTTTCCGACCGTGGCCGACGTGGGCCCGGCGGATGCCGACGTCAATCCGGCCTCTGCCGACATCGCGTGGAGCAATGGCGTGTGGGTGGCCAACGGCAACCTCGCGATTCGCCACCTGGGCGTACCGACAGTCACCGTGCCAATGGGCGTGATGGCGGATATCGGCATGCCCGTGGGCCTGACCTTTGCCGGTCGCGCCTACGACGACTCGACGCTGCTGCGCTTGGCTTCGGCGTTTGAGGCCACCGGTCCGAAGCGCGTCATCCCGCCGCGTACCCCGCCATTGTCGGCAGGGCAACCATAAGCAGGTAGAACACTCACACCACGCTGGTTAACCCTCCGTCCACGAACAAGGTTTGACCGTTGATAAAATCAGAAGCTGGCGAGGCGAGAAATACCGCGGCCCCGCACAGCTCTTCGACCCGCCCCCAGCGCCCGGCTGGGGTGCGTTTGCACAACCATTCGGAAAATTCCTGGTTGTCCACCAACGCCCGGTTCATCTCGGTCGCAAAGTAGCCCGGCGCCAGGCCGTTGGCCTGGATGCCGTGGCGTGCCCATTCGGCGCACATACCTTTGGTGAGCATTTTCACCGCGCCTTTGGACGCCGCGTAAGGCGCGATACTCGGGCGGGCCAGTTCACTCTGCACCGAGCAAATGTTGATGATCTTGCCGCGACCACGCGCAATCATGTGCCGTGCTACCGCCTGGGACACATGGAACACACCGTCCAGATTGACCCGCATCAGGTCGTGCCAATCGTTGGCCTCGTAGTCCTCAAGCGGCGCACGGCGCTGGATACCGGCGTTGTTGACCAGAATATCGATAGCTCCGGTACGGGCTTCAAACGTGTTGATCGCTTCAAACAGCTGGGGGCGATCCGTGACGTCGAACACCGCAATATCTGCGCTGATCCCCTCGTCACGCAATTGACTGGCAACCGCCTGGGCTTTTTCCCTATTGCGATCGTTGATCACCACACTGGCACCGGCGGCGCCCAAGCCCCGGGCCAATTCAAGCCCAATGCCCTTGCCTGACCCAGTGATCAGGGCTCTACGCCCGTCAAGCTGGAAGCTGCTGGTGTTGAATGACATGCTGTACTCCGCAAGCAGATATTTATTGTTCTAAGTGCCACTTCACCCCAACTCACGAACAACGTCCAATCGTCATTGATGATCCCGTTATCAATTACCTTGATCACCACCCGCCCGCCCAAACGCATGGAATAGATTGAATGGAAATCAAACATTTGCGGTCATTCATCACCCTGGCCGAGGAACTCCACTTTGGGCGTGCTGCACAACGCTTATCCATCGTGCAGCCGGCCCTGAGCATGCAAATAAAGATGCTTGAGGAAGAGCTGGGGGTACGTTTGTTCGAGCGCAACCGGCACTCGGTTACGCTGACTGAGGTGGGGGCGATTTTCTTGCCGGAAGCGCGTGCAACGCTGTATCAGTCGGCCCATGCCGCTGACGTGGCCAGAGCCTGCGGACGTGGCGAAATAGGCCGGGTGCGCTTGGGGTTTGTGTCATCGGTGCTGCCGGTGCTGCTGCCTTCACTGATCCGCGCGCTGCATACGCGGTTCCCGCTCATTGAGCTGGAACTCAAAGACATGCCGGGCCCGGATCAGGCGGCGGCGCTGAAAAATGGCCAGCTGGATTTTGGCTTGATGCGTTTGCCGGCTGTCATTCCTGGCATTCACACCCGCGAGGTGTTGCAGGAGAACTTTATCGTGGCTCTGCCCGGCGACCACCCATTGGCTGCCTGTGACAGCGTGCATCCGACAGCGCTGGCCCAGGTGCCGCTGTTTATTCTGGCCCGGCGCTACGCCCCTGGCTTCCACGATGAACTGATGCAAGCGTTGACGCGTCAGGGTGCGCAGTTGGAAAACACTTCGGAACTGGGCGAGTTCACCACCATGCTTGCGCTGGTGTCTGCCGGACTCGGAGTCGGTTTGTTGCCAGCGAATGCCGGACGCGCACTGCCCGCTAACGTCATCTCCAGGCCTTTGGACCTGGGCGATTATCGTGCAGCCACGGGCTTGGCCTGGTTCGACCTGAACAGCGCGGTGAAGACCACGGTGTTTAATCTGATGAGCGAGTTGCTACAAGACTATTCGCGCCCGCATAACCCGTAGCCTGCGGCAACTGCTACGGCGTTTTTTGCGACGCGAAGATGGCGCCCACAACACATAAAAAACGCGCCTGCTGTCAATCAGGCGCGTGCTGCTTTAGTGCGTCGCCAAACCGTCCAGCGACTTGTCGACAAACGCCTTGGCCAGCTCCACCAAGTGCATGACCGACATCATCAGATCGCGCGGTTGCCCGCTTAAACCATTCCCCGCCTCACTCGCCGAAGCACCCGCGCAGCGCAACAAGTCTGACGCTTGGGCCAAAGCCGCTTCGAAATTGACGCTGTCGCTGATGACATACGTAGCTGTGTCCACGTGCCGAGTGGGCTTATGGTCTTGCAGGTAATAATTGAGGGCGCGATCTGTGGCGGCACGGTCCAGCGACGGTGAATCGCACTGCGCAGCATCATCTTGCAGGGTGAACGAGGGCGGATCGGGGGTAATCTTTTTCATGGCAACTCCAAACACTGTTAAGGGAGCTGTCACTTTTCGCTACTAAACGAGTGGGTGGCAGCCGTGCACAGGTTAGTAGACCGGCGTGTTTGGGAACCGGCGTGCCCGAAGGCACCCTGCGCACGACCACCATAAAGCGGAGGCCAAAAAAAACGCCTCGCGGAGGTGGCGCTATGCGCCAAACACTACAACCGGGCTACTAAACCCGATCACTGATAGGCAGTGACCGGCCGAGACTATGCCCCGATTTGGGCTGGCGCAAGCGAACGGGATTTTCTAGGAAGTTTCGCTGCAAGGAAAGGGATTCGTCGTACGAAATGGCTGATTTTCAGCGGGTGTGACACCTTTCTAACGGCTGGCAAATACCCCGTAGCAGCTGTCGCAGGCTGCGTCCGGCGGCAAAGCCGTCGTAAATCCAAACCATGCGGTTATTCAGGTAAACCGCACTCACTGTATTTACGATCGCTTCGCAATCGGACGTAGCCTGCGGCAACTGCTACGAAGAGAGAAGGCCTCACAATGCCGGCCACAACGCTGTCGCAGATGGCATACGTGGCTGTGTCCACGTGCGTAGGAGCGAGCTTGCTCGCGATCGGATCAACGCGTTTTTGCTGACATACAGCGTCGTCTGAATCGCGAGCAAGCACGCTCCTACAGGGGGTGGCAGCCGTACGCAGGTTAGTCGACCGGCGTGCCCGAAGGCACCCTGCGCACGACCACCATAATGCGGAGGCCGAGGCTATTCCCCAAATTGAACTGGCGCAAGCGAACGGGATTTTCTAGGAAGTGTCGCTACAAGGAAAGGAATTCGTCGTACGAAATGGCTGATTTTCAGCGTGTGTGACACCTTTCTAACGGCTGGCAAATACCCGTAGGAGCTGCTGAGGCACGAAAGCTGCGAGCTGTTGATGCAGACAACGCGTCAACGTCAAAAGATCGCAGCTTTCGTTCCTCGGCAGCTCCTACGGATTGCGCGACAATCAGCCTTCCTGCAACGCTCGTGGGCGCTGGCTGCGTTGTTCGGCATCCGGGGCGGCGGCCTGTTGCAGTTGGAAGTCGAACTTCATTTCAGCATAACGACCCGGTACGCCACGGGCGCCATCCTCGTGGAATACCACATCGCCGACCAGCCCTTCGCGGGTGGCGTAGGCGAAGTCGTCCCACAGGTATTTCTCGCCAGACAGGTTGATCTGGGTCGTCAGGTGACGATGGCCCGGTGCCGAGATAAAGAAGTGCACGTGAGCCGGGCGCTGACCATGACGGCCCAGCAGGTCCAGGCATTCCTGGGTCGGGCCCTGCGGATCGCAGCCGTAGCCCGATGGTACGATGCTGCGGGCGCGGTAACGGCCTTCGGCGTCGGTGATGATCCGGCGGCGCAGGTTGTATTCGGACTGGCTCTGATCAAAAAACGAGTAAGTCCCCTTGGTGTTGGCGTGCCACAGGTCAACCGTCGCACCCGCCACTGGCTGGCCTTCGGTGTCGAACACTTGGCCTTCGAGGAACATCACCGTAGCGACGCCTTCTTCGCTGCCGTCGTCCATTCGGGCTTCGCCTTCAACCACTGGCGCGCCGGCCACGTACAGCGGGCCTTCGATGGTGCGAGGCGTGCCGCCGGTCAGGCCAACTTGCTCGTCCTTGGCGTCCTGCAGCAGGTCCAGGAAGTGTTCGACACCCAGCCCCGCCACCAGCAAACCGGCTTCGGAGCGGCCGCCCAGACGGTTGAGGTAGTCCACCGATTTCCAGAATTCGTCTTCGGTGATGTCGAGGTCTTCGATGATTTTGGCAGTGTCTTGCAGCACGCGCAGGATGATGCTTTTCAGGCGCGGGCTGCCGTTGTCGTTGCCAAGGCCGGCGGCTTCTTTGAAGAAGCTCTGGATAGCGTCAGTGTGGGTAATTTTCACGGTCATGATGCTCACCTCATCTTGTTCTTATGCAAGGGATTGAACGGAGTTGCAAACGCGTTAACGGTCGTCGTCATGGATCGAGGACGGATGACGGCAGAGCCCGTCAACCTCGATTTCCATGTAAGGAAACAGCGGCAGTTGCATCAGCGTGTCGTGCAGTGCCTCGACGCTGACCACGTCAAATACGCTGTAGTTGGCGTAGTGCCCGGCAATGCGCCACAGGTGGCGCCAGGTTCCTTCGCGTTGCAGGCGGTGAGCCAATTCCTTTTCGTCCGCCTTGAGTTTGGCGGCCTTGCTCGGATCCATATCAACCGGCAGTTTCACGGTCATTTTTACGTGGAATAGCATGAAATTCTCCTTGGATCAGGGACGACGGAAGTGCGCCAGGCGCTCTTCGTCCAGCGTCAGGCCCAGGCCCGGCGTGCGTGGAATATGCAGTTCGAAGTCGCGGTACAGCGGCGCTTCAGTGATGATGTCGGCGGTCAGCAGCAACGGGCCGAACAGCTCGGTACCCCAGGTCAGTTGCTTGAGGGTCAGGAATGCATGGGCCGACGCCAGGGTGCCGACCGAGCCTTCGAGCATGGTGCCGCCGTACAAGGCAACCCCGGCCGCTTCGGCAATCTGGGCGGTACGCAACACCGCGCGAGGACCACCGTTTTTGGCGATTTTCAGCGCAAATACACTAGCCGCACCGTCAGCCGCCAGGCTGAACGCATCTTCAACGCTTTCGATCGACTCGTCGGCCATGATCGGTGCCGGGCTGCGCAGGTTCAGGCGTACCTGACCCGAGCGGTTGACCCGCGAAATCGGCTGTTCAATCAGATCGATGCCGTTGTCGCCCAATACCTGGCAACCACGGATGGCTTGGGACTCGTCCCAGTACTGGTTGACGTCGACACGCACGCTGGCACGGTCGCCCAAGGCTTTTTTGATCGCGATTACGTGTTTGAGGTCTTGCTCCAGCGGGTTGGCACCGATCTTCAGCTTGAAAATCCGGTGACGACGCGCTTCGAGCATCTGTTCGGCTTCGGCGATGTCACGGGCGGTGTCACCGCTGGCCAATGTCCAGGCCACTTCCAGACTGTCGCGTACGCGGCCACCGAGCAGTTCGCTGACCGGTAACCCGAGGCGCTTGCCCTGGGCGTCGAGCAGCGCGCTTTCGATACCGGACTTGGCGAAGGTGTTGCCCTTGGCGATCTTGTCCAGGGCCTGCATGGCGGCATTGATGTTGTCCGCAGGCTTGCCGATCAGCATCGGTGCCAGGTACGCATCGATGTTGGCTTTCATGCTTTCCGGGCTTTCATAACCGTAGGCCAGGCCGCCGATGGTGGTGGCCTCGCCGATACCTTCAACGCCGTCACTGCAACGCAGGCGCAGAATCACCAGGGTTTGTTTCTGCATGGTGTGCATCGCCAGCTTGTGCGGGCGGATGGTCGGCAGGTCGACGATGATGGTCGTCAGGCTTTCAATCAGGACTTGGCTCATTTCTGTCTTCCAATCAGGTGAATGTGCAGTCGACTCGGCGGTATCAGCCGAGGTCGCCGCCGCCGACCGGCAGGGTTACGCCGGTGATGTAGGACGCGTCATCGCTGGCCAGAAACAAGATCGCACCGACCTGTTCGTCCATGGTGCCGTAGCGTTTCATCAGACTGCTGTCGAGGGTCTGGTCGACGATTTCCTGATACCAGCCCTTCTCCTCCGGGCTCTGCTCAGCGGCGTTGCGCGGAATACGACGCGGTGGCGCTTCGGTGCCGCCCGGTGCAGTGGCGTTGACACGGATGCCGCGCTCGGCATTTTCGAACGCCAGGCAGGCCGTCAGTGCATTCACTCCGCCCTTGGCCGCGCCGTATGGCACGCGATTGACGCTGCGGGTGGCGATGGACGAGACGTTGACGATCGCGCCACGGCCTTGCTCAATCATGAACGGCAGGGCTGCGTGGCAGCACCACAGTGTCGGGAACAGCGAGCGGCGCACTTCGGCCTCGATTTCTTCGACCTGGTAGTGCTCGAACGGCTTGGCCCAAATGGTGCCACCCACGTTGTTGATCAGCACGTCCAGGCGACCGAAACGCTCCACGCCTGCGGCCATGACTCGGGCACAGTCCGTGTACTGCTCCAGGTCGGCGGTCAGGGTCAGCACGCCCTCGCCTTGCAGCTCGTGAACCAGCTCGGAGCGATCAACCGCGATCACCTGCGCGCCTTCGGCCAACAGCCGTTCGCAGACACGACGCCCGATACCTTGGGCGGCGCCGGTCACCAATGCGACTTTGTTGTCGAATCTGTTGTTCATGACAACCTCGATTAAAAAGGAGACGCGCTCACTGCGTTGTCAACGCGCCCCCGAAAACAGAATCAAGCAGCGGCGGCAGCAAACTTCTCATAATAGAAGTTGACCGGGGTGATGCCTTGCTCGCGGATGTAGACGCTGACCGCTTCTACCATCGGCGGCGGGCCACACAGGTACACGTCGACGTCGCCCTGATTCAAATGGCCCGGCTCGATGTGCTGGGTCACATAACCCTTGAGCGGGTGCTGACTATCCGGGTTGGCCACACAGGCACTGAAGCTGAAGTTGGGGATCAGCGCGCTCAAGGCTTGCAGACGCTCCAGCTCGACCAGATCAAAGTCATTGGTCACGCCGTAGATCAGGTGTACCGGGTGCGGACTGCCCTGCTCGGCGATTTTTTCGAGCATGGCGGTAAACGGCGCCAGCCCGGTGCCGCCTGCCAACAACAGCAACGGCCGGTCAATTTGACGCAGGTAGAAACTGCCCAGCGGCCCGGCCAGGGTCATGCTGTCACCAGCCTTGGCGATGCCTGTCAAAAAGCTGCTCATCAGGCCGCCTGGCACGTTGCGAATCAGGAAACTGACCTCGCCGTTCTTTTGCAGGCTGCTGAACGAGTAAGCGCGGGTCTGTTCGCTGCCCGGCACCTGCAAGTTGACATACTGGCCCGGCAAAAACGCCAGGCTGCTCAGGGACTCGCCCTTGATCGACAGCGCGATAGTGCTCTCGGACAGCTGACGCACGTCGCTGATGGCGGCTTCAAAGCTGGCCTGCTGGGTCTTGCACACGGCTGAGGACGCTGGCACACGCAGTACGCAGTCGCTGGCGGCGCGCATCTGGCAGGTCAGTACATAACCTTGCTGCACTTCGTCATCGCTGAGGGCATCCTCGATGAACTCGTCGCCCAAGTCGTAACGGCCGGCTTCGGCGAAGCATTTGCAGGTGCCGCAGGCGCCGTCACGGCAGTCCAGCGGAATGTTGATGCCCTGGCGATAGGCCGCGTCGGCGACGGTTTCCTGGCCAGTGGCTTCGATGAAACGGGTTACCCCGTCTTCAAAGTTGAGCGCGATCTGAAAACTCATAATATACCTCGCACGCCATGCCGAGCCTGGTGCGCCAGCAGGCGCCTCCAGCCACTCGTCAGGGGGTTGATCAGATGTGGTAGATGTCGATGACCTGACGGACGTAATCGTTTTTCAGCACGACTTTTTTGGCCTTGATCAGCGGCTGAGTGCCGCGCATGTCGAGGGTGTAAAAGCTGGTGCCGAAGAAGCTGTCGGTGGTCTTGTAACGGAAGCTCAGGGTGTGCCAATTGAAACGCACGCGGCACAGTCCATCGGCCTCCTCGACGATCTCGATGTTGCTCAGATTGTGCGAGGTACGGGTGTCGGGCATGGTCGCACTGGAGCGCTCGGTCTTGATCCGGAACACGCGATCTTCCAGGCCGCCACGGTTGCCGTACCAGATCAGCGAGATTTCGCTTTGCGGGTCTTCGGTCAGGGTGTCGTTGTCGTCCCAGGACGGCATCCAGTAGCTGGCGTCAGCGGCGTAGAGTTCCAGCCACTGATCCCACTGAGCGTCGTCCAGATAGCGCGCTTCACGGTACAGAAACTCGCGCACGATGTCGTAGGTGCTGGTCATCACACGGCCTCCACGGGGATCAACTGTGACTCGGCGGCATCGGCCTTGAGCATCATTTCCTGCCAGTACTTGTGCTGCAGTACGAACAGGCCCTCGTCTTCGGTACGCACGCCGGACAACAACGGCTTGAGATCGATTTCCTTGGCAGCTTCGTCAGCGCCTTCTACCCAGTGAGTTGCACCGCGAGACATGTCGTTCCAGCCACGGCCAGCGCCATAACCGGTCTGGCACGAACGGAACTCTTCGAGGTCATCCGGAGTGGCCATGCCACTGACGTTGAAGAAGTCTTCGTACTGGCGAATGCGCTTGGTACGGGCGTCGCCGCTCTCGCCTTTTGGCGCGATGCAGTAAATGGTGATCTCGGTCTTGTTGACGGAAATCGGCCGGGCGATGCGGATTTGTGAACTGAACTGGTCCATCAGGTATACGTTCGGGTACAAGCACAGGTTGCGCGAGTTCTCGATCATCCAGTCCGCACGGGGCTTGCCGAAGTCGCGGGCCAGTTCGTCGCGGCGCTCGTAGGCCGGGCGGTCTTCAGGGTTGGCCCAACGGGTCCAGAGCAACAGGTGACCGTTGTCGAACGAGTAGAAACCACCACCGCTTTTGGCCCAGCTGCCAGCGCTCATGGTTTTGATTTCTTCGCCAGCTTCACGCAAGGTGCGCTGGTTTTGGGTAGCGGCGTAGTTCCAGTGTACGGAGCTGACGTGGTAGCCATCGGCGCCATTCTCGGCAGCGAGTTTCCAGTTGCCTTCGTAGATATAGGAGCTGGAACCGCGCAGCACTTCCAGGCCTTCAGGGGACTGGTCAACGATCATGTCGATAATCTTCGACGACTCGCCCAAGTGCTCGGCCAGCGAGGTCACATCAGGGTTGAGGCTGCCGAACAAAAAGCCGCGATAGGATTCAAAACGCGCGACTTTGGTCAGATCGTGGGAGCCTTCGCAATTGAAGCCTTCAGGGTAGCCGGCTTCGCTTGGGTCTTTGACCTTGAGCAGCTTGCCGCTGTTATTGAAGGTCCAACCGTGGAACGGGCAGGTGTAGCTTGCACGGTTGCCGGTCTTGTGCCGGCACAGCATCGCGCCGCGATGACTGCAAGCGTTGAGGAACGCATTCAACTCACCAGCCTTGTTGCGCGCGATAAAAATCGGCTGACGCCCAATGGTGGTGGTCAAAAAGTCGTTAATGTTAGGGATCTGACTTTCGTGGGCCAGATAAATCCAGTTACCCTCGAAGATATGGGTCATTTCCAGTTCGAAAAGACGCGGATCAGTGAACATCTCACGCTTACAGCGGTGGACGCCCTTCTCCTTGTCTTCCTCGAGCATTGCATTCAAGTATTCGATTCCCAGGGACATGGCCAGGGCCTCCGTTGTTATTGTTCAGGCCACTCCAGACTAGGGCGTCGATACGCGAGGAAATATCCGATTACTGCAGATCGCTATCCGATTACCGCAAAAACTCTGTAGGAGCGAGCTTGCTCGCGATGCAAACAACGCGGCAACGATCCTATCGCGAGCAAGCTCGCTCCTACAGACAGAGGATCTGTGGCGTTCACAAATCTGCCCGCAGCTACAAGAGTCGGCGCTTGAGGGTATTGGAAGGGAGTTCGCCATATTGCTGGCGATAGCTTTCAGAGAAGCGGCCCAGATGCAGGAAGCCGTAGTCCAGCGCCAGCTCAGTCAGGCTGCGCACTGAGCAGCTCGGGTCGCTCAGGCAGGTATGAATGCGCGCCAGCTTGCGTTGGCGGATGTGTTGCAAGGGTGTGACACCCAGTTCGCGCTCAAACAATGCGTACAACGAACGCTGGCTCATGCGCGCTTGCGTGGCCAGGTCTTCGGCACTCAGTTCTTGCTTCAAGTTGCGTTCGATGTAATCGAGAATGCGCTCAATACTGACACCCGACGCAGCCAGGCATTCACGCGTGATGTTGGTGTTCATCAAGGTCAACAGCTTGCTGGCGACAATCTGAGTGTAGTGTTCCTGTACCCGCAGCAGTGGATCGCTGGCTTCAGACTCCAGGCACACCATCCCGAGCAAGCCAAGAAAACCCTCCAGTTCGTCCAACTGATAGTGGTTGCGCAGAAAGCGCACGCCGCCAGCCGGTCGTTTCCAGCGCTGGTCGTCGCACACCGTTTCGAGCACTGAAACCGGCAGCTTGAGGATGAATTTCTCGCAGTCCTGCGAGTAGGTCAGATCCACCGGGTCGTCCGGGTTGATCAGCAACAGCTCGCCCGGCACCAGGTAGTGTTCACGCTTGGGGCCACGCCACAGGCAATTGCCGCGCAGTAACACTTGCAGATGGAAGATGGTCTCCAGCGCAGGTGAGGTCACACGCACGCTGCCACCGTAGCTGATGCGACACAGGTCCAGCTCGGCGAACTTGCGGTGGTTAAGGCTGGCCTGCGGACGAGTGGTCCGGGACAGGCCGATGCAATGTTGGCCCACATGCTGGTTCACGTAGTCGGACACGGCATGGGGGTCTGCGTGCCGGAACACGCTACTACGCTCGCTCAACAGGTGGTTTTCCATCATCAAGGCACTCAGAAACTTTTTAATTATTATGGAACATGTACGCCAGCTTACGCTCACGTACGCGCATATCAATTAGGCACACCGTCAATGACCGATAATCGAACACAATTAGCACATTGGATCTTTGAGAGAGTGGTACTGCGGCATACCCTGCTCCGTCCATACACAGCCATAAGAACGCCCTCATGCTCATGCGTCTACGCCCTGCCCCTTTGTACCTTGCCCTGTTGAGCGCACTGGCGGTCACCACAAGCCAAGCCGCCGACCGGAGCTGGGTTGACGCCGAAGTCGCGGCGGTCAACCAGGATGTCATCGACCTGCGCCACACGATTCACCAGCACCCGGAACTGGGCAATCTGGAGGTCAAAACCGCAGCACTGGTCGCCGATCAGCTCAAGAGCATGGGCATCGAGGTCCGCACTCAAGTGGGTAAAACCGGCGTTGTCGGCGTACTTAAAGGCGGCCTCCCCGGCCCGGTGGTGGCCCTGCGCGCCGACATGGACGCGTTGCCGGTAAAGGAAATGACCGGCCTGCCCTTTGCCAGCCAAGCCACCAGTGTGCGCCAGGGTAAAACCGTACCGGTGATGCATGCCTGCGGTCACGACACCCACACCGCCATGTTGCTGGGCGCAGCCAAGGTACTGGCCAAACACCGTGACCAAGTCGCCGGCACGGTGGTGTTCCTGTTCCAGCCAGCGGAAGAAGGCGCTGCCGATGTCGACGAGTTCCAGACCGACACGCTGATTGGCGCACAAGCAATGATCCGTGACGGCGCCCTCGATTCACCCAAGGTTGAAGCCGTGTTTGCGCTGCATGTCATGGCCGGGTATCCCACCGGTCATCTGTATTACAAGGCCGGTACCGTGCTCAACAGCAGCGACGCGTTCCGCATCACCCTCAAGGGTCGCCAGACTCACGGTTCAGCCCCCTGGAGTGGGGCCGACCCGGTGGTCGCCAGCGCTGCGGTGATTAGTGGTCTGCAAACGCTGGTCAGCCGCCGCGCCAACCTCAGCCAAGGCATGGGTGTGGTCAGTGTCGGTACCGTCAATGGCGGCTCAGCGGCAAACATCATTCCCGAGACCGTCGAGATGACCGGGACCATTCGCAGCAATAGCCCCGCCATCCGCAACACCCTTTTGAAAGAGATGCCGCCACTGGTTCAGGGCATTTCCAGCGCCTATGGGACTGAAGCCAAGCTGGTTCTAGCCAACATCGCCCCCGTCACCACCAATGACCCGCGCCTGACCCAAGCCATGATCCCGGCCCTGGAACTGGCGGCACCGGGCAAAGTAGAGGCACTGCCAGCCTCGCTGTCACCCAGCGAAGACTTCTCGTACTACGCACAAAAAGTCCCTGGGTTGTTCGTATTCCTCGGCGCCACCCCGGCAGACCAGGACATGAGCAAAGCGCCAAATAATCACAGCCCGTACTTCACCGCCGATGACGCGACCATGGCCACCGGGGTCAAGGCTCATGTGCAGTTCGTGATGAACTACCCAGGGAGCATGCCTGCAAAGCCGTGATCAGGCTGGGTAGCTACACAGCTCTGTTGGCCGATCTGTATACCGTGTTTTCTCATCGGACAGTAATAGAGCTGCATCCAGGTATGAGGCACACGTCAGTGAGCAAGCGGTGCCTCTGTGGGAGGCTCTGGCCGTTCTAATCACGGCCTGACAGCCTGCACAAAGGCTGCGGTCGATGTTGCTCGCGGGACCAGCCGCTTATGCTTAAGCAACTGGTTCAGCAGGATGGCGCCAAAGGTTGCCGTGCCCAGGCCGCTGAGGGCGAAGCTGCCAAAGTGCAGGGTGAAGTCTCCGGTGCCCAGTACCAGTGGAATCGCCGCCACCAGCAGGTTGCGGTTGTCGGAGAAGTCGACCTTGTTTTCGACCCAGATTTTGGCACCCGATACGGCGATCAAGCCAAACACCACAATCGATACGCCGCCCATGACCGGGACGGGGATGGCGTGGATCAGCGCTCCGAATTTTGGGGAGAAACCCAGGATGATTGAGACGATGGCGGCAATCACGAACATGGCCGTTGAGTAGACTTTGGTGGCGGCCATGACGCCAATGTTTTCAGCATAGGTCGTGACACCTGAACCACCGACACCAGCGCTGATGACGGTGGCTACACCGTCGCCCACGAAAGCCCGGCCCACACAACCATCCAGGTTCTGTTTGGTGATGGCCGAAATCGCCTTGATATGCCCCAGGTTTTCGGCGATCAGGATCACCACCACAGGCACAATCAGCAGCGCTGCGCTGACGGTGAACGTCGGGGAGTGAAAGCCTGGCATGCCCAGCCACTCGGCTTGGCCGATGGCGCTGAAGTCCACCGGTTTTCCGAACCCCATGACATTGGTCAACAACCAATAAATCAGACTGGCGATTATCAACCCGGCGAGCAGCAGCATCCGTTGCAGCATTCCTTTCGAATACACGGCGACCAAGGCAACGCAGACAAATGTGACGAGCTGCATCCAGGACTCGAAATTCGAGGATGCCATGGATTTGATCGGCACACTGGCCAGGTTCAGACCGATAACCGCAACCACCGTCCCCGTAACGACCGGCGGCGTGAAGTTTTCTATCCAGCCGACTCCCACCACTTGCACCAGCAACCCGACGCCTATGTACACCACACCGCAGAGCACAATACCGCCCAAGGCAATGGCGATATTGGGATTGGCGCCACTGCCGGAGTAAGCGGTAGCGGCGATGACCACACCGATGAAGGCGAAACTGGAGCCCAGGTAGCTCGGCACCCTGCCTTGGGTGATCACAAAGAAAATCAGTGTGCCGATGCCACTCATGAGCACCGCGACATTGGAATCAAAACCCATGAGCAACGGTGCAAGCAGTGTGGCGCCAAACATGGCGAACACATGCTGGACTCCCATGGCGATGGTTTGCGGCCACGGCAGACGTTCGTCAGGGGCCACGACACTGCCGTCATCAGGTTTTACCGACCAGGAAAATAGACGCTTCATAGGTTTTCACCGGATTGAGTGGGGGAATCGCGGACGGGATTGGAAAACCCTTAACTGTTACTCGGGAATGCGAACTGCGCGGCTTCCACTCCGGCCTTCACTGGCCAGCGCTGGGTGATGGTCTTGCGCCGCGTATAGAAGCGCACACCATCCGGGCCGTATGCTGCCAAGTCGCCAAAAATGGAGCGTTTCCAGCCGCCAAAGCTGTGATAGGCCACGGGCACCGGCAGCGGCACGTTGATACCGACCATGCCGACTTCGATCTCATTGGCAAAGGTGCGCGCGGCTTCGCCATCGCGGGTGAAGATGCACGTGCCGTTGCCATATTCGTGGGCATTGATCAGGGCAATGGCTTCGTCCAGGTTTGCCACTCGCACCACGCACAGCACGGGGCCGAAGATCTCGTCGGTGTAAATTTTCATGTCAGGGGTCACACGATCAAACAGGCAGCCGCCAATGAAAAAACCATCTTCATGGTCTTTGATACTCAGCTCGCGCCCATCTACGACCAGGCTCGCGCCCGACTCCACACCATCAGCGATATACGACTGCACTTTGTCACGGTGCGCTGCCGTGATCAGTGGTCCCATATCCAGCCCGGCGCAGGTCCCTGCACCGATCTTCAGGTCACGGATTTGCGGCACCAGAGCGCTGATCAGTTGATCGGCGACGTGATCGCCCACACAGACCGCCACCGATATCGCCATGCAGCGTTCGCCACAGGAGCCGTAAGCGGCGCCCATCAAGGCGGTGACGGCACTGTTCAGGTCGGCATCCGGCATCACCACGGCGTGATTTTTGGCGCCGCCCAAAGCCTGTACCCGCTTACCGCGCCGGGTCCCTTCGGTGTAGAGGTACTGCGCGACTGGCGTCGAACCGACGAAGCTCAATGCTTTCACATCCGGTGATTCGAGCAGTGCATCGACCGCCTCGCGGTCACCGTTAACCACGTTCAACACGCCCTTGGGCAGGCCTGCATCGATAAGCAACCGGGCAATCAGCAAAGTCGAACTGGGCACCCGTTCCGACGGTTTGAGAATGAAGCAATTGCCGCAGGCGATCGCCAACGGGTACATCCACAGCGCCACCATCGCCGGGAAGTTGAATGGTGTGATCCCGGCCACGATGCCGACGGCCTGAAAGTCTGACCAACAGTCGATGGCCGGCCCCGCATTTCGGCTGAACTCGCCCTTGAGCAACTCGGGGGCGGCGGTGGCAAACTCAACGTTTTCGATGCCGCGCTTAAGCTCGCCGGCAGCGTCTTCCAGGGTCTTGCCGTGTTCTTCGCTGATGAGCTGCGAGATCAGTGCCTCGTTCTGCTCCAGCAACTGCTTGAAGCGATAAAGCACCTGCACCCGCTTGGCCGGTGGGGTATTGCGCCAGGCCGGCAACGCCGCTTTGGCCGCGTCGATTGCCAGTTGGACTGTTTCTACAGACGCCAGGCTGACTTCGCGGATGACCGCGCCAGTGGACGGGTTGAACACCGCCGCCGTGCGGCCAGACTGAGTAACGGTTTCGCCATTGATCAGGTGATGGACAACGTTCATTTCGAGCCTTCGATAGTCAAACTGAGTGATTCACACACCAGGGCCGCGCACACAATCAACCCTGAAAAAATCCAATTGATCGCACAAGGTGTCCATCAACTGGCGACGGACAACTCGTGATACTGGCGATTGAAGTAAATAAGGCTTTGCGCCCGGTCACTGATAGAGATCGACAGCACTTCACAAATAAGCACGTCGTGGGTCCCGACCTCCGTTATCTGGCTCAAGCGGCAATCGAAAGAGACGCTCGCCTCTTCGAGAACCGGCGAGCCGGACATCCCGTGGGACCACGATGCCGAGGCGAACCGTTGGTCCATCGGTGTCTTGCCACCGAACAGGTTGGAAATCGCCTGATGCCCGGCGCCGAGCACGTTTACGCACAGCACGCCGTTGCGCTTGAACATTTCATACACCGAAGCATTGCGGTTAAGGCAGACCAGCAGACTGGGCGGCTCGTCCGTCACGCTGCACACCGCAGAAGCGGTAAACCCTGCGCGGCCCCCAGGGCCGTCGGTGGTGATGATGTTCACCGCCGCGCCCAGGCGCGACATGGCAGTGCGAAAGTCAGCTTTATTGGGCAGGTTCATGCGACGGCCTCGCGCTCAGACAAGTTTTGAAAAAAGGACAGCAACGCGCGATTGAAATCGCTGGCCGCCGTGATGTTGTGGGCGTGGGCACCCTGGCTAACCGAGTGGGTCACCACATCGGGCAATTGCTGGGCGAGGTTTTCGGAGCAAGTCCAGGGCACGAGTACATCGTCTGTGGCGAATGACACCAGGCTCGGGACGCTAATCTCGTGCAGCCGATGGCTGACGTTGAAGCGGCGCAAGGCGCCGATACGCGACTGCATCGTCGCGGCGCCGGGGAAGTGCTCAAATGCGTGGTCCACTTCTGCCTGAACCCGTTGCGCATTGGCTGCGCACCAGCTTGCCGGGTACAGGAAAATCGGCTGGGCCTCGACATAGGCCCGCGCACCGCACGCGTCCAACAGCGCCAGGCGGGCGTCGAAGCATCGGGCGGAATGCGTGTTGGGTTCAGACCAGGCATTGATCAGGGTCAGGCTGCGAACCCGCTCCGGGAAGTCGAGCGCCAATTGCAGGCCAACCAGACCGCCGAGTGCGTGCCCGACAAAGTGGCAACACGATGACTCGGTGCTGTCGAGGATCTGTTTGACGTCGTGCGCCATGTCCTCGATGCAATAGTCGCTGGCCAAGGCTCCCTGACTGCGGCCGGTGCCGTATTGGTCGTAGGCGATGACCCGAAATCCGGCCTCGACCAGGCGCGGAATCTGCAATGCCCAATAACCGGCTGAGCCCCCCAGGCCCGAAGACAGCAATACCACCTCGCCATCGGCCGGGCCGTGAACTTCGGTATACAACGCCATGTTCAGAGTCCTTTGCCGATATGGGCAACACTGGCGATTTCGATCAGTGCCTCGGGTTTGACCAAACCGCACTGGATGCAAAAACGCGCTGGTTTTTCGCCTGCAAAAAACTCGGCATAAACCGCGTTAATAGCTGCGTAATCGTCCCAGTTTTTCAGGAATACATGGTTGAACGTGACATCCGCCATCGACCCGCCGGCCGTCTCGATCACGCTTTTGATCGTGTTCAGCACATGGCGTGTCTGGGCTGCCGCATCCCCCACATGCACCACATTGTTGTCACTGTCGAAGGGCAAAGTGCCGGACACATAGACGATGCCGTCTGCGGTAGTGCCGGGTACGAACGGGCCAATAGGCGTGCTGGTCCCAGCTGGAATAATCACTTTTTTAGGCATGAGCAGTCCCTCATATCACAGTAGATATGTTCGAAAAAACAGCGTGTCGAGTGAAGCGGGTGTCAGCTTTTTATAGCGGTGCGTGCAAAGTCATCGACGGTTGAGACCCAGCCGAAAAAGGTCTCGACGTTGTACACCGCACTGGCCTGGATAGCGGCACCGCCCAGCTCGTGGGTGGCGTCTTCAAGCATCACGGCGAAGTATTCCAGGTGGAACGCATCACGCAGGGTCGACTCGACACACACGTTTGTCGCAATGCCGCTGAACACCAGATTGCGGATGCCTCGCGCACGCAGCGTGCTGTCGAGGGTGCTGTTGAAAAAGCCGCTATAGCGGGTTTTAGGCACCACAATATCGCCGGGCTGCGGGCTCAGTTCAGGCAGCATTTCGTAGTCCCACCCGCCTTTGGCCAAAAACTTGCCGTGCAATTCAGGGTATTTGCGCATGGTTTTCAGCGCATTCGACTTGTAGTAATTGGGCGAGGTCGGGCCGCCTGCTTCCACGTACTGGCTGTCCCAGCCATTTTGCAGATAGACCACCTGCACGCCAGCGGCACGCGCGGCTTCGATGGCCCGGCCGATGTTGGCAATGACGCCCTTGGCACCCGAAATATCAAACCCCGCCGTGTCGACATAACCGCCCACCGAAGCGTAGGCGTTTTGCATGTCGACCACGATCAGCGCGGTGTTGCTCGGATGCAGGTACAGCGGTTCCGGGCGTGCCGGCAAGACCCAAGGCTGATCCGCACCCGGCACTTGGCTAATCCCCACGGGGGTGGACGAAGCAATCGTCACGTTCTTTTCAGAACTCATGCCAGCATCTCCTCGACCGCCTCAGGAGTCTTGGCCATTGTGACCTGCGATTTCACCGGACTGATGGCGTCGGTCCGGCTTTTCATCAGCGGCTGGATTCGGGTGCCAAAGGCTTCTACGCCTTGCACAAAGTTATCGAACGTCAGCAGTACGCCCTCGGTGCCCTGCACTTCAGCGACTTCATCCAGCATGCGGGCGATCGTTGCGTATGAGCCCACCAGAGTGCCCATGTTGATATTGACGGCCGATGTTGGGTCAGCCATTTGCCGGACATTGGTGTCGGCACCGGATTTTTTATCGACCGAGCCCTGAACACCGAGCCAGGAAACAGCTTCTTCATCAACCCCGGCCTTGTAGTGTTCCCACTTGGCCCGCGCCGCTTCATCGGTCTCGTCAGCGATGACCATCATCAGCACATACGTGCTGACGTCGCGCCCGGTCAGTTGAGTGGCCTCGATCAGTTTTTCAGCCGCCGGGGCAAAGGCTTTGGGGGTGTTTACTCCTTTGCCGAAACAGAAGTTGTAGTCGGCATGCCTGGCTGAAAACTCCATGCCAGCATCACTTTGCCCGGCGCAAATCACCTTCATGTCGGCCTGTGGTCGAGGGCTCACGCGGCAGTCATCCATCTGGAAATGCTCGCCCTTGAAATCGGACTGGCCCTTCTCCCACAGGTCACGCAGTACCTGAATGTACTCGGCCAAGTACTCGTAACGGCTGGTGAAAAACTCATCACCCGGCCACATGCCCATCTGGGTGTATTCGGGACGCTGCCAGCCGGTGACCAGGTTGACGCCGAATCGGCCATTGGAGATCGAATCGATGGTCGACGCCATGCGGGCCACGATGGCAGGCGGCATGACCAGCGACGCCGCGGTGGCGAACAGTTTGATTTTGCTGGTCACCGCAGCCAGACCGGCCATCAGGGTGAACGACTCAAGGTTATGGTCCCAGAACTCGGTTTTACCGCCAAAACCGCGAAGTTTGATCATCGACAGCACGAAATCCAGCCCGTAATGCTCGGCCGATTGAGCGATCTGCTTGTTCAGCTCAAATGTCGGTTGGTACTGGGGAGCGTTCTCTGAAATCAACCAGCCATTGTTGCCAATAGGGATAAAGATACCGACCTTCATAGTCATCTCCGCTTGCTTCAACAGCCACCGTGGCTGCGCTTGACGAGATGATTGCAGGCAGCATGCCAACTATTTTTTATTGTTTATTTTCAAACGGTTGAGTCCGCACAAAAGATTAATCCAGACCAAACGGTCTGATTTGGACCTTCTGATAAAAACAAACCCGCACAAGATTGATGCAAGGCGCTCCCCAACGTGACATTTGAGGGCATTTGGCGTTGCGTACCCACCTGCCAAGGTCGGCTGATACACTCGCGCAACCATTCAACCTGCGGTCTTGACTGTGAACAATGAACATCTTTCAGGAGACAAGGCGTTATCCAGCCCGCGTCCCAAAAAAGCATCGCCCGCCAAGACCACCCGGACCATGAGCCCGCAGGCTGAAAGCCGTCGACTGCAGCAAGTCGAGGGCAAGCGCAATGCGATTATTCAGGCCGCGGTGGTGCTTTTTTCGCAGTTCGGACTGCATGGCACGCGCCTGGAACAAGTGGCCAGCTCGGCCAATGTCTCGAAAACCAACCTGCTCTATTATTTCGCCAGCAAAGAAGCGCTGTACGCACACGTCATGCAGTACTTGCTGGACATTTGGCTGTCGCCGCTCAAGAGCTTCAACCCACAGCAAGACCCCCTGCAAGCCATAGGCGACTACATCCGGGTGAAACTGGAGCTGTCGCGCGACTACCCCGCCGAATCACGGCTGTTTTGCATGGAAGTGATGCAGGGCGCACCGATAATCAAGCACCAGCTCGAACAACCTTTGCGCGAACTGGTGGCCAACAAGGTGGCAGTGATTCAGGAATGGATGGACACCGGCAAGCTGGCGAAAAGCGATCCGTACCACCTGATTTTTTCGCTGTGGAGTACCACCCAGCACTACGCCGACTTCAGTGCTCAGGTGCAGGCGGTGACCGGCAGAACCCTGGCCGACCCTGCATTTTTTGAGGAGGTGCTGGAAAACCTGAAAACGCTGATTTTGCGTGGTATCGAACCGCGGGTCTAAGCAGCCCGCGCAGGTGTTCAAGGCCAATACCCCACGTTTGAAAGCCTGAGCGGTGCCCGTAATCCCTGAGCTCCAACTGCACACATAGCGATACCTATGCTTGATCAGGCTGGGCCTGAACGCACCTGCAGAATACGAACTACGACACTTTCGGACAGATCCGCGGCCAGTGGGGTGACATTTATATAGGCCGATCCTAGTATCGGTCCGCGCACTCGCGCCAAAAAAATAAAGCATATGGAAATTCAAATAATGCCCTTCTCCCGCACCCTGCTAGCCCTCTCTCTGGGTTTGACCCTGCTGCAAGCCCCAGCCTTCGCCGCACCGCCCCTGTCGATGACCGACGGCGTGGCGCAGGTGAATACTCAGGACAGCAATGCCTGGGTCGAGATCAATAAAGCTGCGTTCGAACACAATATCCGGGTGCTGCAAACCACCCTCGCTGACAAGTCAAAACTCTGTGCCGTGCTCAAGGCCGATGCCTACGGCCACGGTCTCGGGTTGCTGATGCCATCCGTCATCGCGATGGGCGTTCCTTGTGTCGGCATCGCCAGTAATGAAGAAGCCCGCGTGGTGCGTGAAAGCGGCTTCAAGGGCCAATTGATCCGCGTGCGTACTGCCGCTCTGAGCGAGTTGGAGGCAGCGCTGCCGTACAACATTGAAGAGTTAGTCGGTAATCTGGATTTCGCCGTCAAAGCCAGCTTGATTGCCGAACAACACGGGCGGCCGCTGGTGGTTCATCTGGGGTTGAACTCCAGCGGCATGAGCCGCAATGGCGTAGAAATGACCACCGCCCAAGGCCGCCGTGACGCTGTAGCAATCACCAAAGTGCCGAACCTGGAAGTGCGCGCGATCATGACCCACTTCGCCGTCGAAGATGCTGACGACGTGCGCGCCGGTCTCAAGGCCTTCAACCAGCAAGCGCAGTGGCTAATGAACGTGGCCCAGCTGGACCGCAGCAAGATCACCCTGCACGCTGCCAACTCGTTCGCCACGCTGGAAGTGCCCGAGTCACATCTGGACATGGTTCGCCCCGGCGGTGCGCTGTTCGGTGACACCGTGCCGTCGCACACCGACTACAAACGCGTGATGCAATTCAAGTCCCACGTGGCCTCGGTCAACAGTTACCCCAAAGGCAATAGCGTCGGTTACGACCGCACCTATACCCTGGGCCGCGACTCTAAACTGGCTAACATCACGGTTGGCTACTCTGACGGCTACCGTCGCGCCTTCACCAACAAGGGCATTGTGCTGATCAATGGTCACCGCGTACCGGTGGTGGGCAAAGTGTCGATGAACACTCTGATGGTGGATGTCACCGACGCGCCAGATGTGAAAAGCGGCGATGAAGTGGTGCTGTTCGGACAACAAGGCAATGCCCAAATCACCCAAGCGGAAGTAGAAGATATTAACGGCGCACTGTTGGCTGATTTATATACCGTGTGGGGCAACTCCAATCCAAAAGTCCTCACCGGACAGTAACAACTTTGCATGAGGCAGATACCCTGGTTGTCTGCCTCATCGCGGCTTTCGCTGTTTCTGACATCACAACAAGTGCCTGTTCCGCTAGGCCTCAAATGATTCAACCGCAACCACTCGGCTGCTTAAAATTGTCTGCAAACTTGCAGGCTCTATGTCCATGCCGGTCTTGCGCCTGATTTCTTCAAAGCCCAACTCAATTCGATACCTGCACAAATGCTCAAACAGTTGGTCCTGTGACTCGGTCACAGGTACACCACCATTTTTCGCGAACAGTATGTGGACCACAGCCGCCAAGGGTACTGATAACGCGGCCTCGATATCGTGATCAAAATAATCCTCCATTTGAGCAACCATTAAATCAAGCCATTTATCGCTCAAATTAATAGGCACGGTGGACTCGGGACCAGCACTAAGGACTTCCTTATCTAACATCACCAGCAGTTCTTCAAACACGGCACCACTCCTCGGTTGAGAAGTTGCCTATTTAACGCCTTAAGCCGGAGCAGCGCTCCGTATGTACTTGTAGGGTTTTTCTGATTTTTCTGTCTTACAATTTTCATTCAAGCGATGAATGAGTGCGGATCAAAGCCCGGTACAGGTTTTATGCCGTAAACTTGCAGGCTTTTCACTCAGGACAAAAGCCCCCATGGCCAATCACGACATCACTTACATTCCCGACCCGGACGCAGACTCGATTTCCTCAGACGTGACCGGTTTCGGCGGCCTGCTGGTTTCGACCCAGATCCCCACCCGCGCTGACGGCAGCCTGGAACTGGGCGGTATTGTCGAGCAAAGCGAATGCACGTTGCAGGCACTCAAGGTAGCGCTGGAAAAAGCCGGCAGCTCCATGGATCGAGTCCTGCATCTGACTATCTACCTCACCGACATGGCCGACCGCGCCGCCTTCAATCAGGTTTACCAGCGCTTCTTCGCCAAGCCCTGGCCCGTTCGCGCCGCAGTTGGCGTGGCAGCACTGGCAGTCGAAGGCATGCGTGTAGAAGTCACGGCAATGGCGGCCAAGGCTTAATCAAATAGTCGAGCTTCAACTGAGTGTGCGGAAATAGTCCTGTGCCATGCGCAGGAACGGTGGGAGAGCGGGATTGTCATTGTCGCGCCTGGAAACCATCCATACCTGCGCACGCGGTTGAGCATCCTCAAGGGGGCGGAACTGCAAGTGCCCGGAATAAAGCTCACAAGACCCCCAGTGAACGTTCCAGCATCTGGATCTGACGGCTAAGCGGCGGCTGAGTCATGAACAAAGGAAGTCGCTCAGCTCTTCAACAACCGGACACTGTGGGCGATCTATCTCGGACAGTACTGCATCACCGCGCTCACCTACTTCTTCATCACCTGGTTCCCGATCTATCTGATCAAGGGCCGGGGCATGACCATCATGGAAGCCGGCTGGGTCGCCGCAATGCCAGCGACCCGCGGCTGTCTGGCAACACACTCGGCGTGACTTCGGTCACGCCGTTTTTTTTGCCCGCAGTTTGCGGTCACAACCGCGCAGCCTTTGCGTGATGGTAATCACGAGTCGGACGAGGGTATGCTCGACCACTCATTTATCAGGGACGGATATGAAAAAACAATGCCCCAATTCTTCATCAGCGTAGCCCTCTGCGGTTGCGCCACCTCCCCGCTGCTTCCCCCGTAACGACTCGAGCCCTTCATAGCAGCGATCTTGCGGCCATCCGCTGTCTTGTGATCCGTTCAGCTACTGGGCACTCGATCGAATCAAGTTTTCTCGCACCACTGATTTTGACCTTCCCCAATCCCATAAGGAGAGCACGATGGCAGTTATTGATGACCTTGAGCGAATCGGCTTGCAAGAAAGCCTGCTGACCTTTGAAACCTTTGATAGCGCGACGGCCTGGGAGCTTGGCGCGGCGTTGAAGGCACGTTGTGAGCGCCAGAAGCAAGCAGTGACAATTGAGGTCCGCATCGCTAAAGAAACTGTCTTCTTCTACGCCATGCCAGGTACCACACCTGAGAATGCGGACTGGGCCAGACGCAAGCGCAATACGGTCGAAATGACGGGGCGTAGTTCCTATCGCGCAGGTCTCGCCTTGAAACAGCAAGGAGAGTCGCTTGAAACGCTAATGGGCCTGCCAGTGCGCGATTACGCGTCCCACGGAGGCGGCTTTCCAATCAAGACAAAAGGGAGCGGCTGTATCGGCGTCGTCACCGTGTCAGGCCTGCCACAGCGGGATGATCATGCGCTTATTGTCGAGACCTTGGCTCAGATGTGCGACGTGCCTCACAGCACGGTGAAATTGGACTCTTGAGCGTGGATGTGCGGTCACTCCTGGTGACCGCATAAAAGTGCTGGTGCATGACAGTCCAAACGATTGCCCACACCGGCTCTCGACGCTAAATTTGGCAAATATCGAATAAACAAGGAGCCCTAACCATGCAGCCGCCGTCCAATAAAGTAGTTCTTTTGAAGGCAGTTGAAGCATTAGACCAGGCATCTGCGGCTTTCCGGTTGCTCGCAGCAGACAAGATCCGTGACGGCAAGCGTGACGAGGCTGAGGCCCTGATACTGAAGGCTGACACATATGACCGGTTTATTTATTCAGTGTGCGAAGTGAAGATACCAAAAGGTAATCTTCACTAAGCTCGAATAACAAATGTAACAAACAGCCGAACGCCTCGACATTTCCATCGTACAGGCAATGTTCGCGGCTTATCACGGAGCGCCCGGCACCTATGCGTATGGCCCGATTTGTGTAGGCGAAAAACAGCGTACCCTCACGTCAGCGCCTCCTCACACATCAGCTTTCCTTGAGCAAGGATGAACATCCATTTTTATGGCTAGCAGTCTGTTCGATAAGTACTTGAAACAATGGCAACTGACCCTTGATGGCGAAGCTTTCGTCTCCCTGAACGGAGTTCTTCTCCCCGTTCGTCAACGCGGCTTGCCCGCCATGCTCAAAATCTCACAAGAGCCTGAAGAGCAAGCAGGCAGTTTGCTCATGGCTTGGTGGGACGGCGATGGTGCGGCGCCCGTGCTGGCTCATGACCGCGAAGCTTTACTTATGGAGCGCGCGCAAGGTTCCACCTCACTTACGCAGATGGCGAGCAGCGGCCAGGACGACGAGGCTACTCGCATCCTCTGTGCCGTTGCCAACCGCCTGCACACACCACGCGCTAAACCAGCCCCCGCCCTGGTCCCGCTGGCGCACCGGTTTGAAGCACTGTGGAACACGGCGACCATGCACGGAGGAATTTTCGAGCAATGCGCAAAAACCGCCCGCGAACTCCTGGATACTCCGCGTGATGTCACCGTGTTGCATGGCGATATCCACCACGGCAATGTTTTAGATTTCGGGCCGAATGGATGGCTCGCTATCGACCCCAAGGGACTGTACGGGGAGCGAGGATTCGATTATGCCAATATTTTTTGCAATCCCGATGGCGAACGCGCCTTGGCAGCAGGCTGCTTCGCACGCAGGGTCGAGATCGTAGCGCATGCCTGTGCCATTGATCGCCGCCGGCTACTGCAATGGATACTCGCATGGACCGGGCTGTCGGCATCCTGGCTGCTCGAAGACGACAATGAGCCGGACCATCGCCTCGAGGTGGCGAAGCTTGCTGCATTGGCCCTCGGTATATGAACTGTACGGCGAAACCAAGCCAGCAGACTTTCGCGTCAGACCTTGCAGGCCAACCAGACTCCCCAGAACAAACTGCTGAATAAACAAGTCGCGTCGCCGAATCCGCACTCATGCAGCAGTTTTTGAACCGCGGCCTCGGAATGTGGAGGATCGGCGCCTTGTAGAGTTTTCCCGAGGTTGGCCTTCACTTCATCTGCGCTGGCTCCCTGCTGCGCTGCGGCCTCCAGTATCGGCTCGGGTAGATTGCGCAACGCGATCCAACGTGGCGCTCACGAGTAAACACTCCTCAAGCAAGCACTCATATTGACTCAGGTATCGGCTCAGCCGATAGAAGCCTGCGAATTATCGATTTGAGCTGTTGTTGTAGCACCCCGAATATAGGGTCACTTCCAACAACAAAAACAAAGGAACCGCCATGATTGCCCGTTTTCACAATCCAGTTGATACCCGTTTCGGCTGGGGTAGTCTTCTCGAACTTGCCAACATCACTGAAAACCAAAAAGTCGCCCTTGTGACCTTTCCCGAGGCGCGCGGGCTGGGATTGGTTGATCGCATTCAAGACCTGCTGGGAGACCGTCTGGTGTATGTGATCGAGGATGTCCAGCCTAATCCTGACGTGGCCCAGCTACGTGATACCTACGAGCAGTTCTGGCAACAAGCCGGCGACTGTCACACCGTCATCGCGGTCGGAGGGGGCAGTGCCATCGACACCGCCAAGGCGTTGATCGTGGGGACTGAGTCGGGGCGTTTTGATGAGTTGCTCTCGTTGCTGGCAACCGGAAAGCCCTTCGTCCCGGCGCGCAGCAAAATACTCATCGCGGCGCCCACCACGGCGGGTACCGGAAGCGAGGTGACTCCTTGGGCGACGATATGGGATTCAGCCAGCCACAAAAAATACTCGCTGCACCTTGAGTGCACCTGGCCCAAGGTCGCCATTGTCGACCCGCAGCTGATGATGACCGTTCCGGGCGGCGTTACCGTTTCTACAGGGTTGGATGCCTTGTCTCATGCGCTGGAGTCAATCTGGAACATCAATGCCAACCCGGTTTCGGACACCTTTGCCATCTCCGCTATTGCGGACATTCTGGAATGTCTGCCGCTGCTGCGTGGCGACCTCTCCAACAAAGAACTGCGTTCGCGCATGGCATTGGCCGCCCTCAAGGCAGGGTTAGCGTTTTCCAACACCAAAACCGCCCTGGCCCATTCCATCTCCTACGAGATGACGCTGCACTACGGGCTGCCACACGGCATCGCCTGCTCCTTTACGTTGCCGCTGGTGCTAGGCCTGGCCTGGGGTAAAGACGCAGCGCGCGACCGTACCCTTCAACGAGTTTTCGGTAGCGACCTGGACAAAGCGCAGGATCAGTTGCGTGAGTTCCTGCATAGCCTGGGCGTGAAAACGGAGTTCTCCGATTATGGGGTAACGACGGAGCAAGCCGAGCAAATGATCCATTTCGCGATGCAGGGCGCCAGGGGCAAAAACTTTATCGGCTGCCAAGCTGCGTAAACCCTGACAACACCCTGTGCAAGCACTGTCAGCGGCATGACGAGCCGCGACGATTTCCTGATGCCCTCACAAAAGAGTGCAGCCACCAATGCCAATTGGTGAGAGCGAAAAACAATAAGGAAAAGATCATGAATCGTGCCCAAACCATGCCTGCTCTGGCCGTAAATACGTCTTCATTCCGAGTCGCTCAATGGCGCATGTTGCTGGCGGCGATGTTTTGTTATCTGTTTTTTTACACCGGTCGGCAAACCTTTGGTTTCGCCATCCCGGGCATTCAGGCCGAATTTGGCTTTACCAAGGAACACCTTGGGTGGGCATCGGCCGTCATGCTATGGGCCTACGCCATTGGTCAGGCCATCAACGGCAACCTCGCCGACAAATATGGCGGCCGGCGCATCATGACCCTGGGCGCCGTACTGTCCTGTGGTGCCAACTGGGTGACCAGTTTCGCCAATAGTTTTGCTACGCTGATCCTGCCATGGGGCATCAACGGCTACTTCCAGGCACTGGGTTGGGCGCCGGGCAGTCGGCTGATTTCCAACTGGTGGAGTGCTGGCGAGCGCGGCAAGGTGTATGGCCTTTACGTGTTCGCCGCCGGTTGCGCTTCGGTCCTTTCTTACGTGACCTCAATCGTCATACTTGAGGTGATGCAACTTGAGTGGCGTTGGATCTTCCGGTTGCCCGTGCTGCTGATGCTGGCAGGTGGCATCATTTTTTACCTGGTGGCGCGTGAACGTCCGCAGGACATGGGTTTCGAACCGCTCGCCGATACCGGCGTCGCCAACGCCAATGACAAGAACCACGAAGTGGCACACGGCAAAGAAGAAACCTCTGCACAACGCTACAAGGCCGTGCTGAAGAACTTTCGCCTGATCATCGCAGCCGTGTCCCTGGGTTTCCAAAACGCCGCCCGCTATGGCTTGATCATCTGGGTCCCGGTGCACTTTCTGGGCGCAGACTGGAAGAGCGGCGACAGCATGATCGATCCCAAGTGGATCACGGTTGCCCTACCGGTGGGCATGGCCATCGGCGCGCTCAGCAATGGGTGGATTTCGGACAAGCTGTTCGGCTCCAAACGCTATTTGGCGATCATGCTCTACATGGTTCTTGGTGCAGCCACCAGCCTGTGGATGTGGACCCTTGCGCCTCACAGCTCCACTGGCCTTATCGCGTTATTCCTTTGCGGGTTCTTTGTATACGGCCCTGCGTCGAGCTTCTGGGCGCTCTGCCCTGACCTGGTAGGGGCAAAGCGTGCGGGCACGGCCACCGGCGTGATGAACTTCTCGTCCTATCTTTTTGCGGGCCTGGCGGAGCCACTGATCGGCGGTATGCTCGACAGTACCGGTAACACGTCAATGATCTTCATCGTGGTGACTGCAGCATGCCTTTGCAGCGCGGTGGTCGCGCTGTTCATCAGGCGTTGAGCGCTCGGTGCAAAGGCATGATTTAAAGGTTGCGGCTCAGGAGCAGGATCTTTTATGTATCAGTACCACAAGTGGTTACGGTCCTTTCATGCTGTAGCGAAGACCGGCAGTTTTACCCTCGCCGCTGAGTACCTGAGCGTCGGCCAACCGACGGTCAGTGAGCAGGTCAGCGCGCTGGAAAAGAAGTTTTCCGTGGAACTGTTCCTGCGTCGTGGCCGTTTTATCGAAATGAGTTCAGCCGGACACAAGCTTTATGCGATCACCCAAGGCCTGTTCGGCCAAGAGGATGAAGCCGTGCAACTCCTGCAAAGTTTCAAGCAACGCAAAACCGGCATGTTGCGCTTGGGCGCGGTCTCCCCGCCCATCGCGATGAACCTGACATACGAATTGATGCAGCGCCACCCGGACATCGAACTTGAAACCTCGTTTTCCCCTGAAAAGGAGACGTTGGACCGGCTCTTCAACTTCGACATCGATGTGGCGATTCTGGCGTTGTCCGAATTCGACCAGCGTTTTGATACGCAGCTTTACCGAAGCTATCCAATTATTGCCGTCGTGCGCGACGACCATCCTTGGGCCAGTCAGAAAGAGGTGCACGTCGAGCAGATCAGCAACGAGCGATGGGTGCTGCGAGAAAAAAGCTCACGCACCCGGCAGTTGGTGGAGGAAAGCTGCAAGCAACTCGACGTCCCGCTGAACTGCGTGATGCAGTTGAACAGTCGCGAAGCCATCGTCCATGCCATCGCCAAGGGCATCGGCATTGGCTTTGTCTCTGCCGTCGAGTACGCCGAAACCCCGGGTACAAAACCGATCACGTTCGTAAATCACCCGTTTTCCATTGACTACCACTTGTGCTGCCTCGGTATTCGCAGAAACCGGCCAATGATCGCGGAGCTGTTCGACGCTGGCCCGACACCTGACCTCTGATTTTGTAACGCACTGAACAACCGATAAGCCTACTTCTCGCTGATGAGAGGAACGGCACGCCCCTACACAAAAGTGGAGACTCACCATGCACTATCAACTACCTGAAAAACTGCAAGCCGTGGTTCTGGACTGGGCAGGCACTGTTGTAGATTTCGGCTCCTTCGCCCCGACTCAAATATTCGTCGAAGCCTTTGCCGAGTTCGGCGTAGCTGTTTCTCTGGAAGAGGCCCGCGGCCCGATGGGCATGGGCAAGTGGGATCACATCCGCACATTATGCAACCAGCCACAGATCGCAGAACGTTACCGCGCGGTGTTTGATCGCTTGCCGACCGATGAAGACGTCACAGCGCTTTACGAGCGTTTCATGCCGCTACAAATCGAGAAGATCGCACTGCACTCGGCGCTGATTCCTGGCGCCTTGAACGCCATCAATACGCTGCGCGAGCAAGGTCTGAAAATCGGCTCATGTTCGGGTTATCCGGCTGTCGTCATGCAAAAAGTAGTGGAGCTCGCGAGCCACAATGGCTACGTCGCCGACCACGTAGTAGCAACCGACGAAGTGCCGAATGGTCGCCCCCACCCAGCCCAAGCTCTGGCTAACGTGATCGCCTTGGGCATCAGCGATGTCGCCGCTTGCGTCAAGGTCGACGACACCTGGCCCGGCATCCTCGAAGGCCGCAGTGCTGGCATGTGGACAGTCGCGCTGACTTGCTCCGGCAACGCTCTGGGGTTGACCTACGATCAGTACAAGGCGTTGTCGTCCGACAAACTGGCCGCAGAGCGGGCCCGCATCATCAAGATGTTCGAAGGCTCTCGCCCGCACTACCAGATCGACACTATCGTCGAATTGCCGGCAGTCATCGAAGACATCAATGCCCGCCTGTCCCGGGGTGAAACCCCTCAAGGTTCCT
This sequence comes from Pseudomonadota bacterium, assembly GCA_040385125.1. Taxonomy (GTDB): domain Bacteria; phylum Pseudomonadota; class Gammaproteobacteria; order Pseudomonadales; family Pseudomonadaceae; genus Aquipseudomonas. The sequence continues at coordinate 88,824 of JAZKIA010000021.1, read as the reverse complement.
GACACCACCTGCTTCAGTAACAGTGGCCGCCCCCCGGACGGCTACAACCAAAACAAGCAGAGAGACTCGTAGAGCACAAATAGTTGATTTTCCATCCTGGCGAGCAGATGAGATATCTTGTGAAACCGTCAACCCACTCAACATTCCAAGGTGTGCAATGTTCAGTTCGCTCGTATCTAATGGTCAGTTACTAACGCCTGACCACCCAGAGCTGCTAGCCCCTTGGTGGAGTTTCACGAAAACGGTCTTGGCTGCGACAGCACTAACGATGGTACGTGATGGGCTAATTGGTTTGGACGACCTACTGCCCGATCAGCCTTTCACATTACGCCAGCTACTGCAGCATCAGGCAGGTTTGGCCGACTATGGCGAACTTGCGGAGTATCACGCCGCTGTTGCGAACGGGGAGTCCGCCTGGTCGGCAAGTGAAATGATGCAACGCCTCGGTGGTGCTCGACTTCGATACAGCCCCGGCACCGATTGGCGCTACTCCAATGTTGGCTACATGCTCACCGGCGTGCTTATTGAACGGCTGACCGAGCTGACGCTTGATGATGCAGTGACTCAGCGAGTATTGACCCCTCTGGGTCTGTCGAATGTGCGCTTCGCTAAAACGCGGGCTGACTTACAAACGCCCCATATGGGAATCACGGCTGACTATGACCCTTCTTGGGTCTTTCATGGTTTGCTGATTGGGCCCATTTCTCAAGCAGCGCTATTCCTGGATCGACTCTTTACCGAAGGCCTTCTCTCCAGGAGCTTGCTCCAACAAATGCAGAAAGCACGGACATTAGGTAGCCCGATTCCTGGGCGCCCATGGATCACGCCAGGTTATGGCCTCGGTGTGATGCAGGGATCGATTGGCGGCGGATTTACCCTGAGCGGGCACACAGGCTGCGGGCCAGGTAGCGTCATAGCCGTTTATCGTACATGCGACAGAGATACTTCGGCTTGCTGCTCTGTTTTTGAGGCAGGCGTCAGTGAAGGCGCCGTCGAAGACCTCGTTGCTGGAATGCTGATAAAGGCTCTGCGACAGGCTCGAGCTGCAACGTACTAAATATACGCCCCCGCCTCTTGCCACCTCAGCGTCGTAAACGAGAGCCTCAACCTCAAAGTTATTTGAGGCCCAGGCTGAACGATGCATACCAATACCGCTACCGGAAGTTGATGCAGGTCAAACACCGAAATAATAAAAATTCATTCACTTTATGTGGCGCATTCGCGCAAGGAATGCATGGCTGTGAAATTGCTGCTTCCTTGAACTGACTCAGTCTCTTGTCGACAGTCAACCTGGGGTTAAATTGTGTTACCTGGGCGGACTCAAACCGTCAAGTCTCCTTCCCCTAGCAAATCCTGGAAGAACCCCACTCCTGCTTCGGTCAGAACTAGACCGCCCTTTACATTTCGGTAAGCAATATTTCTGGTCTCAAGTTTCTTAACGTGCTCGACGAGGTTTCCGGACTTCATACCGCACGCTATCAATACCTCAACCTTGTCCTGCCCCTTGCCGATCTCTTCGATCCGCATATCCGAGAGTCCGGCCTTCCGAGAACAGAAAGGCGTTCGCCCCACCCTCCAACAGGGTCATTACCAGAAGCAAGCCACCGTTCACCCATCTCTTATCAGCGTCAGCAGCCTCTGCAGGGCGCTCCATCAGCTTGTTCTTTTCGCGAAAGATGGCAAGGGCGCGTGTTTTGTCCTCGGCTGCCTGCTGAAGTTCGGCCAGCCTTCCATCCGCCTGAGAGATGTCCCTGTTCGCGTCCCGCTCGAACTCTTCGCCCAATTGAATGGTGCGGTTGATCTCAAGGGTGACGTCAATGGAGTCCAGGCGGTTCTGGACTATTTTGAGTGACTGCTCGCCATATTTGAGGACCTGCTCGCGAACCCTGCCGAGCCTACCGCGGATGCCGTGCTCTACATCTGAAAGCTGCGTAGCGGTTGTAGACGGCACGCCGCCAGCTCCGCGGAGCTTTGCAAGCTCTACAATTTGCAGTTCTTTTTTAATTTTCTCTGGATCGATTTTGGGTAGTACATCAACATCGGGCTCATCTGCCTTGCTAAACATCTGGGCAATACGATCCAAAAACTTCCGAAAAGAACTCATCTCTAAAACCACAGCAAGTTGTAAATTGATGGAGTACAGAGATAGGCGAGCAGCAGGCTAGCGCCTGAAAGAAAGGGGCAGAGGCATGCGGTATTTCGCGGCCATCCCTGCGCCGGTACCTTAATAGTGGCGAAATGATGACAAGACTTGCAGGTAATATCAATCAGCCAGTACTAAAAGGCTCAGTTTTGGACAAATGGCAGGCTGGCACTCATATACGTGCCCACCCACATCACGACCTCCATCCATTTCACCCTATTACGCCCTTACCCTACCCTTGACGCTTGCGACGTCTATTACTACGGCCTAACCTGTCCCCGCTGTGTCTGCACAGCCTTCGGCCGCGCGTGGGCGCTCTGGAGCCCAGCGTTGTTGGCTGGCCAAGTCACCTGGCGCAGTACGCGTTGTTTGAAGGCGGCCCCCATTGCCCCGGCGGCGAGTGTTCCCATGCAATGAAAGCCCCTGACAAGAAACTCCGTACACAGGAATTTCCCGTCAATTGGAAGACCATATCTGATCAATAGTCAGGGTTTGGTTCACACAGAGCGGAGGTTGCACGTTGCGCAGTGCGACTCCTGGAGTGCGTTACAGATGCTGCAGATTTATTCTGACCAGGCAAGTCTTTGGCCACTTTTAGAGAAAGACCCCAGTAAGAACTAGCCATCGCGTAAGAGTCTGCGTTATTAGAAACATCAAGCTGTTCTCTTTCGACATCTTCATTAAATAACTTGACTATTTCAGCCATGACCTTCAAAGCTCTCTTAGGCTTGGAGCTGTCCTCGTGGTCTTCTACGTCAGCGCTCTCCCCATAATAACCACTCGCTTCATTGCGGCTATTTCTAATATCAATCGTTCCCAATACCATATGTGAAGTTTCATGAATCAGCGTCCTGGCAAAACGCATGGCTTTAGCGTTATATACGTCAGATCCTACAAAAATTCGGTTATGAGGATCCGTCTTTAAGTAAAACCCATTAGGCACTTCTTGGCGCTCACCACTTTTCTGCCCTATTAACACAATTTGATCACGGCTTCCGCCCTTTGAATATTTTTTTAAAGCATCACGAATAGCTGTGTAGTCCGCAGCAAACGCAGCCTTGTTTTTCCTTCGCTCACCAAAAACTTTTTTTAGCACAGTATCAAGCGAGTCTGTTCGAAAGGCGTTTTTATCGGGACTAGACAATGTATCAATCATCAGCGTTAGCACTTCATCGGCATGTGCCAATGCGCTATCCAAACGAGAAGCAACCTCAGGCGCCATGTCACTTCGACCACGAGCAATAATTTTTATACTCCTTCCTGCTAACTCCTCATACCTGTCCCCACGCCCCTCATACAAACCATACGCATCACTATTACCCACCGGATTATTACTGACCATGCGGTATAAATTAAGCCCATTGACCTGCCCCGCAGGATCGGGGTTGATCCACAGTTGCAACCACGGCGCATAATAACGAAAGCCGTAATAATACAACCCTGTTGCATCACGCTCCTTGCCCGAATAACGCACCGTTTTATACTTGGCGTCCACTTCACTTCTGGTCGCCCACCATGCGGTTCCCCCAAAGGGGTAATACATTTCCTGGGTGATAACTTCTGCCGTGGCGTCTAACTCCAGGGTGCTGCTGTTCAAGTGATCACTCAAACTGTAGCGCCATTGAGAGACGGGCAGTCCTGTCGGGGCACCTTGTAACCAGTGCAACAGTCGCACACTATTGCGTCCCGCCTCAGCCGTAGTCACGTGCAACCGTTCACCCGCCGTACACGTTCGTATCTCCACCGCAGGCAAATAACGCACTTCACTCAGATGCTCACCGCTGTGAGTTTTCGTTCTGCGAACCTTGCGTACCCGTTGTCCTGCTCCGTCATACACGTAAGTTTCTACATCGTCGTCCTGACCGTCTGCGCCCTCGCGTACCACCTGAGTGACCTGGCACAGTTGATTGCGAGCGTTCCATAGCATCGACTGCCCCCGCACCAACACCTGTTGGTTGCCGTTGGCATCAAACCCTCTGGAAAAGTCGACAGGTGTATCTGCGTCCTTGATTAAACTGCGATTGCTGCGCGGGGCGACCACCCTCTCGCGGGTATAAGTATTGCCTGCACCAGCATCGTGCTTGAGCAGGGTCAAATTACCACCGCTGTCATAGCTGTAGGCCTGGACATAGTTGCGCCAACGGCTGTCATCCGGCGCCCCGAAAACTTCAAGCCCCGGTAAACCTGGACCCGAGATATGACTAGCGTTTTCGCGGCCCGTGGCCTCGACCAATTGATAAAGAGAGTCGTAACGATAGGTGCTGACCGCTTCTATTCGCTGCTGGGCAAACCATTGGACCGGTTGAGCCAAGTCTTCAATACGCACAATATTGCCCACCGGGTCGTATTGGTATTGCAGGTCCTGCAGAACTTTGTCTGCACGAGCCGCCGTCAAGCGTTGCAAGCGCCCGTCAATCGGCGAATAAAGAGCGGTAGTGATGACATTATTACCCGCAACTTCCGAAAACACCTGTCCCCAAGCGTCATACGTAGCCGCTCGGAGCAATAGCTGTTCAGGCTGGTTAACTGCTTGTACGCTCGTCTGCACGTGCTGCCCGACGACGTCGTATTGCAGTCGATGGGTGCTGCCCACTGCATCGATTTGTCTCAATACGCTACCGCCAGCATCATGCTGCCACTGGGTCACGTAGGTAACGGGCAAGCCTTGCCCGTCGATTTCCAGCAACGCATCGCGCTCTGAAACGGCGTCTGGCCAATCAGGGCCATCCAGGCTGCTGAGAAATCGTTGTTCCTGCATCGTTATTTGACCCTGCACGCCATACGCCGCGTAGGCCTTGCTGCCAGCAGGGTCGTGGTGGCGCACCAACCGACCGCAGCCATTGTCTGCAGTATCGCAGACACCACCATAGGTGAAGCGCTCTACACAACACCTGATCCCACCTGTCATTTGTTCATGCACGCTCACGGGCCGCAGCAAAAGGTCATAGGCCGTTTGACGCCGTGTACCTCGCCCGTCCCACGCAACGAGGTTCTGCCCGTCGTCGCCAAACAAACCGACACGCAACCCGGCATCTACGCTACGGCTGTTCAGCTTACGGCCTGAAAGACTGCTGATCATCGCCAGGTTGGGCTCACTTGGTTCGCCACCTTGTGCCCACAGCCGCGTGTCCCAATGCCCTGTCAAACGACCTGCGCGATCGTATTCAAGGTGCTCGATTCGGGCTTCAAGCTCATCCGTTTGCAGCGACCGGTGGTAATCAACCGTACGCACAGCAAGACCACGCGGATCAATAACAGACAAGGCAGGCGTGAAGTGATGCACTGATGACGACATTGACCAAACCTCGCAGATAAATCTGTGGGAACTTAATCAGTGTAGGCACCCCATGTAAAAGCAAAGGCGTTTCCCGGTGTATCCGACCAACTGCTTCGCGAACAGCCTCCGTGCGGGTTCAGATGCGGCGTTCAATCCGGCACCGCCGGGGTCGGCAGCAATCCCCCAAGCCCACGTTGCCGGACTGGATCAGGCCACGTTGCAGCAGGTGTTTGGGCAAGGGCTTGCCCACCCGCCACCAGTCGTATTCGATGCCGATGGAAGTGATCAGCCCGTCACCTTCAACCACGCTCACATGGTTTCCCCCTGGTAGCGCAGGCGAATCCCGGACTCCGAGTGGGCCAGTTCAGATGCATGCCGGGCATATTCCGGTGCCCGCACCAGCTAACTCGCCCCTGAAAGCCTACAAGTGTCAGTCGTCTCTGTCGTCACGATCCCGGTTGCGGTCATACCGTCGATCATTGTCGCGTCGATCATATCTGCGGTCATACCGTCGATCATTATCACCCCGGTCGTATCTACGGTCGTGATCATAGCTACGACCATGGTCGCGGCCATAGCCGTCACCATCATCCCAGATTGGCACACAGCCTCCCACAAGGAGAAAACCTGAAAAGGCCAAGATCATTATCGCTGTGCGCTTCATTTGAGCGTCCTGAAAGTTAAGGTCAAAGATATGACTACAAAACGGCTCAATGATTCCTTGGAGCCCACTAAGTTTAAAGCCTGACACAGGCGCTCCCCCACCTCAAATTCACCCGCATGCACTCCCCTCCGCGCCCAACGGCAATCAGCGGATCGGATGAGTGCAGCCGTGTGTATTTGGATCAACCACCCGCCACTCTGGAGGCGACCATGAACCAAAGTAACCGCGCTTACAGCGATGTTGAAGGCGGATAGCCGAGCCTTGGCCGCTTGTTCTGCGGCGGATTTGTTGGGGTAGATGTGCCGGTCGGTATGCACCGGCGGCAGGCCGTCCGGGGCGTCGTCGTTGTTCAGGGTGATGATTTGCAGCTTGCCGGTCTTTGGGTCTTGATGCTTAGTGCTGACGGCTTTGTGGGCGCTGCGATCCGCGAGACGGAATTGCCAGCGGCTGACGTCGCTACGGGTCAGGGTAATCGCCCCCAGTAGCAAGCCGCTTGCGCTCTGCCCGGCTTGGCGCGGCATGACCAGCAGTTTGCCGTCTGCCACTTTGGCGGTGCAGTCGTACTGCTTGGCCAACCGGGTGATGAAGTTGAAGTCTGACTCACTGAGCTGGTCTGCCCGAGGTACTTCGGTGACTAACGGGTAGACCGGTAACCAGCCGTTACGTGCTGCCACATCGTTCACGATGCTGGCCAGACTCACGCCCTCCCAACTGCCACTGCGGGTGGTTTTGCCGCTGCCACGCATGTCGCTGGCTTTGCCCCGGATCACCAGCGTATCCGGTGGGCCGGACAATTCGACCTCATCCACGGTGTAACGTCCGAGACGGGTTAAGGCGGTGCCGGTGTAACCGAGGAATATTTCAATGCTGGCACCACGACTCGGCAGCGACACTGCGCTATCGCGGTCATCGATGCGCAGCTCAAAGTCGTCCGATTCCATGCCGGGTTTGTCCGTGGTGCGCAACAGCAGCAGGCGGTCGTTGATCAATCCTGTGATGTCAGCTCCGTCTGCGACGATGCGAAAGGTGGGGGTCATAAATACTCCAGACGGGAAAAAGCCCACACAAAACACGGACTCAAGGAAGGTTTAAACGGATCTAAAACAGGCTAGTTTTACTGCGGCCCATCTGTCTTTTTCTCACCACACAAGCCTTGCCTGCTTATTTTTTCGTGAGTACGATAAAATAATGATCGTTTACGACGAAGCCAAGCGCCAAGCCAACCTTGCCAAGCATGGTCTGGACTTGGCAGATGCAGGCTTGGTGTACGACGCGCCAAACAAGATCACGCTCTGCTCGCCTCGTCAGGATGAAAACCGATTGATGGACGTGGCGATGATAGAGGTCGTAGGCATTGTTCTAGTACTCGTGTACGTGGAGCGCGGCCAAGACGTTCGAGCCATTTCATTGCGCCGCGCATCAACACAGGAGAGAAAACGTTATGCAAGCCTCCAGCAAGACTGACTGGGAACGCGTCAAGCGCGAAACGGCTGCCGATAAACCGGTAGAACATGAGACTGGGGCGCTGTATGACCCCAATGATCCGGTGGCTGTAGACGCCTTTTTCGACCAAGCGACGGTTCGCCGGCGTGGCGAACGCGGGCCACAGAAAGCTCCGGTTAAAGAGCGCGTCACATTACGGCTTTCACCTGAGGTAGTGGACTACTTCAAGGCAGGTGGTAGCGGCTGGCAAACGCGTTTGGATCAAGCGCTGCAGCAGTACGTGCAAGAGCACCAGCGTTCATGAAATGCACGTCGGCGGCAAGGTAACGCGGGTGAATAACACCCACGTCACTTAGTGTCAAACAGGCGCCAAGCTTGAATTTAAGTATGGAGCAGGATTAAATCCTGCTTAAAAAGGCGGTTCATCATGCGCAGCACTCAACAATTCAGCATCACTCTGCCCAACCAGATGGCCGACACGGTGAAAGCCAAAGTGGCTGCTGGTGAGTACGCTACTGAAAGCGAAGTGATTCGTGATGGACTACGGACGTTGATGGCCCATGACCGTGCGCTGGAAAGCTGGCTTACCAACGAGGTAATCCCGGCCTATGACGCTCTGAAAGCCGACCCCTCCCGCGCACTAAACGTCGATCAGGTACGGTATCAGTTAGCAGCAGAGCACCAAAAAGCTACTGCTAAATCATAATGGCTTATACCGTCGAGTTTGCACCGGAAGCTCTGGTGCAGCTGTCAGAACTTTATCGCTCATAGCCACGGCGGCTTCACCGCACATTACCCAGGTTATACCGACGCCATCGTGACTTATTGCGTTGAACTACAGACGCTCCTACTCCGAGAAAATCAACACGACGTATGCCCACTCAAGCTGTAATTACCTTTGCCGTTAATGACAGACAGATTTACATTGCAGGCAATTTTTATGGCAACCAAAATTTCGAACGCACCTTGCAATTCGAGACAAACAAATAACCCATTACAGAAAATAAATTTCGTTGAGCATTATAAATAACACTCAACGAAACCTTTGCATAGAGCTTAATCAGTAATCATTATTTCATCAATATGATGCAAGAGCTCACCATCGAAGAGGATACTAACACCTGTAACACTCGACGCCCCAGGCACTTTAAAGCGCACTGTTTTATCAGTAAGAGCTGGCAAATTAATACCGCCCGAACCTTCGAGCAGTAAATCCAGTCGCAGATCAAAAGACTTGTCTTGGATAGAGCTAACCACCAAGGTTGGCACAACACCACTATTCTGAACTGTAACGATGCCTACTACGGAGAAAAAATTATCACCCGGCATACGATTAATCTGAGCTTTCCAATTTTTTGTTTCAACTTTCATAATCAATAATTCCTTTATTACTTAACTAGCCGTTACGGCATGAGGTCGTTGCTTCCTGCGCAATTAAAATGCACCATTACATCCACACAAGGCAACAGCAAAACCACTTGCTTTAGTAAGCAACCATTACGCAACAACAAACACAAACAACCAGAAAAGTTACCCTCACTTATTTAATACTTTTCCTACCCCCACAACATCGCCCCTCATCACTCGGTACTGGCAAATTAGGCAGGTGAATAACCACCCCAGCCCGAAACGGTTGCAGCTCATCCGCCAACCCTTGGTTGGCATCGAGCACGGCTTCGACGGTGCCGTTGAGGTGGCCGTAGTAGTTTTGGCAGAGGGTGTCGAGTACGTCTGCGTCAGCGGTTCTGCAGGTCGTCGCCATAGCGTACAAACTCCAAGGTGAAGCCTTGTTTGCGCGGTATGCCACCTTGCAGCAGCGCGTTCTGTTCTTCTGTGATGGTTTTCAGGCACCAGTTGCCCAGGACCTCGCCGTAGCCGGTGGTCAGGCCCAGTGGCAGCAGTTGGCTGCCGATGCTGCGCAGGGTGTCCAGTTGTTTGAGTCCACCTTTGAAGCCCGGGTAGATTGAGCCTTTGAGGGTTGATCACAAAGTTTTATGATCCGTCTACGCTCAGTGTATTAACCTACTTGCCAAATAAAACCAAGTAGGTTAATTTTTGCTCATGGAGAAAAAGACCCCGCACTGCAAACTCCACACCGTCAAAGCCCTGATAGAAGCGGGCAAGGTGCGATCCACCCTGTCAGCACTTACCGGAGGCGCAGCTCTGGGTTTCGACTTTGACGGCATCGTCAGCGTTGTAATGGCTTTGGCCCCCGCTGACTTTTACAAAAGCATGACCACGCACGCCGACCACAAGGTCTGGCAAGACGTGTACCGGCGCAAAACCCAAGCCGGTGAGGTCTACCTGAAACTCACGGTCATTGATGATGTGCTCATCGTGTCCTTCAAGGAGCTATGAACATGAAATGTCCATCTTGCGGCGCGGCAGAGCTGATCCATGACACCCGCGACCTGCCTTATACCTACAAAAATGAATCCACATTCATCCCGGCAGTCACTGGCGAGTTCTGCCCTGCTTGTGGAGAAGCGGTGCTGGATGCCAGCGAATCAACCCGTGCAAGCGGCTTGATGCTGGCCTTCAACAAGCAAGTCAATGCGTCGATAGTAGATCCGGTTTTCATCACCACTGTGCGCAAAAAGCTGGACCTTGATCAGCGTGAAGCGGCCGAGATTTTCGGCGGTGGTGTGAATGCGTTTTCCCGTTACGAGAACGGCAAAACCAAGCCACCACTGGCTTTGGTTAAGCTGCTCAAGCTGCTCGACCACCATCCCGAGCTGCTCAATGAAGTGCGCTTTGGCTAACCCCACAACATCACCCCCTCATCACTCGGCACCGGCAAGTCCGGCAGGTGAATAACCACCCGGCTCGAAACGGTTGCAGCTCATCCGCCAGCCCTTGGTTGGCATCGAGCACAGCTTCGACGGTGCCGTTGGGGTGGCCGAAGTAGTTTTGGCAGAGGGTGTCGAGCACGTCTGCGTCAGCGGTTCTGCAGGTCGTCGCCATAGCGTACAAACTCCAAGGTGAAGCCTTGTTTGCGTGTCGACCCACAGCCTCTACAAGTGGGTTAAATCCGTGACGCCTGACAAAACCGAGAAACAGGCCAGCGAACTGCTCTGTGTGGCAGCCTCTGCACCGGCGATCCGCCCCAGCACCGACCCCGATGTCAGCCCCGCCCCACCGGCGTATTTGACGTAGTAGAGGTTGCCCACCAACTCGCCCGCGGCGTAAAGCCCGTCAATCGGTTGATCCTCTTCGTCCAGCACTTGGGCCTGGCTGTTGACCTTCAAGCCACCGAACGTGAAGGTGATGCCACAAGTCACTGCGTAGGCCACGAAGGGCGGACGATCCAGCGGGTTGGCCCAGTTCGACTTGGGTAATTCCAGCCCTTGAGTCGAGCGCCCGTCACGGATGGCCGGGTTGAACGGCACATTGAGCTGCACGGCGGCGTTGTAAGTCTCCAGGGTTTGCAGCATCGCGCAGACGTTGACCCCCTCCATCTGCTCGACCAACCCTTGCAGGGTATCCGCCTGGAGGCGCGTCACCTGGCGTACCCGATACTCATCGGGCAACAAGTCGTGGCTGTGCTGGTCGAAGATCTGCCAGGCCACGCCCCCCGGTTGCGCCATGACGCTGGCGCCCATGCTGGAGTAGGTGTAGTTACGAAAATCCTGGCCCTCATCGACAAAACGTTTGCCGTGCGCATTGACCACTACGCCGAGATGGAAGTAGTTTTTTTGCTGGTTGAGGCGGTTCAGGTCGCCCATTTGCGGCGCGTTGACGTCATAGAACACCGCGTGGCAACCGGACCAGTTGCCGTGCGCCACGGCGCCCACGTCCATAGCCATGCGGATCCCGTCACCGGTGTTGTAGCGCGATCCACGAACCTTGGCCAAATCCCACCCTGGCCCCAGGTACTTGGTGCGCCATTCCAGGTTGGCGTGAAAGCCCCCCGTGGCGAGCACCAGCGAACGCGTGAAAAACTGCCGACCGTCCGCGCAATCGAGCTGCCACAAGCCGTCAGCGTTGCGGCTGATGCGTTGGGTGCGGCAGCCGTAAAAAACCTCCACTGCGTTTTTTTCGACGCTTCGGAACAGAGCATCAACCAACCCCAGGCCACCTCCGGAAACCTCAATGGTCAGGCCACCCCAGAAACGATATTTGCCCTCGACCATGAAGGCCTGGCGCCCATAGATAGGCATGAAGCGCACGCCCTTGCCGGTCATCCAATGCAAGGTATCCAGGCTCTGCGACACCACCGTGTCCAGCACCTCTGGGTCAGAGCGGTATTGGCTCATCGAGGCCAATTCTGCGAAAAAATCGTCCTCGGTGTAGGCCCCAAAATCACTGTTTTGAATCTCACTTTCCAACAGGTCCGGCATCAGGCGGCGCAAGTCGTCCACGCCCCGGTACGCCACGCGAAAAGCGCCGCCGGTGTGGGCCGAGTTACCGCCCCGCTGCTCATGCGGTGCACGCTCGAGCAAGGCCACTCGCGCCCCTTTTTCACGGGCTGAAAGGGCTGCGCAAAGCCCGGCATTGCCGCTGCCCAGCACGATAACGTCGTAAGGCTGCATATCCGCTCCTGATCTGAATACTTGTGCTTCATTATCAACAGAGCCGTGCAGACGGATTTAGCCTGCACGGCCAAAGAGGCTTTTCAACAAAACCATAAGGTGGCGCACTGCTCCCGTGCGCGGGCAGAGGACTTACTGAGCGGGTAAAGCGTCGGGTAACAGCAACAGGCGATCCCCGGCAAACGCTCCGACGTACACATCTCGACCGACCTGCAGCGCTGTAGAAGCGCCGTATAACACCCCCTCTTTGGCGCGCAGCAGCTCACGGCTGGTGCCCTTGAGCGGATCGATCAAAGCCACCACCGATGCGCTGGGACAGAACTCGTCGTGACTGAGAAAACACCGGCGAAAGGTCTGCGCATCCGGCACACCGGCCGTGAGCAAGTGACCGTCAACGGTCCAACTGAGGTTGTCCGGCAAAAAGTTCAGGGCGACCTTGCGCACGACTTTTTGCTGCAGCACGTCGTACTGCCAGACCCCGCTGCCAGGCCAGGCAGCAAACCACACGGACTGACCGTCCTGGCTGACCTGAACGCCATTGGGCGCAGGGGCCTCGCTGTTGGGTAGAGGACTGAGTCCTTGGTCGGGTTTCCAGACCAGCAAGTGTCCGGTAACGCGGCCATCCAGCAGTTGTTCCAGGCGCGGATCAGCCTTCATTGCACTGAAGCTGAACATCGCCGTAACCACGAAGCCGCCGTCGGGTGTGGCGGCGACATCGTTGAGCATGGTGCCGTCCTGACTTTCCACGCAGCCGCGCCAGATGGCCTTCCAACTGTTGCCCTCGCGCACCGGTTCGAGAAACTCCACCGCCTCACGACCGTTATGGTTGACCACCAGCAACTGCGAACGACCATCGACGCGTGTGGACAAGTGAATGCCGTGGGCTCCAATGGTGCCCTGCGGTTCCTTGCACGAAGGTTCTCCCCAGCCGGGCTCGGCCTGCCGCTCGATGCTCATATCGGTGACCTTGCGCGAGGCGAGGTCCATGACTCGCAGCCGACTGCTATGGCTGTTGGCCAAGCCGGGCGTGGTGCTCAAAAACAAGTAGCCGGCGTCCGGCGACAACTCCAGATCCTCGGGCGGCGCCATACCACAGATCGGCGTGTAACCGACTCCAGTCTCGCACGCGGGCGCTTCTTGGGCAGCGTAAGTCAAAACGCTGGTAGCCAGCGTCAAGGCAACGCAGACCAAACGTAAATCAATCATGGTCAAACCCCGATTTTGTTTGAGTTATGGGTCCATGCGTGGAGCACAAGCCAGCCCCACAAGGTGGTGCAGGTCGGGCAACCCGCCACGCCTCTCACCGCCATGGCAACAAGAGGCGTGCGCCCACGACTCAGTGCTTCAGGAAGTCGATGACCAGACGGTTGAACGCATCAGCGTGCTCCCACTGTGCCCAGTGACCGCATTGGCTGAACACGTGCAGGCGTGCGTCAGGCAGGCCATTGAGCAGCTTCAGGCTCCAGTCGATGGGCACAAAGCGATCGTCGCGCCCCCAAGTGATCAGGGTCGGATGTTTGATGTCCGGCAGATTGGCGGTGAAATCGCCCATCTGGAACTTGCTCAGATCAACGCTCTTGAGGAAGTTTTCCAGGTGTTGAGGGTTCGCCAGGATGCTTTTGTGACGCAGGCTGATCAGCTCTTCGGTGAGTACGCTGGAGTCGTAAACAAACACGTCGAGCATCTTCTTCAGGTTTTCCATGCTCGGGTCACGGTACACCCCGAACAGCAACTTGATGCCTTCCATTGGCAACGGCGTGAACAGACTCGTGCGGCCTACCCCGCCCGATCCCATCAGGATCATTTTGTCCAGGCGCTCTGGGTATTGCACCGCAAAGCCCAGCGCACTGCCGCCGCCCATGGAGTTACCCACCAGGTGCGCCTTATCGATGTCCAAGGCATCCATCAATGCCTTGATCGCACGAGCGTTGATGATAAAACGCGGCTCAGCGGTGACCAGCGAATCTGACTTGCCGAAGCCAGGGCAGTCCATGAGGATCACCCGGTAACCGGCGTCTACAAAAGCATCAACGTTGCGGTGAAAGTTGGCCCACCCCGTGGCGCCAGCACCGGAGCCATGGACCATGATCACGACCGGACCTTCGCCGGCCTCGTTGTAATGCATTCTCCACTCAGGGGTTTGCACGAATTTGCTGGTGTTTTCTTGGGTGAATCGACTCATGGAAGTTAGTCCTTGTTATTGGGGTGAGGTAGGAGCGAACACCGCGCTGAACACGCGGATGTTTTGGAAGAAAGTGCCAAGGCCCTGTACGCAGCGCCCCGAGGAAGCGGTGACGCCTTTTTTATTGAAGAGAGCAACGACTGTGCCAGTCAGCAGATCGGATTCTAAATAAAGAATGAAAGTCTTATTTATCAACAACTTAAAACTAAAACCGTCGTCCTGAATGTTCCTCGTTGCTGGCATGACGGGGCTCGCAGATTCAGAAGTTTTTGAAGGTTCATGAAAATCGACATGAAAAACATGAATCCGTTGAGCACGCCGTCACGGATTGCCCGCCAACGTGATCCAGGCAGCGTCGTGGGCAAGCCTTTTACAACGGGCTCAGTGACCTTTACCGGCCGCCAGCAGATCAAGGGCCACATCGACAATCATGTCTTCCTGACCGCCAACCATGCGTCGTTTGCCCAGCTCGACGAGGATGTCGAGGGTCTTGAGGCCGTATTTCGCCGCTGCGATTTCAGCGTGGCGCAGGAAGCTCGAATACACCCCGGCATAACCCAGCGCCAATGTTTCACGGTCGACGCGCACCGGGCGATCCTGCAGCGGACGCACGATGTCATCGGCGGCGTCCATCAGCGTGTAAAGGTCGGTACCGTGGTTCCAGCCCAGGCGCTCAGCGGCGGCGATAAACACTTCCAGCGGCGCGTTACCGGCTCCGGCGCCCATGCCCGCAAGGCTGGCGTCGATGCGGTCGCAGCCTTCTTCGACGGCGGTGATCGAGTTGGCCACGCCCAGGCTCAGGTTGTGGTGGGCGTGCATGCCGGTTTCGGTTTCTGGTTTGAGTACGGCCTTGAATGCGCGGAAACGGTCGCGGATGTCTTGCATGTTCATCGCGCCACCAGAGTCGGCCATGTACACGCAGGTCGCGCCGTAGCTCTCCATCAGCTTGGCCTGCGCCGCCAATTGCTCGGCGGGGATCATGTGGCTCATCATCAGAAAACCGACGGTGTCCATCCCCAGTTCGCGGGCGTATTCGATGTGCTGTTTCGAGACATCGGCTTCGGTGCAATGGGTGGCGATGCGAACCACTCGGGCACCGGCGTTGTAGGCCGCTTTGAGGTCATGCACCGTGCCGATACCCGGCAATAGCAAGGTAGTGATTTTAGCGTGGCTGATCACATCGGCTGCGGCTTCGATCCACTCCAGGTCGGTGTGGCTGGCAAAACCGTAATTGAAGCTCGAACCTTGCAGGCCATCGCCGTGGGCGACTTCGATGGCGTCGACGCGGGCCTTGTCCAAAGCACGGGCGATGTCTTGCACGTTTTGCAGCGAGTATTGATGGCGAACCGCGTGGCTACCGTCGCGCAGGGTCACGTCGCTGATATAGATTTTTTTACCGTTCATGGGCTTGTCCTCAGGCGTTAAGCATCGACAGCGCCATGCGCTCGGCGGTGGCCAAGGCTGCGGAGGTCATGATGTCGAGATTGCCGGCGTAGGCGGGCAGGTAATGGGCGGCACCTTCGACTTCGAGGAACACTGAAGTCTTCAGCCCGCTGAATTTGCCCAGACCGGGGATGTTCAGCGGCGCGTCTTCAGGGATCACGTCGAACTGCACTTTTTGCTTCAGGCGATAGCCCGGCACATAGGCTTGGACTGCCGCCGCCATCTCTTCGATGGACGCCTCGACCAGCGCCTGGTCTGCTGCTTCGGACAGCACAAACACGGTGTCGCGCATCATCAGTGGCGGCTCGGCCGGGTTCATCACGATGATCGCCTTGCCCTTGGTTGCGCCGCCGATTACTTCGATGGCCTTGGAGGTGGTCTCAGTGAATTCGTCGATGTTGGCGCGGGTGCCGGGGCCGGCGGATTTGCTGGCAATCGAGGCGACGATTTCGGCGTAATGCACCTTGGCCACACGCGATACCGCCGCGACCATCGGGATGGTCGCCTGGCCGCCGCAGGTGACCATATTGACGTTGAGCTGGTCGAGGTTCTGCTCAAGATTGACTACCGGCACGCAGTACGGGCCGATGGCTGCCGGGGTCAGGTCGATCAGGCGGATACCGGGTTTGATCGAGCGCAAAAACGCATCGTTCTTGACGTGGGCCCCGGCCGAGGTGGCATCGAATACGAAGTCGATGTCCTTGAAGGCGTCCATGCGGGTCAGGCCTTCAACGCCTTCGTGGGTGGTGGCCACGCCCATGCGCTGAGCGCGGGCCAAGCCATCGGAGGCCGGGTCGATACCGACCATCGCCGCCATTTCCAGGTGTTTGCCGTTACGCAGGATCTTGATCATCAGGTCGGTGCCAATGTTGCCGGAGCCGATAATCGCTGCTTTTATTTTTTTGTTCATAGACTTGTAGATCCTCAGTCAAAACGCACAGAGCAACTGCCGATTCCCGCGATACTGACCCGCAGGTTGTCACCCGCCACCACCGGAACCATCGCCGACAGTGCACCCGAAAGAATCACTTCACCGGCCTTTAGGCTCATGCCCAACCGGCCCAGCGTATTGGCCAGCCAGGCCACTGCGATCGCCGGTGAACCCATGGTTGCGGCCCCGGCGCCGGTGCCGACGATCCGGCCGTTTTTCTCCAGCACCATGCCCGTGGTGTACAGGTCCAAATGCCGTGGGCTGACCAGCCGATCGCTGAGCACAAATACGCCGCACGAGGCGTTGTCCGCCACGGTGTCCTGGATTTTTATTTTCCAGTCGCGGATCCGCGAATCGACAATCTCGAAACACGCCATCACCCCTTCAGTGGCGCGCAATACGTCGGCCACTGTGATGCCCGGTCCGGTCAGATCGTGTTTGAGCACAAAAGCGATTTCACCTTCGGCTTTGGGCTGGATCAGCCCGGCCATGGCTACGCTGGAGCCCGGATTGACGACCATGGCATCGGTCAATTGACCGAAATCCGGCTGACGCACGCCGAGCATGTCCATCACCGCTTGACTGGTCACACCGATTTTCTTGCCCACGATTCGCTCACCGCCGGCCAGGCGGCGGCTGATGAGGTGTTGCTGAATCTCATACGCTTGTTCCAGGGTCAGCTCAGGATGGCTTTCGGTCAGCGGCGCGATGGCCTGCGCCTCGACCAAAGCGTTGAACAACTGGTCACCGAGATGCTGCGGATTGAGTGTTGAAGGGTTCATGGAGCGACTCCTGACTGTTGGTAAAATTATCGGTGCAGGTGTTGGGTAATGGCGTCGTAACCCGCCTTCGCACATTCGCAGTCCTGGTCTTCACTGGCGCCGGACACACCGATCGCGCCGACCAGGCGGTCGCCCAGTTGCAGCGGCAAGGCGCCGCCCATGGGCACCAGTCGCGGTCGCAACATCAAACACTGGCGGACATGCTCGGGGGCATCACGCAAGCGCTTGCCGACATCGGCCGTGGGCAAGGCGAAAGAGACTGCGGTCAGAGCCTTGTCCTGAGCCAGATCGATGGTGTGCAGCGGTGCTCCGGCGCTTCGACCGAACGCAAGCAGGTGCCCGCCAGCATCCAAGACCGCAACGCTGACTCGCCAGCCATGCTTGCCGGCATGCTGCAGGGCCGTATCCAGCGCCAACCGGGCAGCCGCCATGCTTAATGGATCGGCCAACTGGGTATCGGTAAAGGGAATGTCCAGACTCATACGCAGATTTCCTTGAGAGAGGTTGCCGGCTGCGCAATCGGTTTCGCCGGATGCAGCAGGTAGCTGGCCAACGCCGGCACCAGGACCAGTGCCACCAGCATGTTGCACAGAAACATGAAGGTCAGCAGCACACCCATGTCCGCCTGGAACTTGATCGGTGAGAACACCCAGGTGACAACACCCAGGGACAGCGTCAGGCCGGTAAAGACCACCACTCGGCCGGTGAACATCAGCGCTTGGCGATAGGCCATTGCCAGGCTTTCACCACGGCGCAACCAGAACAGCGTGACGCTGAGGATGTACAACGCGTAGTCCACGCCGATCCCTACGCCCAATGCCACCACCGGCAAGGTCGCGACTTTCAGCCCCATGTCTAGCTGGACCATCAGCGCCTCGGCCAGCAATGACGTGAGGATCAACGGCAGCACCGCGCAGAGCACCGCGCGCCATGAGCGGAAGGCGATGAAACACAACAACGTCACCGCCAGGTAAACCCCCAGCAGCATTCGCGTGTTGGCGCTTTTAACCACAATATTGGTAGCGCTTTCGATCCCGGCATTGCCGGCAGCCATCAGAAACGTGGTCTGCTCATCGTTGTATTTTTCAGCAAAGGCGGCGCTGGCCTTGACCACAGAGTCGAGGGTGTCGGCCTTGTGATCCTTGAGGTAGGCATAGATCGACAGCAAGCTGCAGGTGCCGTTGAACAGCTCGCGCGGTGAGCGCATGGCGGCGGCGTTGATCATCGATTGGTTAGGCGGCAATTCGTCCCATTTGAAGTTGCCTTCGTTCATCCCGACGTTGATCTTGCGCGACAACCCGGCGATGGATTTGGTGGTTTCAACGCCTGGCAGTTCGCGCAGGCGCCATTCCAGCTCTTCGACCTTGCGCAAGGTCGAGTAGTCGACGCATCGGCCGGCCGGGGTTTCGACCATGATGACGAACACGTCGCTGCTGGCCTGGTAATGCTCAATGATGAACCGGTTATCAAGGTTGTAGCGCGAATCGGCACGCAGCTCTGGCGCACCCGGGTCGAGGTCGCCAACCTTCAAGTCCTTGCCCATCCACAACGCACCGAGCCCGACCGCTACCGCCACACCGATCGCCAGCCCTGCCGAACGCCGACTGGTGAAATGCTCAAACAGGCGCACCAGGAGTTGCGGCGGCTGTCCTGCAACCGGGGTTTCATGCTTGAGACTACGGGCGGCCGCTTGTGGTGAAACACCGGTGAAAGAGAGCATGATCGGTAACAAGGCCAGGTTGGTGAACACCAGAATGCCTACACCCAGACTGGCGATCAGCGCCAACTCCTTGATCACCGGCACATCGACGATGGACAACACCGCGAACCCCACAACATCGGCCAGCAGCGCGGTCATCCCCGCGGCAAACAAACGGCGGAAGGTGTAACGTGCCGCGATCAGTTTATGGGTGCCACGCCCGACATCCTGCATGATGCCATTCATCTTCTGCGCGCCATGGCTCACGCCGATGGCGTAAACCAGAAATGGCACCAGAATCGAGTACGGGTTCAGCTCATAGCCCAGCAACGGCAACAGACCGATCAACCAAATCACTCCGATCAGCGTGCAGCCCTGCACCACCAGCGTACTGCGCACGCAACGAGTGAATTGATAGAGGATCGCGCTGGTGATCAATACCGCCATGGCGAAGAACGCCAGCACCGCGTACAGACCCTCGATCAGGTCGCCCATGACTTTGGCGAAACCAATGATGTGGATGTCCACGCCGCGTTGTTGATAGGTGCCGCGCAACGTTTCCAGGCTGTCGGAAAGTTGTTTGTAGTCCAGCGCCTGACCGGTTTTAGGGTCGATTTCCAACAGTGGCAAGTAGACGATGCTCGAACGCAGGTCACTCGCCACCAGTTGACCGACTTCTCCGGAACGCTCGACGTTGGCGCGCAAGTCATCCAGGCTTCGGTCGCCGCCGTCAAAGCTGTCGGGGACCACCGGACCACCGTCGAACCCTTCTTCGGTCACCCCTTGCCAGCGGGTCGCCGGGGTCCAGAGCGAGCGCATGAAGGCACGGTCGACACCGTTGAGCAGGTACAACTCATCATTGAGCTGGCGCAGGGTTTCCATGTACTGGGCATTGAAAATATCGCCCTCTTCACGCATCGCCACTGCCACCCGTAATGCATTGCCGGTGCCTTTGAGATCGCGGGCATGCTCCAGATAGTTGAGCGTAAAGGGATGGTGCGCGGGAATTGTTTTCAAGTAGCTGGCATTAAGCCTGACCTGGCTGGCCGCAACGGCCAGCAACACCGTGACAATCAGGCAGAAGCCGACCACCAGGAACCGGTGATTGAACAGCACGCGCTCCAGGCGATTGCCTGAATACTTGTCGAAGTCCGACAGGGAGGCGATGGCGGCAAAGCCATCTGAATTGCTGATAGCCATTGTCAGTTTCCTTTTTCTATACCGGCCGACTCAGCGCAACGCGCTCGGCGGGAAACGAGTGATGCCTTGGGTACCGACAGCCAGGCTGCCACCATCGGGCAAGGCCAACAGCGCGATCAGCGGGAAGCGTTGTTCAGGCGCCACCGGCCGAAAGCTGCGGCCGTCGTCATGGCTGAGCCAGCCTTGCCCCGACTCATCCGCCAGCAGCAGTGAGCCGTCGCGCAATTCAGTGGCAGCCGTCAGGCTCTTGTTCGATGCCACGGTCACAGACTGCCAACTGGCTCCCTGATCGATGGAGCGGAACACATGCCCGCGCAAGCCAATCGCAAGCAGGCTGTTGTTACGCGTGGCCAACAGGCCGAAAAAGCTGCCGTCATAAGGGCTGGCGAAACGCTTGAATCCTTGCAGGTCATGGTCGACACGCATCAGCGCACCCTGCTCCCCGGCCAGATAAATCCGCCCGCCCAAGGCTTGTACCGCGTTGAAGTGTTGCGACTCACTGCCATTGAGTAGCGCCAGCGCAGGCTGCCAGCTCCGACCGGCGTCTTGTGTACTGAAGGCCAAGCCATAAGCGCCCAAGGCCAACACGCGTCCATCACCCAGGCATTGCACGGCCAGAAACGGTTTGTCGGCACCTTCGGCCACCAGCCGGCGCGCTTCGTCAATCTGTTCGGGGTCCTGGCGTACCTGCAAAATCGCCTGGGCGGCTTGCTCGCCCTGCAGTTGCCGGGCCCAGTGAACTCCGCCATCGCGGGTGGCGAGGATCACCCCGCGATGACCGACAGCCCAGCCATTTAGCGCATCGGCAAAGCACAGCCCGGTCAGGCTGACCGAGACCGGAACACTGGCTTGCTGCCAGTGCTGGCCTTGATCATCGGAGTAAAGAATGGCGCCTCGCATGCCAGCGACCACCAGCCGCTCGCCGGCCATCGCCGCGGCATTGAGCGCGGAATGGCTGGCCAGCGTTGAGAGCGGCGCGTTCTGCTCCAGCGTGTCGGCCACTTTCCTGCCATCCGTGCTACTGGCGGCTGACGCCAGTTCACCAATCACGCCCAGGAGCAGCAGGCACGCCAACGCATATTTGTGTGTATTCACCGCATACCTCCGGTCAGACAGGCGAGCCCGGCCGCGAGGCCAGGGCTCGCTAAGAACATCAGCGTGCGCTCATCTTGGTCAGCGACTCGGGAGAGAAGAAGCTTTCACGACGACGATCGGTGATCGCGTATTGCTCGTTACCCGCATCCCCCAACGCGCAGTTGTACATCCAGGCCTTGGTACGATGGTCATGGAAGAAACCGGTGCAGTAATTCACAGTCGCCGGGATGTCCGGGGCAACGAACGGGGTCGCCAGGGACGTGCGCCACAAAGTGCCCTCGGCGTCCCACCCATCGATGATCGCGTTACCCCAGTTGTCTTCGTCGTAGTAGAACTTGCGCTTGGGCACCGCGTGACGTTTGCCGGCCTTGAGGGTCGCTTCGACCACCCAGACCCGGTGCAGCTCCCAGCGCATGTAGTCCGGGTTGACATGACGCTGCGCCATGACTTTCTCATCGGCGTTGGCCAACAGCTGATTGCTGTTGTACGGAATGAACATTTCCTTCTTGCCGATCAGCTTCCAGTCATAACGCTCCGGCGAGCCGGATCCGCCAAAGTTTTCATCGACGAAATTGACGCCCGAGGCCACGGGGTTAGGTGTATCGAAGTTGATACTTGGGGCGCGACGCACCCGGCGTTGACCCGACAGGTATTGCCACAACGTACGACCCTGTACGTAGTCCGTCACGTTGTGAACCATCAACGCCTCGCCCGCCCGGAAGGCCGGAGCGTATGTCAGCTGGATGGCCATCATGTAGTTGATGCCAGCAGACTCCGCCGAACCGTCCTTGAAGTAGTAGGGATACTGGGCTTCGTCCTCGGCAGCCGTGGCCAATACCCGCTGGCCATCGGCAGTGGTGGTCCAGACCTTGTACTTGCTGTGGGTCGACTCGCCACGCCACAGCAGTTGGTGGTTCCACTGCACTTCTATACCCGACTTGGGGATCGGGAACGGCACACCGCCGTAAGCCCCGTGAACCACCAGGCCGTCACTGTCCAGGGTGGCGTTGGTCGCATTTTTCAGGGTGTTGTCATACACCCACTGCGGCGCAGATGCGGTGCGACGTGTCGGGAACACGTCGATGCGGAACGTCTGCGGATTGTCCTTGAACAGCTGGATCACGCCATCGCTGAGTTTGTCCTGGTACTTGGCCAGGTTGGCTGCAGTGATGGTGTACAACGGCTTGTCCTGAACGAACGGGTCGAATGCTCGGTGGCCCTGTTGATAGCCCGCCGGCACCGTGGAGTAGCCACCGGTCCAGGCTGGAATGCTGCCGTCAGCATTGCCGGCACGCTCGGCGCCCATCGGTGTCAGCGTGCTTTTCAGTGCCTGAGCGTCCACTGCGCTGACAGCTGCATAGGTGGTCATGGCAGACAGGGAAAAAGTGAAACAGGTCAACAACTGAGCGATCTTGTTTTTATGCATTGTCCAATCCTCAGAACGTGTGGGAGACGCTGAAGGACACGAAATCCCGATCAGCATTGGTCTGTTTGAAGGTTTTGATGCCATTGATGTTGATTGGCGCTGAAGGCCCGTAATAGCCGTTGTAAGCCAGGGTGAAGGTGACCGACTTCAGGTAGTCCGCCGTCAGACCGATGTTGTAGTCGCCGCCTTTGGACTGGCTGAAACCGCCGACTGCTGACGAGCGTCCGTCTATGCCATAGCTCAAACCCATGGGCACAGAGAGGTCGACACCGCTCATGACCTGGAAATAGGTCGGGGAAAATGCGACTCGCATAGCCGTGGCATCGCGTGTGGCATTGGGATCAAGGTTGTCGAGATTCTTCTGGACGCTGAGGGTGCGGTTCCAGGCCAATTCGCCCAGCAAGCTGGCGGTATCCCAGAATGCACTGGTTGGCATGATGTAAATCATGTTGACCTGGGCGTGGGCGGTGCGCCCCACGGCATAGAGCGGGTTGCCATCGTTATCGCCATTACCCGCCATATCGACCATCGTCAGGCTGGTCAACGGTGCGTTGTCGCGCACCGAGGTTTCAAACCCGATGTTGACGTCGCCGATGCCGCGGTTGGCGCTAAAGCCATAAGCGCGGATGTCCTCGGGGAACACCAGCATGTATTCGCCGATCTGGTCCGGGCGCGCGCCCGCACCGACCCCGGGACGCAACTGGGTCTGGAAGCTCTTGTCGTGGTAGTTGAGGGCGTACAGACCGAAATCGGTGTCCAGGGCCTCGGAGCGGTAGCGCAACTGCATGCCCCACTGACCGCTGTCACGCGCTTTGATGTCTCTGCCGCGATAGAAGGAGGCCGCTGGCACACCGTCCGGCAGGCGCCCTACGACGATCCTTTCACCACCTTCGTCGAGCAAGTCAGCCGGGCTGAAATAGCTACCGGCGCCAGGTATGCGGGTACGTTCCCACTCGAACTGGTAGTAACCGCCGACCGAGATCGTTGGCGTGATCTGCAATTGGGTGGAGAACTGTTTGACCGGTAGCGCAAGCTCCTTGAACTGAGAGTTGGGTACGGTCAGCGCACGCACCGCATCGATCGGTTGCTGGCCTGCGGCAATGCCGTTGTTTCCGTAAAACAGGCTTTCGCCATAGATCAACGAGTGCTGGCCAAGACGCGACACCCCCCACATTTCATCGCCGATGTCATAGTTGGCGTAGACAAACGCATCGCGAAACTCCGCATTCCGCCCGTGCAGTTCGCGCGTGTCCTTGGTGAACTGGTCATAACGTACGCTGTAGGAGTTGGCTGTTGCCGCAGAGGTGTTGTCGTTGCCCTTGTTGTACACATCGTCATACCAGGCCGCGCCGGTGACACGCGCGCCAACCTTCTGGTAAGAGACGTCAAACTCCGAAAACAGATCCAGGCGGTTGGAGATAAGGCCTTTGTTGAAGTTTCGGTCGCCATCATCCAGGTTCGCATCCGCGACCAGTTTGTCTTGCTGGCCTTTAACTCGCCAGGCGCTGGAGTACTTGACGTTAGTATCGAAGCGGACCTTCAGGTCGGGGTTGCCGGTGTCGAAATCCATCGCATACGCACTGGATAACACCGAGCAGCCGAGCAAGGTCGCCGTCAGGCAACTAAACCGTAGGCGTTGCTCAGCCGCCCGTACGGTGCCGGGCACTTGTTTTTGATGTTTAGACATGCAAAGACCTCTGCGACAGTAAGTCGTTTTTTGTTTTTATGAGTGACCGCCGAGCTAGTGGAAGTCGGGTCTTGCTGGGAGGGGCACGCCCTCCCCGGTCCAGCGACTCAATCGTTGAGCGACACGGGCTCCAGGCCGAACAGCATGGGTGGCAATTGCTGCCCCAACAGATAAGCCCCGAGCATGCCCGCTGTGTCATCGGCGTTCTGAGTAATGTGGTTGGACGCGGCGATGACGTCGCGCAGGATTCGCTGGAGTGGGTTGCTCAGGTAAATGCCACGGGCCGACGTGGCCTTGAACAGCAGCATCACCGCCTCTTCGCAGTCGCGACCGACGCGGGCGATGTCGAGCATGTAATGGATACGGTCAGACACGGGTACCAGTTCGCGACGTTCGACATATTCGCTGCTCTCGGCGAGCATCTGCAGCAATCGAGCACGCGCCGAACGCACGCGAACCACTGCGTTGCCCAGACGATCCTTGACGTACGGGCTCAGTGCGGCGCCGCCGCCGTCGGTGGTATTGGTGCGCACGCTCATCTGGCGCACGTACTCGTCGATCCCACCTTGGGCGATGCCCACGATCAGCGCCGAGACGGCCCCGAAGAAAATCTGGTTGAACGGATACAGGTAGTTCGCCGGACGTTCGCTGTAGGTGTACTGAATCAGACTGTGGGCGCGGTGATGCGGAACGAACGCATGCTTGATCACCAGGCTCTTGCTACCGGTACCGGCCAGGCCGAAGGTGTGCCAGTCATCTTCGATGACCCATGCGGAGCTGGGCACCAACATCGACATGCGATCAATCACCTGACCGCTGGCATCACGCCGCAGGCCTCCGAGGAATGCCCATTGGCCGTGATCGCAACCGCTGGAGGTTTTCCAGGTGCCGCTGATATTGAAGCCGCCTTCGACCTCTTCAACCTTGCCGAACGGCGGGTAAGACGAGGCGGTGATCACCGCGTTGTTTTCGCCCCAGACATCCAGGCAAGCCTGCTCTGGCAAGGAGCCGTATTCCCACTGGTGAATACCCAAGATCATCATGTTCCAGGCGCTGCTGCCGCAGCCACGACCCAATTCCATCAGGACTTTATAGAACACCGCTGGGTTCATCTCCCAGCCGCCATACTCCTTTGGCTGGAGGATCTTGAAAAAACCGGCTTCAACGAACGCTGCGATGGTCTGGGTCGATACCATGCGGTTGTTTTCCACCGACTCGGCTTTTTCCATCAGCATCGGGATCAACCCGCGCGCGCGCTCCAGCAATTGCGCTTCGCTCGGAATCGATTGGGTATGCACAGGCTCGGTTGGCGTGACGAAGTTGTTCATGGGTTTGTGTTCTCTTGTTTATTGTTATTTTTGAATGTCGCAAGCGGTCAGGCTTTCACTTGAGCGCGGCGAACTTGCTGTTGAAGTACATCAAGGCGCCTTCCTGCTCCTGCAGACCCCGGACGCCAACCACTTCACCGATGAACATGTCGTGGGTGCTGGCCGGTATCACTTGCTCCAACCGGCACTCGAAACTCACCAGTGCGTCTTCGAGCAACGGCACGCCGGTAACCCCCGACTCCCAGCATCCTTCGGCAAAGCGCGCCTCGCCGCTGACCCCCTCGACCATCCCGGCAAAGCGCTTGGCAATGAACTCCTGGTCATGGGCCAGCACATTGATGCTGAACGCACCGGACCGTTGAATCACTTCATGGGCACGGACATTACGGTTCACGCAAATCAGCAGACGCGGCGGGTCAGCGGTGATAGAACACACCGCCGTGGCCGTCAGCCCGGCTCTTTCGCTGTCACTGCCGCTGGCGATCACGACACAGGCACCGGCCAGATGGCGCATGCCTTTACAGAAGTCAGCGGTAGCGACCGACGGCGCAATCACGCCCGGCACAACGCTCGATTGAATGGCGTTTAACATCTGGAAAACCTCGCTATGGCGCAGGCACTGGTGGCCTTGAATGCTGTTTACTGCACGGCCAGGCCGGCAGTCCGTTGCGGGTCAGAGAACGATGTTGCGCTTGTGACCCCAGTCGCTCATTTTGTTGAACGCCTTGACTTCCCAACGCTGATCGTCGATGACCACGCCACCCCAACCCATTTCGAAGTTGAAACCCGAAGGAGTCTGGGCATAGAAAGAAAAGGTCTTGTCGTTCGGGTGATGACCCAACTCAAGAATGATCGGGATACCCGCCTTGACGCAGCGGTCGTAGGCCATGCCAACGTCGTCCATGTCCTGGACTTGCACCATGAAGTGGTTGAGCACCTTCGCCGTGGGCGCCTGAGCGGTAGCGATAGAGTGGTGGCGGCCAGTGGCGGCGTGAAAGAAGGTGGCGTCGACTACCATACCCGGCTGCACTTCCTCGCGGATGTAGTCGCTGACTCGCAGCTTCAGCACGTCGGTGTAGAACTTCACAGTCTGTGGGCCGTTCTTGGCAAACGGCAGGATGTGACCAATGCCCAGTTCGCCGGTGACGAAACCGCCCTTGAGCACAGTCGAATGGAACACATCGTTCAAACCCGCTTCGGCATGACCAAAGAAAAACTCGTGGGTAAAACCGTTCGGGTCCTGGCAGCTGTAAGCCTTTTCGACCCGACGACGCTGCAACAACTCCCTGGACAACTGCTCAACCTGGACGCCTTTGTCGCGCAGCTCGGCAACATAGCTTTCCAGCTCTTGCTCCGAGCGCAGCTGCCAGCCAGCCACCAGAATGTCGTCAATCGGATTCTTCTCCAGGAAGAACCGCTGGGCGTATTCATCCATGCGCAAGGTCAGACCTTGCTCATCGCGGCTGGCGACTTGCATGCCGATAATGTCCGTGGCGAGCCACTGCCATTTATCGAGGTCGCTCACACCGAACCCTGCGTAGGCCAACGAGTGAATTTCTGCCACTTGCCTGCACCTCTTATTGTCTTTGTCTTGCTGCTCTACGGGGTGTACCCGTTGCTGAGCAGTGGTAACAGGACAAGAGCAAGCGGCGTGCCAGCATTAAAAATGCCCACAAAATTAATATTTATTCTTTTAGATACAGATAGTTGAGAACAACGCACCGATATTTTTCGGCCGCAACAGTCGGCTACAGGGTCGCTGCAGGAATTGAGAAAATTCAGAATTTATGAATTTCGTGTAAGGATTTTCGTAAATGGCCAAGTCAGGAACAAAGTCTTGCCGTAACGCCAGTAAATGGATAGCGCGCTAACGCTTCTTATGGTTCAGTACGAGCAGATGATCGAGACACACAGACTGCATGTCATGACGTTTCTGGCATGCACCTGACATCGGGCTTACCTTCAATCAATAAAAATACAGGTTCACAGATGTCTACTCCCCCAATCGATGATGAAGCGCGTACGCGTCACTCGCGCAACCGCAATGGCATCAATATCATCACTGACCTGCGCTTCCCGGACATGCAAGACCTGGTCGACCGGCTCTATTTCAACCCTAAGGAGGGTTTGATCTGGCTGGGTGATAAACGCATGATGCTGATGCATGTAGAGGCTTTTGGGGCCTTGCGTCAGGAGCTGCTGGAAAGCAATGGTGTGGAGTTCACCCGCGGCTTGTTGACCCGTGTCGGATATATGACAGGCCAGCGCGATGCCGACCTGGCAATCCAGGCACGCGGCACCGGTAATGAGCTGGACATCGCTGCGGCTGGGGGCCAATTACACGCCTTATCCGGCATCGTAGAAGTCGCACCTGTGTGCATTGAGTTCGACCATGCCAAGGGCTTCAAATATGGCGAGTTCACCTGGAAGCGTTCGGTCGAAAGCGATGTGCACATCACGGCTAACGGCACCAGTACTGACCCTATTTGCTGGATGGAAGTAGGTTACAGCTCTGGCTTCATGAGTCGTCTGATGGGCCGCCGCTTATTGGCCCGCGAGACTGAGTGCCAAGGTTGCGGGCATGACGTGTGCAGAGTCATCGTTAAACCCGTTGAGGACTGGGACAACACTGAAGACGATCTCAAATATTTTCAGCCACAGGTCACCGATCATCGCCGGGCGCAGCCGAGCAGACCGGTCAAGGTCACCACCCTGCCCCCTCTCGCCTCCTCACCCTTCGGCCTTGAGGACAGCCCGCCCGCGCAAACCGATTTTGACCGCCCGGTGGGCAGCTCCTCCGCCTACCATATCGCCATGCACAAGATATTGCGGGTCGCAGGCACCAACGCGACGGTACTGTTGCTGGGTGAGAGTGGCGTGGGTAAAACCATGTTCGCCCACGAACTGCACCGCAACAGCCTGCGGGCCAACACGCCGTTCGTTGAAATCAACTGCGCGGCGATCCCCGAACAGTTGATCGAGTCAGAGCTGTTCGGTGTGCAACGCGGCGCTTACTCGGGGGCAACCGATCCGCGCCCTGGTCGATTTGAGGTCGCCCACGGCGGCACGATTTTTCTCGATGAAGTCGCCACGTTGAGCATGACCGCCCAAGGTAAACTGCTGCGCGTGCTGCAAAGCGGAAACCTGGAGCGCTTGGGCAGCAACAAAACCATCAAGGTTGATGTAAGGGTCATTGCCGCCACCAACGAAGATCTGGCGACGGCGGTCAAGGCCGGGCGCTTTCGCAGCGACCTGTTTTACCGGCTGAACGTATTTCCGGTGACCATCGCTCCGCTGCGCGAGCGCAAAGACGATCTGCCGTTGCTGCTTGACACGGTCATGCGCAAATTAAGCGCCCTGCATGGCCGGCACCTGGTGGGTGTAACCCCTAGAGCCTTGCAAATGATTCTGGACTACCACTGGCCGGGCAATATTCGTGAGTTCGAAAACGTCATTGAGCGAGCCATCATCCTCTCGGATGACGGTGACCTTCTGGATATTCGTCATCTCTCGGGGCTCGATGCCCTCGGCGGTCAGCTCGAACGCATTGGCACCGTCAGTTGGGATAGCGGCCCGGCAATCGGCATTCGCATGCCCACCGTCGATACTCCAAGCGTGGGATTGGCTCAACAGGACAATGCCAGTCGCGATCAACTGATGGCTGTGGCACAACGCACGCTGCAACGCGGGCCCGTACGCCTGAGAGAAATTGAAGAGGTTTACATCGAGGTGGCCATGCAACTGAGTGAAAACAACGTATCGCGCGCGGCTATCCTACTGGGCTTGAGCCGTGCGCAACTCGATTATCGAGTAAAAAAGATGTCGTTGGACGAATCTGTTCACATCGAATAAACGACCGTCACCGCCGGGGGTGGATCACCCGGCGGTGCCTGCTTAAACGAATAGCCCGCGTTGGCACCAACAGGAAACAGAACGTAGGTAACGGGAGCCAAACGGGAACTCCGGGACAGCCATCCCGGGTAGCTTTGGATATCAGTCGAACGCTTTGGCTGAATCAATGCTGGTGCAGAATCGCGCGATGCTGGCCATGGAGTTCTCATGCTCTTGCGGCGACGGCGAAGCACAGCAGTCTTCCAGTACCAACACTTCAAAATCACGGTCGTGAGCATCTCGCACCGTCGCTTGCACCACCGCCTGGGTACTCACGCCGCTGCAATAGATCCGCTCGATGCCCTCACGACGCAACAGCACTTCAAGTGCAGTGGCATAGAACGGCGATACCCGGTGTTTAACGATGTCCCATTCGTGAGCCTGTGGCGCCAGTTCATCATGGACCGCACCACCCCAGGCATCCTTTTTCAGAATGCCGTTCCTGGCGATTGGGCCGAATACCTGGGAGTTGGGATTGGCTTCACGATGGTCATCGGAAAACGCGACACGCACATAAGCCACCGGGACTCCTTTGGCGCGGGCCTTGGCAATGGCCGTGGCAGTACGAGCGATCACTTCACGACTTCGTACTTGCTCGCCCAGCGGACCTTTGCCACTGGCCCCATCGGGGTGAACCAGGTCGTTCTGCATGTCCAGAACCAGATAAATACTTTTCATTGTGTTTTTCCCTTGAGTTAAATCAGTCGCACCACAGTGCGCCATTAATATCGAGGATTTCCCCGCTGATAAATCCGGCTTTGTCCGACAGCATGAAGCTGACGGCCGCCGCCACTTCTTCGGCGCGGCCCATGCGTCCCAGAGGGATCAGGGCGCGCAAATTCTCGGGAAAGGAGCTGGTCATTTCAGTGGCAATCGGGCCCGGCGCCACGGCGTTGACCCGCACGCCGGCACTCGCCAGCTCCTTGGCCAGGAACAGGGTCATGCTATGCACCGCCGCTTTCGACATGCCGTAGGCGACACCGCCGGCCCGCGTCTGTTCGCCGGCATCCAGCCAGGGACGGGCATTACCACCGTTCTTGCCGACCACTGAACCGATGTTGACAATGCTGCCCTGCTTGCGCTCGGCCATGAGTTGGCCGATCAATTGACAAGGAATCAAAGTGCCCTGCACGTTGACCCGCATCACCCGTTCAAACTCGCTGACTTTGAGTTCCAATGCACTGCCGGTGGACAAGACCCCTGCGACATTGACCAGCGCAGTGATAGGACCCATATGATCCTCAATGTCCTCGACCACATCGCGCACGGCGATGCGTGAAGCCACGTCGCAAGAATAAAAACGCATGTTCTGACCGAGCACTCGCGGCTCAGCCAGATCCAGCGCCGCCACCTGATAGCCTTCACTTTCCAGCAACTTGCACACGGCGCTGCCAATGGCTCCGCCGGCGCCGGTCACCACCGCGACGTTCATTGCACACCCCGTTGCTGCGCCGCGGCCTGACCGGCCAGGCGGCCGAACACCAGGCCCTTGAGTACGGAAGTACCGCCCGCATAGTTGCCAAAGTACAGGCCCACGGTTTCTCCGGCAGCGTAAAGGTTGGTGATCGGCTGACCGTCGGCGTTGATCACCTGCGCTCGCTCATCGACCTTGAGACCGCCGAAGGTGAACACGTTGGCAGAGATGATCGGGTAGGCAAAATACGGTCCCGCATCCAATGGCAGGGCCCAGTTGCTTTTGGGTGGTTCAAGGCCGACGGTGGCCACGCCATCAAGCTGCAAGGGCTTGTAGTCGCCGGGACGGCAGGCGGCGTTGTAGCGATTTACCGTGTATTGCAAGGTATTCGCGCAGATACCCAGTTTGCCCGCCAGCTCGGCCAGACTTACGCCTTCGATCGCAGCCTGATCGGTACGGATCGCCAGGCGGTAATTGGGCACGTCCTTGACCTTCTGATCGAGAATTACCCAGGCAATGCCTTCATCCTGTTGGTAAATCTGTCGCGTCACGCGTTCGTACCAGGCATCGACCGTCCCCGGTGCTTCGTCAGTGAAGCGTCGTCCCTGCTTATTGACCAGCAGGCCGTAAGGGAAGACGAAAATTGACGGCTCGGAAATGCCCGAGCGCGGGTCAACCGGTTCCGCGTGGTAGCTGCCGTAATCGCCGCTGGGCGCCGCCCCCATATCCAGCGCCATCTGGATGCCTTCGCCGCGGTTGTAATAGGCGCCCTTGCACACCGGGCGCAGGTATACCGATCGCGGTCCGAGGTAACGGCCCAGCATTTCGGTGTTTCCTTCAAAGCCACCACTGGCCAGGACCACTGCACCGTGAAAAACCAGATCGCCGTGCAGGCGTGACAGCGCACGGATGCCAGTGACCGTGGAGAAACCTTCGGTCAACAACTGACGCCCGGAGGTTTCATAGAAAAACTCCACACCCAGAGCCTCAGCCTTGGCCGCAAGAGCTTCGACGATTGCCTCGCCGCCGCCCACCGGCAACAGACGCGGCTGGGTACTGGTCAAAAACTGTGTGGGCAGGAAATCAAACTTCACGCCGTTACCTTTCAACCAATCGATAGTGCCCGGAACCTGATCAGCAAAGGTGCCGATCACACTGGCATCGACCGAGCCCAGCGCGCGCGTCTGAGCCGACCAGTTAGCTCGATCGGCGATGGTTTCGGCGACAAAATCCGGGTCCTGGTAATACCCAGAGTGCTCAGCCAAGAAGGTGTCAAAATCGTCGGTCACCTCCGTATGGCTCTTCATCCGCAGGTAGGCCTCGGTAAAGCGGCTCTGCCCACCACGCTCTTCCCGACTGGCCCGTTCGAGAACCGCCACGCGTAACCCACCCTCGGCACCCGCCACCGCTGCCGACAAACCGGCAACGCCGCAGCCCAGCACAATCAGATCGAAATTCAACTCAGCCATTGGTAGTTCCTCACTTGGTGGCTGGTACTATAGAAATCGCTGCCCCAGGGTTCGAGCGTGACGCGGCTAATGGGCTATTAGAAAAAGGTGAAAACCGATGGACAGACTCTGGGCAATGCAGGTGTTCGTGCGTGTGGTGGAATGCGGCAGTTTCAGCCGCGCCGCCGAATCGCTGGACATCGCCAATGCCACCGTGACCTCCAGCGTGCGCAACCTGGAGAACTACCTGGGGGTGACCTTGTTGTCGCGCAACACTCGCTCGTTGCGCTTGACCGATGACGGCGAAGGTTATTTCGAGCAGTGCAACCAGGTGCTGCAGCAGATCGCCGATATGGAAGCCCAGGTTCGTCAGAAGAAAGATGAGATCAGCGGGCAGTTGTGCATCGAGTCGCCAGCGGCGTTCGCCCGTGCCTTGCTGTGCCCTGCCCTGCCGGCCTTTACCGCGCAACACCCTGGATTATCCGTAGCCTTGCGCCAGACCGACCACGCCGAAGATCTGATTGCCACGGGCACCGACGTGGCCATTCGCATCGACTCGGTCAATGACGCCGATCTGGTTGCCCGACCGCTGTATCAGGCGCACTACGTGGCCTGCGCCGCCCCCGGCCTGCTCAAACGGATCGGCACTCCCGAGCGCCCGCAGGAGCTGCAACCGCAGCACTGCCTGGGCATTTTCGGCGCCGGTCGCTACACCGTATCGGACTGGACATTTGCCTGCGAGGACGAGCATCACCAACTGACGCCGTGTGGCGGCCTACACTTTAATAGCACCGACGCGCTGATTCAGGCCGCCCTGGCCGAGCAAGGCGTCATCTACGTGCTGGACGTGTTCGTCAACGGGTTGATCCGCAGCGGCGAGTTGGTGGAGTTGTTCCCGGGCTGGAGCACCGGCAGTCGCAACTTCTACACCGTGACCCCCAAGGCGCGCTTTGTTGCTCCGCGCACCCGAGCCTTTATCGAATTCATTCTGGCCACCCTGGACGCTCAGCGCCGCCCCCCATCGGGCGCCAGCATCGTGGTTCGGCAAGGGCGCCGCGGGCTGATTTGACGCACAGGTGACGACGATAAAAAATGCCAGCCCATTGGGGCTGGCATTTTTTTGCTCAACGCTTGCAGCTGGCCCTATCCGGGCAGCGACTGGCGCAAATCGTCAAGCAACGCCGGCAGCAACGTTTCCCAAGGGGCAACAATACCCAGGTTAGCCACCTTGAAAATGTCCGCCTCGGGGTCCTGGTTAATGGCTACGATGCAACTGTCGAGACTGACTCCTGCCAGGTGCTGCAACGTACCGGAGATACCCACCGCCAGATAGATCTGAGGGCTGACAAACTTGCCCGACACGCCGACCTGCCGCAGCACCGGCACCATGCCTGCATCCACTGCCGGCAAACTGCCGCCCAGGGTTCCACCCAGTTCCAACGCCAACTCCTCAAGCAAGGCAAAGCCTTGTTCATTGACCCCGCGACCACCGGACACCACCAGCTTGGCGCCCTCCAGTGGGGGCAGGCGCTGGCCGCTTTCGCGTTTATCCAGAATCGGCGCTTTGGGCAGGCTGCCATGCAGTTCGAGGTTAAAAATATCCGCCGAGGCCTCGGCCTTGAGCTGCGGCCGGCCGGCTCGCAGACAAGCAAACGCTGGCCCGTTGGTGACCCGCAACGCAAGACGCATGCGTCCACCCCAGGCCGAGCGCTCGGCCAGCACCGCATCGCCCTCAAGCCGCAGTGCGACACAACGGCCCAGCGCTTGCCCGTCCAGACAATCGGCCAACAGTGCCGCCAGTTCCTCACCCAGCGGGCCGGGTGGCAGCAACACCAGCGGCACTTCACTGCCCAATCGGGGAATCGCCCGCAGCGCTTCGGCAACCGCGGCCACCAAAACCTGCGGCTCGTCGCATTCGCCCAATACCGCGTGTACAGCCTGATAAACGAACTGAGCCCCGGCCCGGCCCGCCAGCTGCGCGTACTCGGCACTCGGCTGGCTGCTGACCAGCACCGCCGCAAAAGCCTCCCCGGCACTGACCTGCTGCGCCGCACCGAGTACCGCCTCCAGTGCCTGAGCCCCCCAGGCTTGAGGAATGACCGCTAGCAGTCTGCTCATGAATTGACCCCCTGTTCTTTTAACCAACCGACCAGCGCCTTGGCCTGCTGGGCAATGTCGCCGCTCAGTAGCTGACACCGCCCGCCTCGCGCAATAACCGGCGCGATCTCGAGCTGCGACAACGTCAGTCCGACGCGCGCCGGCGCCGATGCCGTGACTTGGGTGAAAGTCATGCGCTTGGCTTGCATGACGTTTTTCATCAGTGGGTGGCGCAGCTTGTTGCGTCGATCATTGGTCACGCTGGCCAACAACGGCTGGTCGACCTGCAGCCACTCTTCGCAGGTGCCACGCTCGCGCATCAGCCACAACTGTTCGTCCTGCCACTGGCCAAACTGGGCCATTGCCAGTTGCGATCGACCCAGTCGACGCGCCAGCAATACGGCAATACTGCCTTCGTCCAGATCGCCCAACTCACGCCCCAGCAAAATCAATTCATGCCCAGGGTAATCGCGCTTGATCAGCCCGGCGATCTGCGCCGCTGTCTGGCGCGCATCCCATAGCTGGCACGGTTGAAGCTGCAGGCATTGCAATGAATCGGGGCAAAACGCCGCGACACTGCGCAACAGGTTTTCACTGTTGCAGCCATCCAGCAGCAACACGTCGATCTGCGTTTGAGGGCGTGCATCACGCAATTTGAGCGCCACTTCCAGCGCGGCCTCATCGAACGGACTCAGCAGGCGTCGGGGCGATCCTTGCTCCTCGATCAACGCCTCGCTGCTCAACACGATGGGGTGTAACGGGAAGCGGATGTCTGCCACACCCGCCAGCAGGACCAGAATATTCATGTTCAGCCCTCGCTCGCATTGCCCAGGCGAGCACCGGCCAGGCGCCCGAACACCGCCGCCTTGCCCAGCGCCGAGCCGGTCATGTAGGCGGCGCCGTGAAAGCCGCCGATCATCTCGCCCGCTGCCAACAGCCCAGTTATCGGCTCGCCGAAAACATCGAGCACACACAGATGCGTGTCGACAATCACGCCGCAGTAGGTGCCGAAAACCGCCGCCGTCGATGGGTAGGCATAAAAGGGTGGGCGCTCGATGGTGCGCAGTTGACCGTGATGATGAACCAGATGCCGACGACCGAACGCCGGAGTTTGCCCCTGGCGCACGGCATCGTTGTAGGCAGCGACTTCGCCCAGCAACACGTCCTCGGGTACTTCGATCAGGCGAGCCAGTTGTTGCAGTGTTTGTGCCTCGACGAACAGGCCCTCTTCCAGACGCCGGGTGAAGTCCAGAATTCGCACCTGATTGTCACCACTGAGCATGATGTCCTGGTCCAGGATCTGATAGCCCACACCGTAGCTCTGTTGCATCACCGCGTCGCCGAGCAACTTGTAGGACTGTGACTCGTCGACAAACCGCCGACCTTCCTGGTTCACCGCAATAGCGCCCTTGTAAACCGCCAGACAAGCGTGGTGGTTGTGTTCATCCATGGGGTGTTTACCGAACGTGCCCTTGATATACGGCAGATCACGAACATCCGCGCCCATGGCCCAGGCCATGCGCAGGCCGTCGCCTTCATTGCCTTCACCGCCGATAAACACCGCGTTGTCGTATTGCGGAACGAAGCGGTGAATCAACTCTCGGTCCTGGACAAAACCGCCGCTGGCCAGCAGCACCGCTTTACGAGCAATGACTTCGACCGGCTCACCGTTGCACTCGACACTCGCCCCCACAACCCGGCCACCGTCCTCGCGCAACAGGCGCCGGGCACGGCTGTGCAGCCAGACCTCGACCTGCTGCGTTGCCAACGCAGCCTGTTGCAGTTGGCGCACCATGTCGGCCGGGTCCACATTGTGCACCCGTGGCACCGACTGCCCTGAAGCGGCCTCAATGACATCGGCAAACACTACGCCATTGTCCTTGAGCCACAGATAGGTCTCCAGTTGGTGGTCGGTGTATAGCTTGACCAAAGCCTCGTCGCATTCGCCCTTGCCCACATCGACCAGGTCGTCGAACAGCAACTGCGACGAATCTTCAATACCGTGCGCACGCTGCAGATCGGTGCCGGCGAACGCCAGGCAACCACCGCTCATGGCCGACGAGCCACCGGTTTGTGCGGTTTTTTCCAGCACTATCACCTGTAAGCCCACTTGGGCAGCTGCCAGGGCCGCACTAAAACCCGCCAGCCCGCCACCGATCACCAGCAGGTCACATTCATAACGATTCAT
The DNA here is from genome assembly GCA_040385125.1 of Pseudomonadota bacterium. Classification (GTDB taxonomy): domain Bacteria; phylum Pseudomonadota; class Gammaproteobacteria; order Pseudomonadales; family Pseudomonadaceae; genus Aquipseudomonas. The sequence goes on along the minus strand of JAZKIA010000021.1, from coordinate 51,954 downwards.
GCCTGGTCTCCTGCTTGAAGAAACGAGCCCAAGCCATAGAACTCGAAAAGTTCTCGAACCCGCTCAGGCTCTGGTTGCGCCGAAAAATACCCACGATTGCAAGTACGTGTGCCATTGACGCGACGCAAATCCACCATGGTCTCCGCCTGTTTGACCCAGGCGCCGAGCGAGTCTATGACCGGCACACCGTCCACCTCGTTGATGCCGTGGGTGGCCAACAGTACGTTCAGCGGGGCTTCGCCGGGAATGATCACCTCGGCGCCTTTGGCGATCAGGCCGCGTGCCGCGCTACGAAAACGCTCGATCAGCTCAGCGGGATCGGTGAAGCCTGCCAGCACATCGGCAAAGCGAAAGCCGACATGCCGCACCTCCGTCAATCGCCCGCCCAGACCATGGCGCGCGGCATTTTCAGTGACCTGCTCAGCCAACTCATCAATGAACACCAGGACGCCGAAGGTACGACCGAGCATGCACGCGGTCAGCATCGCGGATTCGCCATACCCCACCACCGGAATATCCAGCAGGCTGCGCGTTTCCTTGAGTGCCGGCTCCGGCAACGTGCTGATGGCATAGGCATCAAACCCCTGACTCTGGGCATTGATGCCCGCCGCCATGAACTGCAGGCCATGCAGGTACTGCAGTGCCGAATACTTGATGTCGTCGCCCGGATAATGACTGCGGTATGTGCCCGGGCGCATGCCGTGCATATGGACCTCGGTGTCCGGCCGGGCAACCTTGCGAAAATGTGCTCGCAAGGCCTCGTCGTAAGCACCCAGATCGCTCAGAACAGTGAAGCTTTGATGCCAGATACGAATACTCATACGTGTCCTCATTCAAGAGCCAGGTACTGAGTGCGCCAACCTGAGGCCAGCTCACCCAAGCAACGCTGGCGAATATGCGATGAGGAATTATCAGCAGAGCGTCCGAGCCCTTGGTAGCCGCTGACGGTGAACGGGCTTTTCAGCAAAACTGCAAGATCGGAAAGTAAATATGCGCAATTATGGTGGAAAGCCTTATGACATATAGCTGTCATAGATTTCACTCGAAAAGGATTTCCCAGGGGGGAAACCACCCTGTGCGACATTTCCAGTCCAGCTGACGTTGAAAAATGATGGCGCTGGCAGCCAAGACCCTCAGCGGCCTGGACGTCCTGATTAATAACGCTGGTATCTCGGGACCTACCGCTCCTGTCGAGAAACCAGACCCAACTACTCGGCGCAGTGGATGGCCCACGCGTCCATAAAGTACTGGAGGGTCGTGCGCAAATCAGTGGCAAAAGCATTGAAGAAGAAACCGTTCTGACCCTGGACTCCCAGTCGATTTCCAGTCAAATGTTGCCTATCGACTGCGATATGCAGCACACCTGAGGGGATATATAGATGAGACTACGTGATCAACTGATCGGCGCCTGGAAATTGCACTCCTACGTGGAAATTCCAGTAGATGGATCTGAGTCGTTCTACCCAATGGGCGAGCAGCCGATGGGCATCATCATGTACACGCCGGATGGGTATATGTCGGCGCAACTGATGAAGCCAGATGGCCGCGAAAAATTTGCGATCAACGACTTTTACAAGGGTACCTTGGAAGAATACAAGGCTGCAGGTTCTACCTATATCGCTTACACCGGCCCGTTCAAAGTCAACGAAGAAAAGCGCACCTTGACCCACAGCATGTTTATTTCGCTGTTTCCTAACTGGATGGGCCAGACCCAACCTCGTGTTGTCAGCCTGGAAAACGATGTGCTGACGCTGGGCACCGAAAACCCCATCAGCTCTCAAGGCAAAACTGTCAACTCAAAACTGGTATGGCATCGCGCCAAGCCTGAATAAGACGCAAGCCGTTACTTTTTTCACGTGTAGCTACCTTGTAGCAAGGCAGCTACACAATCTTGAAGTGGGTCAACCGTTTCGCAACGGCAAAACAGAGCGCATGGAAGCCCAGCGTCTGTTGACTGACTGTACCTTCCGATACGTCGCCCAACTGTTCCATGGCGCGAAAGACAATCACCGGCATCTACAAAAAAGGCGGCATCTGGCAAATCGATAAGGTCTTCCGGGGCCAGCGATTTCGCGAAAGCACTGAAACTAGTGACTGTCCGGGATTAGTTGACCACTACAGCCATCGAGCTAGCTCGACTCGCCAAAGGTGTTTCAAAAAAGAAGCTCGCCGAATATTTCGGCGTGGCGCCTCCGTCTGTCCAGGACTGGGTGAAGACGGGGCGAATAGACAAGTCCAAGCACATGGACTACTTTTCAGATGCGGCCAAGCCATCGCACTGGGGCCTGAGCGATCGTGTGACCGAGTTTCTATCCATATCGAACCCGGCTGACAGCAATGTCGTCAGGGACGAAAAGGAGAGCAACGTGATCCCTATCAGCTCCCGCAGAAAAAGCGCCGATATCAGTTTCGTCACCATTCCCCACTTCGACGTCTCTGCATCAATGGGGCCTGGCTGCGCACCACCTGAACACAATATTGAAGTTATCCGGGACATCACCGTCCACGTTGACTGGCTAAAGAGTCAGGGCCTTAACTTCTCCAAACTTGAAAACCTCGCCATCATTGATGGTGACGGCGACAGCATGGAAGGCACCTTTCGCAACGGGGATGCTTTACTTGTAGATCGTGGCATCACAGATGTTCGTACCGATGCGATTTACGTTTTCACCCTGGATGGCGACCTGTTCATCAAGCGGCTGCAGCGAATGACCGGCGGCTCGCTGAGAATGATTTCTGACAACCCGATTTATCCGGCAATAATGATTGAAGGCGCACAACTCGAACGCGTCCATATCCAGGCAAGGGTTCTTCTCGCATGGAATGCTCGCAAACTGTAGAAAATTTTTCCCTGGGGAGGGAATCATGGAATTTGAAGAAAAGCTCGCAGGATTAGCGGCAAAAATTCGACAACAGAGCGCAGCTATTCAAACCGAAGAAGCAACTAAAAATGCTTTTATCATGCCCTTTATCCAGTCCATTCTGGGTTATGACGTTTTCAACCCACTTGAAGTAGTGCCTGAATTCACCTCCGATATCGGCACGAAAAAAGGCGAAAAGGTTGATTACGCCATCCTGAAAGATGGTGCCATTCAGATCCTCATTGAAAGCAAGAAAATCGGCGAGCCGTTGAACATCAACCATGCCGGCCAGCTCTTCCGCTACTTCCATGTCACAAGCGCACGCATTTCCATTCTTACAAACGGCCAGGTCTACAAGTTCTTCACCGACTTGGACGCCCCGAACAAAATGGACGAGAAGCCCTTTCTAGAACTCGACCTCCTGAACATCGACGAACATGCCATCCCTGAGCTGCAAAAGCTGACTAAATCGGCGTTTGATGTGGACTCCATCATCAGCGCCGCAGGCGAGCTCAAATATGTCGGCCAGATCAAACGCATCCTGGCAGCTCAATTCAATGAGCCTGACGATGATTTCGTAAGGCTTTTCGCTTCGCGAATTTACGATGGCGTCATTACTCAAAAAGTCCGCGAGCAGTTCGGCCACCTGACCAGAAAGGCCACAGCGCAATTTCTGGGTGACCAAATTAACGAACGCCTCAAGTCCGCTATAAGTGGTAATACTCAGCCGTTGTTTTCAAGTCAGCCCGTGACGCCCTCTCTTACACCAGAGGTTGAGCTCCCGGCAGATGAAGAGAAGGATCTGATTGTTACGACTGAAGAAGAAACCGAAGGCTACAACATCGTCAAAGCGATTGTGCGTACCGAGGTTGATGCCAAGCGCATCGTTGCTCGTGATACCCAGAGCTATTTCGGCATTCTTCTTGATGACAACAACAGAAAGCCCATCGCTCGCCTCCACTTCAACCGTGCGCAAAAATACCTCGGCCTGTTCGATGCTGACAAAAAAGAAACTCGGCACCCGATTGAAACCCTGGACGATATTTTTCTGCATACCGACGCCTTGAAGTCGACAGCCAAGCTGTACGGCTGAAGCCCGCCTGGCTGGGTAAGCCAGCCAATCGAGCATCTGTTTCCAGCGACAAACTGAAGCCCGCTTCTGCGGGCTTTTTCACGTCCACAGGAAAATAATTAGCCAGTGCCTATTTACACAAAATAGGCATTGTCTTGTCTTTGCCTCATCGAGCAGCCAAACAGGCTTGATAGGCCCTCAACAGGGCTCGGGTAACCGGAACGCTCTTTAACAACCAACAGCTACAAAACGCCGGACGGGAAAGGCCGTTAGCGCACTCATAGGCTTGAGACTCCCTGAGTGTCGCCGTATCAGCCTCGGTAAGACGGCGCGCAACAACACACCTCAAGCAAATGGAAGGTTTGCAGTCATGCACAAGTGAGCGATTCACCTGCGTGGAGTGGAAAGCCTGAAGGCCGCTCCCAATACCAGTACAGGCAGCGGAAAGATGTGTCGTTGATGTCACCGCGCATCAGCCGGAATACCGGTAGGCCGCCCGAACAAACCATCAGTCGCTGACGTAACAACCCCGGACTGTCGCTAGTAGCGAGCCCGGGGGTTACGGACACTTTCACTGCAGCACCTGGCTTGCCGGGTGCATCGGGAAAACAACCGAGTAGACATCTTGGAATCGACAATCGTAGACGGTGCATGGAAAGGCCACCTCGGCCGAGGCCTTGCGCCACGGGAACTGCAGTTCGTGCTTTCAGTTGCACAGGGCCTGACGGCATCCCCCGCAAAAGTCCCTGAGCATGAAAAAGCCCAACTCGCGAAAGTTGGGCTAAGTCATTGAATAATATGGTCGGGACGGAGTGATTCGAACACTCGACCCCTAGCACCCCATGCCCGCAGTGGCATTGCAAACCCTTTAAACATGGCCGCTATCTCTGGCGCTCGCTGCAATCGAATAGCCATAGATACCGATAGGTGCGTGAGAGAGTCACGCAAAAGTCACGCAGCCTATTTAACCCCTCTCCGGCGTCCTGCCGAACCAACACAGACCACTCCTAGTTCGCATCAAAACAGTCCCAAACGAATTTTATGCTCCACTATGGTTGCCAGCTCACGACCAGGGTATTGAGCCTGCAACCCCCAAGCCTCGCACCCAAGGGTATGAATAAAGCTTCTGGTATCCGTGAGCTCCTGAAAGCGCAGACAATATCGGCATCGCACCCGAGAGCCGTCGAGCTCCCAATGCTTGTTCCAGACGACCAGTGGCAGATAAGTCACGGACATTGCAAAAATGGCCTGTCATAAGGAATAGCTGTCGCTGAATGCGCGCCAAGCCAATAGTGAAGAATAGGCCTATCTCGTTATTCCTGCTGCCTCATAGAGCTCCCTGTTCCGGCGTTCCGACAAACCTGGCACTCGTTGCAATCGAATGGCCATAGATACAGATAAGTGCTTGAGAGAGTTACGCATGACTTCCCTCTTCCCTGCGCCCTGTCGAGCGAACACTCTCCTTTATCTCAATACTCTCGAAATTTATAGATGCTTGGGCTTGATCGAAAAACCAGCCTGGTAACACTGGATGTGCCGCGTAACTCCGTAGCTAATGATTTTTCAATACTTGCCGATAATCCTGTTTAGCCTTCGTGACTCATAGCCTGAGCATACATTGCCATTTATACCTAATTGACTGGAATCTCCAATGACAACGGCGCTACTCAAATCATCCCCAACCAATCGCCTTGACGCGATTGTCGAGGGACTCATCCATGCTAGTGACATGGCGTACAAGCATGCCGACATGCCCTTGAGCCGCATGCCTGAATATTTCATGGCCGTCCATGTCGCGCAGCATATAGCTAAGTCCTTTGCAAACTTTGGGTATCGCCTAGAGGCATCAGTAAAGCAAACCTTGGCTGATGCGGGGGTAGATGAGGATGAGCTCGACGACCTAATGGATGATGATGATCTGCGTGGCAACGGTCGATTTGACCTAGTGCTCAGAACTGGCAAAAAAGGAATACCAGCACACGTGCTGGAATTTAAGAGAGGGTCACGTAGTGCCCATCTGTCAAAGGATCTGATCCGCCTTGCCTGTGTCAGCAGAACCGTTCATGCGGGAGCCCGGTTGGAAACCAACTATTTGGTGTTCACAACGAAAAAATCCGAAGAGCGCCTGCTCACAATGTTGCAGGAGGAAGAAGCGGAGCGCAGACGCAATCACCCTAGAGCGCGCGGTCGAGTAGTATGCGCCCTTAAGAGATACCACCCAATCAGGCACTGGGCGAAGGATGACAATAATCGAAACCCCCTGCATATGGCTGTTGCAGTGTTCGAGGTCAGCTACAAAAACTGACAACCTAGAGGGCGGACGATAAGCTCCGCGGATCAATCAAGCCAGCAGCGAATTAGCTGGTTTGACACCCATCCAACACTTAATCAACACCCTCTCCCTCGGCGTCCTGCCAACCGAACACAACCCCTACTGACACACCCGCAACACATACTCCTGCAACCCCTTCAAGGCTGCCCGGTCTTTGATGATCCCTGCCCTGATATCGAAAACAGTTCGTTCAGCAGCTCCAGTGAGTTCGACGGTTGAGCCATCATCCAGGCGGGCGGTACTGGTGGTATCGGGCAGATCGCTGCTACTGGTACTACAGCGCCCTGCGATGCGCAGCCGGCGATCACCAGCAGCAACGTCAGCGCGCAGCCTTTCATTTTCAGCGAGGTCATGGGCTTTCTCTTTGGTTGTTCTGACGTCGAGCTCGGCCAATGCCTTTTGCGTTACCTGCTGCCTCTCCAGCGCCTGACGCACCTGAGCGGCAGCCGCATTGGAAATGGCCGTCAGGCCCGATTGATGATCTGCGGTCAGGCTGGCCAACTCCTTCCCGTAGCGCCAAGCGTCCACTTTCCATGTAGCAAAACAAGCAATGGACACCAGCAGCGCAAGGCCCAACCAGCGAGACTGACTCACGCCAACACCTTCAGCGCCTTGGCATACAGCGCCTGCCGATCCGCCGCGCCGTTCTGACCACCATTGATGCGACTGGTGATCGTGTCGAACTTGCCAGCATCAGCCAGCGTGTTCAGGTCCCTGCTCGCCCAGAACCAAGCCGCCGACATGCAGGCGTGCTGTGGCTTCTCCAGCAGCTCTGGATAGTTGATCAGGTCGAGACCCAGCGCTTCGCCGCACGCTTTGTAGTTGGCCCGGCCAGTGATCTGGATCAGGCCACGGCCGCGATACTTCGAGCCGTCACCGGGTACGGTATTGCCCAGGTCTGCCCTGCCCTCGTAACGGGCCTGAGCTTTGGTGGGGCCCCATATTTCTTTCACGTACTTGAGCTGGCCAGACTCATGCCCGATCTGGGCGATGAAAGCCGCTACGCGCTTCAGGCCAACGATCTGGTAGTGGTTCATGGCGGTGTTTAAAGCGGACACAAAAACGCCGGCGGATTGGCCGGCGTTCGGGAGGATCTGCAGCAGCAGCTGCGTGGTGATGGGCATACTTTTATCCAAGAGAAAGAGGCCTGCGCAAGGGCAGGCGGCAAATGTGCCCAGCTGAATCGAAAATCACTAGGGATATGACGCTTTAGGATTGCCTCGGTATACTCGAAGGATTTGATCCCATGAAGGATGCAGCTGTGGCTCTGGTCTTAATAAATGGAAGCTCGGAAGACGAGAGGGGTAACAAGATCACAGCCCCGTCCGACCTAAAGAATGTTTACGTTGAGTTCTCAGGAAACAATAACGAGCTAACCATTGTCGGCGATAGCGGAGTAAACAATACAAAGTTCTACTTCCCTGCCGATGATGGTATTTGCTTCGTGGGGTCTAGAGGCAACTACTCCGGACGAGTTAGAGTCGGCTGGAAATGCTTAGTTTCTATTGGAACATGGGTTACGTGCACTACCGCGTGCGCCATCTACACGGCTGAGGCAACATCCGTCGTGATAGGTGACGACTGCATGATTGCTTCGTCGGTGCAAATTAGATCTGAAGACTCACACGCAATATATGACGTAGAAAGCGGAGAGAGAATAAATCCTTCACGCAACATCGTTATAGGAAGCCATGTATGGCTGGCCGAAGGATCGTTGATATTATCCGGTTCTATGATCGGCTCAGGATCTACCATAGCCGCAAGAGCTATTATCAAGGGCCAGATACAGAACAACTGTGTGGCCGCCGGAATACCAGCAAAAGTCATCAAACGAAATACCGCTTGGGAGCGGCCAAATATTGCATTTGGCGAGCCTTGGATAAGAACCAATGCTAAAGAGCAATCCCTAATAAGATCTCCGCGAGCATGGCAAAAGACCGACGACTACATGAGCACCATAAGCCTCGGAGCCGATTCGTTCAACACACTTATTGCCAGCGACCGAGTCAAAAATAACTTCGATTTATCTCCGCTAAGCTCGTAACAACTAAAATTATAGGCAAGTCATAGAACTTATGACTTGCCTACCCCTCCTAAAACTTATTCAAGCTCAAGAGCAACTACTCTTTTCAGCAACAAGTCAAGACTTGCATTCAACTCTTTATTTATTGCCAACTGCCGCTCTTTGTCTCGACGACCTATAGCAGCTTGAAGGCAAAGTAATTCCTCGTACCGGATACCGTATCGGTTCCCCGCGCTCCTGACGAGGCGGTACTCTCCACTCTCCCTTTCCGTTACGGTCTGGCTGCCTTCATTATCCAATACGCACGCCTTTTCAATGACCGGCTCATAAACGTCGGGCCATTCGTCATAGCAGAGCAGCCCGAATGAAAAAGGGTCTAGGCCACTACTTTCAAATGCTTCTTTAACGCGCTGCGCAATTACACCGAAGTGCCATCTAGCTCCATCACCCTTTAGCTCGAATGCGTCATCCATCTGATACATCGCATACTCTACAGACTCAAACGCATCAAGCAGGTTGTCCAGTATTTTCTGTACATTCAGCTTGTGGCGCTCATCAGATGTATTGATGGTTCCGGTCCCAGAAAATACTGTTGACCATCTGAAACTTGCAGACCCGTTGGAATAGGCGTTATCAATTGTAGCCCTAACTATTCCTGGATTGGTCATAGTGCCATCGCTGATACTTGAAACCCCAAGCCCCAACTGAACGGTCCCCGACGAGAATCGGCGCACCATTGGATTCGCATTTGAGTAAAGGCCAGCTTCATTCTGAGCAATTGTTATATTTCCAGAAGAGCTAACCGCCCCTTGATCAGACACACTGAGCTGGCTGATGAATTCGCTATTATAGACCCTAAATGCTTGGCCCGTACGAAGACGGATTCCGTAGGTTCCGGAGAAGTTAGGTCGCTCCCATTCACTATCTTGCGCAGTCGCAGGATTAAATACGCCAGTCTTAGAATTATCGTAGCGCGAAGTTGTAAGGCTGGTGTCTTTTGTGAAGTACGGAGAAAAATCCACCGCATATTTCGTGTTGCTGTGCCAGAAAAAAGCAACCGTGTTAGATGTCGCTACAGCTCTAGACCCGACCAGATTGTCGTACCATACCCCTCCCACACCAATGGACTTGGATTCCTCGTAGCACCCACTGAACAAGGTTTCATTCGAGTGATCACTGATCACCGATATATCGTCACGCCCCATGAAAGTGGTGTTAAGGAATTGCACGCCGCGCAGGACAGTAGAGCCATCAAGTTCAAGGCACGCAGATGGTGACGTAAATGGCACAGTGAGGAAGCTTGAGGTCGCTAGGCGCAAGGACTGATGGTTAAGGCTGCGGATGAAGCAGTTGATGAAGTCTGTTCCAGCAAAGCCGTAGTTCGTGGCACCAGACGCATCCCGCGGGGCTCGAATCGATACACCACGGAATCCGCCAAATGTGCAATACAAAGCTTGGCCAAGCTCGCACTGCGGAGCCTTAGCGTCGCCGATATCAGAAGAAGTTATCAGCAACCCTGATTTACGCCAGTGCCCGTCGCAAATAAGGTTTTGAGTCTGCCAACCAGAGGCATTGCGGCACCAGATACCGACATCCCATTCATCCGACAGGCGTCCGTCCGATCCATCATACCCGCCAAGGCCGTCGAACCAAGGCAGAACCCCCATATCAAGTAGACGCGAACCCTTCCCGAGAATAACCGCTGCACTGAACGGTACAGATAGATCTAACGTCCGGTAAACATCGCCCCTCGCTCCTGAGTCAGCAAGATACGCCGCACCAGTATCCGGGTTCGCTACCGATATCGCGGTAGCGCCAGCAATAGAATTATTTCTTGCGCCAGTACCTCGGAAGATCATTCCGCCGACAGGCCGCTTTTCGTAACCTTTACCTGTGGACCGGATCGTTACGCCGTCAGGTACGACAATGGACCCGTCGAATACGGAAAGCCCTGGAATGTCCACGATTCCGCCGCCGCTCGTATATACAACGGCCATCGCTTTATAGAGCGCGAGCGTGTCATCGTCGACCATGTTTACCTTGCCGCCGTAACTTTTGATATTGACGTTTATCATTTGTCCGAATACGGCAGTCACGGTTTGCGGCACAGCACCAGGCCCTGCTCCTTGGGTTACAACTATCTCCCCACCTGCTGGGCCACCAAGCTCCTGTCGCAGCGCGGCATCGCCAACCGATACAAACCGATCCGACTCATCGACCCAAACCCCAGTTGTCGTGTAAGGAAGAGTCAAGGTTGCTGAAGCGCGATAGAGTTCGCCATTCCTAAGAAAAACTTGGTTGAGTTCACTGATCAGCAATCCCGCCCCGTACTCTCCAATAGGCTCATAACCGCTCGACAACAGGAACTGTTGAAAGCGCTCTTGCTTGTCTGCTTGAGCGCTTGAAAAATCAGACTCAAAACCTGCCCAAGATTTGCGCGCCCCCCCCAGCCGGTCGGGGTAAGTTTTGCTTGGGCCAATCAGCAAATAGTCTAAGTTTTGAGCGTTATCAAATAGATCTTTGGGAGCAATTGATCCAACAGGATTGCCGGTCGCGTATTTGGTCATGCCGAACTCCAAGCATAAAAAGCCCGCACAAGGCGGGCTCTAGAATTTCAAGCGAAAAAAAAAACCGCTCTAGGCGGCATGGATGACTGAAGCGTTTAGGCGTTGCGGATCACACTCCAGCCTTCAGCCGCTTCCTGCGCCTGCTCAAGCTGAGCAGTCAGCTCATCAATCTTGGAGATTGCGGCCGTCAGGTCTTCTGTGAGTGTCTGGTTCTCGATGATGGTCGCGGCAGTAATCTCGCCCAATACCTCGCTAAGCTTCTGCCCCTCTTCGCCTTCAACCAGTGCAAGCTGCTGTAGCGCGTCACTCTGACTGCTGATGATCAGGCCGTCCCGTTTGACATGTGTAATTGTCTGATAGTGCGCGCCCGAAAGTTTCCCTTCGTTAAAGCGCAACAGGACTTCGTAAGGTGTTGTTTCTTCGGTGAAGGTAGGCATCTGTTAACTCACTGTCGTAGTGGTGTTGAGGATTTTCCAGGCACTACTGTCTGACCTGCAGGCCTTAGGGCCGCCTGTAGCGTTCGTGACGTCGATAATGCTGCCGGGGTACGCACTCGCTGATGGCAGCGTTGCCATCGTGTACTGGCTGAGACGGATGGGGCTGGTGAACACAGGGCTGTCTAGCGGGGCTAACTCGCGCCAGCCAGCCCAGATACCTCCTGCCCTACTGCGCCAGAAAAGCTGGTTTGCTGCAGTGATGCTCGTGAGCCGCGCGACCAGCTGCAGTTGACCAGCCGTGCTGTACTGGATGTTCAACAGCACCCCGACGCTACCAGCGGCTAGCGGCGAGTTAGCCGAGTTGCCCTGATCTCGGTAAAAGCCACCAGTTGAAACGGCGTTATAGTCAGTAATCACTGGCGCGCTGGTAGCCCCCAGACCGAAAGACGCGAGGCTGCTGATAATGGCTGCTTGCTGAGCTGTACTAACCGGCTTGCTCGCATCTGCCGTGTTATTTACAGCCCCTAGACCGATAGACGTTCTAGCTGCCAACGCATCAGCGGATGATAGAAAGCTCGATACGTGCGTCTGCCATCCGCCAATTATCGCTTGACGTAGTTTTTCCAATGTCTGATTTAAAGTATTTCCGTTCTGAACAACCGGGTAAATATCCTGCTCGCTAGCCGCGATAGATGGCGGAAGTTCTGAAATTTTCTTGAGGTCTGCCATTTTGATTACTCGGTAGTTAGGACGAAACCGTCTTCTGTCAGGAGATTGAAGCCGTCCTCAGTCAGCAGCTGACTCACCCTGTAGAGCGGCCACTCCTGATTCATCGCTCGGTCAAATATGTCGGGCATAAGCATGTAGTCAGGTGTAATAACGATCCAGTCAGCATCCCAAATTGGTCGCTTAAATAGTTCAAGCTTCGCGGTAAACCGCCAATGGCTGACACCCACCAGTGATGGGCCGCTGTATATGCCCACGAACCTCGCCCGGTAAGCATCAAGACCAAGTGGAGTCTTAAGCGGACAGTCAAACCACAGGGTGCCTGATAGCAAGATGTGTTCGAACCATGCTTCAAAGAATTGCGCCTGGGCATCATTGAACACCCACGAAACCGATGCTTCCGTCGGGGTGCTGGTGGATCGTCGCCTTTGTCGCGCGCGTCCGCTCACAAAAACGGAACGAACGATAGGGCTAACCGGCTCGAAGCCATAGCCCTCCCGTAAAGGCAGGGGTAACCCTTCTGGATATGCAAGCATGCTGCAGCCCTTAGTTATCGGCGGCGTTGTCATCGTCCGCATAAACACGCGGGTCGTAGTTGACGGCCTCCACATCAGCGGAGTGGTCGCCGGGCTCGATCGAAGTGATCAGTACCGGGTAACACCATCGGGTTGATTCGCCAAACAGAAGGTGGGGGGGCTCGATATCCCATGAGTCATCAGGCTCAAAATCCAGCGAGGACACTGCGAGCCTGAAGTCATCCACCCGTGTTGCTGGCCATGGCCCGCTGACCGATCCGTCTGGGCGCCGTACTGCAACAGCGTGTGCCGCACCAAGCGTCCAGCTCAATGGTTCTGAGCTCTCCAGAAGCACCAAACCATTCCCACTTGTGACCCCCATCAGAATCGAGCTCTGCCCATAGCCAGGAATGTCGTCGGCCACTGCGTCGTAACTGAGGTAACTGCTATTGAGCGCATCAAACTCAGTGCTCCAGCTGTAGCTCTTGGTGCGATAAACCTGAGCGCGGCGCATGCGCATACCTATTCGCCAGGCTCGATCACGATTGGTGACACCCTTTAGCGTTACGGTTTGAACGGTCAGTCCTTGGTCGCCAGGAAGCCGGCAACGGACCAACTCTGTCGCGCGTGTGATCTCATCCACGTACTTGATATCAACGCCGTCGTAGTCGTCGGGCGCCGGTAGGCTGAAGTTTCTTTTGAGCTGCTCAGTCATGTTTTGAGGCGTGTACATGTGACCGAACTGCGTCCTTGGCTCATCCCGTACGGGAGTGATGCGCCCGCGCTCCAGAGTGAACTCTGCAAATCCCGCCAGAAGCGCATCGTTGATGCACTCCTTGACCGTGCTGTCGTCCTCGACCGCGTAATCGAAGTGATCGCCACGACCCTGCCAGATCGAGTTGTAGCGGGCGAACTCTTCAATATCCATATCGTCATCAGTGCCGCCAACCGACTTGGTGACGTAGTTCACCCACGACACGATGTCGCGAGTCGGAACTGGCTCGCTCCACCCTCCCCCCGCCAGTACCGGCAACTTCCTTGTCCCGACCACAGACACTTGGCTTTGTGACTGGGCTGAAAGCTTGTCGCCGCCACGCACATAGAGCGCCATTACCGTGCAGTTCTCGTACTGGGTCGGAGCCTTGTCGATCCGGCCGCGCAACCCATACCACTGCACCCGGTTGGACTTGAAGTTTTCCGGAGACTCCTCCCCGATTCGACGAATACGAACTTCGGGGCGGATGTAGCTCGGCGCCGTGATTGCCCTGGTGTAGCCCTGCTGATCCGGGCTCTTCGCCTCAAACTTGTAAGGCACGCTGGTCCAGGCACCGGCAGTAGAAGCATCGCGATACTGGACTTCTACTTTCGCCCAATGGGAGCGAGTATTCCCGTTCTTTTCCGTGTATCTGACCAACCCTTGGGGGAAGAAGAAGTCAATTTCGAACCGGCGAATGACCTCGCCTTCCGGACAGACATAAAAAGGCCCTGCCCAGTCACCTTCGGTGGTCGAGCCGTCAAGGGTGATCGAGGCGTTGTTTGTCTCGATATCGTCGAAGCCCTGCCAGGTTTCGTCCTCGGTCCCCGTGTCCGTCAGTCGAATGACCGTGATCGCAGATGGACCATGACTTTCATCAACATCAGCAGTGCCTTCGTCATCATCAACGGAGTCGTCAGAAACAGCACTGATTCGATAGCGCAGATCTCGATAGCCGATGCACGACCAAAGCGTCCCGGCTTGCAGCCCAATAACCGGACTGCCGCCGTCATAGGCCAATGTCATGCTGGCCGGTGTATAAGCCGTAGCGGTGACCGTCATGCCCCCCGTAACAAAGCTGGGAGTAGACCCGAACAGCGTAGTGGTCGACCCGCCCAAAATAATGGCCTGACCACCGTATGGCGCGGTCTTCTCCGAGATGCGCAGCATTGATCCAGCGCTGCTGGCCAACAAGTTTGCGCTCGACAACTGAGCATTGATGGACGATACCAAGCCGGATAGGTTGGTGGTCGCCGAGGTTAGCGTGAGTGTGTACGCGCTTGCGCCAATGCTAATCGTGAACGTGAGAGGCGTTACATCAAAATCATACCGGGACGGCGCTGAGCTGCCGGTTACCGTTGATGCGCTACCGGCTACTCCTGGCACCCCAGAAGTTTCTGGCGTATAGCTGGCAACCACATACTCCCCTGCATTGGCACCCGTAACCTCCAGCCTCATTCCAACGAATGCACCAATCATCTGCACATGGTTGCCGCTGATAACCGTCGCCGAATCGTCCGCCGGCGCTGTGAACGTGTAGGGGTACATGACCTCGATACGAGTAATCAGGCCTGCGGTCCAGCCATGCGGAAACCATCCGGCCGACACCGGAACGGAAACAACAAACTCGCTGAACTGGACCGTATCTGCATTGAGCTGCTGCTCAATATCTGTGGTGGTCGTCAGAGTGAGACCGGCGCTGCCCGTGGACGTCGAACCCACTTCATCCGAGTTATGCCACCAAAGCCGCGCATCCTCGGCAGCGAGCGACTCGCCAGGACCGAAGATGGTGTAACTCGCCGTATTACCAAGCGAGGCTATCGGGGTACCGCCGATACGAACTTGGCCAGGCTGTATGTCGAACTCGCCCACACCAACGCACAGCAGCATCTCGACCCACTGCACCTTCGGATCATCACCAAAGTAACGCCGAGTAGGCGTCAGGTGATCCGGGAAAATTTCGTTCTTTCCTGCGCACTCGCGAATCACATCCCCAAGCTTCACCTGGTTGGCCGTGGTCTTGGCCAGCCCGAGGCCTTTACCCGCGCCGTTGCTCGTCGACTCCGGCGTTGCCAGTGGTTTCTGGGTGAGCATGACCACACCAACAGCAACAATCGCAGCAACCACAGCCCAAGCCGCAATCTCAAGACCAGTCCCTTTGGGCTCTGGATAGATCCTCACGGTGTCCGCCGGACCGAACTCCACCTTGGGCCAGTTGCCGGGAGCGATGAACAAGCCGTTGACTTCAATGCTGATCGGGGGCGACTCGCGTACCTGGTAGCTCGGCACATTCGCAACCAGCCAACCTTCAAGGGTCATCACGCGATCAGTCTTGTGGCGCTCCAGCGGCTGACCTTCCAGCTTGCTCGGGTAGAGTTCGATCACGGTGGTAACTCACTGTCAGATATTGGTCTTGGAATTTGCGCAGCGACTTGATCGTGGTGCCGGATGGCTTCATCTCCATCCCGTGCAGCCGGCCATCAACCTCGACGATGACGGCAACGTGAATGCAGATCAGTCCACGCCAAACGCAGGCGACTGCGCCGACCTCTGGGTCACAGCGCTCCATGGCGGCGGCACCCTCGTTCACGGCCTTGGTAAACTCCTTCGGCATGGTGTTGCGCACATAGCCCCAACTCGGCAGCAGTGGCAGGCCGTAAACCTCATGCCGCACCAATCGAGCAAGCCCCCAGCAATCCAGCCGCGCAGGGCCTCGCCCGCCATCCTCGTAGGAAGCGCTCAGGTATTTTTCAAACATTTAGATGTACCGAAGGCAGGGCGCGAAGGCCAAGGTGTATTTACGGCGGGGCCACGCGAGATTAATCAGGTCGAAGTAGCCGGCGTTGAGCTGGACGCTCGCCCCCTGCATAAACCCGTTAAGCACCGTCATGCGGTAAGGACGCTCAGCTGGGGCGCCAAAATCCGTAGAAAGAAAAATCCGGAAAACCAAACCGATCTTCGCTCTGGCATCGAGCGCCTGATCGATCAGCTTCTGGGCCTCCCCTGTCACGTTGTCGATGGCGAACGTCAACGTCTGGTTGCCGCTGTTGTCTCGCTTGGGTAGCGCTGCAGCAAAGCCAGCGGCCGTGAATGTCGCGGTAACGCCATCCTCAGTCGTAGCCGTGATGTCGTCGAATCCCTGACAGATGTAGATCGGAGCGGCCCATGGCGTACAAAACAGCTCAAGAGTCGGAATGATGACGGCCTGCCCGCCAGAAGCGTAAAGCGTTTCAAGTGCTGTCATCGCCCTACTCGCTTCAGTCCATAGGTTTGCTCGAAGGCTTTAGCTGCGCTCGACTGTGAGCGGATGTTGGACACAAAGACTTCCATAATCTGCTTACCGTCCGGGCCGGTGCTGGTTTGCACCTGGCCCGCGCGACTGGCGTCTTCGTGGAGATTGACCACGGTGCCACCAGGTACTGTCGCCTTGGAGCTATTCGCCGCCGAGCTGGCCTGCGCAAGCTTCACACCGGAAGCGGTGCCCTTCATTGGTGACACGTTGCCTTTACGCAACGCCTCGACCGACGCAACGCCGCCCGAGCGCCGAATATCAGCCTGACTCCAAACGACTTCACCCTTATGCACCATGCCCGCCGGCTCGTTAACGCCGCCGGCACCGGTATACCCGCCACCAGAAAACCCCTTGATCAGCGCGAAGGCTGCCAACAGTCCTGCTCCACCGACGATGGCAGCGGCACCGAATGTGCCAACCGAGGCGACCAGTGCAGCCGGAAGCCAAGACGCCATGGTTGTGGCTGCCGCCGTTACGCTGGCCGCCGTAGTCACTGCGAGAGCTGCCAGAGTGGACCCTGTAGATACGGCGTCACCAGTGACCTTTGCGGCTGACTTAATGCCTTCAGAAACAACAGTCTCTGTTGTCTCTGCCCCGATTCCCGCCATTTTCAGCGCGTGAACAACAACCCACTTCGCCGCGATGTCAGAGAGGGCTTGAAGCACTGAGCTAGCCATAGTCGAGCCGAGATTGACGAAAGCATCCCCGAGGCTTGTGGTGCCTTTGATCAAGTCTTGGATCTGGTCAGAAATTGATGATGTTGTACTGCCCAGCATCTGAGCTGTCGCATCTTGGGTTTGCTGGTTGTAGTCAGTGGCGATGTCGAAGTAGTTCTGCCAAGCGCTTGAAGCACCGGCTAGCCAGTCGTTTTGCGCGGCATCCTGTTGGTTGTAGTTGTCCTGCTGCATCAGCAGGCGCTTCGCAAGGCCCTCTTGAACAATGGCGTTCTCTTTCGCATACAGGTCAGGCGATATTCTCTTTGTGTTGAACTGCTCCAACAGAGCCGCTGATTGGCGGGCATAGTCCTTCTGGATTGCCAAATCTTCTTTGAGCCGGGCTCGCGCTTTGTCTCCCAGGCCAATGCCCGCGATATTGGCGTCCAGCCCATCCTGAGCAGTCGAGAGTCGACCGTCCTGATTCGCTTGGAAAGCCGACAGTTTTGCCACTTCCTCAGCAGCGGTTTTGCGCAGCTCGTTTTCCCGCTCCAGCCCAGCGTTGCGCTTGAGTTGAGCAGTGATGAGATCCTGATTGGCAACTAGCGACTTCTGATCAGCAGTTAGCGTCTTCTTGCCCTTGATGTCAGCAAGTTCCTGCTCCCATTTGATCAAAGCCTGGCCTGATGCGCCGAGCTTATCGACTTCACCCTTCTGTAGGCCGATAAGGCTGTTTTGCTGCTGAAGTACCGCGAACTGCTGCCGTGCCTGGTCGAGCATCTTTTGGCCGGCGTCTTCGGTGTAGGGCTTCGCGTCAGGAGTCTTCGCTTCCTTGTAGATCGAGTTATCGCGAATAGCTTTTAAGGCTGCCGCCTCTTGCTCGGTCGTGATTTTGTATCCAGCAAGCCGAGACTTATTAATTTCATCCTGCGCATCCTTGAGAGCCTTGTCTCTCTTCTGGGCCTTGGAGGTATTGGACTCTACGCTTTGTTGAAATTTCTCGTACGCCGCCAGACCTTCGCGCTGAACTTCAGTGGCCTTGCCTTCGGCAGCAGCTTGTTCCTCTGTTGTTTTCTTGTAGTCCTTGAGAATCTTTAGCCTTTCCTCAAGGAACCTTGATGATTTGTCACCGCTTTCGCTATCAAATAACCAAGCCTGAAACCCTGTTTTACGATCATTCAGTATCTTCTCGGTATTCGATATCTGCTCGTCGATTGACTGATCACGACCAACATCAAGGATTGCATCCCATCCCTTTTTAGCTGCACTGCTAACAGCGTCCCATGCAGATTCAATAGTCCCAAGGCCTGCTTTGATCTTTGCCGAGCGAACTTCCATTGCGCTTGCGTAGGCATCCTCAGCGATTGTTGCTGCACCTTGTTTGTCGCCCTGCTCTTGAAGTGCTCTTACCTGTTGGTAAGTAGCCGCCGTGACAATTCCGTATTGGTCACTTAGCGCCGCCAGTGCCTTTGTTGGGTTCTCTGCAATTTTTATGAACTCAGCTACGGTCTCGCTTGCAGCCTTCCCTGCTGCATCCTCCATATTGATCGCCGCAGCAGCTATTTGCTCAAAAGTGGCAACCGCAATTTTTCCAGAACCAGCTAGCTGCGCTAGAACCTTGGCGGCATCGCCAACTGTCGTAGTTGCATCGCCAACCCTGCGAGCCATACCCGCCAACTGACTTGAAGTTGTTCCGACTGCATTCCCCGTAAGGATAAGTGCTTGGTTGTAGGCGTCCGCCTCCTGGCTCCCCTTGTTATAGCCGTAGATTAAAATGCCTATGGCAGCTGCCGCAGCAGTCAAGACACCGACCATGGCAAGCATGCTTACACTGGCCCCGCTAGCTCCTGCTCCCAAAGCAGCCGCTGCTTCTTTGGCGTTCTTTGCGGCATCGGTAGCGGTGTTAGCCCCCTCTGCCATGCCACCGAGGCCCTCGGCAGCAGCCTCAGACCCTTCCGCAACAGCCTCTTGCTGGGATGCCAGATCACCTATGGCAGCGCCAGCACCGGCAATCCCCGCACTACTGCCTGTGATCGAAGAGAAAAAGCCTTTAACTTTTCCGCCGAGCACGTCGACGGTGTTGCCTATCCCGCCAAATGAGTCCTTGATCTGACCACCCTGCTGCAGCAACACCAACAGCGGGTTTTGCCCGGCAGCCAGGCTAGTGAAAATGTCCGTGAACTGGCTAGGTAACTGCCGGAGTGCGGTCTCTGTCTGCCTTGCGCCAATACCTGTTTTCGACAGACCCTCATCAAAAGCGGACAAGTCTTTGCGGGTAGTCTCAATGCGCGTCGAGTATTCCTTGAAGGTCTCCGTGTCGAGCAAACCAGCCTTGTGAAACTGCCCTAGTTTGCTCTGCATATCATCGAGGCGACCCAGTGCAGCCACAGCAGGATTGATCTTGCCGAGTAGCTCGCCCAGTTCTTTCGCCTGCAGATCGGTGGCGACCGAGGCATTTCTGGTAGATGCCGCGGCTTTGTCAGTTGATCCAACCAGAGCATCCGATTCAGCCCGCAGGCGAGCAGCGAGAGACGAAAGGCTTCTAACCTTGTCGCTGGCCGCATCGAAGGAGACAGATGCTGCGGAGGTGCTGGCAGACAATGCCTTGACGTAATCGCTGGCTTGCAAGGAGTTGGTTGCCATTGCAAGCAGCCGAGTACTCGCCTCGGCGTAGCTTTCAGAGCTGCTGGCAGCTGACTTGGCTGATCCATCTGACGACTTGCCTAATTGGCCAAGGCTTTCTCCCGCTTTTGATGCTGTCTTCCCGACACCATCAATTCCAGCCCCCGCCCTGTCCATAGCAGGTTTAACGCGGATACCTGCATCTTCGAGTGCGCCCAGAGCCTTGCGCACGTCTTCCGCTTTTTGCTCGGCGTCACGACTGTCAATCTCTAGGACGAGGCGGGATTTTTGCTCAGCCATGGGTTTCTCCGGTCGTAAAAAAACCGGCTCAGCGGCCGGCTTTTGATGTCTTTAGCGCAACATATACATATCTTCTTTTCTAGCGCTGTCGCTTACTAGGACTCTTGCGTACCTGCTTCAGCGAATTTTATCCATTGGTACCATTGGCGCATTGATCACGACGTTATACTCCTGGCGCTATTTAGTTTCTGAAGCAAACCCGTATGCCGCCTAGTCATTATAAAATGAGATGCATGTCGCAAGTAACTCAACTGATGACAGCGCACCACGCAAATCGAGATTCGGCGCAGACTCTTCTATTGATAGTAATCGTAGACATATCGGTTAGTTGATGGCTCATGTTTTTTGTAGACTTCCTGCCAATCTCTGGCATAAGAAGGAAAATTGGAGATCTTGGAGATCTTCCAGCCACTTTTTGTGTCCTTGCGCTCAAGCACATACTGGAAAGGCTCACCAGTTCCCTTGGCCTTCTTATCGTCGTCATCAAGAACGGCTCCCTCTTCTGGGGGGCTCGTGTTCTTTATCTGAGCAGTGACCACTGCGCGAGTATCCGATTGGACATCTACTTTCGTAATCTGCCTATCAAAGAGTGTAGGCTTAACGTCACAGCGACCCTCAGTACTGAAGTCACCTGTAGAGAGCTGGGTCAATTTCTCGAAGTATGGCGATGCCAGCTTCAAATTACTTTTACAGATCTCTCCGTTAAGCACCGCTGAAGAATCCTTAATTAGCCACCATGACTTAACTGCAATGTCAGGTGAGTTATTTGCTACTTCGATCGCATTAACTGCGCTTATAGCCTTTGCAAGGCTATCATCCGCTGCGCCCTTATCAAAGCAGCCAGACAACGCCATAGTAATTGCACCCACTGCCACCAATTTTTTCATATGCACTCTCCTTGTTAATGAAGGCAATTTACCATCATCTACAGGAAGCGCCATAAGGCAGCGTGGGCAAGCTCGAGTTTTTCAACCCTCTCCCTCTTCAGCCAGGCAGATCGCATCCAACGCGAACACCACCTCGTCAACGTGGCGTCGCGGTAAAGGCGATGGGTGAGCATCAAGCCAGTCCGAGATTTCTCTGGCAGAAAGCGGCAGCGGGAATGCGCCGGCCATGGTCGAGATGAATCGTCTACCGCGGCAGATATTGCGGAAAGTATTCAACAAGTAGCCGGTGATCGTGTCGGTGGGAGGTTCATCCGGAACCGCTATCTTCAGGCGCTGGTAGATGAGCTTTCGCTTTTCGCCGCTCGACCAGTCTTTCTCCCACTCGAACCGGTCGACGGCTTTCCCACGGTCTCAACCAGCTCCTTCTCGGCTTCCGCAGCCACTTTGGTTCCGCCACGGAGCACGAACAGCAGGAACTCTACGTTGGACTCCAGCAGCTCGGCGGCAGCGCCTGTCGAGTATCCCAGCTCATTGCCTTCGTCATCCTGAACGCCTTTCCAGTCCTTGACGATGAAGTGCGCGAGCAGCATTGCATGGTTCTGCAAGTCGGTCAGCTCACCTTCGACGATGCCAACCTGCCCTTCGCCGAAGCGGGCATCGTTACGCTGGACGCGGCGGTTGTGACGCTCCAGGGCAATGCGGTATTCAATATTGTCCGTGCCAGCCAGCAGCACCTTCGTTTCCGCATCGAAGTCCACCCACTTAGCGCCAGCCTGTACGGGGTCTTTCTTCTTCAGCTTCAGAGCCATGATGATTCCTCAACGCCATGCCATAAAAGGACCGCCCCGGCAGGCGTGAACACCGGGGCAGTCAAAGGAGCGAAATTTACGGGGCAACAAATGGGATGCGAGTGATGGTCGGGCTGATCTTGGCCACGGTGTAGTTGAGCGACACCTCGACCAAATCTCGCTTGCCGCCGCTTGGAAGCTCGCCATCAACTTCAACTGCCGGGAAGTCAAAGATGTACTTGTTGCCCAGGCTGTCAGTAATCGGGAACTGAATAGCCACTGGCACACGGGTAAACGTGTTCTTCCAGATCTCCCACGCCCGGGCTGACCACGCCAGCGTGATAGTTCCGGTGATGGCTGCTTCGGTGGCGATTTGTGCGCCCGGGCCGAGCTTGTCGCTGCCGATGCATCGCTGCGCCTGAAGGCTGTTATCCAAGTTGATGGTCATGGCCGATACGCAGGCCGCTCCCTCCAGCGAAGCTCCATCAACAAGGATGGTGCCAACGTTGTTTTGGCTCAGGAATGGCGTGGTGGTTGGATCGACGGGTGCTACTGCAAGCGGTGTCTCGCTGTCGGCGTAGTCCAGGCACGCCATGTTGAAGGTGGCGGTAATCTTGCCGTCTGCCGGGATGTCCAGTGCAAAGGTCGATACGTGAGCCCCTTTGAACAGGCTGTAAACGCCCACATCGATGTAGCCCTTGGCAATACTGAACGTATGGCGGACATCGCCCACAGCCAGCACGTTAGCGTTCCACTCACCGTAGAAAGCAGCCTCAAGCAGCTCATCAAACGAGCCATAAGAGAACTCAGCAGCCAAATCACCAGCGATATCGACGCTAGTGGCTACCGAGCCTTGGCTTACACGAGACGCAGTGATCTCGTCGCTTGCAACAGTATTGACGGTCGGAGTCAGCGCATTGCCCGTCAGGCGCAGAGTGCTCCACGTGCCGATTGCTGGGGTAATACCTGGTGTCACTTCAGGAATGATGTGACTGACGATCTTTGCGCCGGAGCTCATTTTTTCCACCTTTGTGTGGGCATAAAAAAACCCGCTCAAGGCGGGTGGGATGGGTGCTGCTGAGTCAGCCGGCGCGGAACCGGATGTTCACGTTGACCTGGTAGAAGCCTTCGATTTCTCCGGCAACGATCTGGCTAGCCTCCATGCACTCAAGGTCACCACTGCTCCAATAGCCAAAGTGCGCCTCAAGAGAATCGGCCAGCTCGTTGACGGCCTTGATACCTGTCCGCGCCCTAGCGAAGCATTGAATACTGATCTGGCCGGGCTTGCGGGTGTACGGCTTGTCGGCCATGCCTGCCATGAAGGCTGTGGCGTACTGGATGTTCAGGCGGCACCAGAGACCCGAGGCCGGAGGTTTGAAGATGCCCGATGTATCGAGATTTTCAGGCCGGTACGGCGCGTTCGGATAGAAGATTCGTTTCTGCTCGATACCAGTGAAAGCATCCGCGCGCGAAACGATCAGCTCGCGTATTTGTTCGTAGGTCATCTACTTGTAAGCCTCTGAGACCCCAATAAACGCCAGGTCGTACACGCCACCGGGGGCCTGAGTGGAATGCCCCAGCTCAAGCATTTCGCCGTAAGGGCTGTTGGTCTGGATATAGATCACCGGAAACTGACCGGACGAATTGATCAGCGTCAATCCATCAGAAATGGTGGCCGAGCCTGATGGGTCGATACGATCGGTAATGCTCAAGTCTGGCGAGCCAATTGACACCAAGTGGCTCCCACGGAACGTCCCGCCTCTGTACCCCTTGCCCGCAACTAGAGGGAATGCTGTCTTGAGTGACCTTTGACTCTTCTCTCTGGCGAGTTTTGCGCTGCGCTTTAGATTCCCTGATTTGGTGTAATTGCTGGGGTTGCTCTGGATGTCCGCGTTGTACGCACCTACGAATAAGTTGTGTGTCTCTCTTGCGTAAACAGCGCTTTTGTTCGCCTCCCACAGCTCAGGGTTTCCCACTGGGGATCGAGTGACAACCTCAGAGAGCATTGCCATTGCAATGACGCGAGCTTTTTGGGTGATGTCTTCGCTCGCCTGATCCGCAAAGTCCGTGAGGCTGTGACTCCATCCGGCTTTGGCTGCCATCAGACTTCCCTCAGCTGAATTTCCATATGAGCACCGGCTGGATCAACCTGGACGTTCATCACGTCGAAACCATTGATCTTGTGCCCGACCTGCGGTGTGCCAGTAGTTTCGTTGGTCAGGCAGATCAGCAGCTGATCGGTTGCCTTGATGTTGATCCCGTCCACCATGGCGATTTTGAAGCCATCGAAGACGCCTCGGCCCGAGTAGGCGATAACTACCTCGCCTGTTGACTCCTCGGTCACCGGATCCCATGCGCCCGGCAGTGTCACGCCGCCCGTAAACGGCTGTACAGCATCTGCCAAGTCGGTATCAAAGGCCTCGGCCAAGTCAGCCTGTATCTCTTCGCGTATGCCCATGGGTCACCTGTACACACTGAAAGCGAATGGACTGCTACGCCATTGAGCCAGCAGGGCCAGCGCGAACTGAACATCACCGGGTTGGGCGATGATCTTGCTGCTATCCAGCGAGGCGAAGGTCTTGCTGGTGGTAACCGATCCGGCCTTCACCGTCTTGGCCTCCAGCGAGCCCTCAGTCTTCTGCTGGTACAACTTGCCCTCGGCGGCGACCTTGGCCAGCTCAGCACCAGCTTGCTTAACCTCATCCGGGATGACGTCCATATCGACGCCGGCCAGGTTGAGCGAGGTCAGATAGGCGTTGGCCTGCAAAACTGCTCGCGCCTTCTTGTCCTCAGTGGCCCATGCCGGCCCAAGGGTGGCGTCAACGTCCGCCACGGTGATGTAGGTAGCCATCAGGCCTCCGCTTGGATATGTAGGGCTGGAGCCCCGGCGTTACGCCTTAGGCAGGTCGTCCACAAGCTTCTGCAGCGCGTCTTTCGAGGCATTTGCGCGATAGCTGACCTTGGCTGTGTCGAGAGCAGCCTTGAGTGCTTCGATTTCTGCGCTGTCATCAACCGACTTACTCGCCGCAGCTTTGAGGCTGATAACTTCGCCACGCAGGCTTTCGTTTTCAGCTGTGAGGCTGTCACGCTCAGCCTTGATCCCGGCGATACCTTGATGAATGCCACTGAGGGCATCAAACAAGCGGATCGGCAGCTCGCCGGCTTCCGGGTGCTCCAGCGGGATTAAGCCCTCAGCAGACTCGATCAGCACGCGAATGGCGCCGCTTTCGGCCCGCAGCTTGCCAATCAGCTCTTCCTGATCCAGCGCTGTTTGGTCGGCAACCACTAACTGGCTCCCGGCCTCACTCTGCGCGACCTGCTTCACTGTCACCGCAGGAACATCCGTGGCTTCACCGTCACGGCTTGCGGTCACGCTCGCATCGATGATTCGCAGACCGGCTTTCTTGGCCAGTGCCTTCACGTCTTCCTGGTACTGGTGAAACGGACCAGGCAGATACCAAATCTTATTGCTCATGTCGCATCCTCGACGAGCCGAGCGCATAGGCTCGACTCGGCATCAGGGGTTACTTGGAGGCATCACCGATCAGAGCAACACCCGCGGTGTGCTTGATGCTGGTGGCTGTCTTGTCCCAGTTGGTGCCAGTGGCCAGCTCGGCATCGGTTGGCGACTTGCCGCCGGCTGTCTGATCCCAGGTGTAACCCTTCAGACCCACGCCGAAGGTGTAATCGACCTGCAGAGTGGTTTCGATGCGTTCCTTGCCGTTCGATGTCTGGACGTTGCTGATCAGATCTCGGCCGTCATGCACCAGAGCCGCACCCTGCACCAGGGAAAGGATGATTTCCTTGTTCGGTGCTGGATCAACGCCTGCCTGCATCAGTGCTGGGGCATCAGTCACTACCGAAACCTTGCCGAGGATGTCGATCACCCGCACGTTGCCAGCATGGAACAGCTGTTCCGAGTTGGTAAGCGCTTGGCCGATCAGCTTGTGATAGGTCGTGCCCTGCATGACCTGAGTGACCAGGTTCTGGCTGGCATCGCCGAACTTGGCGTGGGTGTTGTTCAGCGCTGCCTGGCTGATGCCAAGAGTCGCAGAGATATCATTCACTGCCGCAGACTGGGCGGTGATCGCGGCGACCAGAGCGGCAATGGCGGTGTTCAGTTGATCCTTCAGCAGGATCTCGGCGAACGCACGACTTGCAACTTCAACACCTTGGGCGGTTGGACGCTCCAGCCAGGTCATCTGCGAAGGCTCATAACGAACCGGGCCAAAGCCGCCCGCCACCTTCACAGACGAGTTTTTCAGCTCGGCCAGATCAGTGATAGGTGCCGCACCGTTGGCTGCGTAACGATCCACGCGGCGTTGAGCGGCTGCCAGAGTCTGGAAGAACGACTCCTGCAGGAAGTCACCGGTGAAGCCATCCGGAGAGAGCACGATGGCGCCCCGGCTGGCAGCGTTGAACGCTACCAGGTACTGGTCCAGCGTCTCGATGGTGGCCTTCATGATGTAGTCGTTGAAGACCTGCATTTGCGTCAGTGACATATTGTGAATCCTTAATTGAGAGGGAGATCCGGGAACTGGCTAGCGATTGCCGCCGTGCGTTCCATCTTGGTGCCGCCGATATTGCCTTTCGCGGCCCCGCCGCCCTTCCCAGCACCGCCGGCCCCGCCGCCCGATGCCTTGCTGCCTGCGATCAATGGACCGAACGCAGGGTCGTTCATGAATTCAGCTTTCAGCTCATCCAGCGTGGTTGCGGAGAGCTTGCCTGCTTGGTCCAGCACCACTACGGCGGGTTTGCCGTCGCGCTGCTCAACACTCAGGCGGCGTTCGATATGGGGAAGCAATGCCTTGGCGCTGCCGGGGATGGCCAGCGTGGTCGCGATATCAGTAGCGGTACGGCCAACGGTCAGATCCCGGATCTGCGTAGTCAGCGTGCCGCGCTCCTGCTCCAGCAGGCCGTTCAGCTCCGCCTCACGCTTGCTGTACTTTTCTGACCAGGACTTTTCGAGCTCTTCAACGTTGCCGGACTTGCGCAGCGCCTCTTCTCGCTCGGTTTGGGCGAGGTCCTCGGCCTCTTTCTTAAGGCGCTTGGCCTCTTTGGCTTCAGCAAGCAGGGTCTGCATCTGGTTTTTCAGGCCGGAAACATCTTCATGCTGAGGCAAGCCCTCGATATTCAGGACGTACTTGCCATCCTTCTCGACGTACATGGCCTGAGTGGTTTCGTCGACGCCTTCGAGGGTGTCCAGTTGGAATTTCAAGGTCATTGCTGTCTCCCGGAGACATGGTGCAGGCCCGGCCTGCAGATATAAAAAAGCCCCGCACGTGGCGAGGCTTAGTGATTTATTCGCGCCACGTTTTCAGTGATCGCGTTTTGTGGCGCGCTACAGACCGGCCTTCTCGAAGGCTTCAGACTCTCTTGCCCTGAGCTGCTTCAGCGTCAAGGTGCGGCCGTTATCGTCTACAAACTTGTCGAGGGTAAGCTCGCCCTTCGTGAACAGCGCATAGCGATTCGGCCCCAGCACATCCTCCTGAAAGCCCGGAGTCTGTCGACCAAGCCACTCCTGGTAGCTGGTCTTGCTCGATACAAGCTCGACGCCGCCCGGACCAATCGAAGGCCGAGTCGAGCCTTTGATTTCGCGAGCGAACTTATCCTTCAGGACAGGCAGCACCGACGAGCGACACCCCCAATGTCCGGGCGGCTTAGGATCGTCCCAGCCGTATAAGCGCTGATCCCTGGCTTGACACATGAGCGAGGTCTTGGAGTCCAGCGTGGAGATCCATCGCCAGCCCTGCAGAATGTCGTCATTAGCCTTGAGCTGCTCGCCACGCGCTTGTGAGGCGACGTGATTGGTCATCGTTCGAACCAATGACGAGGCCTGATCACTCTGTAGCTGGTGCACGCTGGTTAGGCGGCGCTGAATCTGCTGACTGGTCTCACCCATTGCCGAGCCGACTTGAATCTCACCGATGATCTCGGCTGACTTCTTGGTAGCGAACTGATCGAGGGCCCCATTGATGCTGATCTTTTGCGCCCCCTTGCGCGCTTCCAACTCCAGCGGCTCAGCCAGCACTGCAGCACGGATCATGGCCGCAGCGGGATGATTGAACTGGACTCCGACCTTGAGGACCTGCCCCAGCATGCGCGCAGAGAACTCAAGTTCGTACTCTGCCAGGTCCCCCAAGTCGAGCACGGCCTGATTCTTCATCTCCCCGTAGATACCCGCCAGATCGCTCTGGAGGGTTTCAATCTGCGAGTTGTACCGGTTTGATCCATAAGCACTCAGGCCCGCCGAGATTCGCTCCTTGGCGGTACTGATGGCATTGGCGATGAATCTGGCGACCTTCTTGAGATTGCCGCCCGCCAAGCGCTGGATGTAGACCTGATGCCGGGTTGCTGCGTCGGTTAGATGGCCTTCAGCACTCATGTCACACCCCTGCGCCGACTACTGGAGGGGACTGTTCAATCTCGGCATCGATATCTTCGTCGCTGCGATCCGCCTCAAGCACACCGCCCTGACGCAGGTTGGTTCGGACATCAGACTTCGCAATGAAGCCCTGCTGCCAGAGCTGCACCTGGGCCAAGATGTCTTGGGCGGTCATGGTTTCATCGAAGAACGACTGATTAAGCCAGAACACCGTCCCGGCCTCGTCCGGCTCGCCGATCATGAAGCGCTCTGCGTCAAGAATTGCCCGCTTGAGTGCCTCGGAAACGTTGCCAGCGATAGTGCCCAACACGCTGTTGTCAGAGCTGTACCGGATACGCACAGCTTCTGCCGTCTCAGCGCCGCCGCCCTGCTGGACGATGCGAGCACCGATCATCAGCATCTGCTCTTCCTTGTCCTTCATCAGAGCGCGGGAGAGCTGGGTTTCTTGGGCTTGGACGAGAGTTGCGGTACCGGACTTGCCGAGGTTGTAGCCTCGGGTCGATCCGATGTGCATGCCGTTAGGGTTCAGCCTGATGAAACTGTCAGGATCGATGTCAGTGGTGATGAATAGCGTCGGCTGACTGCTGATAAAGCCGCTCTCTTCCACCGTGGCACTGTTGCCGTAGTGCAAGACGTTCACGTCAGCCAAGTCTTCAAGTGGCGACTTGTCTACGCTGGCGTCGTTGTTCTGGGCGCCGAAGAAGCTGAAAGGGATGTGGCTAAACGCCTGACCGGCCTTGTCGGTGGGCTGCGTCTCTGCAAAAGAGCTGTCGCCCTCCCTGTAGACCCGCTGAACATAGCGCCCGCCAACCAGCAGTAGAACCCGGCTCTGCTTGAGGGTTTCGCGCGACAACTCAGCCGGATTGAACTCAGTCACACACTCCTGCAGGTTCACGTACACCAGCTTCTTCACACCATCAACCACCTGCTCTTCCCAGTCGATGATTGCCTGAGCATCGTAGAGATGGATCAAGGCGCGCTTGGTAGCCAGATCAGCCATCGAGGACACGCCGCTCTCGGCCTCAACCGTCGGAAAGTCCACCAGAAAGCCACCGCGCCCAGTGTCCAAGCACTCACCTACAGCCTCTTTCGAAAGCTGCTCAAGGCTGGTGCCGTCACCACTGGCATTTTCCTTCAAGTAGTCCGCGCCAGCCGGCAAGGTCAATTCGGCAGTCTTGCGGAACACCGCCCCCATCAGGCCAGTGCGCGTGCGCCCGGTCACGTTGAGGAACATCGCCCGCTTCTTGTACTGCTTGTACCGCGCCTGATTCTCCGGTGATTTGTTCTCCGGATCAGGTTGCGGCAGGTAGATGTCGTGCTTGCGGATCTCTCGGGCGCCAGCCACGCAGCGCTTCACCAACTGCCAACCAGGCAGGGCATCTGCGTACTCTTTCCGAGTTTCGCTGTAGTTCGCCATGGATGGCCTCAGAAGGTGAACGTGACCGGAACATGGGTCATCGGCTTGATTATTGGGTAATCGTGGTGGATGAAGTACCCGCCAGCATCGTTTGCGTGATCGATTCCAGCCTTTTTGTCTGGCTCGCCATTAGGTGCCCACACTTGCTGCTCCAGCCCATCGGCATATGTAGGACAAGTGAAGGGGTTGACCAAGTAGCGCCGCTCGCCCTGCGCATTGCAGAAGACGGCATTCATAGCGTTGATGCGATCCTTCACGGGAGGGTTTGCTGACGGAGCGATCACTGAGAATCCGGCCTGCCGGAGAATGGCGATGTCTGTCTCGCTAGCATTCACCGATTTGCGCGATCCCCCGGAGGCATCGGGATAGACCCTGATCTCACATGTCTTCTCGAAGTCCTTGCCGTTGTGCCGCCAGTAGCGCTCTTTGATCCGCCGGATCATGTCGGGCGTGTCGAAGCCGTCTATCAGCTCATCCGCAGCTCTTGGCAGCCCATCACGCTTAACATGGGTGATGGCGGCCATCTTGCCGACGTTAAAGTCCATGCCAATGAACAGAGGCTCACCCGGCTGCACGGTGTCAAAACAGCTATTCAACTTGCGGTCATAAGCCGTGTAGATCGTGCCTGACGCTAAGTTGACGAACTGGCCGTTCAGGTAGGCCCTGATCAGCTGTTCGGGATACGACTCCATCAGCGATGGAATGTAGTCAGGTGGCAGATTCAGTTCGTTGTCGAACGTGCTGGCCTGTACAAGGCCATACATTTCGCCAAGGGCTGGCTTATCGCGCACCTGCTTCAGGAACTGCTGATAGACGAATTTGAAACCCTCAGGCGTCGTCGTTACATCCACGCCGTTGCGCAGTCCTGGGATGTTGTAACGCATCCGGGCAATGATCTTGCGCCAAGCCTGCTGCGCCTTAATCGCTGTCAGCACGTCCAGTTCATCGACCAGGGCATGACCGATCTTGAAGCCGACGATGGTTTGGGGCTTTTCCATCGACCGGCAAATCACAGTGCCGCGGTACTGCCGGCCGCTGTAAATGTGAACCTCATGGTTCGCCTGGTTGATCTTGGTCTTTAACCCCCAGTCATAAGCCACCTCATCCATGGTCGGATAGAATATGTCCCGGATCTGCGGGTAAGTCGGAGCGAAGTAGCCAGCGTTGACCCCGGGCCACTCCATGAAGTGCTTGCTCAATGCCGAGCAGCCTACCCACGTCTTGCCCGAACCAAATCCCGCCACGAATGCCTTGAACTTGTGCTGCATCTGCAGGAACTGAGCCTGCGGGACGTTAAGTGACGGCATCTCGCTTCCTCGCATCCACTACGTCAACCTGAATGCGGGTCGGGATTGCCGGGGCGTCGTCAGGCTCGTCCTTGCGGGAGCGGTTGACGTACATGTCGCCTACCTCTTTGGCAGCCTGCTCATACAGTTGAGCGGTCAGTGCCAGGTTGCGCATGTTCTCGGCCTTCTCAGCCATTCGCCCCAGGCCACGAAGCCGGTAGGCGCGATTGGCGATCGGGATCTCGGCGGTCTCTTCTCGGAATCGCTTGCGGGTGTCATGAAAAAGGGTCGCCCACTTCACCGCAAGCCCCTTCCCGGCTGACTTGGTTGGGTCGTGCGTCTCGACCTGCTGGCGACTTACCACAACCCCGTATTCGTTCTTGACGGCTTCCACCACCTGGGACGGTGTGTCAAAGCACGCCAGCGCCTGAACGATGAAGCTCTTCACCTCATTTTTCAGGACTGCCATAAATTCTCATCCGTCTAGAGCCTGTCAAGAATCAGGCCGATCTGAGCAGACAGGTTCCGCAGGCCCTCGATATATTCAATTTCCCCACCTCGGCGGGTTTGTTTGCAGCATCCACCAGAGCCTGAACGTCTGGGCTCGCGCCATAGCGGCGGACCACTCCGACAAACTCCTCGACGTCATGGCCTTGCAGCTTGATCTTTGGAGCGCCGTCTTGTGTGAATGCTGGTTGACCGTACTTATCGGTCGCGTGAGCCAGGTGATAAAGCTCGTGCTCGATGAGGGCACAGAAGTCGATGTCGCTGCACTGAGCACAGTAGTCAGCAGCCAAGGTGATGATGAATGCCGGCACATCGCCGAACCAATCCCGCATCTGCTGCTCCATCCGGGCCTTCTGCCAGCCACCAGCGCGGAACGCTACCTGCTCAGCCTGACCGAGGACTGTGCGGCCTTGCTTCTCAAAGCTCGACGACGCCCACATGATTCTGATGTCAGCATCCAGTAGGTGGGCATGGTCTGGGTTGTGGATGCTGCCAGTGTCAGAAAGGATCTCGGCCTGGAGCCATTCCCATACATCTGAGGCTGGGGTTAGGCGAATGCCGAAGTCTGATAGCTCGGACAGCTCAATCAGTGATGAGGGAGGGCTCGGCCTGTCCATGGATCACCCTAAACTTGAAATAGTGGCGCGTTGCCGGTATTGGTGAGGGTCCCTACTCTCTGGCAAGGTGAATTCATGAAGCTTGATGTGACGATTGAATATGGCGCCAATGCCATCGACATCCCAACGATGCGCGGCATATCGAATACTGAATACGCTTCATACATCGACGGCGACTTGCTCTACGTTGACCACCACGACATTTTGAGAGCTGTCCTCGGCGACTATCCGATAGCAACGTCACCCGCTCAGGTCGAACATCTGATCACTTACCTGCAGGGTATTGCGCAACGGATGCGCGGCGCAGAGTGATTCAACAGTGCCGCACTCACCTGCGGCACACCTACCCTCCCAGCAGCACATCAATCAGCTTCTGTTCGCCCAGGCGGTCGTGGTCATTTCACCTCAGGCTTAGTAACGCGTATTTTTAGCCGAAGACTACAAAAACCATGTCTACACTGACGCTCATACAATGTCAGCTCGCAGGGAACGCAAAGTATGAGAGCAATAGCTGGCTGGACTTTTTTACTCGTCATCATTTGGCTGCATATTTTTCTTCTTCGCAGGACGATTCAAAACAATCAGCGCAGCAGAAACGAACTCTACAAAACCTTCGAAAACACAATGCAGCAACACGCAATCGGGACTTTCGAGATCCTTAAGGAAAGCATTTGGATTCGAAGCGGCATGCGCCAATCGGAACTGTATCGAATTCTCCTGGATGATACCGGGCGCTATTTTTTGTATTTTCAGGCAAGCGGTTCGCCGCCTATTTTTACGGCTCTGACAGAAAAGCGTGCGATACAAGCTACTGAAGGCAAGACAGGGATTCAGGCGTAAAATCATAAAAGCTATGTCCTACCGCACTTACCTTTGTCTTTGTGCATATCACAATGCAAACAACGCTCACAGTTCAGCGTCCGGCACAGCCAGGCTTTAACCCGCTGCCAATACATGACCATGAAGATATGCCGTAGGCCGGCCAGAGCCAGGAACACAAGAAGCGTCGTGCCTGCCGTGGTTGGGGCGAGGAAAATGTTCTGGTTTCGAGCCATCACGACAAAACCGCTGATCGCGATGACCGAATAGATCAGCTTGCCAAGGATGCCGTCCCGCACTCTCCCACTCACCACGCACCAGAACGCCCACAAGGCGATCAGGCCGCTGGCTATGGAGTTGATCAGATCAAGGCTCATCGCTTCTGCCTCCCCCGAACCTCTGACGGATAAGCGCCCAAAGGTCGGCTGCTTTGATGGCTCGATTGATTGCTGCCAGGAGCGAGCCGCCGAAGGTACCCAGCAGAAAGCCGATGCCGGCAACGATGCTCGGCTCAGTTACGCCCAGGTAAGCGCTCACCATTCCCGTTAGGTACAGCGAGCAAGACACCCCAGTGATCAAGAAAATCATCCAGGCCCGCCAATCGGTCAGGTCGTCTTTGTGCCACCAACTGGCAACGATCACTCCAAATAGACCAGCTATCAGGAGGTCGATCCTGTCGAGCAGGCGGTGCAGAAAATCCATGCGCTCGACTCCGTGGGACATGCTTGGATTTGAATCAGCCCCAACAGCACTCCCGACTCGAAGCGATGGGTGTGGCGAGGCCGAAAACGAAAAGGCCCAAGTCTATGCTTGGGCCGAGATATGGAGCAGAAACAGGAAATCAATTTTCTTTGGACAATAAAAAACCCCGCATGATGGCGGGGCCTTCAAAACAGATGAACTACCAGGCTCCTGTCCCGCAAGGGTTCTCCTTCGAAGCATAAGGCTTGGTTAACTTGCTAAAACCTTTGGCCGGGATCGAGCTGGTTAATCCCTCAGCCTTCAATTGAATGCTCTTGGCCTTCCGCATTGCGGCCCAAAACTCCGGAAAGTATCCAGAACAAGCGTTGCATTCGACGTAAAATGGGTTGTTGTACTCAACACCGTCGACAATCACGTCAAAACCACCCTTGTCGTTGTGTGAGTAGAACTCCTTACCCGCAATAGTTGCGGAGGCACTCACGGGACTCATCTCATCATCCGCGTCACAGGCAAAGTTTAAGTAGCTCTGCGCCTCATCACCGGCAAAAAACTCAGTCTTCCCTTGCCCCCAGCCAGATTGCCATTCATTGGTGTCTGCTAATGCCGAAGCACAAGTCAAAGAAAGCAAAATCGCAAATGTAGCTCTGTTCACACCCATATCCTTATAGTCTTTGGCTAGAAAAATGATGCCAAAGTGATACTACACGGATATCGCAGGTAATTTTAACTCCAGAAACGGAAAAACCCGACGCAGAGGCCGGGTTTCGATGCTCTGATCTCTCTTACTGAGAAATCTGTCGGCTGTTACGCCAGTAAAGGTACGCAAGACCAACAGGCGCCACGAAAATCGCCAATGACCAGCACATGGCCATAGTGAACACTTTAACCATCAGCATCAGGATGGCATTCACGAAGAATACGTTATCACCCATGATGTAGCCCACAACACTTTCATAAACGAATCGCGAATACGGATAAAGAACCGTGCACACGATCGACATAAAAATCACCCCCGATTTACCTGTGAAACCGGTAGGGCTGTTGGACACTAACGAGAGGATCAAAGCTGCGAATATAGCTCCGAAAATAAACTGACGGACATAATAGCTAGTTGTAAGACCGCCAAAAGTCTTCAAAAAAAACGAGTGCATAAAATCCCTTTAAGATACTGATTCCAGTGATTTTCTTACGATAGCACACCACTGCCAGCTCAAAAAGTACAACTCAAAAAATGCAAAAACCCGACGCAGAGGCCGGGTTTATTTTAGCAAGTTGCCGTAGGCAAAATACTAACTATGGCGAAATAATGCCGCCAGCCGTGCGGGAAGTCAAGCAGCCTCTTTCATCTGATAAATAACCCCGCCAATTGGGCTTAGTGCCTTGGCATCAATGTCGTAGCAGGCGTCAAAACAAAGCTGTACAAATGGCTCCCAATCTCGACCCCACGCCACAGACGGAAGCTTTACCTCGAAGACAACAAACATCCATTTGCGAAACTCTTCGGGACTGACCATCGGATCAGGGTTGGCCGACTGTCCGCCTTGATGCATGTACCGATATCGGCGGAACACACCCTTGGCCACATACTCAGCTCGATCTCTCTTGCTGGCTGTCATCCGCTCTACTCGGGAGCAAGCCAGGTTGAATACGGCCTCCTCTGCTTCCTCCACATCATCGGCACTTGGCTCGGCGGCATACATGGCATTTCCGAAGGCGCGAAGCTGAAAGTGTAGACGCGCAATTGCTGACTGAATGTGGCCGGCCAGCGCGCCATGCACTGCATTGTTTGCGGTTGGGCCCCGTTCAGTGCCCTGCACCACCACGCCCAACTCAGCAGCATCGGAAGTCTGGCCCGGGGCCGGATTGTAATTGCAGTCATGCCAAGCCTGGCGTGCCGAGTCAATTCTCATGCTGCTGCCCTCTTCAGTGCTCTGGTCTTTGCCCGGTAGTCAGCCTTGATGGCCTTGATCTCTTCTACGGTGTACTTGCGGGCCGGATGCGGACCTTCCAGCCAATCCACCTTTTCGGTGCCAATGCGAAGCACCAGGCGGATGCGGTACTCAACGGCGTTACCCGAAAGGTTGCGATTGCACCTCACGCACTGGCGATGAATGTTCAGCGGCTCAAAGCGCAGCTCCCGACAGGCGCCGACTGACCTGTAGTGCCCGGCATCCCAACGGCTACCGGTCATAAGGTCGTGATCGTTGGGCTGCGAGTCGCAGCTGATGCATGGAAGGTGTGCGTCACGCAGGCGGATGAACTCGTTTACCGCGGCTTGAGCCTCTCGCAGATGATCCGCCCTGCTCTTCAGCTTCTCCTTGCGGACCTTGATCTCCCGGCGCTCAACCTGAGCCAGCGACTTGCGCGCCTTCTGCTGGTTAACGTCCTTGGTGGCGAGTGCGCAGGCTGGGCTGCATACGGCCTGACCAAGGCGCTGCGGAACGAACTTGATCGAGCACGCAGCGTTGCGGCACTTCTTCGGTTTTGGCTGTTTGGCGATCATGCAGCCTCCTTAAACGCTTCGAACTCGGCCATTTCGGTCAGCCTTTCCTCGGTCAGCGTCGGCCAGTCACGCAGCACCAGATACGCGCAGCACTGGCGCCAGAAGTCTTGGAACACCTCCTCCCCCATCGAATCGTAGGAAAGGCTTCGCGGTGTTTTGCGCGTGAGCTGGCCAAGGCCAGGAATGTCGAACTGCTCCTCGTCGCAGTACACGCCAGACTCCAGCTGCAGGGCCTTAATTGCGTCATGGGACGGCTTGCCTGAGAACCGATCTATGTTCTGGCTCAGCACACGGCCAAGACCGTGCACCAGACCATTGAACCGTGGGTTGCGAGGCTGCTTGAGGTCGGCGCGGATCTTGGTATTGATCCGGAAATCACGCTCGCGCAGGATCGACCGGTCAGCGTCGGAGGACGGAACGAATGCCGCGACCTCCCTGCCAGTAGCTGGATCGACCAAGCGGCGCAGGACCAGGTACACAGGCATCGGGCGGGGTTTGGCAGGCTTAGCCATGCGTCACCGCCTTCGCGTATTCCTTTCGCCCGCTCCAAGCCGTGTACAAGATCGGAATCCACGGAAGAGCCGCAACTGCCGGGTAAATGGTCAACCAGAAAGTCAGGGGCGGTATATCGCCACGGATCAGCATTGCAACAGCGAGCAGGCCCGGCCACATCCAGCCGACGGCCAGTCCGGGGTGATTGGAGAGAGATAGGCGAAACAGTTTCCAGTTGCTCATGGCCGCTCTCCTTTGCTCATGGCGGCGTCGATTCGCTCAACCGTGACGCGCCAGTCGCCAATTTCCACACCGCCGTTGGTCACGCCTTCTTCGGTGACCACGCTGCGACCTGAATTCAGTCCGCTGGCGACGCTGATGAGGATTCGCGAGCAAGCAGACCAGATCGCCGCGCCCTGCTCGTCCGACTGCAGCTGAGTCATCGCGCGCTGAACGCTATGCCACTTGTCAGCATCCTTGCGCAGCACCTCGCACTCAGCCTTCAACCCCGCATTAACCTGCTCATAGGCCTCGAAGCCAGTCTTGAGGCCTGCGATTTCGGCTTTGAGGTCTCGCATCTCGCGGGTCTCGGTTTGCTGATGCATTCGGTATAAGCCTTTTAGCGCCTCGTTCTCGGCGATCAAGGCCATTAACTGCGGCAACGCATTGACTGCAGCAACTGCCAGCCATGAATCGCGCTTGTAGCTGAAGTGAGCCCACGGATCTTCCTTGGCCCAAGGTTTACCAATTTGAAACGGCTCGCCAGCGCAGCAGATGCCACCCATGCTTTGAGCTGTCTCAGCCCATTGGCCCGGTTTATGTTCGGCCTGCTCGATAGCGCGATTCAGCGATTCGGTCAGCTTCTTCAACTCAGGATGATCAACCACGTCGAACACCTCGCAGTTTCAGTGCAGCCCGCTCTGCGCAGGTGATGCAGTCCTGAACACCCGGCACAGCAGCGCGACGGCCTTCTGAAATCACTTCGCCGCACTCGCACTCATGAGCACTTTCGCCGCGGTAAACCACGCGAGCAGCAAGGGCTGAGGCCAGTTCTTTTTCAATACGCTCGTCTGCAAAATCGACGTCGTCAGCCATTAGAAGTTCTCCTTGCTGCGCTGTGGTTCGCGCTTAATGTTCATTGCACTGCCCTCTCGCTTCCAGATCCTGTGCCTGCTGCATCAGCAACGCCCTGCGATCGGCCAGCTCGTTTGCCGCCTCGATCCGCATTTCGTCCTTCCTTTCAGCGCTGGCCTTACGCATTTCCATCATCGAGCTCTTCACAAGTTCGAGTTTTTTGCGGAGGGCTGGGGCGGGATAGCTGATTTCTCCGGTGATCAGGCCAGCCAAGGCACGCCCGCCTTCGGTAACCGGCTCAACACTCAGGTCCGCCAGGTACTTCTGCCCGTGCTCACGAGGGATGCGCTGCATCTGCACGGCACGAGTAACGGCCTGAATCCGGCGATTGGCGTCGAAGCCCACCGAGACGTGCCAGTTGACCTGCTTGGCGTCTTCTCGGGCCTGACCGACAAGTCGCTCGTAAGCGCTGATGAACGCCATGCGGGCCCCAACCTTGTCGCCAGCGTCGAGGACGGGCTTCGCAGCAGCCAGAGCCAGTTGAATTTCATCGGTCAGCACCACGGTCTCGAACTCATCGTTGGTGGTCATGGCGATAGCCCAAGCCTCATCCTTGCCTGGACGGCCATCTGCTGCCTGTACGCGCTGGAGAATTGAATCCGTTGTCAGCTTTCCACCACCGCGCCGGCAAGACTTGAGCGCAGCCGACACCGCAGTCGCCGGGTAATCCGCCAAATCGTCAGCAATCAACTCGGCGGCATCGGAGCTCAGCGATTGCCCCATTGCTTCTGCCGTGGCACAGACAGCCAAGGCCAAGCGCGCAATTTGGTCAGGAGCCATACGCTCAAAGGAATTCATTTGGCTGCCCCCCTGCCCGCTGCATGATTCGTTGTGCCGCTTCCATTCCGGCAGCCAGATTCGCTTGCTTGCGCTCGATCTGCTGGGCAGTGATCGTGTTCATTTGCGCATTGGTTGCCCACTGTGTGTGGTATGCCTCGGCGTCCACCAGCAGCTCGCCAAGGCCGTGGTATTTGCGAATCAGGCGGGCGTCGTTGATCCCGACGAAGTACGCCGCAACGCTGTGGGCCACGTCGATACCAAGGCGGTCAATCAGTTGACCGATCTGTCCACCGACCTTGGCGTTCCACACCGGCCACGCCTTGTAGCGCTTGCGGTAGGACATGGCGTAGTTAGCCCAGGTCTTGAAGGTTTTGCAGGTCTGGTCTTTCGGCCCCGGCATGTCGCTAGGGATCTCAACTCGCGGAGCTTCGGGGTGATCAACCACCAGCGTCAGAGCGCGGCGGTTCGGCTTGTCCGATCCGTCCTGCAAATCCTGATTACTGGTTACCTGATTGGTACCCTGATTATTGGTATCCTGATTTGTCGGAGATTTATCCGACCTTGGCTCGGATTTTTTTCCGACCTTGCTCGGAGATTTTTCCGAGGTAGATCGGATTTTTTTCCGACCATCGAGAGTATTTGTGGTCGGATATTTTTCCGACCCATCGAGCTTGCGATTCCACTCTTTGGCTTTCTCGGTCAGACGAATCAAGGTGATGCTGGATGTGCTGGAAAGCTCAATCAAACCCGCATCACGCAAGGCTTTCAGGAGTCGGTAAGCGGTGTCCGGTTTGTCGGTAAGCAATGGCAGCTCTTCGACGATCTTCGCCTTGCTGAGTGCGAAGTAGATCCCAGTGTCCGTCTTGATTGGATTGGCCCAGCTAGGGCACTCGTAGACGAAAGCGAACAACAGGGCTTGCTGTGAGTTCAAGCCCCACTCCTGCGCCTTCACCTGGTTGATCGTGACGGTGTATTGCATGTCAGGCCTTCCCGACCAGTGCAGCCAATTCAAGGAAGCGATCCACATACCAATGAGGCTGGGTCTCGCGGGAGGACATGGTGTTGCGCGACACGTTTTCAGAATCAGCAAAACGTGTCGCGACACTTGAAGGGGTATTGACGGGGATAAATTGTGGACTCATGATTGCCTCGCAGATGTAGCAATGAGCCAGGCCACGAACCTGGCTTTTTTGTGCCTGAAATTCAGGCGACCTTCACTGACTCATCCATCACATCCAGGCTTTCTCGGATGTGGCTGATTTCGCGGCGAATCGTTGATTTGTCGAATTGGCACACCCGGCCGTCTTGCAGGGCTTCGTGCACAGCGATGGTCAGGTCAGCGAACTCTTTGCCGACGCCAATCATTGATTTGGTGAGCTCTTGAGGTTTGGGGGCGTTCTTCGCGATCAAATCAAAACCAAACTCATTAGCCAGAGCTA
This sequence comes from Pseudomonadota bacterium, assembly GCA_040385125.1. Taxonomy (GTDB): domain Bacteria; phylum Pseudomonadota; class Gammaproteobacteria; order Pseudomonadales; family Pseudomonadaceae; genus Aquipseudomonas. The sequence continues at coordinate 12,044 of JAZKIA010000021.1, read as the reverse complement.
TCAGCGGACGCATGTCGCCGGTGTGCAGCAAGATCCCGTACAGATGCTCAACCGTTAACCGGTGGGCGTCGTTGTCCGGGTTGGCCCGCTGAAGCAGGCTCACATGTGCAACACCCATCTTTGCCGCCAGTGTTTTCGCCTCGTTATCCAGAACGGCGCCCTGGCAGGCCCGCAGAAAATATTCCATTCGTAAAACCTCAACTCTGTTTCCGTGGCGCCCTGCCAGGGAGTGGGCGAAAATTTGTCCCGCAGCGCGGCTGTAGGAGTTGCTTTAAGCGGCTTGGCTCGAGTTTCTTGGCGTGCTTCGCAGGTAAGCCCAGTCAATGTCTGGACGCAGTTGTTCGCAAACAACAGAGCCTTTCGACTCTCGCTCAATACAGATAGAAAGCCCGGCGCTCGGACGGCGGTTGCCATAAGCAACCTGCTTTAGCTGCCCGGCACTCGTTCCGCAGCGAGAGGCAAAACTGTCCAGGTCATCTTTCTCAAGCGGCTTGATGTATTCGTGCAGGTTCATGTGTGCCTCCTAGAAGGCGCCAGATTAGCAACTGCTAATACAACAAACAATAGCAAACGGTAATTTACTGAATGCTAACGGAAAGCGATTATTGGTCGATGGATATCAATGAACTCAGAATCAAAGCTCTGCGCCGCGTCATGGGTCGGGCAAGCCAAAAAGATTTTGCGAATGAGTACGGGCTAGACGCCTCGTACCTTTCGCAACTTTTGAATGGGCATAGGAAGCTAGGCGAAAAAGCCGCCGCCACGCTTGAAGGGAAAATTGGATTGGTCTCTGGAACCCTTGTTTCTCCGCCTGTGCAACCGGCGGATGAGCAGGCTACTGATGGTGGGGAAAGCAAACTTTCTATCATTAGTCCTCTGGAAAAGACTTCAGGCTCAAGCTTTATCATCATCCCCCAATACGATGTGCGAGCCTCGATGGGGCCTGGGCAAGTGGCGCCCAAGGAATACGTTGAAACAGTGAGGAATATCACCGTTCGGAGTGAGTACTTGCGAGAGCAGGGCATTATTTACACTCACGCCGAAAACCTTGCTGTCATTACAGGTTTCGGAGAAAGCATGGGGGCTACGTTTTCAAGCGGAGACCCGTTGATTGTCGATAAAGGCATCACCGAGGTTGTGGTTGATGGTGTCTACGCCTTCACCTTGGACGGAATGCTCTACATCAAGCGATTGCAGCGGCTGCCCAAGATGATTCGCATGATTTCAGATAATGAGGCCTTTCCGACCTACGACATCAAAGGCGCGGAACTTGAGTCGCTGGTGGTCCACGCCCGCGTTCTGCTTGCTTGGAACGCTAGAAGGCTTTAATGGCTGAGCACCACATCCTCGACCGAATCATCTGGCGCAGTGGCAGCGCTGGATAGCGACCCTTACCATCAAGGAAACAGCATGAGAGCAGTTCTTATAATCGCAGCGGCAGCCCTTCTAGTTGCATGCGCCGGAACACCATTTACATTTGGAGAAGCCAGCAAGGTGAAAGTCGGCATGACCGAGGAGCAGGTTTACGAGCTGATGGGGAATCCCTACTCAGTTGTAAGCAAAGGCGACTCGCAGATGTGGGTGTGGAGTCATGCCACAGCATTCGGCGGAGCGAAATCAGTTTCGTTTGAGTTCAAGGACGGCCGAGTAGCGACTGTACCAACCATACCTAAAGCCTTCTTGCCGGAAGTGACCGAGTAAGTGACGCTCTCCTCTAGTCCAAGAGGCCGAGTCATCTGCCGTGGCGGGGATCTATAGACGCTCTTTTGCCGTGATAGCTGAAATTAACTGAGCAGATATCGGAATGAACGAGGCAATCAAGCAGATAACTGAAGCGCTCGATCAGCAAATGGAGCTGAATTTTTTTATGGCGGGGAAGCTGATAGAGCTCTCGCCTGCAGAGAATCGAAAGCAGCTTAAAAAAGACCTGCATGCAAAACTCAGCTTGCTCAGGGAGCGGACTCAAAAGGCGACAATTGCTCTGGAAGACTTAGTTGGTAAAGGCCCGCCTCAACGAAGCTCGCCAATATCCAGACTTTGCGCGTGGCTCAAGCGAGAGACTTAGGAGACCCCATGCCCCTCACCAAGCCCAATCAAGAGCTGCGCCGCGAACTCAAGGAGCTAGGGCTTGGCCTTGAGCGTTCTGCAGACGAAGTGCTCAGAATCACCAAGGACTGCCGAGATGTCGAAGTAGCGGCCGTCCTGAAGCTGATTGCGAAGCTGTATGAGGATGCGGACCGGGTTGCGGCGCTAGCGGATGAGGTGAAGGCAGGAGTCATCACCAGGGCGAAGACTGAGTGATCTATATTGGTGCGCCCCTTTAGGCTTGTCTTAATTTTTGTGAATAAGGAAATTCAATGAACAGCAGTAAAATTCTACTTGCCCTACCCTGCGCTCTGGCCATTTCAATGCTTGGCGGCTGCGCTGCCTCTGTGAAAAGTGGTGGAACTGAGGCACTGGCAATCCACGACTCAGCCAAACAAAACTTGGTCGTTAACCTTCAAGGGAACACTAAGGTTCAACAGAATGAAGACTGGCCTCGCCTGAAGCGAGAGTGGAGCGAAGCTTTGCAAGCTGAAGCTACCCAAGCTGGATATCGCCTATCCGAAGCTCAAGCTTCAAGCCCAAGCGGACAAGACGGCGTTGGCATCAAGGTCAACGTGACCAACTTCAGATACCTAACGCCAGGCTCCCGCTACGGCGCCGGAGTTATGGTAGGTAATGCTTGGATCAACTCCAGCGCAGACTTTACTGACTTGAAATCGGGTCAGCTGATCGGCACTCGAACTTACGACACATCTTCCTCTGCTTGGGAGGGCGTTATGTCGGCCATGACTCAAGAACAGGTTGAGGCTATTGCGAAACAAATCATTACTGACATCAAGAGCGCCAAGGTTCAGTGATCTAACGCTCCAAAAAACTGAAGGAAGACTCGCATGCCCCTCGCCCAGTCCAACCAAGATCTAAAGCGCGACCTACAGGGCATCGCCTCAGACCTGAAGTGGTCCGCCGTAGAGCTGAAGAGGATCGCTGAGCGACTGAGTCAGTCGGGGCATGAGGCGGATGCACAGGCGGTGCTGAAGATGTGCGCCGTGTTTCATGCTGGGGAGTATAGGTTGGCGGGAAATGGGGATGAGGTCAAGACGGGGCGGATTGAGCTTAGCCAGGCAAATAGCACGGGGTCATAGGGCAGGCGACCTAGCGTGGTTTTATAGCTGGGGATCGCTCACTGGCTGTCAGCGACTGGTCGATAACGGTATAAGCTTGCTGGGTACGGTTTTCTGGTTCTCAGTTTGTCATAACTAAAAATGCGAACTACAACTATGGACAAGCTTGGGTTGGCTTAAGCGCTCTACCCAGGCGTTTGGAAGGTGGAAAGAGATGCAGCAACAACCTTTGATGGCTCAAGGCCTAGAAGAAGCAAACGATCCAGCGCCGCCAATTTCGACATATGAAGCCGCTAGCGGCTTGGCGCGCTGGGCCATCAGCAAAGGCTTGCTCCAGGCTCTCCCGCCTGATGTGGATGGCGCATATCTGGCCGATATTCCGATGATTCCATTACCACATGCGGCGGAGGTTATTCTTCGGCAAAGATGCGTGGAATCTATCGCCTACAACGCTCCGAGCAGGATGATTTACGTTTACACCAAGCGAAAAGTCACTCAGAAAGAGCTTAAGTCACTTCCTTCCAGCCTTCGCAGGCATGGCATTAGCTTTCCCCAAGGAACTATTGATGACGTAGGAAAAGGCGAAGTCAGTTCCCAGGGGGCCTTCTACTCAGTTCACAACACTGCGGCGGGCGGGCATTACACATGCGGATCATCCATATCCCCTGGCAATGACCCGTCAGCAGGCACGCTCGGCGCGCTGGTTACGCTGGCCGATGGAACTCTTCACGGCTTGACCAACAATCATGTAAGCGCACTATGCAGTCACGTCCAGCTTGCAACCCCCATCCTAGCGCCTGGAGTGATAGACGTGCGCGCTAACGGTATCGACCCATTTACGATAGGTTTCCATGTCCGAGCGCTAGAGATGCATCACGGCTCCGTAGGAAACATCGATATTTCAGCAAATACGGACGCGGCAATTTTCAGAATCAAGGATCTGCTGAATGTCAGTTCAATGCAGGGCAACGAATACGACACCCCTATACAAGTTGTCGACCCTGTCGAAGGTATGCGGGTGGCCAAAGTCGGCCGAACTACCGGACTGACTCGAGGTCTGATAGTGAGTAGAGAGCTGCGGCCCGCTGGCGTGAACTACCATGCCCCACGGCATGGCTTCAGTAGCCAAATGTGGTTCGGAAACGTCTTCACCATCCATGGGTTTGGTTCAGAATTTTCACTAGGTGGGGACTCTGGGTCACTAGTCGTACAGATCGATGATCTCGACAGACCCATCGCAGCGGTTGGACTTATTTTCGCTGGTGGGCCAGACTCATCAGCGCCGGGCAACACAAAGTCGCTTATGTTGCCTCTGAGCCCAATCCTTGAAGCGCTGGAGGCGACCTTAGTAGGAGGACACAATGTCTAGCAAAGCAGGTAACCTGCTGCTAGCTGCGGACCATTTGCTCAAGGCGATTGATCCGCCTTCGCAGCAGTCTGTATCGATTGCCACTTTTTTTAGGCCAGGGCGACCTTTGGCTATTAGGGTCACTATACTGCCCGAGTTTAGCTATCTGATAAAGCGTGTTCCCGACTCGATCGACGGTTTCGACGTGCTTCGTGAGGTCGCCCCGACACCTGTAGCACATTAGGAATTTCTAACAGCATGGCACTTGAAAGCCCGCCTCGGCGGGCTTTTTTGTGTCTGCTACGCTTTCCTCATCAATCTGAGGAGACACTATGGCCGCTCTTCCCGACGATCCAACCCCTGCCCTGCTCAGCCGCTTGAATCAAAACATCAACGCCCTGGGCTCTGCTATCGAAGAAATAGGAATCTGGATCGATCAAAGAGGCTCCGCAGAAACATCTCAGCGAATCAACGAGCACCTTGGGACGCTGTCAGGCAATAGCGACGCCATTGCTGAGCTGCTAGTCGATCTAATAGCTCGATGGACACCAGGGGATGAGACTGACCCGGAAGACTGAGCTCGTCACGTTTTGGTAACACTCTCCAAGCACAATGACCTCAGCCAAAGGGATTTGGCCCCGTTTCTGAGCGCCGGATTGGCGCCGAGATTTGATTCAGGCAACTACGCTTCACGAATACTTTAAGCCCGCATATGCGGGCTTTTTCTTTTTCAGCAAGAGCCCAATCATTGCGCCGAGCTTTTCGTATCTGCGACATGCTTTTCACCAAGCATTCACAGAATAGAGCGCAGATTACTCCTACTCCTTTACAGAATTCCCTTTAGGCCCGCCCGCATGCGGGCCATTTTTTTGCCCGCTGCAGCGCTCGACTGGAGGCAAAGCTATTCCCTCCCCCCGAATACTCACCCTCTGACACACTTGAGCGAAACTATGAAAACCCGGCCGTCATGGAGCTGTCGCCGTGATCGGCCAAGAGGCGACGGTAGTCACATTGGCGAGAGCGCTGCGCACATTGTGCAAGAGCCAGACTGATGCCCTACCCGCTACTGAGCGGGCCTTCTTGTGTCTGCTCGACTCAATGGTGGCCGTGCGCCACGAATGGTAGAGTTCAGGCTTAATTATGGGAGGGGTCAATGGAAAGAACATTTAGGAACCCGGCAAACGGCCACACCGAGAGTGTCGGAGGGGCGTCATGGCTCGCGGTGCTTATTTTCGGGGCCTTCTACCTTGCCTACAAAGGATTGTGGGGGCACTTTTTCATCTGGCTGCTGCTGGTTGGTGGCTTCTCAGTGCTGACCGGCGGCCCAGGGTTGATCATCGCCCTCCCCTTGGCCAGCATCGGTTATGCGATTGGCATCAACAGCATTCTGACGAACTCATATCTTCGCAAGGGCTGGGTCGAGGTGTCAGGGGATTCGGCAGGCGCGCAGACCAGCGATCTCCGTGACTGCCCGTTTTGCGCTGAAACCATCAAGTGTGCAGCGATTAAGTGCAAGCACTGCGGCGCGGATGTTGAGGCGACTTCAGCCACCAAGCTGACTCAAAACGAGCCAGCAAAAAAAATATTCAATGGGTGGACGGTTCGGATTTCAACACAGGCATCTGACGCGCCCAGAGTGGAGCAATTGCTTGATGACTTGGGCATACCTGTAATGGCATTCGATGGGGGCACGATTGTCACCGGGCCTTTTGATAGTGAGAACTCCGCCAAAGCCGTATCAATTGACCTCGGAGACAAACACAACCTGCAGTGCCATATGTATTGGGTTCCGTCTGCCACATAACGATCACCGCCGAAAAAACATGCCCGCCAATGAGCGGGCTTTTTTATGGCCGCTGTAATTTATTTAGCATTTGCTATTGCGGAAACATTTAGCAGTTGCTAATTTACACCCGTCGCAGCAACACACCGCAGCGACCCGCTCTTTAACAATCTGATGGACGCCGAGCTGGCCGATGCATAGCCAGCAGACCTACCGCGTAACGGTAGGCAGCGATTCGACCTTATGTCGGCGCTGGGCACAGGAGACCTCATTCGGAGGGCGCGCTGGAGAAGCGCGTGATGACTTGACGGCCAAAGGCCTGATGGAAATTGACGTGAAAGCGAACGTCGGCCTGTGCAAGAGAACGGAATTTTTCACTGATGCACCTGGTAACCCGGGTGCATTGGGAAAACAACCAAGGAGTAGGACCATGTTGATACTCACCCGCCGCGTAGGCGAAACCATCCGCATCAACGACGACATCAGCATCCAGGTGCTGAGCGTTAGCGGGCAGCAAGTGAAGCTCGGAATCACCGCCCCAGAAGATGTTGCGGTTCACCGGGAAGAGATTTGGAAGCGGATTCAGGCGGAGCGCGTGACTGAAAGCGCGGCCTGATTGGAGATCATCACCTCTGCCCATTCGATGAGTGGGCTTTGGGATGACAACCCCGATAAACGCGGAGCACCAAATGAGCGAACAAACCCTTCAAGCACTGCTGGCTGAGCGAGTCACCGCCTTCGCAGGCAGTGATCAACCAAAGGAGATCATCGACGAGCATGTGAAGATCATGTTTACCAAGGTGATCGACAACTGCTTTGGTCGTTACGGCGATGTAGGCAAGCAAGTCGAGGAGGCCATCAAGGCCGCCCTGCCCGCCAACCTGTCCACAGTCTTCGAGCTGACTCGCTACAACGACATGATCGCCAAAGCGCTGAAAGAAAAGTGGGAAGCCAGCGGCGTAGAGGCCGATATGGTTCGTCGCGCACAGGAAGCCATCGACGAAGTTCTCACCAAGGACCAAATGCCTGAGGTGATCAGCCTGCAAGACCTTCTTGAAGCTTTCGTTGACGATCACAAGGAAGCCGCCGCAGAAGAGCGCTGGGAACAGCCGGACATTCGTTTTCAAGAATCCGAATATGGCGGTCTGCACATCTACTTCGACAAAAAACCAAAAGAAGAATCGCCCTATAGCAGCCGCGAACGCAGTGAGTACAGCTTGGGTAACGCGATTCACATCTCGTTTGATAAGCGCGGCAAAGACCGTGACGACCAAGGCAGGCAGGTCGGCACCGTATACGCCGCTCGCATCGACAACGAGAAGATCGGCCAAACACTGCGCTTCAGGTCGAAGTTCGAGAAGTTGCTCGCCGCTCTCTACTTTGGCGCCTCCAAGATTCTGGTGGACTGCGACGAAGATGATTTCAGCTACGGCATTTCCGACTGAACAACCAGCGCCAACGACAGCCTGTCGTTAACTGCCCGATCCCTCGCAAGAGGCTGTATCGGAGTGTGATCTGCGAGTGGTCGAGGTTGGCTTTGTCCGTAATTCACCACGACTGAAACAGGCAAGTAAGGCCATGACTTACAGATCACACCCCGATGCGAGCAAAACATCCATCAACCTATCGGCGGTACTCCTGCCCTCCACGATTGCCATCGTAACCGCGGTCATGACCATGCCTACCACCATACCCATCATGCCAATAAGGCCAGCACCCACTGAGTAGTAATACTGCTGACAACGCAAAGATCCAAACAGTTGTTCGTTTCATTTGAGTATCTCCGGTCAGGCGAAACCAAACCTTGCACTGATTTGATCCTCCGAAACTAAAGAGGTTCATGTACCCCCCGCCTTTATCCGCCAACACTCACCCTGCGCCCATCGGCAACCAGCGGGAGGCATGAGTGTTGACGAATACAGGTGAACCAACGAATGGAGAGAGTCATGAGCAAAGAAGATGGCGGGCCGGCCTTTCCCGCACCCGAAGCCGCTGTTGCGCGATTTGGCGATGCTAATGCCGATGCATTCCTCGGCATGACCCTGCGCGATTACTTCGCAGCCAAGGCTCTTGCCTCAGCATTCCCGGGCATGAGTACTCGTGACGTGCAGTACGCCGCCGAGTCTGCGTACGAAATTGCCGACGCCATGCTCGCCGCCCGATCCACCTAACCCCAAACACTGGAGGTCGCCATGAGCACAGCACCAGTTAAGTCGCTTATCGACGAGCAGCTCGACGACATTGAGTCGAAGCTGATTCTTTTTGGCTTTGGCCTTCCGTTCAACGAGTTAATCGGCCAGCCCCGCGAGCGTACGGTTGCCAGCCTGCCTAAGCGCTTGGCGCCAACAATGAAGGGCGGACGAATCGCGGTGATGGTTCGACCATGACCGACCTACTCAGCATGGAACTAATCAACTCACTACCCCAACCTCTGTGGGTTAGCGAAAACGGCAAAGACTGGTGGTGGCCGGTGGTCGATATCGACGTGCAGACCGGACTGATGCGAATTGATGTGTGCGGCCAGACGCAGCGCTGCCACTTCGGCCATTGGTCCTATGTTCGCGATGACGCTCAAGTCATGCATGACTGGGACACCTTCTATCTTGAAGGTGGATCGCCATGACCAACCAGCAACGCCAGTGCCGCTATGTTCTCTGGCGCGGATCACTCCCCGTGCTCTCCATCGCCACAGTAGCAATGCTCGCGCTCACCCTTCTCGCCTGATCGCCCCCAACAACCCCAAATAGCGCGGCCCGAACACGGCTGTGACGGAGGCTCTATGTCTCACGAAAACACTGATACCCCCCTCTCAGTCGATATGCGCCGAGCCGCGCTTGCCGCGCCGTCTGCCGCCACCGAGCGTCGAGAGCTTATTGCGGCGCACCAACAGGCTGAACGAGAGCGTACCGAACGACTCGGCGAATCTGCTGACCAAGTGCGTGATCTGGAAGCCCGCCTCCAATCAGCGATTGACGACCGCAAGCGCGCCCAGAACGAGGCGCGATTTGCCAGCAACAAGCTTGAGCAGGTGTACCAGTCAATCAGCACAGTCCTTGGCTGCGATATCCGGCATCTGAGCATGGTTACCCTGGGCATAGCTTTGAGCAATAGCACATCGAAACTTACCACGATGGCCAGCTACATCGACTGGGCAACCACCCTCGAAGACCTGGTGGTCATCAAGCGAGTTGCCAGCAATTTAGGCGTGATTAAGCCTCAGACCATGGCGGAAGCAGCCTCTCAGATGGGCCTGCCTATAAGGAGGGTCGTATGAGCCCCGCAATGGCTGCCCAATTCGACTGGAACAAAGTCGGTGCTTTCACACCTGAGCAGTTTGCAGGCGACGATCGCAAAGAATACGAAGACGAAGCCCGCCGAATCCAACAACGGTGGGACAACCAACCGAACTGAGGTTACACACGATGTTCAAGAAAGCCGAACGCAAGCAGGCCAAGCTACGGCTGGCACTTGCTGGGCCATCCGGATCAGGTAAGACCTACTCCGCCCTGCTCATGGCCAAGGGGCTTGGCGGACGGATCGCAGTGATCGATACAGAACAAGGTAGCGCCTCTCTGTACTCAGATCTGGCCGACTTTGATGTGCTGGAGTTGCAGCCCCCTTTCTCGCCTGAGCGCTATGTCGAGGCAGTCACCGCCGCCGAAGCCTCTGGATACAACGTACTGATCATCGACAGCTATTCGCATGAGTGGACTGGCCCAGGCGGCTGCCTTGAGTCGAACGAAGCTTTGGCACACCAAAAGTTTCGCGGCAACACCTGGGCAGCCTGGAACGAAACAACCCCGCGGCATCGCCAGCTGACCAACAAGATTCTGACCAGCACGCTTCATGTCATCTGCACTATGCGTAGCAAGACGGAGACAGTTCAGGGTGAAGGCAAAAAGATCCTCAAGCTAGGCATGAAGTCCGAGCAGCGGGATGGCACCGACTACGAATTTACAGTTGTGCTGGACGTCACCCATGACGCGCATGTCGCCTTGGCCAGCAAAGATCGGACAAAGCTGTTCGATCAGCCCGAGCTAATCACCGAAGCCACTGGCCAGAAGTTATTAGCTTGGCTTAACTCGGGAGTAAGCCCTGAGGATCGCGCCAAAGAGCTTCTGATAGACGCGCTGGCTGATATTGCCACCGCCAAGGATATGCCTTCACTGCACTCAGCCTTCAATGCAGCAAAGGCTATCGCCATCAGCTTTGATGACCTCATTGCCCAAGTAGTAACAGCCAAAGACAAGCGGAAGAACGAACTTTCCCCTCAGGAGCAATCTGCATGACCGTCTACATCTTCGATACTGAAACAACTGGCTTGAAAGATCCGCACCTGGTGGAGGCAGCATGGCTGAAAATTGCCGATATCAGCAGCCTCGCCGTTACATCTGAATTTCTGAATCGCTACAAACCCGGCAAACCGATTGAGCTGGGAGCGCTGGTGGTGAGCCACATCCTCGACGAAGAGTTGGAAGGCTGCCCTGACCACACCACCTTCGCCCTACCCTCTGACACCGAATATCTCATTGGTCACAACGTCGACTACGACTGGCGCGTGGTTGGCGAACCAGATGTGAAGCGTATCTGCACCAAGGCACTCAGCTGCGCCCTATGGCCATCGGCTGACAGTCATACCCAGTCAGCAATGATCTACCTCCACTACCGAACACAGGCTACCGAGTTGTTGAAAAACGCTCACGCGGCCCTTGATGACATCAAAAACTGTCGTCTGCTGCTGGTGAAGATCCTCGACACACTCACAGAAAAGCTCGGCCGCCCAGTTTCTGTCTGGGAAGAGCTCTGGGAAATATCAGAAGACGCTCGCATCCCGACGATCATCGGGTTCGGCAAGCATAAAGGCATGGCGATCGCCGACCTGCCGAGTGACTACAAGCGCTGGCTGCTGAACCAAGCCGACCTTGATCCATTCGTGCGAAAAGCGCTTAGCCGCTGACCTGGAGCAGCTTATGGAAAACGCCATTCAGCTCAAGCATGAGCGCCAAGCCCGACTGGAGGCCGCAAAAGCGGCCTTCTTCAATTCTGGCGGGCAGATCACTCAAGCGCGCAGCTTCGCATTCAAGCCTGTGTTCCCGGCTCGCTCCGGCAAGATTGACCCCGACACCATCCTGAAGCGCCGCCGCATTTCGCCAACTATGGCTGAGCGAAAGATCCTGCGACGACTCACGGAGGCCTTATGAGTAAGCGTAAGCCTCACAACATCCGCACTCGCATCGAACGTTCCTGCCGCGCATTACTGAGTTCTAACCACGTTGCGGTGGTGAACATCGACCCCAGCGGCCGCCAGGGCATGATCAATTACAAATCGCTGAAGAACATCGCCCCCGGAAAGATTGGCCAGGCCGTTTGTGAGGTCCCGCATCGCTGGACGATCTACATGAGCGTTCTTTGTATTGATGCCCGAGGTGATCGCTACAGCAAGTCAGTAGAGATTGCGCCCAATGGCGTCTATCTCTCTGACCACCTGGAAGATGTGATCGAGCATTGCTACACAGAGCTACGCAAGTCAGCCAACCAAAACCAGATGGTGGCTTCGGGGTGGATTGCTATTCCAGAGTCGATATCGCTCCAAGAGGATCACGCTGCACGGATCTTTGAAGCAGTCGGCGCCTGGAATCAGCAAAAGGTTGCGGCATGAAACGCATAACCCGCATCCAGCAACGCAAACGTCAAACATGGCTGGCACTGCCGGCCAGCGGAATTGAAGAGGTAGGCCATGGTCGAG